>NZ_VLKT01000022.1 GCF_007830515.1 Mesorhizobium tianshanense
CTCGTTCACGAAACGAGGCGAAATGCGGAAATGCCGGGCGGCTTCCCGGTGTCCGTGCCCCTCGTCGACATACCCAGCAACACGCTCACGCAACGCCATCGGTAGCGGCTTGCCCATCGCGGTTCTCCTTCAAACCGCAATGAATCACGCCGCAGCCTCAATGGGAATCCTGAATCACGTCAAACGCGACACGCTCTAGGATGACGAACGCATGGTGGCTAAGCCCGAACCTGCTGCGCTTCCGGCGACAGCACCCTCGCCCTCTGCCGTTCCGCCCAGTCCTCCAGCCATTCGTGGCTCTGCATCTCGATCAGCCGTGACGCCGTGCGCTCGAATTCGAAGACCTTGTTGCCGCGCCTGGCCGTATAAAGCTGCGGCGGCGGTGCAGCGGCGCTCATCACCAGCCGCACATGATGATCGTAGAGCGTGTCGATCAAGAGGATAAAGCGCTTGGCCTCGTTGCGCCTGCCTTCGCCCAGCACCGGCACGTGATCGATGAAAACGGTCGAGAAGCGGGCTGCGATGGCAAGGTAGTCGCGGGGGCCGAGCGGCTTTTCACAGAGATCGGCAAAGGAGAAGCGCGCCGCCTCGCCGGCGGCAGCCGGCACCACGACCTGCCGGCCCTTCACCGTCAGCGTCGTCTCGGCCGTCGGCCTGCCATGCGTCATCGCCTCCCAGGCCGCGTCGAGCGCGGCATCGGCGGCCGCATCCGCAGGGGTGATGTAGACCGGCATGCGGCTGAGCTTGTCCAGCCGGTAGTCCTTGTCGGCGCCCAGCGCCAGCACATGCGCATGCCGTCCCAGTATGCCGATGAACGGCAGGAAAAGCTTGCGGTTCAACCCGTCGCGGTAGAGATCCTCCGGCGCGACATTGGAGGTGGCGACCAGCACGACGCCGTTGGCAAACAGCGCCGAGAACAGCCGGGACAGGATCATCGCGTCGGCGATGTCGGTGACGGAAAACTCGTCGAAGCACAGCACCCAGGCTTCCTCGGCCAGCGCGCGGGCCACTGGCGCGATCGGGTCGTCTTCCCTGACGGTGCCCTCTTTACGCGCCTGCCGGTGCTTCTGGATGCGATCCTGCACATCGGCCATGAAGTCGTTGAAATGCACACGGCGCTTGCGCCTGACCGGCACCAGCTCGAAGAACATGTCCATCAGCATGGTCTTGCCGCGGCCGACGCCGCCATGGATGTAAAGACCCTTGACCGCCTCACGGGTCTCGCGCTTGCGCGCGAACAGCCACCCCAACGCGCTCGATTTGTGCGCCATCCGCTTTGCCGAAATCTCATCGATCAGCCGGTCGAGGTCAGCAGTGATCCGCTCCTGCGCCGGATCGCGGCCAATCAGGCCCGTCTCGACCAAATGGTCGTAGCGCTGCCTGACGGTCGCATGGGTCTGAAGGCCGTCACGCAGATGCATCGGTCACGTCGTTCTAGAGCGGTTTTCCGTCGGGAATCGCGTAAAAACAATAAGGGGCGGTCAGCCTACCTTGTAAGCGAGATTGGCAGGCCGTTGGAAGTCTGGCCGTCGAATTTCTCTCCGCCCGAGGAATAGAGCCGTGCCAGCGTGCCGCCATTCTCGTCGTACAGGGTCAACTGCTTGCCGGCGACGTTCCAGGATTTGATGCCGTCGATCGGCGCCGGGCAATGCAGCGGTCCGGCCCGATAGCCGGCGCCGAATTTGGTCTGCGGCGTCGCCACCTGGCAGCTCTGGCCGGACACACTGGCCTTCCACACGCCGGCGACGCTACCTGCTGTAAGATCCGGGGCTCCGGCCGGAGCCGTCCCGTCCGGCGGCAGCGAGGCGACCTGGGGGTCGAGCGTGCCTTGTGGCGCCGTCGGGAATTTCGACGGGTCGGCCGTGCCAGGCGCTGCCGGCGGCGGCAACTGATTTGCCGTCACGTTGCCGGAAGGCGCGGCTTGCAGCGGCGCCGGCTGCTCCTGGTCCATCGACGAGAACCGTGAGGTTGAGCAGCCGCTCGCAACGAGCGCGGCAAGCGATACGGCCAGCAGACCGGTCTTCGAAAAATTCATTTCAAACCTCCGTGGAATCCGGCTGGGGCTGCGGTCCACACAATCTCTCCCTCACCAAGATGGAGAAGGTGGCGAAATTTCAACCCGATATGGTTAAAATACTATTTGCGGCAGCATCTGTTGCAACTTTATCACAAAATGCATGCTGCCCAAAGCCTGCCCGTCGGGCCTGACCCGAGGCTGCGCAACGGTTTGCCTGGACCGGTGCCCTTGGCATTCCGGTCGCCAAATGCTTGCGCCGGCCGGCTTCGGCCCTATCTCTGATGAAACGGGACCCTGCCGGAGGCGAAACCTTGGCTGCGAGAAAAAGAGCCGCCAATCGCTACTACAGCGGCCCGCCCAGCGACCATTTCGACGGCGCCTTGTTCTTCAATCCCGACGGCAAGCCGCCTGGCCGTTTTTCCGATCTCTTGAGGTGGCAGTTGGGTGGCGAACGCGCGAAATGGCCGGCGGCGAATCCGAGCCCGTTTCCGCAGGCGAAACCGGCTGAGCGGATCGACGGCTCCGGACTGAGGCTCACCATGGTCGGCCACTCCTCGCTGCTCATCCAGACAGCCGGCCTGAACATCCTAACCGACCCGGTCTGGTCGCGGCGCGTTTCGCCGCTCTCCTTTGCCGGGCCGAAACGGGTCAATCCGCCGGGCATCGCCTTTTCCAACCTGCCACCGATCGACCTCGTACTGGTCAGCCACAACCACTACGACCATCTCGACCTCGCCACGCTGAAGCGGCTGAAGGCAAAGCACGACCCGCTGGTGCTGACGCCGCTCGGCAACGACGCCGTCATCGACGATGTCGTTCCCGCCATGCGGCTCTCCGTGCATGACTGGGGCGACCGGGTCGACATCGGTGACGGCGTCGCCGTCCATGTCGAGCCGGTACATCACTGGTCGGCGCGCGGCACCCGCGACCGGCGCATGGCGCTGTGGGCGGGTTTTGTGGTCGAGACGCCGGGCGGAAAGGTCTACTTCGCCGGCGACACCGGTTTCCACGACGGCATCAATTACCGGCTGATGGCCGAAAGGCACGGCGGTTTCCGCCTCGCCATCCTGCCGATCGGCGCCTACGAGCCGCGCTGGTTCATGGCGCCGCAGCACCAGAACCCGGAAGAGGCGGTGCAAGGCATGCTTTTGTGCAACGCCGCCCATGCCGCCGGTTGCCATTGGGGCACGTTCCGGCTCACCAACGAGCCGATCGATGAGCCAGCCAGAAAACTGGGCGAGGCCCTCGACGATCAAGGTATGCCGCAAGATCGCTTTCGCGCCTTGCGTCCCGGCGAGGTCTGGGACGTGCCGACGGTATAGAGCGACCAACGTCCGGGCAGCGGAACCCTCAGGCGGAACCCAGGGCATCGTAGATGCGTTGGTGGGGCATCCAAACTTGTCGGCTGCGAGGTTTTTCTAATGATCAAATGGATCATCATTCTTCTGATCATCGCGGCCGCGGCCAGCCTGCTCGGCATGCCGGCATTGGCCGGAGCCGCTGCCACCGGCGCCCGTATCCTCATCGGCATCGTGCTGATCATCTTCCTGCTAATCGTGCTTGGTGTCTTCGCGGTGACGTAGACGCGGCCGCACTGGTAATTTCAGCCGCTATCCGCCATATAGGCGCCAAACCGGCATGAGACCTTTCGATCGATGGCAAGTACTGCCCCCTTCGCCAAGATGAACGGCATCGGCAACGAGATCATCGTTGCCGACATGCGCGGCCGCGCCGATCGGGTGACGCCGGCTGCCGCCCTTGCGCTCAATGCCGATGGCGCGACGAAATTCGATCAGATCATGGCGATCCACGACGCCAGGACGCCGGGCACCGCCTTTTTCATCGACATACTGAATTCCGACGGTACCGGCGCGCAAGCCTGCGGCAACGGCATGCGCTGCGTGGTGCAGGCACTTGCCGCCGAGACCGGCCAGAAGGCATTCGCCTTAGAGACCGTCGCCGGCATCCTCAACGCCGAAGAACATGCCGACGGGCTGATCTCGGTCGACATGGGCAAGCCGCGTTTCGGCTGGCAGGACATTCCGCTGGCCGAGGAATTCCGCGATACCCGCATGATCGAGCTGCAGGTCGGCCCGATCGACGCGCCGGAGCTGCATTCGCCGTCGGCCGTCTCGATGGGCAATCCGCATGCCATCTTCTGGGTCGACCGCGACGTCTGGTCCTACGAGCTCGACCGTTTCGGCCCGCTGCTCGAAAACCACCCGATCTTCCCCGAACGCGCCAATATCACCATTGCGCGGGTGACCTCACCTGAGACGATGGTCATCCGCACCTGGGAGCGTGGCGCCGGCCTGACTAAGGCCTGCGGCTCGGCCGCTTGTGCCGCTGTCGTTGCTGCCGCTCGCACCAGGCGGACCGGACGTAGCGTCTCTCTGGTGACGCCCGGCGGCGGCTCCTTGCATGTCGAATGGCGCGGCGACGACCACGTCATCCTCACCGGTGCCGCCGAATGGGAATTTTCCGGCAGATTCGACCCGTCGACCGGTGTGTGGGCCCGCGACAATGAAAGCGTCGCCTGATGCCCGCTCTTCCCACGATGGGGGTTGACGTCGTCACCTTCGGCTGCCGGCTGAACACCTACGAATCCGAGGTAATGCGCAGCGAGGCGGAAAGCGCCGGCCTTGGCGCGCTGGCAGGCGGCGCCATCATCTTCAACACCTGCGCCGTCACCGGCGAGGCGGTTCGCCAGGCAAAACAGTCGATCAGGAAGGCTCGCCGCGAGAACCCGACCGCCCGTATCATCGTCACCGGCTGCGCCGCGCAGATCGAGCCAGAGAATTTCGTCGCCATGGACGAAGTCGATCTCGTGCTCGGCAATGAGGAGAAGCTGAGGGCACATTCCTATCGCGCGCTGCCGGATTTCGGCGTCAACGACACCGAAAAGGCCCGCGTCAACGATATCTTTTCGGTACGCGAGACGGCCGGCCATATGGTCGACGCCATCGAGGGCCGGGCGCGGGCCTTCGTCCAGGTGCAGAACGGCTGCGACCACCGCTGCACTTTCTGCATCATCCCCTACGGCCGCGGCAATTCGCGCTCGGTGCCGATGGGCGCCGTGGTCGAGCAGGTCAAGCGGCTGAGCGACAATGGCTATGCCGAGATCGTGCTGACCGGCGTCGACATGACCAGTTTCGGCGCCGACCTGCCTGGCAGCCCGAAACTCGGCAAATTGGTCAAGGCAATCCTGAAGCAGGTGCCCCACGTAAAACGCCTGCGCCTCTCCTCCATCGATTCGATCGAAGCCGATGACGACTTGCTCGAGGCCATCGCCACCGAGCCCAGGCTGATGCCGCATCTGCATCTGTCGTTGCAGGCGGGCGACGACATGATCCTGAAGCGGATGAAGCGCCGGCACAACCGGGATCAGTCGATCCGTTTTTGCGAGGATGTGCGCAAATTGCGCCCCGGCATCGTCTTCGGCGCCGACATCATCGCCGGCTTCCCGACAGAGACGGACGCCATGTTCGAGAATTCGCTGAAGATCGTCGAGGAATGCGGGCTGACACATCTCCACGTCTTCCCGTTTTCACCGCGCGAAGGCACGCCCGCCGCGCGCATGCCGCAGCTTCGCCGCGAGGTGGTCAAGCAGCGCGCGGCACGGCTGCGCGCCGCCGGCGACGCCGCCTATCGTAGCCACCTTTCCTCGCTGACCGGGTCGCGCCAGTCGATCCTGGTCGAGCGCGAGGGGCTCGGCCGGACCGAAGGCTTCACGCTTGCCGCCATCTCTTCGGGCGCGCCGGGCGAAATCGTCGAGGCTGATATCGCCGGCCATGACGGCGCCCGCCTGATCGCGGCGCCGCTTGCCGCCCGCGCCGCCTGAGACGCAAGAACATGGCTGGTTTTTTCAAGAAGATATTTTCGTTCGGCAAGAAGGAAGTGGTCGAGGAGCGGATCGACGAGACCGCGCCGCTGCCGCCGATCAAATGGGATGCGCTGGAGGCGCTGAAGCCAGCCGCCGGGCAGGCCGTTCCGGAATTTTTGAAACGCGAAGAGCCTCGGCCCGAGGCGGAAGCTGCGCCTCCGCCACCGGTCGAGCCGGAAGCACCTCCCGCGCCGCAGCCGGCGCCTATTGAAGAGGCCAAGCCAGCTCAGATCATTCCACCCGGGCCTGACATCCAGCCGGAGCCTGCTCCGGTCGAGGAGCCTAAGCCCGAGCCCACTCCGACCATTCCGCCCGAGCCTGAAATTCAGACAGAGCCTGCTCCGGTCGAGGAGTTGCAGCCGCCGAAGTTCGAAACGGCTGCTGAGGAGCCAGCGCCCGAGGAAATCCCGGCCGCTCCCGTCATCCCTGAGCCAGTTCCTGCACCAGAGCTGCAGGAAATTCCTGAGCCCGAGCCGCAGCGACCAGAAATCGCCCCGTCCCAGCCGGAAAAACGGCCTGAGCCAGCGCCTGTCGAAATGCCGGCACCGCCCGCCGAGGCTCCCTCGACAGCACCGGAGCCTGCAGCGCCGCCGGCGGAAATAGCGCCCCCCATTCGCCAGCCCGCGCCGGTCGAAACGCAGCCGATCTTCGACGAGATCGCGCCCGAACCGCAGGCCGTACCGCAACCGGAGCCAAAACCCGCTCCCGGCAAGGTGACCGTCACCAAGAAGGTCGAGCAGAAAGCCGAGCCGCAGAAGGCGCCGGAACCGGCACCGAAACGCTCCTGGTTCCAGCGCATGAAGGAGGGGCTTGCCCGCTCGTCCCGGGAACTGTCCGGCAACATCGCCGGCGTCTTCACCAAGCGCAAGCTCGACGAGGACACGCTGCAGGATCTGGAAGACGTGCTGATTCGCGCCGATCTCGGCATGGAGACGGCATTGCGCATCACCGATTCGCTGGCCGCCAGCCGCTACGGCAAGGACGTCTCCGAGACGGAAGTGCGCGCCATCATGGCGGCCGAGGTGGAGAAGGTGCTGACCCACGTCGCCTTGCCGCTGGAGCTCGACCTCAGCCACAAACCGCATGTCATCCTTGTCGTCGGCGTCAACGGCACCGGCAAGACCACGACCATCGGCAAGCTGGCGGCAAAGCTCACCGATGGCGGACTGGCGGTGATGCTCGCCGCCGGCGACACGTTCCGTGCCGCGGCAATAGAGCAGCTGAAGATCTGGGGCGAGCGCACCAAGTCGCCGGTCATCGCCTCGAAGCTTGGGGCCGATGCGGCAGGTCTTGCCTACGACGCCTTCGAACAGGCCAAGCAAGCCGGCTCCGACGTGCTGATCATCGACACCGCCGGGCGGCTGCAGAACAAGGCCGAGCTGATGGCGGAACTGGAAAAGATCGTGCGGGTTCTGGGCAAGCTCGATCCGGAGGCGCCGCACACCGTGCTGCAGACGGTCGACGCCACCACCGGCCAGAACGCGCTCAACCAGGTGGAGATCTTCCGCAACGTCGCCGGCGTCAACGGCCTGGTGATGACCAAGCTGGACGGCACGGCACGCGGCGGTATTCTGGTGGCGATCGCGGCAAAGCACAAACTGCCGGTCTATTTCATCGGCGTCGGCGAACAGGTCGACGACCTCGAACCTTTCTCCGCAAGCGAATTCGCCAAGGCGATCGCTGGAGTGGCGTAACAAGCATGACCCCAAAGAGTTGCAGACTTTTTGGACAGGGTCATCCGTAAGAAGGAAGCCTATGAACCCGCCCATCCTCGAACGCGACCCGTCCGATCCGCAGAAGCAGAAAAAGGAAGGCGTCAATCCGCTGCTCAAGCTGATGCTGGAGCTCGGCCCGCTGCTGGTGTTCTTCTTTGCCAACGCGCGCGGCGAATGGTTGACACAGAAATTCCCAGCGCTGGCCGAATTCGGCGGGCCGATCTTCGTCGCCACCGGCCTGTTCATGGCCGCGACGGCTATCGCGCTGATCGCCTCCTGGCTGCTCACCCGCACCTTGCCGATCATGCCGATGGTGTCGGGCGTCGTCGTCTTCGTCTTCGGCGCGCTGACGCTCTATCTGCAGGACGACGTCTTCATCAAGATGAAGCCGACCATCGTCAACACGCTGTTCGGCGGCGTGCTGCTCGGCGGCCTGTTTTTCGGCAAGTCGCTGCTCGGCTACGTCTTCGATTCGGCCTTCAGCCTCGATGCCGAGGGCTGGAAGAAACTCACCCTCCGCTGGGGCCTGTTTTTCCTGTTTCTGGCCCTTGTCAACGAGGTGGTCTGGAGGAATTTTTCCACCGATGCCTGGGTTACCTTCAAGGTCTGGGGCATCATGCCGATCACGCTTCTTTTCACCTTCAGCCAGATGCCGCTGATCATGCGCCATTCGCTTGAAGGCAAGACCGGAAAAGAAGAGAAGGCCGGCAAGTAACTGTTAGGGAGAGGGTATGGAATTCGTCACCACGCGCGAAGAGCTGAGAACGATCTACAAGACGCCTCGGCCCACCGACGGCTCGATCCGCAAGGAGCTTAAGGCGCTGGATGGCCACTGCCGTTCCTTCATCGGCAAAAGCCCCTTCGTGCTGATCGGCTCCTCCGACGGCGCCGGCAATGCCGATGTGACGCCGAAAGGCGACAGGCCGGGCTTTGCCGCCGTGCTCGACGAGAGGACCATCGCCATCCCCGACCGGCCCGGCAACAACCGGCTCGATACGCTGGAGAACATTCTTCTCAACCCCTCGGTCGGGCTGCTCTTTCTCATTCCAGGCATGAACGAGACGCTGCGCGTCAACGGCGACGCCCGCATCACCGTCGATGCGGCTTTGCGTGAGCCGCTCGCCGTCGACGGCAAGGAACCGCAAAGCGTCGTCCTGGTGACGGTCAAGGCCGCCTACATGCATTGCGCCAAGGCCCTCATGCGCTCCGATTTGTGGAAGCCCGAAACCTGGTACGACCGCGCGACGCTGCCGACACTCGGCCAGATCCTGCGCGACCAGCTAGCGCTCGCCGATTCGGCCGAAGCGACCGACCGCTGGCTGGACGAAGAATACAAACACACCATGTGGTAGCTTTTTCGGACATGGTTCGTCGAAATCCCTCGGCTTTCGCCGAGTTCATCCGTGTCCGCTGAGCGGCCGCGCCGCAACCATTTAAAGGACGCGGCGGAAGCCTGTTTTCAGCCCTTGCTGCGCCGCGTCTCGACATCGGTCTCGCCGACGAACCAGTCGCGCGCATTGACCTCCTCGAAAACCACCCAGACGTCGTTGCTGGTCAGGCCGGTGGCGCCGGTGATGGCCGCCGTCACCTGGGCAGCGATGGCGGCTTTCTTGCCGGCCGGGTCGGCGGCGATTACCTCCTTGACGATGCGGATGTTCACGAACGGCATGGCGTCCTCCCCTGGATATTGCCTGGCGACCGCTCAGTAGGTCTTTGCGCCGTTGACCATCAGCCGGACCATGTAGAGCGAGGTCGTACCGGCGATGTAGAGGCAGTTCAGCTTATTGCCGCCGAACACGCAATTGGCGACGACTTCCGGTACCTTGATCTTGCCGATCAGCGTTCCGTCCGGATCGTAGCAATGGATGCCGTCGGCGGCACTGGTCCAGATGCGCCCCTGGTCGTCGAGCCTGAAACCGTCGAACAGGCCGGCCGTGCAATCGGCGAAGACCTTTTCGCCGGAGACCTTCTTGCCGCCCTCGTCGACATTGAACACCCGCATATGTGCCGGATTCTGCGCGCCATGCGTGCGGCCGGTGTCGACGACGTAGAGCTTGCTCTCGTCAAGCGAGAAGGCAAGCCCGTTGGGCCTGACCATGTCGGTGATCACCGCTTCGATCTCGCCGGTGCCGGGGTCGACCCGGTAGACATGGCAGGCGCCGATCTCGCTTTCGGCCTTGTCGCCCTCGTAATCCGTATCGATGCCGTAGGTCGGGTCGGTGAACCAGATCGACCCGTCGGACTTCACCACCGCGTCATTGGGCGAGTTCAGCCGCTTGCTGCGCCATCTGTCGGCGATGGTGGTGACGGAGCCGTCATGCTCGGTGCGGCTGACACGGCGGCCCGAATGCTCGCAACTGACCAGCCGGCCCTGCCGGTCGACGGTATTGCCGTTGGAATTGCCGGACGGCTGCCGAAACACGCTGACGCTGCCGTCGGTCTCGTCGTAGCGCAGCATGCGGTTGTTGGGGATGTCGGACCAGATCACATAGCGGCCGGCCGCGAACCAGGCCGGCCCTTCCGCCCACCGGCATCCGGTGAACAGCTTTTCCACCTGCGCGTTGCTGTTGAACAGCCGCGCAAAACGCGGATCGATAACCTCGTAGTAGTCTTCGGCGGCCATGGTTTCCTCCCGGTCATGCAGATCGCTGGTACCGGCGCGATCAAGCCAGCCGGCGATCGATATGGCAAGATCGTTGATATCACTCTCACCGCATCTTGAGGCATCGAGGCGACCGGCGGCAACGCCGCCTTGCCCAAATGACAGGTCATGCGCCGTTAACCCGGCTATGCGCCCAGTGCAATGGTGCATTGCAACATCTTCTTTTTGCATCGCACCATAACTATGTCATGCTCAGTATCGATCAAGGGAGGAACAACCTGCCGCAACAATGCGGCGCAGAAGGAACCTCGCTATGATCCTCGACAGCCTCATGAGCCGCGCTCGCGCCAGCATCGCCAAGCGCCGGCAATACAACCGCCTCGTCGCCGAAATCGACTCCTTTTCCAGCCGCGATCTGGCCGACATGCGCGCCGACCGCAGCGAAATGCTCTATCAGGTCCACAAGCAGATTTACGGCTGAGTTCGACGCATGATCCCGAACCGAAGGTCAGCGCAGCAAAAAGTTGCAGACTTTTCGGACAAGATCATGCGTAAATAGAACAGTCCGATCGGGCTTAGCCCATCCATTCGATCCAGCGGCCGTGGTAATCGCAATGGGCCAGGCGGCGTGTCTCGCCGCCCGGCCATAGAGTGAGGCTGAGTACCGCCCAATTGTTTGTGGGATCGCCCGGCTCCATCCTCAACCTCGCGATAGGCGCAGCTGCCGTGGCCTGTCTGCCCGCCTGCTCCAGCATGGCGGTGATGGCATCCTTGGTCGCCCGCGGCAGATATTGCCACATGATCGAATGATAGAGCACGAAGGCGGCGCCCGGCTGCCGTGCGGCCAGTGCCTTCCCGACAAATTCCGCCGCATCCGCTTTGACAAGCGGCGGTGGAAATTTTTCGGCAAGCGACAGCGCGGCGTCGAGCCGGGCCAGCCGCGCTGCCTGATCGGCCCAGATGTAGGACCGAAGCCGTAGCCGCGCGGCTGCGTCAGCGAGATCGACCGGCGCGATGTCGCAGCCGGCGCGATGGCGGACGTCGATCTTCCCATCAAGTGGAACAGCGAGGCCGCGCGCCTCCGGCGCCAACCGGACGGGGGAGGCCGGGTCGCCCCACTCGGCATCGCCGTAGCGGAAGTGAAAGCGATCCAACAGTAGATTGAGCCCGGCGCTGGCGCCAATCTCGCACAGGTCCAGCGGCAGGCCGGTTTCCCGCGCGACCGTCAGAAGTCCAGGCAGCAGCATCGCCGACCGGGCGATTTCATTGGTCTGCGGCGCGCCGGCGAGGCCAGCGAGTATCCGCTCGTCGGATCGCGCAATTGCCTCCGGCAGCACCGCCGCGATCTCCGATTCGCTAGCCTGGTTGGGCGGATAGAGTCGTGCCAGCCGCTCACCGGCACCCGTCAGGACCAGCGCATGCAGCGCGCCACAGAGCCGCAGTGCCAGGGCATCGGCGCGCGCGTCGCCCGACCAGCCGAGAACCGCCTGCCCGGTCCTGGTGTTGGCGTCGAGAACCTTGGCCAGCGCACGGCATAGATTCGCCGTGAAAGGCGAGCCAAGTCCATCGCAGGCTTTCGCCTGCGCCAGAAAATGATCGCGGATGTCGCGTTCGTCCATCGCGTTTCCGAAGCCTCAGCCGGGCGCGGCCAGTGCCTTCTCGATCTCCGGCAAAAGCAGCGTCTGCGCCGAGCCTGGCGTCAGTGGGCCGACATGCTTGTAGGCGATCTTGCTGTCCTTGCCGATGACGAAGGTCTCCGGCACGCCATAGACGCCCCAGTCGATCGCCGCCCGACCCGCCGCGTCGACACCGATCGCCTGGAACGGATTGCCGAGATCGCCGAGGAACCGGCGGGCGTTTTCCGGCTGGTCCTTGTAATTGAGCGCGGCGATGACGAAGCGCTTGTCCTGCGATAGTGCCAGCAGCACCGGATGTTCGTCGCGGCATGGTCCGCACCAGGACGCGAAGACATTGACCAGCGTGACCTTGCCGGCGAACGACTTGGAATCGAGCCCCGGCAAATTCATGCCCTCGAGCGCCGGCAGATTGGTCTGCGGCGCCGGCAGGCCGATCAGCGCCGATGGCACTTCCGAAGTGTCGCGACCGGACAATAGCTGCGTCAGGAACAGTCCCGCCAGCCCGAGGAAAATCAGCAGCGGCAAAAGCACGATCAGGCGCCGCCCGCGCGCTGGCGTTTCCGTTTCCATGCTCATGATTTCCCCGCCTTGTCGGAGCGCCGCCGCACGCCGGACGCTTCCAGCTCGGCGAGGTCTCGTCTGCGTGCCCGCTGGTCGAGAAGGATCCAGCCGATCAGCCCGGCCAGAGCCACGGCCGTGAAGGCATAGGCAGCCATGACATAAAGGGCGTGTACACTCATTTCCCGATCCAAGGCTTCTTGCAGTGGAGTTCATAGCTGCACTGGCCGTCCGTCGCAATGAACGGCGTCTGCGGCAGATTTGCGGTCACTCGGAATCCGATGTTCATCTCACTGTGACTGCAGCAGACCGGATATCTTAATGATTCGCATGAACTGGCATGTCAGGGACAGCCTGACAGCTCCTTCGCAGGTGAGCAGAATTTTGCCTGCGTCATCCCACATTCTGACCGTGCTCCTGTCATGACTCTGGAACTTGCGAACGCTGACTGACTCGACACCTTCGAACCCGAGTTGAAAATGCACTGCGTTGAATGGCCCCCATTTCACGGGAGGCCGGGAAGATGGGTCGATATGAAATGTAGATGCAGACTAGGCCCGTCACGACTGATTTCGGCCTTGGTGACCTCGACGGAAGACAGGTCCGGATAGTGGCCGTAGATGGTCTGGAGAAAGAACGGATTTTCTATGCGTAGCGGCCACATCAGTCCGCCCCATGGCGCAGCGCCAGCGCCGCGGCGACCGGCCCCAGCACGGCAAGAAACAAGGTCAGCGCGGCAAGAATGAGGAAGGGCTGCAGGAACGGATCGGGGTCCGCTACCGCGCCATAGCTTGCCGAGACCCCGAAGATCAGCACGGGAATGGTCAGCGGCAGCACCAGCACCGAGATCAGCAGCCCGCCGCGCGGCAGCGCCACCGCCACCGCCGCACCGGCAGCGCCAATGAAGGTGATCGCCGGCGTGCCGACCAAAAGGGTCAGCGCCGTGGCGCCGATGCCGATCGGCTCCATGTTCATGAACAGGCCGAGCAAGGGCGCCGCGATCACCAGCGGCAGCACGCTTCCCGCCCAATGCGCCAGGCATTTCGTCAGCACGGTCAGCGCCAGCATGTGCCGATCGTTGCCGAGCACCAGCAGGTCGAGCGAGCCGTCTTCCCGGTCGGCCTGGAACAATCGGTCGAGACCGAGCAGGCAAGCGAGCAAGGCGCCGATCCACAGGATCGCCGGGCCGATGCGGGCGAGCAGATTGAGGTCCGGTCCGACGCCGAAGGGGATCGTGGCGATCACCGCGAGAAAGAAGATGACGCCGGTCAGCGCCCCGCCGCCGGCACGGATACTGAGACGGATGTCGCGCAGGAAGAGTGACCACATTACGATGCGGCCCCGATGTATTCGTAATGGCCAGGCAAAGGCCGGAGTTCCTTCGCGCCGCCCCCGGCAGGACAGAGGGGGGCGCGAAGAAATGAGACTTGCATTATTCAACCCTCCCCATCACCAGCGCTTGCGCCCCCTCGAGCCCCAGTGGCAAATGCGTTGCCGCAATGATGATCCCACCTTCCCCGCAATGCTTGCGCATCAGTTCGCCAAATCGCCCTTCCGAAGCCTTGTCCAGCCCGGCCGTCGGCTCGTCGAGCAGCCACAGCGGCCGCCGGCTGACCAGCAGTTTTGCGATCGCCGCGCGGCGGCGTTGCCCGGTGGAGAGATAACCGAACGGCAGATGACCGATACCATCAAGCCCGACCGTTTCCAGCGCCTCTTCAGCGCTCAAGAAGTCCGCGCCCGCAAAATCGCGCCAGAAGCGCAGATTTTCTACCACGCTCAGCGCCATCTTCATCGCGTTCTGGTGGCCGAGATAATGGCAGGCCGAGGCAACCGACGGAAAATCCGCGTGCCCGCCTTCGATAAGCAAACGGCCTGCCGCCACCGGCAGCAGCCCGGCGACGACCCTGAGCAGCGTCGATTTCCCCGCGCCGTTCGGCCCGGTGACGATCAGCGCCTGGCCTTTTTCGAGGGCAAAGCCGATGCCGGAAAAGACCGCCTCGCCGCCGCGTTCGCCGCCCAGATTTTCGGCGATCAGCCGCATTCGTTCCCCTTCGCCGAAAGTCCAAGCGCGGCTTCGGTGCGCCGCAACAAAAATGGCGATTCCGTGTCTAGAACTATTCCAGGAAATTCTCTATATGCGGGTCATCCGTGCCAGCGGTCGGCACGGGAACAGAATTAGCGCCGAACCAGCGCACGCGCCGCCTTGAACGGCTCGGGTTGGCTGGGAACGGACAGCGGAAATGGCCGTACCCGCACCTTTGCGCGTGATTGCATGCCATCGGCGTCCGTTCCCTTTCAGGCTGAACAGACAAGGACGGACCGCACGTGTCAAAATCCCTCGACAGTTTCAATTGCCGCCGCACGCTCGCCGCAGGCGGCGCCGACTATGCCTATTACGACCTTGTCGAGGCCGAGAAGAACGGCCTCACCGGCATCGCCCAGTTGCCCTATTCGATGAAGGTGCTGCTGGAGAACCTGCTTCGCAACGAGGACGGCCGTTCCGTCACTAAGGAGAGCATCCAGGCGGTCGCCGGCTGGTTGACCGACAGGGGCACCGCCGGCGTCGAGATCGCCTATCGCCCGGCCCGCGTGCTGATGCAGGATTTCACCGGCGTTCCGGCCGTGGTCGATCTCGCCGCGATGCGCGACGCCATGGCCTCGCTCGGCGGCGACCCGCAGAAGATCAATCCGCTGGTGCCGGTCGACCTAGTCATCGACCACTCGGTCATCGTCGACGAATTCGGCACGCCGATGGCTTTCGCAAGGAATGTCGAGCTCGAGTATGAGCGCAACGAAGAGCGCTACAAATTCCTGAAATGGGGCCAGCAGGCCTTCCGCAACTTCCGCGTCGTGCCGCCCGGCACCGGCATCTGCCATCAGGTCAACCTCGAATATCTCGGCCAGGTCGTGTGGACCAACACCGAAGACGGTGAAACCACCGCGTATCCCGATACCTGCGTCGGCACCGATTCGCACACCACCATGATCAACGGCCTTGGCGTGCTCGGCTGGGGCGTCGGCGGTATCGAGGCCGAGGCCGCCATGCTCGGCCAGCCCGTCTCCATGCTGTTGCCCGAAGTCATCGGCTTCCGCCTCACTGGCAGACTGAAGGAAGGCGTCACCGCCACCGACCTCGTGCTCACCGTCACCCAGATGCTGCGCAAGAAAGGCGTCGTCGGCAAGTTCGTCGAATTCTTCGGCCCGGGCCTTTCCAACATGACGCTGGCCGACCGCGCCACCATCGGCAACATGGCGCCGGAATATGGCGCCACCTGCGGCTTCTTCCCGGTCGATGGCGAAACCATCCGCTACCTCACCATGTCCGGCCGCGAGGAAAACCGCATCGCCCTGGTCGAGGCATACGCGAAGGCGCAAGGCATGTGGCGCGATGGCGGCTCGGCTGACCCGGTGTTCACCGATCTGCTCGAGCTCGATCTCGGCGATGTCGTGCCGTCGATGGCCGGGCCCAAGCGACCGGAAGGACGCGTGGCCCTTGAAGGCATCCCGGAAGGCTTTGCCAAGGCGATGGAGACCGAATACCGGAAGGCCGCCGAAATCGACAAGCGCTACGCCGTCGAAGGCACCGATCATGATCTCGGCCATGGCGATGTCGTCATCGCCGCCATCACCTCCTGCACCAACACCTCGAACCCGAGCGTGCTGATCGGCGCCGGGCTGTTGGCGCGCAACGCCAACCGGCTCGGGCTCAAGCAGAAGCCGTGGGTCAAGACATCGCTGGCGCCGGGCAGCCAGGTCGTCGCCGAATATCTGGAGAAATCCGGCCTGCAGAAGGAGCTCGACAAGATCGGCTTCAACCTGGTCGGCTTCGGCTGCACCACCTGTATCGGCAATTCCGGCCCGTTGCCGGCGCCGATCTCCAAGACCATCAACGATAAAGGTTTGATCGCTGCCGCGGTGCTCTCCGGCAACCGCAATTTCGAAGGTCGCGTCTCGCCCGACGTGCAGGCGAACTACCTCGCCTCGCCGCCGCTGGTCGTCGCCCATGCACTGGCTGGGACAGTGACCAAGGATCTGACCACCGAGCCGCTCGGCGAGGACAAGAATGGCAACCCGGTCTACCTCAAGGACATCTGGCCGAGCTCGGCCGAGATCCAGGAGTTCATCGAGAAGAACGTGACGCGCGAACTGTTCGCCCGCAAATATGCCGACGTCTTCAAGGGCGACGAATACTGGCAGAACGTCAAGGCGCCAGAAGGCCAGACCTACGCCTGGGACGACAATTCGACCTATGTGCAGAATCCGCCCTATTTCGCCGGCATGACATCGGGCTTCGGCACAATCGGCGACATCAAGGGCGCACGCGTGCTCGGCCTGTTCGGCGACAAGATCACCACCGACCACATCTCGCCGGCCGGCTCCATCAAGGCGGCCTCGCCGGCCGGCAAATACCTCACAGACCATGGCGTCGGCGTCGCCGACTTCAACCAGTACGGCACGCGGCGCGGCAATCACGAGGTGATGATGCGCGGCACCTTCGCCAACATCCGCATCCGCAACCACATGCTGGGCGAGAACGGCCGCGAGGGCGGCTACACCATCCACTATCCGTCGAAGGAAGAGACATCGATCTACGACGCCGCCATGGAGTACAAGAAGGAAGGCGTGCCGCTGGTCATCTTCGCCGGTGTCGAATACGGCAACGGCTCGTCGCGCGACTGGGCGGCTAAGGGCACCAACCTTCTGGGCGTCCGCGCCGTCATCGCCCAGTCCTTCGAGCGCATCCACCGCTCGAACCTAGTCGGCATGGGCGTCATTCCCTTCGTCTTCGAGGAGGGCACCTCATGGGCCTCGCTCAACCTCAAGGGCGACGAACAGGTCGAGATCGACGGACTGAGCGCCATCAAGCCGCGCCAGAAGATGATCGCGAAGATCACCTATGGCGACGGCACGGTGAAGAACGTTCCAATAATCTGCCGCATCGATACGCTGGACGAACTCGACTACTTCAAGAACGGCGGCATCCTGCAGTATGTGCTGCGCGATCTGGCAGCGTAGGAATTAGGGGAGTAGGGGAGTAGGCGAGACAATACCTATTCCCCTATTCCCCTATTTCGGCGCCCCGAAGCGCGCCGTCGCCGCCAGCAGCACGCCGAGCATCAGCCCGTTGAGGATGTGCCACAGGAAATGCGTGCCGAGCGGAAAGCTGCCGCAGACCAGCGGATCGATCATCCGGCAGATGGCCGACACGACGAAGATCGCCGCGCCCGCCAGATTGTACCAGCCGGCACGGTTGCCGCTCGCCGCCGCCATGGCGCCGAAGAAGGCGAGCGCCAGGAAGGGTGGCAGATAGCCGGTCGTGCCGTTCGACGCCTGGCGCAGCCAGTCCGGCACGGCCCAGGTCAACAACCCGGAAACGGCATAGAAGGCTAAAAAGATGGCTATCGCCGCGCCCCATTTCATGCCCAGGAAGCGGCGCAGGTTGAACAGCGTGTAGGCCAGCGTGAACCCGGCGATCGGCAGGACGTCGGCCCAGACCGTGCCCCACGTTGCAAAAGTGTGGAACAGCGTCGAGCCTATGCCGATCGCCACCACCCACCAGGCCAGCACTTCGGCGAAGATGCCGGTGCCGCGCCGGCGCACCTCCCGGACACCCCACAGGCCCGCGACAAGAAAAGCCAGATTGGTCAGTGCGTTAACCGGCTCGGCCCAGAGCTCCGGCCCGAGCCGCTCGCAATAAAGGTCGACCGGCGTCAGGAGGGTTTGCCACATGCTGATCGTTGCCCGAATCGGCTTCTACCGTGAAGTGTAGCCACTTCCTATTGCGCCCTTGCAGTTGGTTGCAATGGCAAAGTTTCACCGCAACGTGACTTCCCGTTGACTGCCGCTTCTGCCAAATATTTCGCCAATCAGAATAAGGCCGGCGTCACCGGCGGGAGTCGAAACGGCTATGACATCTCGAAGACCATTGCGGCTTGCGGCATTTGCGCTGGCCCTCTCGGTGTTTGCCGGCGCCGGACTTGCCGGCAATGCGCTTGCCGGCGAAGCCGACCAGGCTGACAGATTCTTGACCGAGAAACCTTTGGGCGTTGTCGAACTCTTCACCAGCCAGGGCTGCAATTCCTGCCTGCCGGCCGATGAATTCTTCGCCGAGCTTGCCGCCAAGGAGAACATCGTGGCGCTTGCCTATCATGTCGACTACTGGGATTACCTCGGTTGGAAGGACACGCTGAGCCGCAAGGAGAACACCGAGCGGCAATATGAGTATATGCGCGCCTTTGGCGGCCGCTCGGTCTACACGCCGCAGGCCGTCATCAATGGCCGCAGTCATGTCAACGGCGCCAGCCGCAAGGAAGTCGACGGCGCGCTAGCCCGCATGGAGAGATCCGGCGAAGGCATGCGGGTCAGCATCAAGGTCAGCCAGACCAGCGATCGCGTCATGATTGACGCCGGCGATGCCGGCAGCGGGCCTAGCGATGCCCATCTCGTCATCGTCTATTTCGATCCGCCGCAGACGATCAAGATCGCCAAGGGCGAAAACTCCGGCCGCAGCATGACCTATTGGAACGCCGTCACCGGCATCCAGACGGCCGGCATGTGGCACGGCAAGGCTCAGCGCTACGAATTGCCGATGAGCGAGATTTCCAAGAAGTCCAAGAAGGGCGGCTGCGCCGTGCTGTTGCAGTCGGTTGGCGAAGACGGCTTGCCGGGGCCGATTCTGGGCGCCGCCTTCATCCGCCAGCGGTAACCGGCTGCGCATTCCGCTTTAGGCATCCACTTTCCATCCAGATATAAAAAACCGGCGTCAGCTTGCTTCTGACGCCGGTTATTTAGGTTTTTGGGATCGTCGCACCCGATTTTTCCAGGGAAAAACCGAGGTTGGTTCGATCCGACGCAGACCCGTGGGCGGGGGGCTTGGGGTTTACGAGCCAGTGTCGGACCGAACCGTCTCAGGCAACACCCGTAAATTCGTCGGACATTGGGGCATGAGCGCGGATAAAAGATGGCAGGATTGTGGCGGAGCATCACCAATTTCAACGAACGTTTCATAAACGTGACTGGACACTGCGGAAACTGGAGGGCTCCGCCTTTGCCCGCTTGGGCTTGCAATTCCACGGCGAAAGCGCCAATTTTGGTCGGCGTAAGATTCATTTGAAGGCATCGAGGCATGGCTGATCACGGCAGTGGGACGGAGGATGGAGACGCATCCGCAATACTGATCCCGCTGCACGAGGCAAGACGCGAACGCCTCGACCAGCCGGTGCGGTTCGACCGACGCGAACTGGACCAGATTCTGAGGCTTTACGGGCGCATGGTTGCCGCCAATGAATGGCGCGACTACGCCATCGACCATCTCACCGATCGCGCCGTCTTTTCCGTGTTCCGCCGCACCAGCGAGGTGCCGCTGTTCCAGATCGTCAAGGATCCGAAACTGGCGCGCCGGCAAGGCGCATTCACCGTCATTGCCGCCGGTGGCCGCATCCTCAAGCGCGGCCAGGAACTTGGCCGCGTGCTTGGCGTCTTCGACCGCAGACTGAAGCTGGTCGAGGCCTAAAGCGCGTCGCGCCTGAAGGGATTCATGCGGCGCGCTTAAGTTCTTGTTTTTATGCATGTCGTTGTCCCAAACCGCTGCGAACTTTTGGACGACATGCCCTAGCTTTATTGACAGAATTTCCGTTCCGGCAAAGAGCGGGGATCGGGCGGAGCCAGGGCCCCGTCATTGATCGAAAGTTGCATGAACACCGTGTCCAGCCAGCGTCCATGCTTAAAGCCCGAGCCTTCCAGGCGACCCGAATGGCGAAAGCCGAGCTTCTCATGCAGCCGCACCGAGGCACTGTCCGGCCGGCCGTCGCCGATCACCGCGATGATCTGGCGGAAGCCCGCCGCCTTGGCCGCCTCGATCAACCCTTGCATCAGGTTGAGCCCGACGCCTTGGCCCTTGGCCTCGGGCGCAACATAGACGGAATCTTCTACAACAAAGCGGTACGCGGGGCGCGGCCGGAAGGCGCCGGCATAGGCATAGCCGAGCACGATGCCGTCCTTTTCGGCCACCAGATAGGGAAAGCCGCCCGCTATCAAACTGTCGAAGCGCCGGCCCATCTCGGCGAGATCAGGCGGCTCCAGTTCGTAGCTTGCCGTGCCATGGGTCACTGCATCTGCGTAGATGTCCGTGATCCGGTCGAGATCGGCCGGTGTGGCGGCGCGTATCGTGATACTGCTCATAATTTATGCACGTCAATCATCTGCCGGCCATTTCATCAAAGACCGCGACAAAAGAAAAGGGCGACCGTTGGGCCGCCCTTTCCAAACTCGCTGGTCCAGAGAAACAGGGATCGTTTTAGCGACGATCGCCCATGAACTGCAGCAGAAACATGAACAGGTTGATGAAGTCGAGATAGAGCCTCAGAGCGCCCATGATCGCCTTGCGGCCGGCGACGTCAGTCTCGTCGCCCTCGAAATACATCTCCTTGATGTTCTGCGTGTCGTAGGCGGTGAGACCTGCGAAGATCAGCACGCCGATCGCCGAAACGGCGAAGGAAAGCGCCGACGACTGCAGGAAGATGTTGATCACCATCGCGATGATCAGACCGATCAGGCCCATGACCAGGAACGAACCGAACGCGGAAAGGTCGCGCTTGGTCGTGTAGCCGTAGAGCGACAGTCCGCCAAAGGCGGCGGCCGTGGCGAAGAAGGTCTGCGAGATGCTGGCGGTGGTGTAGACCAGGAAGATCGACGACAGCGAGAGGCCGACGAGGCCGGCATAGACCCAGAACGTCGTCTGCGCGGCCGAAACGCTCATCGACTGGACACGGAACGACAGGAACATCACCGCTGCCAGCGGGGCAAAGATCACCAGCCATTTTAGCGGCGAGCCGAAGATCGCGTAGCCGAAGGAGGTCAGCATATCGCCGTTCGGCAGCGTGGCGACCGCCGAAGCCGGATCGGTGGTGGTGGCCAGCATCACCGTGCCGACCGCCGCAAGGCCGGTGATGAGGAGGCCAAGCCCCATCAGATTGTAGACCTTGATCATGTAGGCGCGCAGGCCCTGGTCGATGGCAGCATCGACGCCGGCGCCGGGCACGGCGCGCGTCTGATAATTGCGAAGGGGTTCAGCCATGGAAATCCTCATATTGCTTCTGCCCCGTCCGGTGTCAGGTCCATTTTGAACCCAGGCGCCGCTGGCGGGGCTCCAGCATGCCTGCGGCGAAATATGATGGTTCTTGGCGTCAAGAACAAGAGCGTAACCGGACGTAATGCTTCGTGAAGTACCGGAAATCCGGTTTTATTGGCCCTTCAAGCCGCAACATTAACCAGATTTAATCAAAACCCGGTCGCATGACCGCGAGAATCGACCGATTTTCGACAGGCATCATGCGCGAAATCAAAGCGCTAGCGTTCTTTGCACGTCCAGAAATACTCGGCGCCGCGGTCGCGTTGGACCCCGTAAATCCTTGCGGATCAGAGATTGCGCAGCACCGGCGCCGCCTTGTGGCCTAGCACCCGCCAGGTGCCGGCGAGGCCAATGCCGACCGTGACCACCAGCGCAAACACGATGGTTGCCACCGCCACATCAGGCATGAAATGCGATGGCAGCGTCATGATGCGTGCGACAATGAACCATGCCGCGACGCCGCCTGCCGCCAGCGCGAAGATCGCGGTGGCGAGGCCGATCAGCAAATATTCCAGCGAAAAGGCCGCGATCAGCGTCTTCCTGGTGGCCCCCAGCGTCTTCAGCACCACCGCGTCGTGGATGCGGGCGCGGTTGCCGGCGGCGAGCGCGCCAGCCAGCACCAGTACCGAGGCGATCAGCGCCACGCCGGCCGCGGCTCTGATCGCGGTGCCGAGTTGCGCCACCAGCCGGTTGACGATGTCGAGGGCGTCCTTGACCCTGACCGTCGTCACCGCGGGAAAGGCACGGGTGACGGCGTTGAGAAGACGGGCATCGTCCGCCCCAGACGCGCCCTTTTCGGTCAGCGTCGCCAGCCAGCTATGCGGCGCGCCGGCAAATGTGCTGGGCGAGAATACCATGACGAAGTTGATGCCCATCGTCTCCCACTCGACCTGGCGGAAATTGGCGATTTTCGCCGTCACGTTGCGGCCAAGCACGTTGACGGTGACAGTGTCGCCGAGCTTCAGCCCGATCTCTGCGCCTTCCTCGGCCGAAAACGATACCAGCGGCTCGCCGGCATAATCCTCCGGCCACCATGTGCCTTCGGTCAGCGTCGCATTCTGCGGCAGCCTGGCCTCGTAGGTCAGCCCGCGATCGCCGCGCAGCACCCAGGCCCCTTCCGCCGGAACCTTGACCTTGTCGACGTCGACACCGTTCAGCGCCATCACCCGGCCGCGCAGCATCGGCACCTTGACCAGCGTGCCCTGCGGTGCCTCCTTGCCGACCAGCGCGGAGAACGCATCGACATCGCTGCTCTGGATATCGACGAAGAAGAAGTTCGGCGCCCGCTCCGGCAGGCTGCCGGAAATCTGCCGCCTGAGATTGCCGTCAATCAGCGCCAGCGTCACCAGAAGCGTCAGCCCCAGTCCCAGCGACAGCACCACCGACGGCGTCAAGGCACCCGGCCGATGAATGTTGCCGATGGCCAGCCTGAGCACCGTCGAGCGAACGCGCGGGCTTCTTTTGGCGACCCACTGCACCAGAACGCCGACGATGCGCAGCACCAGAAAGGCAAGAATGGTGGCGCCGACGAAGATCGAGGCGATGCGGCGGTCGCCGGAAAACAGGATGGCCAGCGCCGCCAGGAGCAGCGCGATGCCGAGGGCCGCCGCCATGTAGAAAGGACGCGGAAAACCGCGGCCTTCAAAACCCATTTCGCGAAACAGCGCCGTCGCCGGCACGTCGCGCGCCCGGCCGAGCGGCAGCAAGGCGAAAGCCAGCGTCACCAGCAGCCCGAACAGCGCCGCCATACCCAGCGCGCCGGGATAGAACCCGCCTTCCGCCGGCACCGGAATGACCGACTGGAGTGCCGCGCTGGCCGCGAACGGCATCAATGCGCCAAGCACAAGCCCGAGCGCGATGCCGAGGGCGGCGATCATCAGGATCTGCACTAGGTAGACGGCAAAGACGAAACCGCCCGAAGCGCCCAGGCTCTTGAATGTAGCGATGACGCCGCGCTTGCCGTCGAGATAGGCGCGTACCGCATTGGCCACGCCGACGCCGCCAACCACCAGCGCCGTCAGCCCGACCAGCGTCAGGAACTGCGAGAACCGCTCGATGTTGGAGGATAGCGCGGGCGCCGCGTTGCTGCGCGTGCGGATCGACCAGCCGGCCTCGGGAAAATCCTCTGCGGCCTGATCTTGGATCGCCTTGATGCGCGCTTCGCTGGCGCCGCTGGGCAGGCGGATCTTGTAGGTATTTTCGACCAGGCTGCCGGGCTGGATCAGGCCGGAAGCGGCAAGCCCTTCCGTTGAGACCATCAGCCGCGGCGCAAAGCCGAAACCGTCGGACACCGCATCCGGCTCATCGACGATCCTGGCCCGCAGTTCAAACGTGGCGCTGCCGAGCCTCAGCCGGCCGCCAATCCCAAGGTTCAGCCGCTCGAACAAGAGGTCGGGTGCGGCAGCGCCGAAAACACCGGATCTTTCGCCGAACAGTTCCTGCTTCGACAGCGCCGGCTCTGTCTCCAGAGCACCATAGAGAGGATAGGCTCCGTCGACCGCCTTCGCCTCGACCAGCGCCTGGTCGGAGCCGTCTTCGAGCCGCGCCATCGAGCGCATGTTGGCGCTGTGCGAGATCGTGCCCAGCCCATGGAGAAAGGCATGCTCCGCTTGCGTGGCATTGCGCTGGTTGAGCTGGAAGCGGAGATCGCCGCCGAGCAGCGACTGGCCTTGGTTGGCAACCCCGGCGGTAATAGCCTGGGCCACCGAATTGACGCCGCCGATCGCCGCAACGCCAAGCGCAATGCAGGCTAGAAAGATCAGGAAGCCGGACAGCCCGCCGCGCATCTCGCGCAGCGAGAACCGGAAGGCGAGCCTCAGCGTGCGCGACCAGGCAGCCCCCTCATCCGGCCGCGGAGCCTGTCCTCGGACTTGCCGGAGGCGAGACCCGTGGGCGGCCACCTTCTCCCACAGGGGGGGCCGGCGCCGGCGTTGGCGATCTCCTCTCCCCTCGGGGAGAAGGTGGCTCGAAGAGCCGGATGAGGGGACCTTGTCCGCCATGGCGCTATGCCGTCACTTTGAGCAATGGCGCGGCCTCGATCTGGCCCGACCGCATCGAAATCTGTCTTGAGCAGCGCATCGCCAGCGCCGGATCATGGGTGACCAGCACCAGCGTCATGCCGCGCTCGGCCGCCTTGGCGAACAGAAGGTCGGCGACCTGCCGCCCCGTCGCCTGGTCGAGATTGCCGGTCGGCTCGTCGGCGATCAGGATGCGCGGCGAAGGCGCCAGCGCCCGGGCGATCGCCACACGCTGCTGTTCGCCGCCGGACAGTTCGCCGGGATAATGGGTGACGCGGTCGCTCAGGCCCACCGCCTCCAGCTCCCGCGCCGCCACGCCGAACGGATCGGCATGGCCGGCAAGTTCCAGCGGCACTGCGACATTTTCAAGCGCCGTCATGTTGGGGATGAGATGGAAGGACTGGAAGACGATGCCGATGTTTCGCCCCCGAAACGATGCGACCTGGTCTTCGCTCTTGCCATTAAACAATTCGCCGGCAATTCGTACCGTACCCGAATCGACCCTTTCCAAGCCGGCAAGAACCATCAGCAGCGTCGACTTTCCCGAGCCCGACGGCCCAACGATACCGGTTGCCTCGCCGCTCGCCACGTCGAGGCTGACGCCTTTCAGCACATGGACGGAAGACGCTCCTTCGCCGAGCGTCAGCGAAACGTCTTTCAGCGCGATGACGGCTTCTGTCAAAATGAAATCGTCCTATATGGGAGGAGGGGAGGCCGGATTCGGCCTGCCGCCAACAAGATGTCCTTGGTCATATGGGGCCTGCCGCATGGCTTTCAAACACACTCTTGCCGCAGCCTTCATCCTTTTTCTCGGAATTTGCGGCGCCATTTCGTCGGCGCGCGCCGAGCCCTTCAAGATCGTCGGCTTCGGCGACAGCTTGATGGCGGGCTTTGGCCTTAGACCGGACGAAGGCTTCACCCAGAAACTTGAGGCAGCACTTCGTGCCAAGGGCCACGATGTGACGGTCGCCAATGCAGGCGTCTCCGGCGATACGTCGAGTGGCGGCCTGTCGCGGCTCGACTGGTCGGTGCCGGACGGCACGCAACTCGTCATTCTCGAGCTCGGCGCCAACGACATGTTGCGCGGCGTTTCTCCCGACATCACGCGAAAGAATCTGGACGCCATGTTGGCGAAGCTGAAGCAGCGCAAGATCGCCGTGCTGCTGGCCGGCATGCGCGCCGCGCCCAATCTCGGCGCCGACTACCAGAACGGCTTCGACGCGATCTTCCCGAAACTGGCGGAAAAATACGGCGTCCCGCTCTATCCGTTCTTTCTCGACGGCGTCGCCGGCGAGTCCGCCTTGCAGCTCGATGGCCTGCACCCGAATGCCCGGGGCGTCGACCTTATGGTTGAGCGCATCCTGCCGGCCGTCGAAAAGGCCATCACAGCAGTGCAAGACAATTCCTGAGGAGGAAGCGTTCGGTGGCAGCATCCGTGCAAACACTTGGACGTACAAAATACGCTCTAACACTTTGATCCGACGCATCGTGCTTTCCAAACCGAAGATCAGCGCAGGCAAATCGGTTTCTACCGGGCTGATGGGTTGGGAGAAGATTTTAGGTGGGACTGCGACCAACAAACCACTTGCCCCGCTCGATTATCGATGATTCGCTAGGGACAAGAGTTCGATTCGAGGACAGGAGGCTTACCATGCCGCGTCTTTTTACCGCCCTCGAAATACCGCGTGACGCCGCCCTTTCGCTGTCCCTGCTCCGGGGCGGCCTGCCCGGAGCCCGCTGGATCGACGTCGAGAACTACCATCTTACGCTACGCTTCATTGGCGATGTCGAGGGCCATGTCGCCGACGAGATCGCCAACGCGCTCGACCGCGTCCATCGCCCGTCCTTCTCGTTGACGCTGTCCGGCGTCGGCGCCTTCGGTCAGAAAAAACCGCATTCGGTGTGGGCCGGCGTTTCCGCCTCGCCTGATCTTTCGGCGCTGCAAAGCGAGATCGAGCGCATCTGCCAGCGCCTCGGTATCCCTGCCGACCCGCGCAAATTCATGCCGCATGTGACGCTGGCGCGCTTACGCAATTCGAGCCCGCTCGACGTCGCCCAATACCTGTCGGCACGCGGCAATTTTTCGACGCTGCCCTTCCGTGTCGGTCGCTTTGTCCTGATGTCGTCGCGCGATTCGGTGGGTGGCGGACCCTACATCGTCGAGGAGGCCTGGCCGCTGTCGGGTGCCGACAGCCGCGCCTCGATCCGCGTCGCCAACGTCTCCGACGCTTCGCGGATCATGCGGTAGACCGAGGCAAACGCGTCCGGCCCGTCATGATAGGGGTCCGGCACGTCGCTCACCCTTCCGACCGCGAACTCCAGGAACAGATGGACACGGTCGCGCATGGCGGCGGGCGCCAGCGCTTTCAGATCCCGGAGATTCGATCGGTCCATGCCGAGAATAAGGTCGAAACGGGAAAAATCGTCTGGCGTCAGCTTGCGCGCCCTCTGTCTGGAAATGTCGATGCCGTGCCGCTCTGCGATCGACATGGAGCGCGGGTCTGGTGCCGAGCCGGCTTCCCAGTCGCTGGTTCCGGCCGAATCGAGCAGGATATCCCGATCGAGGCCGCGCTCCGCCAGGACGGCGCGCAACACGCCCTCCGCCAATGGCGAGCGGCAGATATTGCCGAGACAGACGAAAAGAATGGATTTTATCGGCTTTGCGCTCATCGATCCGGCATTATGCTGAGGACTGCGAATCCAGATAGCACGGGAAGCGAGCATGGCGAGAGAGAAAATGAGCAAGGAGGCGGCCGCTGAAGCGTTGGCCCGCCTCGACGGCTGGTCGCTGGGCGGGGATGGCGGCTCGATCACGCGCACCTTCATCTTCAAGAATTTCTCCGAAGCCTTCGCCTTCATGACCCGCGTCGCCTTGGCGGCGGAGAAGATGGACCATCACCCCGACTGGTCGAATGTCTACAAGACCGTGAACGTGAGCCTCAACACCCACGACGCCGCCGGCCTGACCGCGCTCGATTTCGAACTGGCCAAGGAGATGGACAGCTATTTCGATTAGGCGCGCGTCCTTTTGGACGCGCAAAGGACGCTCTGACGCTTTGAATCCATGCATCGTGCTTTTCCGAACCGCATCGTGCTTTTCCGAACCGAAGATCAGCGGAGCAAAAATCGGAACCGATTTTCGTGCCGATCCAATTGAACTCTTGTAGAGGGGCAGCGTTTTCACCACATTTCCCGCTGGCAGGCGCGTGTGGAACGATACGCACAGCCTCGTAAGGAGAGACTGATGGCGCAAAAATCCGGTTTTGATTTCTTCGGCTTTGGCGACAAGGTCGGCGACGAGAGCGACGTGCGCGAGAAATTCTGGGGCACGGCCAAGAAGGCTGCCAGGCAGATTCCGTTCATGGAAGAGCTGGTCGCTGCCTACTACTGCGCCATGGACAAGAACACGCCGCTGCGCGCCAAGGGCATCTTGGTGGCGGCGCTCGGCTATTTCGTGCTGCCGACGGACGTCATTCCAGACTTCGTCTTCGGACTGGGCTTTACCGACGACATCGCCGTGCTGACCGCCGCGATCACAACCGTCAAAGCCCATATTACGCCCGCGCACCGGCTCGCCGCCAAGCATGCGCTCGCCGATAGGAGCTGAGGCGCAAAAGTCAAACTCTCGCCGCTTTCGTGGCCTCCAAGTCGCCAAAGGGACATTGCGATTGCCGCTTTTTGGGAGGCGGCGCGGAAATGGCGGCGGGTTCCCCGGGATGGATGTCCTTTTCCTGAAGGAAATTCACCGTTTGGTAACCCAGATTAAATCAAAATGAAGCGACGGGCAGGACGCCGAGCCGGCCTGCCTCCGCACCATTTGGAATACAGGAAAAGCGATGCGCGGATTGATTGCTACAATTTCGAGCCTGGTCCTGGTGGCCATGACAGCGCCAGCACTGGCGCAGTCGGCAACCAAGATCGGCCAGCATAATGCCTGGGGCACCTACAGCTACCAGGCGTCGGGCGGCAAGGTCTGCTATGTGCTGACCGTGCCGACCGACAAACAGCCGCCAACGCTTGACCACGGCGACATGTTCTTCTTCGTCAGCCAGCGGCCGGGACAGCAGGTGTCTTACGAGCCGCAATTCATCGCCGGCTACAATTTCCAGGAAGGTTCCAAGGCCACCGTCACCATCGACGGCAAGAGCTTTTCGATGTTCACGCGCGGCAAGTCAGCCTGGGTCGAGAACGCCGCCGAGGAGCCGGTGCTGATCGCCGCGATGAAATCCGGCAGCGATATGAAGGTGCAGGCGAAATCCGGCCGCGGCAACACCACCACCTATGTCTTTTCGCTGAAAGGCATTTCGGCGGCGCTGTCGTCCATCGCCAAGTGCAACTAGAGCATGCCGCCTAGCCCAAACCGAGTTTGAATGAAAAGCTGGGTCGCAAGCCCGGCTTTTTTCACCGTTCCGCTCACTCCTGCACGGATGTCTGCGCCGTTTCCGCCCGCCGCTTCTGGGTTGCGTGCCGACTTCGTCACCGCATGACTCCGCCATCAACCTGTGCTATGCGCCGCGCTTCATTTCGGGCACGATGCTGAAATCGGCCGCAAACCACTTATATTGGCCCAACAATGACCCTGTCGTTCGATCTCACCGCCGAAGGCGCCCGTGACGCGTTGCGCGCCCGCGCTACACTGCCCGAAAAACCGTCGCTGATCGGCCTGACCCGCGCCGAGCTCGGCGCTGCCCTGGTTGCGTCAGGCATCGTGCCGGAGCGCCAGGCCAAGATGCGCGCCCAGCAACTCTGGCATTGGATGTATGTGCGCGGCGTCTCCGACTTTGCCGGCATGCTCAACATCTCCAAGGATTTGCGCGCCGAGCTCGACAGGCATTTCACCGTCGCCAGGCCCGAAATCGTCGAGGAGCAGATTTCCTCCGACGGCACGCGCAAATGGCTGTTCCGCTTTCCGCCACGCGGCGCCGGCCGGCCGGTAGAGATCGAGACCGTCTATATTCCCGAAGAGGGCCGCGGCACACTCTGCATCTCCTCGCAGGTCGGCTGCACGCTGACCTGCTCCTTCTGCCACACCGGCACGCAGAAGCTGGTGCGCAATCTGACATCAGAGGAAATCCTCGCTCAGTTGCTCACCGCCCGCGACCGGCTCGGCGATTTCCCCGACCGCGACACGCCCGACGGCACCATCGTGCCGGCCGAGGGCCGGAAAGTGTCCAACATCGTCATGATGGGCATGGGCGAGCCGCTCTATAATTTCGAAGCGGTGAAGAAGGCCCTGCTGATCGCATCCGACGGCGACGGGCTTTCCCTATCGAAAAGACGCATCACGCTGTCGACCTCCGGCGTCGTGCCGGAGATCTTCCGCACCGGCGAGGAGATCGGCGTCATGCTGGCGATCTCGCTGCACGCCACCAATGACGATCTGCGCGACCTGCTGGTGCCGATCAACAAGAAGTACCCATTGAAGGAGTTGATCGCCGCCTGCCGCGCCTATCCCGGCCTGTCGAACGCCAAGCGCATCACCTTCGAGTATGTGATGCTGAAGGATGTCAACGATTCGATCGAGGACGCCAAGGGGCTGATCAAGCTGCTCAAGGGCATTCCGGCCAAGATCAATCTGATCCCGTTCAACCCGTGGCCGGGCACCAACTACCAGTGCTCGGACTGGGAGACGATCGAGAAATTCGCCGACTACATCAACAATGCCGGCTATGCCTCGCCGATCCGTACGCCGCGCGGCCGCGATATCCTGGCCGCCTGCGGCCAGCTCAAGTCGGAGTCCGAGCGCATGCGCAAGGTCGACCGGCTGGCGCTGGAAGCGATGATGATCGCGGGGCACGGCGAGGCGTGAATCGCCTCGTTGCCTATCTCATCCGCTTTGCCGTCATCCTGATCGGCTATGGCGTCGCCTCGCTGGCGGCCAGCGCCTTCCTCAACATCATATTCCTGGCGTCGCTTGGCTACACGCCGCAGCACGCCCACCCTACAGCGACTGCTTCCCTATATTTTTCGATTCCATTCGTCGCGCTGTTCGTCGCCTATTTCGCCTTCATGCCGGCAGCCATCGTCATTCTCGTCTCCGAAATCCTCGGCCGGCGCGACTGGCTGTTCTATGCTCTGGCGGGCGCGGTAGTCGCGGTGGTCTTCCTCGGCTTCGCCTACCAGACGGCCGATGCCAATGTCGAGGTCACCGACCCGCGCACCGTCGCTGCCGTGATCGGCTGCGGCATGGTCGGCGGCATTTTCTACTGGCTGAGCGCCGGGCGCTGGGCCGGAAACTGGCGGCAGATCGGACCATGATCCCGAAAAGTGGAGGCCGGTTTTCGGAAAAGATCATGGTCAAGCAAGGATAAGCCCTACTTCGCCTGAGCCGTCAGGATCTTGAGCGCGAAGGCCGAGAACACCCCAGCGAAGAGATAGTCGACGACGCGCGTCACCCGCGGGCTGGCCTTCATCGCCGCCGAGAATTTTTCCGCCGCCAGCACCATTGGCGCCGTTACCGGGATCGACAGCACGACGAACATCGCGCCGAGGAAGAACAGCTTTCCTGGCGCGTTGGGATCATGCGCGGAGACGAATTGCGGCAGGAAGGTCATGAAGAACAGGATGATCTTCGGGTTGAGCAGATTGACGCCGAGCCCCGCCGCCCAGCTGCGAAACAGCGAGATCTTCCGTGGTCCGGTCTTCTTCTCGGGCGAAAAAGCCGATCCCCTGGTAATCGCTTGCCACGCCAGGAAGACGAGATAGGCGGCGCCGAAAATCTTCAGGGCAAAGAAGGCCGCCGGCGAGGCGACGATCAGCGCCGAGATGCCGACCACCACCAGCGTGGTGTGGATCAGCGTGCCGCACAGCGCGCCGGCCATAGATGCAAAGCCGGTGGCGCGGCCATGGCTCAGCGTGCGCGACACGAATAGCGTCATGTCCGGCCCCGGCGTGATCGCCAGGATCACGGTGGCGATGGCGAACTGGATCAGCGTGGTGGTATCGGGAATGAAGGACATGGGCGGCCCCAAGGAGGCGTAAGACAGCGCAGCCTATAGCGCAAGCACGGTGCCTGTGCCAGCGATTGGCCCGCAATAGCTGATCCAGTGTGCCTATCGCACCCTTCGTCACTTGCGCAGTCCGGAAACGCCGTGATACCTCGCCCGGCGAGAACCCCTGTCGCGGAACCGCCAAGATGTCCCCCAGCATGTCGAAACCAAAAGACGTCAAGAAAGTCGTGCTCGCCTATTCCGGCGGCCTCGACACCTCCATCATCCTGAAATGGCTGCAGACCGAGCTCGGCGCCGAGGTCGTCACCTTCACCGCCGATCTCGGCCAGGGCGGCGAGCTGGAGCCGGCGCGGCGCAAGGCCGAGATGATGGGCATCAAGGATATCCGCATCATGGATGTTCGCGAGGAGTTCGTTTCCGACTTCGTCTTCCCGATGTTCCGCGCCAACGCCGTCTATGAAGGCACCTATCTGCTCGGCACCTCGATCGCCCGCCCGCTGATCTCGAAGCATCTGGTCGAGATCGCCAGGGAGACCGGCGCCGATGCCATCGCCCACGGCGCGACCGGCAAGGGCAACGACCAGGTCCGTTTCGAGCTTTCGGCCTATGCGCTGAACCCCGACATCAAGGTCATCGCGCCATGGCGCGATTGGTCCTTCAAGTCGCGCACCGATCTGATCAACTTCGCCGAGCAGCACCAGATTCCGGTGCCGAAGGACAAGAAGGGCGACGCGCCGTTTTCGGTCGACGCCAACCTGTTGCACTCGTCTTCCGAGGGCAAAGTGCTGGAAGACCCGTGGAGCGAGCCGCCGGAATTCGTCCACCAGCGCACCATTTCGCCGATGGACGCACCGGACAAGGTCACCGAGATCGAAATCGAGTTCCTGAAGGGCGATCCGATCGCGCTCGATGGCAAGAAGCTGTCGCCGGCCACGATGCTGGCCGCGCTCAACGATCTCGGCCGCGACAACGGCATCGGCCGGCTCGACCTGGTCGAGAACCGTTTCGTCGGCATGAAGTCGCGCGGCGTCTATGAAACCCCCGGCGGCACCATCCTGATCGCTGCCCACCGGGCGATCGAATCGATCACGCTCGACCGAGGTGCTGCCCACCTCAAGGACGAGTTCATGCCGAGCTATGCCGAGCTGATCTACAACGGCTTCTGGTTCGCGCCCGAGCGCCTGATGCTGCAGGCGATGATCGACAAGAGCCAGGAAGATGTCGAAGGCACGGTGCGCCTCAAGCTCTACAAGGGCAATGTCATCGTCACCGGGCGCAAGTCGAGGAAGACGCTCTATTCCGACGCGCTCGTCACTTTCGAGGACGATCGCGGCGCCTACGACCAGAAGGACGCCGAAGGCTTCATCCGTCTCAACGCGCTCAGGTTGAGGACGTTGGCGGCGCGCAATCGAAAACGCTAATCAACGTAGGACGTGTACAATTAAAACCCGGCTTTTGCCGGGCCTTCTGTCGAATGGAACAATTCCTGGAAAAGTGTGAAAACGGTCTTCCCAGGAAAAGCACATAGCGCTTTCCCTAGGGAATTGCGTCAAAACAAAGAGATAGAGCGTTTTGCATTTCCGCGAAACGGTGAACCGCTCTAGAGATTTACATCAATCGGCATCGATCGCCGTGGCCATGCGGGCGATGGCCTGTTGATAGACGCTCGCGGAATTCCAGCCAGCAATTGCGCCCATATTCGCCTCATAACTCGCACCGGCCCGCCAGCCATGGCCCTTGAGGAAGTTGGCCGTGGAAGCCAATGCAGTGCTCTTGTCGCGCAGATTTCTGTTGCCGACTCCATACTTCAGAACATTTCCGGGCAGGAACTGCGTGTGGCCAATCTCGCCATGCATGGCGCCAACCGACGAGGCGCTCAAGGCTCCGCGATCAACCAGCTTCAGGGCTGCAACGCCATGCGGGTAAAAGAATTCCGGGCGGCGGCAATCATAGGTAAGAGTTAAAATGGCAGAGACCGTATTCTGTTTGCCCAGGTAGGAACCGAAGCCAGTCTCCATACCCCAGATGGCGAGCAACACACCTGGCGGCACGCCGTAGGTCCGTTCGATCTTGTCGAACAGCGCCGCGTTCGACTTCTTCAGCGAACGGCCCTTGGAAATGATCGTGGAAGCGCCACGGCGCTTCATGAAAGCGTCCACCGAGCCGCTGAAAGCCTTGTGGATAGCGCGGTCGGCGGAGATCGTCTTCGTTGCGTAGCGCGCGTTAGCCAGCGCGGCCAGACCCTTCGAGCCCACACCGTTGGCCTTCGCCTCCGCGGCGAACTCAGCCTTCCACGCTTCGAAACCCGCGCCGGTGTTGCCGCACTGGGCGGCCTGTGCGCCTGTCGCCGCCGCAAGCATCATCGATGCCGCCGCCGCGAAAATCTTTCCCTTGGCAAGAAATGCCATGTTGCTCTCCTGGTTGCCTCAATCACGTCCCAAATACGAATTTGCCAGCGAAACGCCCGCTTGTCACCGTTAGGCGACGCGCGTCCGCTTGGACGCACGTCGCTCCAACGCTTTAGAACCTGCGCATCGTGCTTTCCGAAAATCGGAGCCGACTTTCGAGCCGATGCGCTAAGAAGTCGTTTACGCGTTCCCGCAGCAGCGCTGGCGAATGCCGGAGAACTTGCTTACGATCAAGTAATTATTGTGGCGGGGGCTGGAATATTCATGGAAGACGTTGATGTCGTGGTCATTGGCGCCGGCTCGGCGGGACTTTCTGCCGCCAAGACCCTGCGCGCAGCCGGCCTTTCCTTCAAGCTGTTCGAAGCGATGAACCGCATCGGCGGCCGCGCCTGGACCAGCGATCAGCATTTCGGCGTTCCTTTCGACATCGGCTGCGCCTGGCTGCATGCGGCCGACCGCAATCCCTACTTTCCCGAGGCGCAAGCCGCCCGCTGGACGCTTCACCATCACGACATGAATGTCGATCATCTCTATTATCGCAACCGAAAGGCGAGCGAGGACGAAGAGGCCGCGATGAAGGTGGCCGATATCAGGCTGTTCGAAATGCTGGCCGCGCATGAGGTGAAGGATGGTGACGACGACCGTCTTTCGGCGTTGCTTGCCAGGGGCCATGCACCACGCGCCGCCGCCACCTTCGCCGGGCCGATGGATTTCGGCGCCGACGAGGACGAGATATCGATCCGCGACTTTCAGGCCGCCGCCGATCTCGATCCGAACTATTTCACCAAAGAGGGATTTGGCGCCTTGGTCGCCCGTTTCGGCGCCGACGTGCCGGTCGAACTGTCGACGCCGGTGCGGAAAGTCCTCTGGGACGTGCCTGGCGTCGCCTGCGTCACCGATCGCGGCACCATTCGCGCCAAGGCAGCCATCGTCACCGCTTCACCGGCGGTGCTCGCTTTCGAGGAGATAGAATTCTCGCCGGCGCTGCCCGACGCGCATTTCGCTGCCTTCTTCGATCTGCCGATGGGCATGCTGACCAAGCTGCCGGTCGAAATCAGAGGCACAAGGCTCGGGCTTGAGCCGTTCGACGACCTGCTGATCGAGCGGCTGGCCAGGCACGACATCTACTTCCTTTGCTTTCCCTTCGACCTAGACCTGATGGTCGGTTTCGTCGGCGGCGATTTCGCCTGGGAGATGTCGGCGGCAGGTGAGGCGGCAGGCATCGACTTCGTCGTCGACCGGCTATGCAGCATCTTCGGCAGCGACATTCGAAAACATGTCGGACGCGCCATGATGACCAATTGGGGCGGCGAGCGGTTCGTGCGCGGCGCCTATGCGGCGGCCCGCCCCGGCCGTTCGGAGGCGCGCGCCGCGCTGATGCAACCGGTGGCGGAAAAGATCTTCTTCGCCGGGGAGCATCTGGCCGGTCCGCTGATGCAGACCTGCGGCGGCGCCAGGCTGTCGGGCGAGGCGGTGGCGAGAACGGTCGCCGCCCACCTTGCGGCAAAATAGCTTCGGCGGGAACGCTGGTTGCTCACGGGCGTTTGGGCGATGTGCCGCTCCGCACCATATCCGGGCCTGATGATTTGAGACTGACATGAAGCTCTTCGATTGCCCGCATTGCGGCCACCGCCTCTATTTCGAGAACGCCCAGTGCCTGAACTGCGCCAGCTCCGTGCTCTACGATCCCTGGCATGGGCGCTTCGCGTTGTCCGGCGCCGACGGCGTTTTCCAATGCACCAATGCCGACGAGTGCGCCTGCAACTGGATGGCGGAACCGGGCCATGCCTTCTGCCGCGCCTGCATGCTGAACCAGTTGATCCCCGACCTTTCGGTCGATGGCAACCGCCGCCGCTGGATCCGCGTCGAAGCGGCAAAGAAGCGAGCCATCTATTCACTGCTCGCTGCTGGATTGCCGGTCGCACCCAAGCAGAGCGCCGGCGACGAAGCCGGCCTCGCCTTCGACTTCCTCGCCGATCCGATCGGCGGTCCGGGCGGCGAGCGTATCCTGACCGGCCATGACAATGGTCTGATCACACTCAATGTCGCCGAGGCGGACTCGTCCGAGCGCGAAAAGCGGCGCGTCGAGATGGGCGAGAACTACCGCACTTTGCTCGGCCATTTCCGCCACGAGCTCGGCCACTATTACTGGGACCGCCTGATCCGCGACGACCCGCAGCGGCTTGTCGCCTTCCGCGCACTGTTCGGCGACGAGCGCGCCGATTACGAGCAGGCGCTCAAGACCTACCATGCCAATGGCGCGCCGCCCGACTGGCAGCAGGGCCACATTTCGGCCTATGCCACGTCCCATCCCTGGGAGGACTGGGCTGAGACATGGGCGCACCATCTGCACATCACCGACACGCTGGAGATGGTGCATGCGCTGAATTTCCCGCTCGGCCGGCTGGAAACCGTGGAGGCCAACGGGCTGCCGCACAGCGACACCGGCGGCGAGCTGCAGGCGGCGCCGTCGGAACCTGTCGCCGTTCCCGAACCGTTCGAAAGGATTCTCGCCCGCTGGCTGGTGCTGTCGGAAGCCTCCAACTCGATCAACCGCTGCATGGGCCTGCCCGACCTCTATCCTTTCGTCATCTCGGAGGTGACCGCGCAAAAGCTGACTTTCGTCCACGGACTCCTGAACGGCGGCGAAAGAAACTGGAATAAAACGTGAGCCGGCCGAGGCATTTTAGCCGGAACGCATGAGGTCTTGTTTCGTTTTCGTTCGCGAGGGATTACGAAAACGGAGCGAAATCATGAACCGCATACTGCTTCCCGCCGTCGCTGGAGCGCTTGTCGCCATGTCGGGCGCGGCCTTGGCCGAAACCGCCGTCTCGGCCGTCGCCGATCTCAACGTGCGCGCCGGCCCCGGCCCGCAATACCCGGTCATCGGCACGCTGGCCGCAGGCCAGTCGGCAACGCTCGAGGGCTGCATCGAAAACAGCAAATGGTGCACCATTGCCGAGGCCAATGGCCAGGGCTGGATCTATTCCGATTACGTGACGGCCGATTTCGGCGGCAACGAGGTCGTTCTGACCCGGCGCCCGGCCGACGCCGAGATTTCCATCGTTGAAGCGCCCGCCGACAGCGAGTATTCCGACACTTATACCGGAACAATCGTTTCCGCCGAGCCGATCGAGCCCATCAGGCGTCCGCCGGCAGAAGTTCGCACCTACATCGACACGAACCGGCTCGACCCGGTCTATCTCGAGGGCGAAGTGGTTCCCGGCGCGATCTTGCCCGATACCGTCGAGCTGCGGGAGATTCCGGACTACGACTACCGCTATGTCTATGTGAACGACCAACCGGCGCTGGTCGATCCGGGCACCCGACGCATCATGTACGTCGAGCGCTGACACCGCCAACCGACAGGGCGACCGCCGGGCACGTGCCACCGGCGGTCGCCGCCATCGGACATTGTCATAACCCGAGTGGTCCGGCGTCGTTGCTCGGACAGGGAGATTGCGCGGAAGATGCCGATCACATAGATCATCCAAACCGAAGCACCAGCCTGTGAACCCGCGTGACGATCGATCCAGATGCCTTCGAGCGTTACCGGCGCTCTCCCAACGCCAAGACGACCTTGCCGCGCCTGTTGCTCGGAGCGGCGACCGTCACCCTGTTCTGGGTCGCGACGACCATGGTCGTGCTGATCGGCGGCTCCTATCTTTTCGCGCTTTGGCAGGCATCATCGGGTACGGTGCAGGATTTCATGGCGTCGCCCGCCGGGATTCTTGTCGCGCTCGCCTCCTTTGCCGGCATCTGGATCGGCCTGTGGGCTGCCATGCGCTGGGTCCATCGCGAGCCGCTGATGGCGCTGATCGGCACCAGCTGCGGGGTTTCGCGCTCGGGATTCCTTAGGGGGCTGGCTGCGGTGCTGCTCACATCGCTGCTCTCCGAGGTCCTGCTCTATTTCTTGCAGCCCGACATTGCGCGCGGTGCGATCAGCCTGTCGTCCTGGCTGCTGTTTCTTATCCCGATCGTTGTGCTGACCCTGCTGCAGACTTCGTCCGAGGAAGTGCTGTTCCGCGGCTATCTCTTGAGGGGCCTGGCCAATCGGTTTCAAAATCCCCTCATCTGGGCGCTGCTGCCAGGGCTTCTGTTCACTTCGATGCACTGGAGTCCAAGCTCGACGGCTGCCATCAACGCCTGCGTGCTGGCCTCGATCGCCGCCTTTGCGCTGCTGCTGACGCTTGTGGTTTATGCCACGGGCAATCTCGGTGCTGCCTTCGGCGCCCATCTCGGCAACAACCTGACCGGCTTCCTGCTGATTTCGCACCAGCAGACCTATAATTCGTTCGCCCTGTTCAACGCCAAGCCGCTCGAAGGCCCCGGCTGGACGACGCTTGACGCCGTCCTCATCGCGGCGATCGGCATCGTCTGCAGCCTGTTGACGATCCTGCTGCTGCTTCATCCGCGCTCGCCGCTGAAGGTCGAGCCGGATATTTCGCACCCCGGCGGATCAAGCTTGCCGGCCGATTAAGCTGTGTTGCAGCGACCGTATTCGGCCCGCAGCTTGACTTCGCGGCCGATTTCCTGTCTACACGCTGCGAATTCCGCGACGAGTATCCCTCCGAGCAAGCCGACCAGGACGCCGAAGCCTCTTTGAGGTGACGTGCTGTAAATCGATCCTGGAGGCCAACATCCGGCAGCGCTGTGCGCCCCCGGGTGCTTTTTGGCTTTGGCTCTTGCTTGGACACTGGGCGCGAACGCATTACCTCTCGGGCACCATCCGGGTGCCAGGGAAAAGGAAAAAGAATGTTTGAATCGCTACAGGAACGTCTTGGTTCGATCCTGAATGGCCTGACCGGCCGCGGCGCTCTGTCCGAGGCCGATGTCTCGGCGGCGCTGCGCGAGGTGCGGCGTGCGCTGCTAGAGGCAGACGTGGCGCTGGAAGTGGTGCGTCCCTTCACCGACAAGGTGCGCGAGAAGGCCGTTGGCGCCGCCGTGCTGAAGTCGATCAAGCCCGGCCAGATGGTCGTCAAGATCGTCCATGACGAACTGGTCGAGATGCTGGGCGCCGAGGGCGTCGCCGTCGACCTCAACGCACCGGCCCCGGTGGTCGTCATGATGGTCGGCCTGCAGGGCTCGGGCAAGACGACGACATCCGCCAAGATCGCCAAGCGCCTCACCGAGCGTCAGAACAAGAAGGTCTTGATGGCCTCGCTCGACACGCGGCGTCCCGCCGCGCAGGAGCAGCTCCGGCAACTCGGCGAGCAGGTCAAGGTCGCCACGCTGCCAATCGTCGCCGGCCAGACGCCGGTCGACATCGCCCGCCGTGCCGTGCAGGCGGCAAAGCTCGGCGGCCATGACGTCGTCATCCTCGACACCGCTGGCCGCACTCACATCGACGAGCCGCTAATGGTCGAAATGGCCGACATCAAGAAGGTGTCGTCGCCGCACGAAATCCTTTTGGTCGCCGATTCGCTGACCGGCCAGGACGCCGTCAACCTGGCGAAAAGCTTCGATGAGCGCGTCGGCATCACCGGCCTGGTGCTGACCCGCATGGATGGCGACGGCCGTGGTGGTGCGGCACTCTCCATGCGCGCCGTCACCGGCAAACCGATCAAGCTGATTGGTACGGGCGAGAAGATGGACGGGCTGGAGGAATTCCATCCCAAGCGCATCGCCGACCGCATCCTCGGCATGGGCGACATCATCAGCCTCGTCGAAAAAGCCGCCGAAAACATCGACGCCGAACATGCGGCGGCGATGGCCAAGAAGATGCAGTCGGGCAAGTTCGACCTCAACGACCTTGCCGGCCAGCTCCAGCAGATGTCGAAGATGGGCGGCATGGGCGGCATCATGGGCATGATGCCGGGCATGGGCAAGATGAAGGACCAGATGGCTGCCGCCGGTCTCGACGACAAGATGTTCGGCCGCCAGCTCGCCATCATCTCGTCGATGACCAAGGCCGAGCGCGCCAACCCCGATATTCTGAAGCACTCGCGCAAGAAACGTATCGCCGCCGGCTCCGGCACCGATGCGGCCGAGATCAACAAGCTCCTGAAGATGCATCGCGGCATGGCTGACATGATGAAGGCGATGGGTGGCAAGGGCAAAGGCGGTGGCCTGATGCGCGGCATGATGGGCGGCCTGGCCCAGAAGATGGGGCTAGGCGGCATGATGCCCGGCATGGGCGGTCCGGGCGGCATGATGGGCGGTGGCATGCCGGACCTGTCCAAGATGGACCCCAAGCAACTCGAAGCCTTGCAGAAGCAGGCGCAGGCGGCCGGTCTCGGCGGCATGAAGGGCCTTCCCGGTGGCCTACCCGGAGGTGGCGGCCTGCCTGGGCTGCCCGGCGGCATGAAGCTTCCTGGTTTGCCGGGATCTGGCGGTAGTTTGCCCGGACTCGGCAAGAAGAAGTGAGGGCGCGATGAACGAAGAAAAGGACATGGCCGACGCCTATGCGGCGCTGGTCGACTACCGCGCCTCGATCGACAACATCGACGCAGCGCTCATCCATATGCTGGCCGAACGTTTCCGCTGCACCAAGGCGGTCGGCGTGCTGAAGGCGACGCATGGCCTGCCTCCGGCGGATCCGGCGCGCGAGCAGCAGCAGATCGCCCGCCTTCGCCAACTGGCGAGGGACGCGCATCTCGACCCGGATTTCGCGGAGAAATTCCTGAATTTCGTCGTCCGTGAAGTGATCCGGCATCATGAGCAGATCGCCGCATCCAACGGCGCAACGAAAACGGGCTGAGGACCGGTGCATGTCGCCCAAAAGTGCGGAGCGGTTTTGGGGCAACGACATGCACAAAGACAACAGCCATAACCCCGATCAACGAAAATCAGAGCTTTTAGGAGAAAAGAAATGCCATTGAAAATCCGACTGGCCCGTGCGGGCTCGAAGAAGCGTCCCTATTACCACGTCGTCGTCGCCGACGCCCGTTCGCCGCGCGACGGCCGTTTCATCGAGTCGCTCGGCTCGTGGAACCCGCTGCTGCCCAAGGACGGTGAGCGCGTCAAGGTCGACGCCGACCGCGTCAAGCATTGGCTCTCGCACGGCGCCCAGCCGACCGACCGCGTGCTGCGCTTCCTCGATGAGGCCGGCATCGCCAAGCGCGAGGTTCGCTCCAACCCCAAAAAGGCCGAGCCCGGCAAGAAGGCGCAGGAGCGCGCCGCTCTTCTGAAGAAGGCGCAGGAAGATGTAGCCGCCGCTGTTGCCGCCGCGGCAGTCGCGCCGGCCGAGGCGGAAGCCGCGACCGCCGAATAATTCGGCTCGCTTGTTCGAGTGGATCACCTACGCGAAACGGCGGGCGCCTTGCCCGCCGTTTTGCTGTTCCGTCCGGCCTACGACGCGGCCCGATCAGTAACCTTGCGGGCAGCGGGCGACGTAGACGCGCCCATAGCGATCGCGATAGCGGCACTGGCCGCTTTCGCTGGCACGACCGATCAGCGCGCCGGCGACGGCGCCGACAGCGCCACCAATGACAGCACCTTCCACCGGATCGCCCGCCACGGCAGCGCCGACCGCCGCGCCGCCCAGGCCACCGACCGCCGCGCCCTTTTCCGTCTGCGAGCAAGCACCGAGCGGCACCAGCAGGGCCATCAAAAGCATCGTCTTTCTCATTTGTCGTTCCTCCCGACCGGGAAACGCCTCCTACCCGCCGCGTCGATAACGCGCGGACGCGGAATTTGATCCGTTTTGAGGAATAATGGCGGCCGTCAACCATTTTCCGTTTGCACGGATCGCCTATCGGACGAACGGGATCAGCGCGCGCACCCTGGGATCGCGCAGGAAAAGGCCACCCCACAGAATGACGCCGAGATAGACGCCGAACAGTGTGTGCGAGAACAGCGGACTGCCGAGGCGCGCATGGGTCGCGATGGCACCACCGAGATAGAAGGTGAGCAGGATGGCGCCGAGCACCGAGGTGCGCGGCACCGCATAGAGCGCGGTCGAGACCAGCCCGATGATACCGAGCATGCGCGAGACATTGGGATCGGCCGGCCAGCCGAGCTGCACCATGGTCTGGGTAACGACATCGAGCGGCGGCAGTTTGATGACGCCGTCGAAGATCATGAACAGCACGATGAGGGCGCTGAGCCCACGGCCTGCCCACAGCGCGCCCGGCGTGACGGATGCTTGAGAAATGGTCATTGGTGTTCCCTCCGGCTGTTTCGAGCACTGGCTCTCTTCGCCAGGACCCGAACCAAGGACGCGGCGCCTGACCGCGATCCGACACGCCTGCGATTTTTTGGGTGTACGGTGCTGCGGTGAGCGTCGCACAGGGGCAAATCCTGATGGATATCGCCCAAAAGTGACGCGCTTTAAGAAAAATAGAACTTTTCGGCGGGAATCATTTTGGGCGGCGCCTCGCCGAGCGCCTCGAACACCGAGATTTCACAGACGCGGCACAGGCCGTCGAGAGCGAGATCGTTGGCCTCGGTGCCGAACGGGTCCTCGAGTTCTTCCGAAAGCGCGTCGAGGCCGAAGAAGGTGTAGGCAATCAGCGCCGTGAACAGCGGCGTCGCCCAGCCGGCAGTCGAGGCGAGCCCAAACGGCAGCAGCAGGCAGAAGATATAGGCGGTGCGCTGCAGGAGCAGCGTGTAGGCAAACGGGAGCGGTGTTCCCATGATGCGCTCGCAACCGGCTTGCGCTGCGGCGATTTCCGACAGGCGCTCGTCGAGGATGCGGTAGCCCATGACATCGATTGCGCCGGCCTTGTACAGCGCGGCGGCTCGCTCGCCCATCCGTCGCACCATGGCGTCGGGTGGGTTGGCTAGCTTTGCGGCACTTTCGGCTTCGTCGCCGATGAACGCGCGTGCGTCGGATGTTGCGTCCACCCGCCTGAGCAGACCGCGCAAGAAGTGGCAGAAGGCGATCGCCTCCATCAACAGGCCGCGCAATTCGACCCGGTTTTCGATCAGCCCGGTGCTGGCGCGCGCCAGATTGCGGATGTCGAAGACAAGCTGGCCCCATAGCTTGCGCGCCTCCCACCAGCGGTCATAGGCGGCATTGTTGCGGAAGCCGAGATAGATCGACAGCGCCACACCAAGCAAGGCGAACGGCGCCGGGCCGGCATTGCCGAAATCGAGCCTCAGCGCCCTGACCGCCAGCACCACCAGCGCGCCATAGACGCCGAAGCCGAAGATCTGCGGCAGGATGCGCGGCACCACCGAGCCGCGCATGATGAAGAACAGATGCAAGAATCCCGGGCGCGGGCGAACGATCATCGAAACCCCTTTCACGGACCGGCAATGATCCTGATCGGTTCCATTTTGCGATGCAATACACGCACAAGCCCAGCCGCCAGCGACATGGCGATGTCGTCTTGCCGGCTTGGGGCAGAGCGCGCTATCGAAAGATCCGCAAGACATTCGGGAGCAAATCGATGGCCGGCGAGACCGATCTGAAGAAACTTCTGGCAATGATGACGCCGGAATTGCGTCCCGGCGTCCATGTCTTCGTCACGCTGCCGCCCGACGCGCCGGTGCCTGACTCTCTCGATCCGGTGATGCTGTTTCGCGAGCGCGAGGGCACGACGCTGATCGTGCGTGAAGAGGAAGCCAGGGCCGTTGGCCTGGAAGCCGTGTTTTCCTGCCGGATCGTGACGCTAAACATCCATTCGTCGCTGGACGCGGTGGGCTTCCTCGCCACCATCACCACGCGTCTGGCCGCGGCCGGCATGGGCGTCAATCCGGTCTCGGCCTTTTATCACGACCATCTGTTCGTCCCCGCCGACCGGGCGGAGGAGGCGATGGATATGCTGCGGAAACTCGCGGCGGAGAGCACAGGCTGAAGGTCAGCGCCTTCGGACATAAAAAATATCTGGCAGACCCTCCTCATTGTTCACGCCGCTGCGGAGAGCCTCCACGCGAAAGCCATGGCGCTCATAGAAGCGCCGGGCGCCGGTGTTGGACTGAAAACAGTACAGTTTCACGACCGGCAAACCGACGGTCGCCTCCGTCAGCAGCCGGCTGCCGATGCCTCGGCCGGTCCAGCCAGGGCCGAGATAGAGCTGTTCCACCCACTCGCCGCTGACGGCGATGAAGCCGGCAATGGTCCCGCCAGCCTCGGCGACCGTAACATGGTGCCGCAGTAACACCACACCGTTGATGAAAGCCAGGTCCTCAGGCGGCGTGTGCATGACCGGCACCCAGTCGAACGATGCAAGCGCCGCCCGCATGATCTTCGCAATGGCGCCTGCATCCGAACTCATGGCCGGACGCAGCACGACTTTGGCGGCAATGCTCATACTCGTCCGGCGCCCCCGCGGAGAGCCCGCCGCGACAGCGGCGATGCGGCCCGTGAGCGAACAGCACGCTGAGCGAAAACTAAGCCGCCTTCTTCTTCGGCTGGATCAGCCCGCGCTCAATCAGCAGCTCCGCGATCTGGACAGCGTTGAGCGCCGCGCCTTTGCGCAGATTGTCGGATACGATCCACATCGACAGGCCGTTGTCGATGGTCGAATCCTCGCGGATGCGCGAGATGAAGGTGGCGTCCTCGCCGGCCGATTCCAGCGGCGTGATGTAGCCGCCGTCCTCGCGCTTGTCGAGCACCTGGCAGCCGGGGGCTTCGCGCAGGATCTCGCGCGCTTCATCGGCGGTGATCGGCTTTTCGAACTCGATATTGACCGCTTCCGAATGGCCGATGAACACCGGGACGCGCACGCAGGTCGCCGTCAGCTTGATCTTGGGATCGAGCATCTTCTTGGTCTCGGCCACCATCTTCCACTCTTCCTTGGTGAAGCCGTCGTCGAGGAAGACGTCGATATGCGGGATGACGTTGAAGGCGATGCGCTTGGTGAACTTCTTGACGTCGACCTGGTCGGCGACGAACACGGCCCGCGTCTGAGTGAACAGCTCGTCCATGCCTTCCTTGCCGGCACCGGACACCGACTGGTAGGTGGCGACGACGACACGCTTGATGGTGGCGAAGTCGTGCAGCGGCTTCAGCGCCACGACCAATTGCGCCGTCGAGCAGTTCGGATTGGCGATGATGTTCTTGCGCGTGAACAGGGAAATCGCATCCGGGTTCACTTCCGGCACGATCAGCGGCACGTCCTGGTCGTAGCGGAAGGCCGAGGAATTATCGATGACGACGCAGCCCTGCTTGCCGATCTTCGGCGACCATTCCTTCGAAACGTTGCCGCCGGCCGACATGATGCAGATATCGGTGTCGGAGAAGTCGTAAGCATCCAGCGCCTTGACTTTCAGCGTACGGTCACCGAACGACACTTCCGTGCCCTGGCTGCGCCTAGAGGCCAGCGCCACCACCTCGCTCACCGGAAAGCCGCGCTCTTCCAGTATGTTGAGCATTTCCCGGCCCACATTGCCCGTGGCACCGACTACCGCAATCTTGAAACCCATCGAAAAATCTCCTCTTCCCTCTCCGCTCGTTTTGGAGAACCCGCCGGCCGGTGCGGGTCTCGCCCCGGGCCGGACCCGAGGAGAGGGCGAGCAGGCCAAGGGAGATCAGACCATTTTAGTGGTCGTTTTGGCCGTGATTTTGGTCGAACGCAGGAACGCGCGCTTCGCCCGCCCGGGAACCATGCTGCCATGGCCGGGGAAGTCGAATGCATAAAGCGCCATTGGAAGGCCGCGCATCGAAGCTGTCCTGTTCGGTGCCGGCTTTTACGCGCTTTGCGTGAAGAGTCAATCGTGGCGAAGCTTCCTCGCGCACCCTGTACAACGACGGCCGCACGAAGTACGAACGGCCAACATTGTTTGGCCGGCGCTGTACGGCCCTGGCGCGTGCTCCAAGGCGAGCGCGGACTGCGAATTCCGAAAGAGTGAGATGTCCAATTTCGAAGCTATCGTTCCTGCGCTGGCAAAGGCGCTGGAAAAACGCGGCTATGTCGATCTGACGCCGGTGCAGAAGGCGGTTCTGGCCCCCGAGCTCGGCCAAGCCGATGCGCTGGTTTCGGCCCAGACCGGTTCCGGCAAGACCGTCGCCTTCGGCCTTGCCTTGGCGCCGACTCTTCTGGATGGCGCCGAGCGCTTTTCCCAGGCCGCCGCTCCGCTGGCGCTAGCCGTGGCGCCGACGCGCGAACTCGCCCTGCAGGTGACGCGGGAGCTGGAATGGCTCTACGAACTGACCGGCGCAGCGATAGCGTCATGCGTCGGCGGCATGGATATGCGCACCGAGCGGCGCGCGCTGGAGCGCGGCGCCCATATCGTCGTCGGCACGCCCGGCCGGCTGCGCGACCACATCACTCGGCAATCGCTCGACATGTCCGAACTGAAGGCAGTCGTGCTCGACGAAGCCGACGAGATGCTCGATCTCGGCTTTCGCGAGGATCTGGAGTTCATCCTCGACGCCGCGCCCGCCGAGCGCCGCACGCTGATGTTTTCGGCCACCGTGCCGCGCTCCATCGCCACGCTGGCCAAGGGCTACCAGCGCGATGCGGTGCGCATTTCGGCAGCCGGCGAGGAGAAGCAGCATCTCGACATCGAATACCGGGCGCTGAGCGTGGCCCAGGCCGACCGGGAAAACGCCATCATCAACGTGCTGCGCTATTACGAGGCGAAGAACGCGCTGGTGTTCTGCAACACGCGCGCCGCTGTCAATCACCTGACCGCGCGCTTCAACAACCGCAACTTTTCCGTCGTGGCGCTTTCGGGCGAGCTGAGCCAGAACGAGCGCAGCCACGCGCTGCAGGCGATGCGCGACGGCCGCGCAAAAGTCTGCATCGCCACCGACGTGGCGGCGCGCGGCATCGACCTGCCCAACCTCGAACTGGTGATCCACGCCGACCTGCCGACCAATCCTGAGACGCTTCTGCACCGGAGCGGTCGGACCGGACGCGCGGGACGCAAAGGCGTCAGCGCGCTGATCGTGCCCAACAATGCCCGCAGGCGCACCGAACGGCTGCTGCAAAGTGCCGGCCTTGCGGCGACATGGGCAAGCCCGCCTTCAGCCGACGACGTCCTTCGGCGCGACGACGAGCGAATTCTCGCCGACCCGGTCTTCAGCGAACCTGTGACGGACGATGAGCGCGGCTTCGTCAACACGCTTCTCGACCAACGTGGCGCCGAACTGGTGGCGGCGGCCTTCGTGCGTCTCTGCCGCTCCAGCCGCTCGGCGCCCGAGGATCTTCTTGACGTTGCGCCGTTCACGCCCTCAGGCGACAGGCTCTCTGGAGATAGATCCGCCCGTCGCGACGAGGCGCCAAGCCGCCGCGATGATTTCGGCGACAGCGTCTGGTTCTCGCTGTCGGTGGGACGCCGGCAGAATGCCGAGCCGCGCTGGCTGATCCCGATGCTGTGCCGGACCGGCGGCATCAGCAAGCGCGAGATCGGCGCCATCAAGATGCAGCCGGAGGAAACCTTCGTGCAGATCGCCGCGGATTGGGCCGACCGCTTTCTCGCCACGATCGGGCCGGACCGCAAGCTGCAGAACAACATCGCCGTGAAGCGGCTGGACGGCACCCCCGACCTGTCGCGAGCCGGCTACCAGGAACCGCGGCCCGACAAAAAGCCGCACCGTGGCAAGCGGACGTTCGACCAGAACGTTCCCAAGCCGAAATTCGAGAAGCGCGCCCCATCAACCGATCAGCGCCCCGCCGCGTTCGACGCAAAGCCCTGGGCCGGGAAGGCAGGCAAACCGAAATTCGACAAAACCGGACCCGCCAAGAACAAGAAATCGAAGAAGCGGCCGGCTTAGTTTCTCGACACAGTGATTCTGCCAGGTTGAAAGCTAATCCACAGCGAACGTCACCAATTCCTCTCAGTGGCAAATCGCAAACGTTCGAGATTGGCCGAAACATCCCTCCCCTCGTCATCAACTCTGAGGAATCGTAGCGTCTCGGAGCCTTGCGTTGAGGATGACGACGATCTTTCGCATGACGGCGGCGATTGCCACCATGGGTTTTTTGCCGTTGGCAATGAGCCGTTTGTAGAAGGCGGCGAACTCGCCCTTGCCTGCGGCCGCACGCAGTGCTGGCATGTAGAGTGTGCTTCTGACCTTCGGGCGTCCGCCGCGGATTTTGCGGTAGCCTTGTTTTTGGCCGCTGTCGTTTGGATGAGGCGCGAGGCCGGCAAGTGCTGCAGCCTTTCGACGTGTCATGGTACCGAGTTCGGGCAAGACGGCGAGCAGCTTGGCGGCCATGATCGGACCGAGGCTGTCCATGGCGGTACAGATGGCTGCGCGCTGTCTGAGGGTGCTGCTGTTGGCGATCAGGTGGTTGATGGCGGCCTCGATGGCCTGGATCTGGTGTTCGACGGCTTCGATCACGGCCTCAAAGGAGGCGGCGAGCTCGCGGCCGAAAGGGTGCCTTAGCCCGGTTCTTCTCGGCACCCCTGATGGCGATGAGTTCCTGGCGGCGTCTGACCAAGGTGCGCAAGCGCATCTCGTCGGGGTCTGGAGCCTGCCAAAGGGCCAGCTTTTCCCAGCGCTCGCGACCATAGGCTCTCAACATCGCGGCATCGATGGCATCGCTCTTGCCGTGCGTGCCGTAGGAGCGAATGTAGCTCTTGAGCTTGAGCGTGTCGGCGCGATGACAGGCGATGCCGGCGCGCAGGCACTCTTCGAGCAGAAGGCCTTCATGGCCTCCGGTTGGTTCGCACACGACAAGGTCGGCATGTTGTGGCTCTTCAGGAGGGCGCGGATCGCGCGACGCTGATGGCGATGGTGCGGGTGGAGGTGCCGTCCGAGACGGTGATGGTGTCCTTGGCGATGTCGAAGCCGAGGCACAGTTTCGGTTGTTGATGCAAGAAGGCCATGCTGGTGGTATCCTTATAAGGCTTCGGATTGTTTGCGGGCGTGGCGCAAGCCAGCGGCCAATCAACTCTCCAAGCGATGGCGGACAAGACGGCAGGGACCTTGATGACGTCGGGTGTTGCCCGATCCTAGGGACGGTCGCCTGCCGCCGGGACTGCCGGCCGTGATGGGCCTGCAGTCCCGGCCGCCAAACTAACCGATCCTTCTCAAACAATCCTAGGGCGAAGCAGGAGCGAAACGACGCAAATCGCAACCCTTGGAGATTGGCGGCTGGAGGCGGGCCGGCAGCATTTTCATGCATGCCCTTGCGGTCAGCCGGAACTTTGAACAGTCTAGGCGCGGGCAAGGGGTGGGCAGGACATGCGCGGCGAAGTTCTTCACTACGACGAGGACCAGGGTTTTGGTTTCATCACCGGAGCCGACGGCAACCGCTACACGTTCGCGCGCGAAAATCTGCGCCGAGAGGCGTCGATTGCGAGGGGGACGACCGTCGAGTTCCAGCCGAGCGGCGGCCAGGCGCGCGACGTCCTTTCGGTTCGCGACCAGGCCACGACATCCACAGCAGCCACGGCAACACCACTGGCTGGGAATACGTCAGCGGCAAGCGCACCTCGGCCGCAGCATTTCGGCCGCTCCGCCGGAGGCGAGCCCGCCGAGGCCACCGGACTGTGGGATTATTTCTGGCGCGGCCTGACGCAAAACTACGTCAACTTCGCCGGCCGCGCCCGCCGCAAGGAGTTCTGGGGCTATTGCCTGTTCTGGACGATCTCGCTGTTGGTGATTGCCGGCATTGGCCTCTTTGTCGACGACGCAATGGGCAATTTCGACAGCGATCTATCGGCGGTGGTGACGGTCGGCCTTTGCGGTGTTTTCGTCCTGGCAACATTCCTGCCGGGTCTCGGCATGACTGTTCGCCGCATCCATGACATCGGCCTGTCGGGCTGGTTCTATCTGGTGGTGTTCATTCCGACGATCGGCTGGCTGATCATCCTGGTCTTCGCGCTGATCCCGACTCAGGCCCGTGAAAACCAGTGGGGACCGGTGCCGTAGGGTGTCAGGGTTTAGCGTTGTGACTGCCGTGTTCGCTCGAAGCGATGTGTTCGATGATCTTGAAGTGCTTCGCGGTGTGACCACGAAGGCCCTTCTTGTGGGCCTGGATCGTTTCGGTCCCAATAATCTCGAATTCTGATCCTTCATAGGCAATTTCACAGTCAACCACTCTGCCGGGCCAAAGCCAGATCAGGAGACCCACTTCAAACTGATCTGGGGTCACCTGTAGAAGGTAAAGATCGCTCTTCTCGATCTGATATTGTTCGCAGACGAACTGCAGCAACGGCGCGAGATGCTGATCGCCGCGAAAGTCAGCTTGGCGTTCGTGCTCGCCAAGATTATCCCTTTCGATGGCGCGACCCACCTCGCCCATCTGTCAGCCCAGGAACTTAGCGATGATCGCGTCGCCCATCTGGACGGTGCCGACCTCGGTCATGCCCTCGGACAAGATGTCCTTGGTGCGCAACCCGTCGTCGAGCACGGCGGCGATCGCGGCTTCGAGCTTGTCGGCTTCAGCCACCATGCCGAAGGAATAGCGCAGGCACATGGCGAAGGAGGCGATCATGGCGATCGGGTTGGCGATGCCCTTGCCTGATATGTCGGGCGCCGAGCCGTGCACCGGCTCGTAGAGCGCCTTGCGCTTTTTCGTCTTGGCATCCGGCGCGCCGAGCGAGGCTGAAGGCAGCATGCCGATCGAGCCGGTCAGCATGGCGGCGATGTCGGAGAGCATGTCGCCGAACAGATTGTCGGTAACGATGACGTCGAACTGCTTGGGCCAGCGCACCAGCTGCATGCCGCCGGCATCGGCCAGCATGTGGTCGAGCTTGACGTCGGCATATCTAGCCTTGTGAGTCTGTGTGACGACCTCGTTCCACAACACGCCTGATTTCATGACATTGCGCTTTTCCATGGATGTCACATGGTTTTTGCGTGTCCGCGCCAGCTCGAAGGCGACGCCCGAGATGCGCTCGATCTCGAACGTGTCGTAGACCTGCGTATCGATGCCGCGCTTCTGGCCATTGCCGAGATCGACGATCTGCTTCGGCTCGCCGAAATAGACGCCGCCGGTGAGCTCGCGCACGATCAGAATGTCGAGCCCCTCGACCACCTCCTGCTTGAGCGAGGAGGACGCCGCCAGCGCCGGATAGCAGATGGCGGGCCTGAGGTTGGCGAACAGCTCCATGTCCTTGCGCAGCCGCAGCAGCCCGGCTTCCGGGCGCACTTCGTAAGGCACCGCATCCCATTTCGGCCCGCCGACGGCGCCGAACAGCACCGCGTCGGCGGCCATCGCCTTGGCCATGTCGGCATCGGAAATCGCCGCGCCATGCGCGTCATAGGCGCAGCCACCGACCAGCCCCTCGTCGGTGACGAAATCGCTGCCGAGCTTGTCGTTCATGGCGGCGATCAGCTTCTTCACCTCGGCCATGGCCTCGGGGCCGATGCCGTCGCCGGCGAGCAGGAGAAGATTTTTTGAAGCCATCAGAGCCGTCCTAATGTAGCGCATGACCCCGAAATCGGAATCGATTTCGGAAAGGATCATGCGCAGAACCAAATTCTACAGCGTCCTTTGCGCGTCCAAAAAAAGACGCGCGGCGCAGTAGTGAGCCGCGGCCTTGCTAAACGCCAAGCGGGTTATGCGCAAGCGTTTGGTTCAGAGCATCTTGGCGATCCTTCGCGCCCCTCTGTCTTGCCGACATCGCGCAAGCTTCTGCACCGCAGCTGCACTCAGGCCGTGCGCCTGAGCGCTGTCACTTCGATCTCGATCTTCATTTCCGGTTTGTTGAGTTGGCAGATGATCATCGTCGCCGCCGGCCTGATGGCGCCGAAGGCCTCGCCCAGGATCGGGAACACCATATCCACGAAGGCTGCGTCGGTGATGTAGTAACACGCCCGCACCACGTCGGCCATCTCGAAGCCGCCGTCTTGCAACGCCTTGGCGATCGTCGCCAGGCAATTGCGCGCCTGCGCCTCGACCGTCTCCGGCATCGACATGGTCGCATAGTCGTAGCCGGTCGTTCCGGACACGAAACACCAGTCGCCTTGCACCACCGCACGCGAATAGCCGGCGGTTTTCTCGAAAGGCGAGCCGGTGGACATCAGTTTTCGCATGGGCCCCTCGCAAAGCGTCGCGATGTCTTGGAAACGAACCGATCCGGCCACGGGCCAGAGGCGGGCCGAAGCCTTCGCGTCATCCTCATCCTGGGGCGGAGCAAAGAGCGAAGCGACGCGACCGGCCGTGCGGGCGCCGGTTATGCCCAGGGACGCAGCTCGGCGTTCTTCTTCTCGAACGAGGCGATGGCGCCGGCCTTCTCCATGGTCAGGCCGATGTCGTCAAGACCGTTGAGCAGGCAGTGCCGCTTGAAGTCGTCGAGGTCGAATTTGACCACACCGCCATCCGGCCCACGGATCTCCTTGGCTTCGAGATCGATCGACAGCGTCGCGTTGGAACCGCGCGAGGCATCGTCCATCAGCTTTTCCAGGTCTTCCGGGCTGACGGTGATCGGCAGCACGCCGTTCTTGAAGCAGTTGTTGTAGAAAATGTCGGCGAACGAGGTCGAGATGACGCAGCGAATACCGAAATCGAGCAGCGCCCACGGCGCATGCTCGCGGCTCGAGCCGCAGCCGAAATTGTCGCCGGCGACCAGGATCTGCGCCTTGCGGTAGGCCGGCTTGTTGAGCACGAAATCCGGGTTTTCCGAGCCGTCGTCCTTGTAGCGCATCTCGGCGAACAGCCCGCTGCCGAGCCCGGTGCGCTTGATCGTCTTGAGATAATCCTTGGGGATGATCATGTCGGTGTCGACATTGACGATCGGCATCGGTGCGGCGACGCCGGTGAGCTTGGTGAATTTTTCCATGGTCGTTGCCCGTCTTCTTTTCGCTGCGGGGGATATGTCGGCGCCCGGTTTACACAAAGCTGCGGGCAAATAAAAGGCGGCTGTTTTGATCCATGGCACACGAGAGCGGAATAGAGCGGCTTCAAAACCGGCGGTCTATGGTGCACCTTGGCCGGCATGACAACACGATCGAAAATCCTCTGCGCCAGCGAGCCAGACCTCGACACAGCCGAGTTCCGCCGCGTGCTGGTGGAATCCGGCCTGGGCGCCAACCGTCCCGTCGATGACGAAGCCCGTTTGAAGGCGATGCTTGCCAGCGCGGATATGGTGCTGACCGCGCGCCGCGATGCGCCGGGCAGGCCACTGGTCGGTGTCGCGCGCGGCGTCACCGACTTTTCCTGGGTGTGCTACGTTTCCGAGCTCGCCGTTTCCCAATCGGCACAAGGGCTCGGCATCGGCAAGGGCCTGCTCGACGAAGCCCGCCGACAACTGGGGCCGTCGGTCGCCATCGCCCTCATTTCGATGCCCGACGCCGTCGGCTTCTACGAACGAATCGGCATGACGCGCATGGCCGACGCATTCTGGTTCGGCCGAGAACGCTGACGGCTGCCTAGGCCTTTGTACCGCGGCACCGCCTGTCGCGATCCTTCGCGCCCCCTCTGTCCCGCCGGCACCAAAGAGGACCGTCGCGGCGCCGTTGTTGTTAGATCACATTCAATTCCCTGAACGCCCGCCCTTCGGCGACACGGCTGTACCCAAACGCCGAGCAGTCCACCGTGCGGTAGCCGCCATGCACGATCAGCTCGGCCAGCGCCTTGCCGACAGCCGGCGCCTGCTGCAGGCCGTGTCCGGAAAAACCATTGGCGAAGAGGAAATTCTGCACCTGCGGATGCGGGCCGATCACCGCGTTCTGGTCGAGCGTGTTGTAGTCATAATGCCCGGCCCAGGCGCGTGTCGGCTTGATCGCCTCGAAGGCGGGAATGCGGGTCGCCAGCACCGGCCAGATCGCCTCTTCGAACAACGGCCAGTCCGGCTCGAAATCACCGGGGTCGGCGGGACCGTCGCCCTCTTCCGGCTCGGCGCCGCCGGTGATGTAGACCGAGCCTTCCGGCCGGACATAGATGCCGCTCGGATCGACCAGCAGCGGCATGTCGTCATATTTCTCACGCGCCTCGAAGATGAAGACGTTGCGCTTGCGCGGTTCCACCGGCAGCGCCAGTCCGGCCATGGCGGAAACCTTGCCGGCATTCGGCCCGGCGGCGTTGACGACGATGCCGGCCTCGAGTCGCTCGCCATTGTCGAGGCCGACGCTGGTAACACGGTCGCCCTGCCGTTCGATGCCGGTGACATCAGCGGTGATGAAATCGATGTTTTTGCCCCGCAGCGCCTTGCGGAACAGCGTCAGCATCGCGTGCGCGTCGAACCAGCCCTCGCCGCTGCGGCCATAGGCGCCGGCGGTGATGCCCTCCGCCGACAGCCACGGAAACCGGCGGACGAGCGCCTCCGCGTCCTCAAGCACGATATCGGCGCCCTCGGCCATCTGCGCCTCGTGGTTGGCCTTGAGGATCGGCAGGCCGTTCTCGCCGGCCAGGATCAGATAGCCGCCTTCGCGAAAGCCGATATCGGCGTCGGCGCCGAACTCTTCCTTCAGTCGCCGGAACAGTTTCAGCGTGAACTGCGACAGGCGGATGTTCTCAGGGATGGAGAATTGCTGGCGGATTGAAGCGCAGGACAGCGTCGTTGCCGCATGGGCGAATTGCGGATCACGCTCGACCAGCGCGATCGAGCCTGAAAACCCTTCCTCGCGCAGATAATAGGCGATCGAGGAGCCGACGATGGCTCCCCCGATGATAACGACGTCGTAGCGCACTTTCTGTCGCCTTTCCGGTTCAAACCGCCCGTGTCGATCACGCAGCCGGCAGGATGATCTCGAAGCGCGTGCCGCTATCGGAGTCAACCAGCCTGATCGTGCCATCATGCGCTTTCAGGAGGGCCAGCACGATGCCGAGGCCCATGCCGGTGCCGCCCGAATCGCGGCGCGTGGTGAAAAACGGCTCGAAGACCCGCCCGCGGTTGCTGGGCGAGATGCCGGCGCCGTCGTCGCTCACCAGGATCGTCGCCTTGCCGTCCGCGCTCGCCGTTGTGATCGAAACGAGCGTCGCGCCATGCCGCGCCGAATTGTCGATGAGATTGGCAAGAACTATTGCCGCGTTTTCGGCCGACATGCGCAGACCAATATCGCCGCCCGCCTCGACGCGAACTGCCAGCCTGTCCTCGGTCGGCAGCAGCGCCAGTGCGGTGCCGATCGACGCGCTTTCGCCGCTGGGCGCGAGATTTTCGGCGCGCGCCAGGTCGAGCAGACGGCGAACCAGAAGGTTGAGCCGCCCGGCGTCGGTGACGATGTTGTCCGAAAAACGCCGCCGCTCGGCCTCGTCCATCGCACTACCGGAATCGCGCAGCAGTTCGGCCGCACCCTGGATCGCCGTCAGCGGCGATTTGAGCTCGTGCGAGACATGGGTGGCGAAAGTCTGGATGCTGTCCGAGCGCGCATGCAGCTTTTCGGCCATGTCGAGAAAAGCGTCGGAAAGTGCTGCCATCTCGCGCGTGCCGTGATGGTCGAGCGGCCTGATAGCTTCGCGGTCGCCCGCGGCGATGCGTTTCGTGCGTTCTATCAGTGCGTAGATCGGCCGGCTGACGGTGCGCAGGAAGACAAGGGCGATGAGCAGCGTGCCGCCGAGCATGGCGATCGCCGCCAGCACCACCTTGCCGCGCTCGCCGTAGAGATGCTTGACGATGTTGTTCGGCGTCCGCGACAGATAGACCACGCCGGCGACCTTGCTGTCGACAGCAACCGGCATGGCGACGAAGACGCGGACTTTCGTGCCGCGGCTGACCGAATAGAGCGATGGCGGCGGTTCATCCGAGATCCTCAGCCTGAGCGCGCTGGCATAGCGGCCGGCCAGTGCTGCGCGAACCTCTGCTACAGCGCCGAGCGACAGCCCGACCTCTTCGCGGCCGGCGATGACGACACCCCTAGGGTCGAGCAGCCGGAAGCCGGCAAGCGTGGTTTTCTGGGTCTCGGCAAGAATGCCCGACAGCCGCGCGCCGATCGCCGCGAAGGCAGGATCGATGGTGGCGGCCGTCGGCGCAGGCCGGGTCGGGAGAACGGTATCGGAGGCGAGATCGAGGCGCGGCTCGATCGGCCGGTAGGGAGAGTCCGGATTGTCGCTGTCGGCAGGCACGGGCGCGCCAAGCTTTTCGGTGGCGATGCCGGCGTCGCGGACCTCTTGTGCGTAGATGGCGGCAAGGGCGGCGCCTTGCGCGATCAGCTCGGCCTCGGTCTGACGGATCAGCTGGTTCTCATAGAGCCGGAAGAAGAACAGGCCGACCAGCGGCAGCGCCATCACCATGATCAGGATGGCAATAACGATCGTGGCGAGGCGCGGCCGCCATTTCTGCGCGGTCACGCGCCGCACCGGCCCAGCCGGAAGCCGATGCCATGCACGGTCTCGATCGCATCCGTACAGCCGGCCGCCGCCAGCTTGGCGCGAATGTTGCGGATATGGCTGTCGACAGTGCGGTCGGCGACATGGATGTTGCCGGCATACGCATTTGCCATCACCATCTCGCGGCCGAGCACATGTGCCGGGCGTGCCAGAAATCCTTTCAGGATCGCGAATTCGGTCGAGGTCAGCACCAGCCGCTTGCCGTCGAAACTGGCGGCGTGGCTGGCCGGCACCAAAGCCAGTCTGCCATGCGAAAATTGCCTGTCGTCGGCCTGTTCCGCCTTTGTCGGGCGGGCGCGGCGCAGGATGACGTTGACGCGGGCGACCAGCTCGCGCGGGCTGAAAGGCTTGGTGACATAGTCGTCGCCACCCATTTCGAGCCCGAGCACCCGGTCGATCTCCTCGTCACGAGCCGACAGGAACAGCACCGGCACATCCGACATGTGCCGCAGCCGCCGGCAGACCTCCAGCCCATCCATCTCCGGCATGCCGATATCGAGCACGACGAGATCGGGCGCGCGACGCTCGACCGCCTGCAATGCGGCGGCACCGTCGGATACGGCAACCGTCTTCATCCCTGCCTTTTCGAGCGCAAAGCAGATGATTTCGCGGATATGCGGATCATCGTCGGCGATCAGGATGTTATGCGGCATGGATCAGCGGCCCGGCACGAAGGGTTCGGAGCCCTGAGGAACCACGAACGGGATACGTGTGTCGAGAGTGCGAAGGAGCCGCCAATTGCGAAAGCTCCAGGCGCGCCAGTTTTCTTGGCCCGCATGGTAACTGGCCTTGTCCCGCCCGTGCGGGCCGGCGAGTTCGCGCCAGGGGGGATCGTTGGCGGCAACCGTCCCGCTCTGGTGCTCGAAGAAACGGTCCAGAGCCGGCAAGGCATCGGGGCCGAGCGAACGCAGGTACCAGAAATCGAGGCGGGTGCCCTGGCCGGTCATTTCGAATGAGTGCTCGACATTGTAGTTGGCGATCAGCGCGGCGAAGTTGATGAAGGAGCAGGCATAAAGCGTCACTGATAACGTCAGAAGATTGGCGGAAAGCAGCCATTCGTTGGACTTTTCAAGCGCGATACGGGTGATGATCAGGGCAAGGCCCGCCGCCACCAGCCCCATCCAGACGAAAGCGGCGACGCGCCAGTAGGTCAGCGCATAGACGCCGATATAGAGGTCGAGCCGCAGGATCGACGAGATGACCAGAACGATGTTCTGCGCGACCCAGAGATAGACCAGCCGGCGAATGAACGGATCGCTGGAGGGTGCACTTCCCGGCCGCAGCGCCGCTAGGACGAAGCCGGCGGCGAGCAGCGCCGTGACGATCAGCGGATAGGCGCCGCGATGCGCATAGGCCGCGTAGGTCAGGCCGTCGGGAAGGGCGATGCCGCCCCACAGATAGGTGGCGTCGAGCGCGGTCTGTATCGCGAACAGGATATTGAAGACGACCAGCGCGCGAAGAATCGCGGCCTTGCCGAAGACGATATCTTCGATTGCAGTGTCGGGTTTTGTGGTTGGCACCTCGCCGGCGACAGGGACAGGCGGCGCCCGACGCGCGGTGCGGCCGAAAGAGCGCGGCAGGCGCGGACGCAGGAAGGCCCAGACGCCGGCAAGCACGAACAGCCAGAAGGCCAGCCGCGGCAGCTGGATGAAGTCGAGCAAGGCAAACAGATCGATCAGCGACAACCAGTGTTCGATGACCGGATTGGCGGCGCCGAACAAAGCAAGAAAGACCGCACCCAGAGTCAGCGGCATGACCCAGACGGCGATCGCCGCGAGACGGATGCGCCGCCGGCCAAGCCGCCGCGCCGCCTTGCGCCAGCGTAAGAAGTCGCGGATGAACCGAAATGGCGCTGCGAGCAGGAAGAGAGCGACCTGACCGGCAATGCGGGCAAGCCCGTGCCGCAGCCGGCCGACCAGCAAAAGCGCGAAGACGGCCATCGCCGCAAGCCCGATCGCGACGGACAGCGCACTGACATTTTCAATGAGCGGCAGCAGCGCGACAAGCAAGGCGCCGAGTCCGAGCCATAGACCGCGGGCGCTGAGCGCCGAAGGCTGGATGGCCGCAACGGCGGCGGCAAGCGTAATGCCGAACAGGAAAAGCGTGATGCCGACGGGCTGCCCGTAGAAGAGGAAATCGGCCAGCGCGGCAAGCAGGGCCGCGACGCCGAATCGCGCGCAATAGCTCGGCGCGCCCATGAGGAACGATGTCATGACCGGATTTTCTCAGCGGCTTTGATCCGGCCGGCATACCGGGGTGGAGACTTGCGGATGAAGGGGAGGAGGGTCGCCGACGGATGCGTCCGGGGCGGATCGGCGAGCCACCAATCTTCGCTACGGAGCCGGTAGGGCAGGGACCAACGGGAACTTGTTTGCTTAGGCATGCTGCCCTTTTCGCGGATCGGAATGCAGGCAGCGGGGCGGATCCGAGGAGATTTTCCGGAATCCGTGCAGTTTTCGTGCAGGGCCAGACGGCTTGCCTCGACCGGCCGCTAGCGCCATAGATCGGACATGACGACCGAAACCTACCGCCCGCGCCGCTCGGTGCTCTACGTCCCGGCCTCGAACGGCAAGGCGCTTGCCAAGATCTCGTCGCTGGCCTGCGATGTCGTCATCATTGATCTCGAAGATGCTGTCTCGCCGGCCGACAAGATTTCCGCGCGGGAAAGGCTGGCTGATATTTTCGCCAATGGCCCCGACCGGCGCTGCGAGATGGTCGTGCGCATCAACCCACTCTCCAGCGAATGGGGCGCCGACGACTTGCTGGCTGCGGCAAGCTGCGAGCCCGACGCCATCCTGCTGCCCAAGGTCGACACGCCGCACAATGTCCTCGAGGCCGGCGACGTGCTTGACGACAATTTCGCACCGGACGAGGTGAAACTATGGGCGATGATCGAGACGCCCAAGGCTCTGCTCAACATCGGACCGATTGCCGAGCTTGGCCGCGACCCGGCCTCGCGGCTGGTCTGTTTCGTTGCCGGAACGAACGATCTGGTCAAGGAGACCGGCATTCTCGCCACGCCCGACCGGCGCTATCTTACACCGTGGCTGATGCAGATGGTGCTCGCCGCGCGCGCCGGCGGCCTCGACCTGCTCGATGGTGTCTTCAATGATTTTCGAGACCTAGATGGCTCTGCGCGCGAATGTATGGAAGCGGCCGCCATGGGGTTCGACGGCAAGTCGCTGATCCACCCGGCTCAGATCGAGGCCGCAAACCGGGCCTTTGCGCCATCTGCCGAAGCGGTGGCCGAGGCGCGCTCGGTGAAGGAGGCTTTCGAGCTTGCCGAAAATGCCGGGAAGGGCGTCATCGCGCTGAATGGAAAAATGGTCGAGCGGCTGCATCTGGCGCAGGCCGAAAAACTACTGGCGAAGGCGGCCGCCATCGGGGCATGATCGGCAATTCACCACAGGAATGAAAAATGAAACTCTACCGCTTTCTGTCCGGTCCGGACGATTCCAGCTTCTGCCACAAGGTGACGGCGGCGCTGAACAAGGGCTGGCACCTGTTCGGCTCGCCGACCTATGCCTACGACAAGCAGACCAAGAGCATGCGCTGCGGCCAGGCCGTAGTGAAGGATGTCGAGGGCCACGACTACGGGCCCGACACCAAGCTCAGTGATTGGTAGGGCTGACACGCTCGTCCTTCGTCATCCTGAGGTTTACGCGCCGCGTCGCTTTGCCCCTTGCGCCGCTCCAGGATGACGAAGCGCGGGGCCTATCATTCGGCCGCTTCTTCGATCCGCTCCATATCGTCGTCCGACAGGCCGAAATGGTGACCGATTTCGTGAATCAGCACATGGGTGACGATGTCGCCCAGCGTCTCTTCGTTCTCGGCCCAGTAGTCGAGGATGGCGCGGCGGTAGAGCGTGACGCGGTTCGGCCCCTCACCGGTCTGCGGATTCCAGCGCTCGGCGATGCCGCGCCCCTCGAACAGGCCGAGCAGGTCGAAGGGCGTTTCCAGCGATAGATCATCCATGATCTCGTCGGTCGGGAATTCGGCGATCTGGATGACGATCTCGCCGGTCAGCTTGCGAAAATCCTCCGGCAGATGGGCGTAAGCCTCCAACGCCAGGAACTCCATTTCCTCCATCGACGGCGAAAGCTGGTCGTGCCAGGTGCGGGTCTTGTAGATGCGGGCCATGCTTTGTCCTTTGATCCCGGCATATAGGCTTTCGAGCCGGAGTCGGCAAATGGCTGGATTGTCGCCCACGCGTGGGCAGGAATAAATTCCCTATGACTCCGCTTGACTCTTCGGACGCCCTCTGGAATCTATTAGAACATAACAGGAACAATTGTGAGTGGAAGCTGACCGTCATGGCGACAAGCGCTGTGGCGCGGGAGACTGTTTTTGCCCTGCGCCGCCAGATCGCGAAGATCGAGGGAACGCTGCCCGAGCGCCTGGAGGCGTCGGCCGGCGCGGCCCCCATTGATGCCAATGTCCCTTCTGGAGACGCCACCCCCCAGAATCTAACGATCGTCCGCCACGGCCTCGCCGTGGCGCCGCCCGATGCGTTTCTGCGCACCGGCGCCGAAGGTCTCGACACCGCGCTCAGCGGCGGCCTGCCGAAGGCGGCGCTGAGCGAGATCCATGGCACCGCGACCCGCGATGCCGGGGCCGTCACCGGCTTCGCCCTCGCGCTCGTCAGCCTGATCCTCAAACAAGGGCCGCGATTGCCAGTCCTGTGGATCGGCACCGCGGAGATCTTCCGGGAAGCCGGCTTCCCCTATGCCGGAGGCCTTCACGCCTTGTTCGGCATCGAACCGGAGCAATTGCTGTTTTCCGAGGCGCCAAGGCTCCTCGATGCGCTGTGGACCGCCGAGGAGGCCGCCCGGATGACGGCGCTTGCCGCCGTCATCCTCGAAATCCGCGGCAGCCCGCAGCGGCTGGATCTCACCGCGACGCGGCGGCTGCACGCCCGGGCACAGAATGCCGGCCGGCCGGTCTTCCTGCTGCGCCAGGCCGGCGAACCCGAGCCGACGGCGGCACCCGTCCGCCTCGTCCTGTCGGCGGCGCCGTCGGCAGCGCGCGAGACGATCGCCGGGCCGCTCGCCGGCTCGATCGGTCGCCCCGCCTTCACCGTCAGCATCGGCAAGAGCCGCACGGCCTTGCCAGGACAATTCACACTGGAGTGGAACCCCCATGAACACGTTTTCAAGGAAAGACGCATCGGGGAAGAACGGGCAAAGAATCCTGTCCCTGTGGTTTCCGCATCTCGCCGCGGAAAGGATCCTGCGGCAGCGTCTGGGGCGGTCCTGGCGTTCCCGGCCGTCGAACCACCAGCCCTTGGTGATCAGCCATCGCCAAGGGAACGCGCAGCGCATCGCCGCCCTCGACGAGCGGGCTGAGGCGCTTCATCTGAAGCGCGGCATGGGCATAGCCGACGCGCGCGCCATGCTTCCGTCGATCGACGTCGTGGAAGCCGATCCCGAGGCCGACCGCCGCCTGCTCGAAAGCCTCGCCGACTGGTGCGACCGCTACACCCCGCTGGTGGCGCTCGACGCTGCCGACGGCCTGTTCCTCGATGTCACCGGCTGCACCCATCTTTTCGGCGGCGAACGGTCGATGCTGGACGACATCCTGTCGCGCTTTTTCCATCAGGGTTTCGATGTCTGCGCCGGCCTTGCCGCCACACCAGGTGCCGCCTGGGCGGCGGCACGGTTTGCCAGTGACCGCATCGTCCCCGGTGGCGAGGAGGAGGCGCTTCTCGCACCCTTGCCGCTGGCGGCGTTGCGCATCGAGCCTGATGTCCGCGCCAGCCTGGAAAGCGTCGGCCTGCGCACGGCGGGCGCCGTCATGGCAGCACCCCGCGCGCCGCTCGCCCGCCGCTTCGGCGCATCGCTGCTGCTGCGTCTCGACCAGGCGCTCGGCCGCCTCGACGAGGCCGTGTCACCGCGTCTGCCGGTCGCGCCGCTTTCGGTCGAACGCCATCTCGCAGAACCCGTCATGCTGACCGATGACATAGAGCGGCTGGTGCGATTGCTGGCGACGACGCTGAAGGCGGACCTCGAGCGCCGCGGCGAGGGCGCAAGGATGCTGGCGCTGCTGCTTTTCCGCGTCGACGGCGCCGTCAGCCGCATCGCCGTCGGCACCTCGCGGCCCTTGCGCGAGCCGTTGCTGATCCAAAAATTGTTTCACGAAAGGCTTGCCGCGCTCGAGCAGGACATCGATGCCGGCTATGGCTTCGATCTCGTGCGCCTCTCGGTGCTGTCGGCCGCGACCTTCGACATGCAGCAGGCGGATCTCGCCGGCGAGACGAGCGATGACGGTGCCGACATCGCCCTTTTCGCCGACCGCATCCGCGCCCGGCTCGGCGAAAGCGCGGTTTTGAAGCCGGTTGCTGTCGAGAGCCATCTGCCCGAGCGCGCCGTCGCCATGCTTCCCTTCGCGGAAACGCCGCAAAGGATCTCTCCGCCGAAGAAGCCGGACAAGATGCAAGGCACCAAGCCTGTCTTCCGGCCGGAACGCCCGATCCGGCTGTTCCGTTCGCCCGAACCGATCGAGGTGCCGGCCACCGAAATGCCTGAGGGACCGCCCATGAACTTCCGCTGGCGGCGCGCGCTCCACCGGGTCGCGCGCGCGGAAGGGCCGGAACGCATCGCCCCGGAATGGTGGCGGGAGGCACCGGGGCAGGAAGAGGCGCCGACCCGGGATTATTTCCGCATCGAGGATAGCGACGGCCGCCGTTACTGGCTCTACCGCCAGGGTCTCTACGGCGCTTCGCACGCCGCGCCGCGCTGGTTCATGCATGGGGTCTTCGCATGAACGCGCTGACGGTCGTTCCCTATGCCGAATTCGGCATCCAGTCGAATTTCTCGTTCCTGCGCGGCGCCTCGAAACCGGAGGAGTTGGTGGTCGCGGCAAAGTTCCTGGGATTTTCGTCGATCGGGCTTGCCGACCGCAACACGGTGGCCGGCGTCGTGCGCGCCTGGCAGCAGGCCAAGGTGGAAGGCCTTTCCTATCATCCCGGCTGCCGCCTGGTGTTTGCCGACGGCACGCCTGATGTTCTCGCCTACCCGCAGGACCGCAAGGGCTGGGGCCATCTGTGCCGCATGCTGACGCAAGCCAATATGCGTGACGAAAGCGAGAAAGGCGCACCGCTTCTTTATCGCGACGACCTTTTCGAATGGGGCGATCTCATGTCGCTGGCGGTCCTGCCGGATCTGTCAGCGTCGGAGGAAGATGATCTTGCACTACTTAGCCGGCTCAAAGATCGCTTCGACAAGAACCTGCGGCTTGCCGTTGCACCGGACTATCACGGCAACGACCGCTTCCGCATTCAGCAGGCAGCCGCCATGGCCGAGGCATCAGGCATTCCGCTGATGGCGGCCAACGACGTTCTCTATCACACAGCCGAGCGGCGTCCGCTGCAGGACGTGCTGACGGCGATCCGCCTCAACGTGCCCGTCGCCGACGTAGGGCTGGAACTGGCGGCCAATGCCGAGCGTCATTTGAAGCCGCCAATGGAGATGGCGCGGCTTTTCCGCAGGCATCCGCAAGCACTGGCGGAAACGCTGCGCTTTGCCGGGGAATTGACCTTCTCTCTCAGTGACCTCCAATACAACTATCCCGACGAACCGACGGAATCGGGCCTCGGGCCACAGGCCGAACTGGAAAGGCTGGCTCGGGAGGGGGCAGCCACGCGCTATCCGGCGGGCGTCCCTGCCAGTGTGACGAAGCGCATAGAGGAAGAGCTGGCTCTGATCGAGCGCCTGAACTACGCGCGCTATTTCCTGACTGTCTACGACATCGTCAAATACGCCCGCAGCCAGGACATACTCTGCCAGGGACGCGGCTCCGCCGCCAATTCGATCGTCTGCTTCTGCATCGGCATCACCGAAGTCGGACCCGACAGGATCGACGCGCTTTTCGAGCGCTTCATTTCCGAGGAAAGAAACGAGCCGCCCGACATCGATGTCGATTTCGAGCATGAAAAGCGCGAAGTGGTCATCCAGTATATCTACGACAAATACAGCGCCAAGCGCACCGCGCTTGCCGCGGCCGTCATCAGCTATCGCGGCCGCTCGGCGCTGCGCGAGGTGGCCAAGGCGATGGGCCTGTCCGAGGATGTCCGCAGCGCATTGTCCAGCTCGATCTGGGGCTGGTCGACCTCCGAGCTCGGCGAAAAGGAGGCAAGCGCCGGCGGCATCGATCGCACCGACCCGCTGGCAAGGCAGGTGATCGAACGCGCCAACGAGATCATGGGCTTTCCCCGCCATCTGTCGCAGCATGTCGGCGGCTTCGTCATCACCAGGGATCGGCTCGACGAGATCGTGCCCATCGTCAAGACGGCGATGGACGAGCGCAAGATGGTCGAGTGGGACAAGGACGATCTCGACGCGGTGAAGATCCTCAAGGTCGATGTGTTGGCGCTCGGCATGCTGACGTGCCTGCAGCGCGCCTTCACCCTCCTCGAAGATCATTATCCTGATGCGCGCGATGACTATGGCCGGCCCTATGTACTGGCCACCCTCCCGCCGGAGGACAAGGATGTCTACGACATGATCTGCCGTGCCGACACGCTCGGCGTCTTCCAGATCGAATCCCGCGCCCAGATGTCCATGCTGCCCAGGCTCAGGCCGCGCACCTTCTATGATCTCGTCATCGAGGTAGCGATCGTGCGGCCCGGCCCGATCCAGGGTGACATGGTCCACCCCTATCTGCGCCGCCGGCAGGGCAAGGAGAAGGCCGAATACCCCAAGCCGGAACTGGAAGAAATTCTCGGCAAGACGCTGGGCGTGCCGCTGTTCCAGGAACAGGCGATGAAGATCGCCATCGTTGCCGGCGGCTTCAGGCCGGGCGAGGCCGATGAATTGCGCCGCGCCATGGCCACTTTCAAGCGCACCGGCACGATCGGCAATTATCGCAAGAGGATGGTCGACGGCATGGTTTTGCGGGGTTACGAAAAGGGCTTCGCCGAGCGCTGTTTCAAGCAGATCGAGGGGTTCGGCGAATACGGCTTTCCCGAAAGCCATGCCGCCTCCTTTGCCCTGCTGGTCTATGCCTCCTGCTGGTTCAAGACCTTCTATCCCGACGTGTTCTGCGCCGCGATCCTGAATTCACAGCCGATGGGGTTTTATCAGCCGGCTCAGCTTGTCCGCGATGCACGCGACCATGGCGTCGAAATCCGCGAGGTCGACGTCAATTTTTCCGGCTGGGATTGCGCGCTGGAGGCCACGCCTTTCGATGCGGCCCACATCCTCGAACGCCACGCCCAGATGCGCGGCATCATTGAGACCCGTCATGCCGTCCGGCTGGGCTTTCGTCAGGTCAAGGGCCTGTCGAAAGAGGGCATGGAGGCGTTTGTCGCCAGACGCGGCGATGGCTACGAATCCGTCAGGGATGTCTGGCTGCGCTCGGGCCTCGACGTCGATGAGATCGAAAGACTGGCGCAAGCCGACGCGTTCCGCTCGCTCGGCCTCGACCGCCGTGCAGCCCTGTGGGCGGTTCGCGCGCTCGACGGCAAGAGTGCCGCCGAGACCCTGCCGCTGTTCGACCAGCCGGCGATCCGCTTGCGCAACCTCGAGCCCGAAACCAAGCTGCCCATAATGCCGCTCGGCGAGCATGTCATCCACGACTATCGTTCGCTCGGCCTGTCGCTGAGGGCGCATCCGCTTGCCTTTCTGCGCCAGCGGCTGGATCGTTCCGGCGTCACGCCAAATGCGCGCCTCGGTCAGGTTCGGGATGGCAGGCGGGTTTCGGTCGCCGGCCTAGTGCTCGTGCGGCAGCGCCCGGGCAGTGGCAAGGCAATTTTCCTGACGCTGGAGGACGAGCAGGCTGTCGCCAACGTCATTTTCTGGGAAAGAACCTTCAACCGCTACCGGCCCATTGTCATGGGCGCGCGGTTCGTCCGCGTCACCGGCAAACTGCAATCGGAATCCGACGTCATCCATATCGTCGCCGAAAAGATCGAGGATTTGACACCCTGGTTGTCCGTGCTGCTGGACGCACATGTCGTGCAAAACGATCGGCAGGATATCGCGACGCTATCGGGGAAGGCAGAAAAGGTCATGCCGAAGGGGCGTAATTTTCAATAGGCACGGTGCGGGCGGGACGAAAGCCAACCGCCTAAACGAGGCCTCGGAACAGCGCCGACCCCAACGTGTTCAGGACGGTCCGCTCAGGCGCGGCGGGGGTAATCCTTCCTCGAAGGGGATGGCACGCGCCTCCGAAGGCAGCATGATCGGGATGCCGTCACGCACCGGATAGGCAAGCCGTGCGACCCTCGAGATGAGCTCGCCGCGCTCCGGATCCCAGGTAAGCGGGCCCTTGGTCAGCGGGCAGGCCAGCAGTTCCAGCAGCCTGGGATCGACATTGGCCTTCTTTCCCTCACGCCCATCCGTCGCCATCGGATTCCCCTCGGCCTTGCAGGCCCAACCTATTGCAGACTCGAACCAAAATCCTCGTTTTCGCGCGCCAGCGCCATTTCGGTGATGGCGATCAGCGTTTCGGCGCGGGTCTTCAGGTCCGCTGCTTCGAGCAGCGCCTGTTTCTCGGCCGGCCCGTAGGGAGCCATCATCGACAGCGCATTGACCAGCATGGCATTTTCGGCGCGGCTGACGCTTTCCCAGTCGGCTTCAAGATCGTTGGCCTGCAAATAGGCGCGAAACGCCTTGAGCAGCGCCGGCCGGTCGATCCCGGCCTCCGCCTGATCTTCGTCGAGATCGGTGAGAAAGGGCGCAAACCGGCACTGGCGGAAGGGCGTCTTGACCGTGAGTTCCTGCACGATGCGAAACCGGCACACGCCTTGCAGCGAAATCAGGTAACGGCCGTCGCCGCTCTCGGAAAGTGCGATGATGCGTCCGGCGCAGCCGACATTGCAAAGCTCCGGCTCGCCGTCGGCACGCCGCGCGCCGTCGAGGCTGGGCTGAATGATGCCGATCAGCCGCGATCCGGCGATCGCCTCATCCACCATCTCCAGATAGCGCGGCTCGAAGATATTGAGCGGCATGCGGCCTCCCGGCAGCAGCAATGCGCCTTCAAGCGGGAAGATCGGCACCGTCGACGGCAAATCCCTATCGAGCCGGTAATGCGCGTTTCCCGCCTGCACTTCAATCCTCCGCTCGCGTCCTCGAGAAGCGCATCAATCCGCCCACCCTTCACAACCTGACGCGTATGTCGTCACAAAGCGAAAAACGGATGGTCTGGCCTCTAATCTGGCGCAGCCACCGCCGACCGCAAGCCCATCATGCAAAAACAGCCCCGAGTGTGCTGGTTTGCTGCTCATGTCCCTGAAAAAATCGGCTTCGATTTTCGAAAAAAGAACATGAGCAAAATCAAAAGTGTTACAGCTCAGGAAAACAGCAGCGACGACAATTTGCGCCGCGCCGCCAGCGTCGCTTCGTCGGTCATGCCCCAAGCATCGAAGAGCTGCAGCAATTGCGTCTTGGCGCCATCGTCGTTCCACGAGCGATCGGCCTTGACGATCGCCAGCAGATTGTCCGCCGCGGCCATGCGCTCACCGTTGGCGTTCTGGATCATGGCAAGATCGAAACGTGCCTGGTGGTCCCCGGGGTTCTCGGCCAGGCGCCGCTCGAACTCGGCCGGATTGCCAAGCGCGGATGCCTGCGCGGCAAGCGCCATCTTGGCGCGCACCGCGGCGAGCGGCGGCGCATCTTTCTTTGCTTCCGGCGCCCGCGCCAGCACGGCTTCGGCGCCCTCGGCATCGCCGGCCTCAAACAGCAGATCGCCCAATCCGGCAATCGCTTCGATTGTCTCCGGCGCCTGTTCCAGGATCGCGTCGTAGATATCCGCGGCCGTCTGCGCATCGCCGGCGTCGCGCGCCTCCGCGGCCGCGGCAAGTGCCTCGGCAACCTGAGGCGCACCATTGGTCTTGCCGCCGACCTTCTGGATGAACGCGGCGATCTGGCTTTCGGGAATGGCGCCCATGAAGCCGTCGACCGGCTGGCCGTCCTTGAAGGCGATGACCGCCGGTATCGACTGGATGCCGAGCTGGCCGGCGATCGAAGGATGATCGTCGATGTTCATCTTGACCAGTTTGACCTTGCCGCCGGCGGCCGTGACCGCCTTTTCCAGCAGCGGCGTCAGTTGCTTGCAGGGCCCGCACCATGGCGCCCAGAAATCGACCAGCACCGGTTGTCGGCGCGATTCCTGGATGACATCGGCGGCAAATGTGGCGGTCGTCGTATCCTTGATGACGTCGACGGCGACAGGCGGCTCGCCAAGCGCGACTTTCGCGGGGGTGGGCTCAGTGCCGCCATACTGCACCGACGTGGCATACTGTCCGCCATTGCCGCCGAATGGGCCGCCAAATGGATTGTTGTCGCTCATCTCGTCACCCTTTCGGTCGCGCCGCCGGCCACCAGCCCGGCGCAACGCCCTTATCCTCACTCAGAAGTCGGTTATCGCCATCCATGTGGCGATCATGCCGTGACTTTCAAGATAACAGCATCATGCCCGGTTGCCTCGACGAATCTGACCAAGTCGGCGGCGGCGATCGATGTCGTTGCCTCATTGGTCAGCGGATGGGCGTTAATGACAGCATGGTCCATCAACTCCTGGTCGAGAACCACCTTGACCCGCCGCTCCGTATCGTTGATCACGCCGAACACCGTGACCGCGCCCGGTACGACGCCGAGAAGCGCCATCAGCATCTCCGGCTTGCCGAAGGAAACGCGACCGGCGGCGCCAATCACATGGTGGATCTGCTTGAGATCGACCACCGCCTCCTCGCTGACGCTGACCAGGAAGAAATTGTCCTTCTTGTCCTTGAGGAACAGGTTCTTGGTGTGCCCGCCGGCAATTTCTCCACGCAGCGCCTGCGAATCGGCGACCGTGAACAGCGGCGGATGACGCAGGGTCGAGACCTCTATCCCGAGGCTGGCGAGAAAGGCAAAGAGCTCGGCTTCGGTTTTCGGCATGCTGTTTCTTGTGGGACTTCTTGTTGTCGCGGTTGGATCATGCCGTTTACGGCCAATGAGCAGGTCGAGACAAGACCGTCGTGCAGCGAAGCAGTGATTTCCGTCCGTCATAGGCGCAAGGGAGCTTCCAGGCGCCGTCAGGTGCGGCCAAAAAGCCTGCGATTTCCCTGTTGCAATCGCCGCGCTCTTCAGCCATATAGGCGCGGCTTGCGGCCCAAAAGCCGCGCGAGCGGGTGTAGCTCAGGGGTAGAGCACAACCTTGCCAAGGTTGGGGTCGAGCGTTCGAATCGCTTCACCCGCTCCAGTTTCCTCTTGGGGAATCAAGCAATTGTGAAGTAGGCCGGATTCCTTTCCGGCCTTTTTCGTTTTTGCACGGCATCACCCGGCAGACGAAGCGAGCCTGTTGTTTGTCGCGGCCCACTGGCCAGCAAGCGCTTTGTTCGCCGGGTGGAATACGCCCCCGATAGAGTTTAGGACCTTTGCCTTCCAATCTCGGACCAAGGTCCGTCTTGCGGACAGGTGTATTTGGACGAAACTGGCTAATAGCGGACCTTCTTGGAAGGTCCTCATGTTCATAGTCTAGACCATCCTGGCGGAGGGCGGCTCGAAGGAGGAACTATGAAAACCCGAACCTGTCTGCTCGCAACGGTAGCCGTCCTCGCCCTTGTCGCTTCTCCGGTCCTCGCCGGGCCCGGCGGCAATGGCGGCGGGCAAGGTATTGGCGGGAGCAACGGCAACGGCGGAAACTCGGCTGGGGCCGGATCTCAGGGACACGGCGCCGCCACTTCTGCGGCGGCCAAGGATAAGACCACGACCGGAATTGCTCATGCAATGGCTGTCGTTGCGACGACGCCGGCCTCGCCGCAGGCCACCCTGTCCTTGCAGGCAGCCTTGGACAAGTTCCTGGCAAGAAACGCCGAGGATGACCCGGCAGAGCCTTCCGACGACACCTCCGGGGAAATTCCCGACGCAGCCGAATAAAATTGCAAATCGTGCGCTGCAGGGCGGCGCACCGCATTATCGAAATTCATGCCCGGCTGGCGGGCTCCCTCATCCATTCGGCCGATGCCTTGGGGTCAACGAAGAGCCGACATTGAGCCCGGCCCTGTCGGACCACTGGACGGTCTTGCCCCTACAGACTGTCCAGAGAGCACCACCGGCTTCGGCCGGTGGTGCATTTTGCATGGGCACTCAACTGGCGCCGTGCACCGCCCCTACCTGCCCGAAAACGCGACGCGCTGGAAGCAAAGGCGGCGCCGTTAGTTCCGGGGAACCGCGAACATGCAGATAAAAAATTCTTTTAGCCTCACCCCTGCTGATGGCTCAAACCATGACGGCATTTCAACCGGCGCCCGGCGCTGTAATGCCGGCATCGACCGGAATGGCTCTATTTGACTGGGGCTATCTGGCGCCTGCGCCTCTGCGGAAGTCCGACGGCGACATGCCGGCCAGCTTGCGGAACGACTTGTTGAAGGCGCTGAGCGAACCGAAGCCGGAGTCCATGGCGACGCGCAGCACGTTGGCGTCCTGGTGCATCAGCAGCGCCTGCGCGTAGCTGAGCCGCAACAAGTTGACATATTCGTTGAGCGTCATGCCGGTCGATTTCTTGAAAATGCTCATGGCGTATTTGGGATGGATGTCGGCCGCCGCCGCGATGTCCACGCAGTCGATGTCGTAGAGGAAATTCTCCGCGATGAAGTCGCACATGCGCCCGACATTGCGCAGGGATTGCTGGTCGAAGGGACTGCCTGCTTCCTGCTCGATCGGGTTTTCGGGGGCGAGCCGGTAGGGCTCGAACCGCACTCGCTCCAGCCGCAGCAGGAGTTCGTTGACGGCGTGCTCGGCCCTGGCTGGATTGCCCGACCGGACATAGCGGTTCCAGCGCTCGAAATTGTCGTTGTCGGACCGGTCGGTGGCATTGGTCACCAATGTCGCGCCCGTCATCAGCCGGTTGCGAACGTCCGCCGGCAAATGCAACCGGAAGAAGTGCACAAGCGGCAGATGCGCGCCGGCAAAGACGGCATCGTCCGACGCATCCACCATCTGGTGCGGCAGGCCGCCCCAGAACAGGCACATCTCGCCCGCCGACAGCGAGATCTCGTGATCGTTCATGCGGTAGTGGACAGTGCCGCATATGATGAAGTTCACCTCGACCTGGGCATGCCAATGCGGCTTGAGCATCACCAGCGGATGATTGTGAAACGTCTGCAGGAGCAGCGGCAGGCCTTCCACGCTGCTGGCGCCGGGCTGGTAAAACGGCCTTTGCGGCATCTTACTTTCCGCCAATTTCTTATTCCCTTTGTCGCGGACAAGCCTTCCCCACTGCCTAGTCTAGGCACGCTCGCGAAGAGAGAGCAAATGAAATGGGAGGATTTCGATGCGCACCATATTGACTTGCGCCGCGCTCGCGCTTGCCCTGGGCTCAGCCCCGGCCTTTGCGCAATCCGGCGAAATCACGATCTGGAGCTGGAACGTCGCCGCTTCATCGCTTAAGGCTACCATAGAAGGCTTCAATAAGCAGTTTCCCGACATCAAGGTCACCGTCCAGGATCTCGGCAACCAGCCGACCTACGACAAGTCGATCGCCGGCTGCGCCGCCGGCGGCGAGGGGCTGCCTGATATCGTGACGATCGAGAACGGCGAAGCCGAGAACTACTGGAGCCAGTTCCCGGACTGCTTCGTCGACCTTCACACGCTAGGCTATGCGGCCGAAGACCAGGCGAAATTCCCCGATTTCAAGCGCACCGAACTCGAAGTGGAAGACAAGGCCTATTCGATGCCGTGGGATTCGGGCCCGGTGGCGATGTTCTACCGCCGCGACTTCTACGAGGAGGCCGGCGTCGATCCTACCTCGATCAAGACCTGGGACGATTTCATTGTCGCCGGCAAGAAGATCCAGGACGCCAATCCCGGCGTGACGATGACCAACGCCGATTTCAACGGCGATTCCGAATTCTTCCGGATGATCGCCAACGAGCAGGGCTGCGCCTATTTCGCCGCCGACGGGCAGTCGATCATCGTCAACCAGCCGGCCTGCGTGGCGTCGATGACCAAGATCAAGGAGATGAAGGACGCCGGCATCATTTCCTCGGCCGACTGGAGCACCAAGATCACCAACAACACCGCCGGCAAGGTCGCCAGCCAGATGTATGGCGGCTGGTACGAGGGCACCATACGCACCGAATCGCCCGACGGCAGCGGCAAATGGGGCGTCTACCTGATGCCGAGCCTCACTGCCGACGGCCCGCGCGCCGCCAATCTCGGTGGCTCGTCGCTCGCCATCACCTCGGTGTCCAACAACAAGGAAGCCGCCTACGCCTACCTGAAATACTCGCTCGCGACCAACGAGGGCCAGATAGCCATGCTGAAGGGCTTCGGCCTCGTGCCGTCGCTGATCTCGGCGCTCGATGACCCCTATGTCTCCGAAGGCCAGCCCTATTGGGGCGGCCAGGCGGTGTGGAAGGACATCCTCGGCACCTTGCCCAAGGTCGTCCCCAGCCGCGGCACGCCGTTCCAGAGCGACGCGGAAATCATCGTCCGTTCGGTGCAGACCAAGTATCTGGGGGGCGGCTATCCGGACGCCAAGGCGGCGCTCGACGATGCCGCAAACCAGATCGCCTCGGCGACCGGCCTGCCGATCGAAGAGTGATCTGGATGCAGCTCTTCCTTCTCCCCTTGTGGGAGAAGGAAAGACCGCACTCACCTCGGCAGTAAGCCGGCAAACCTAGAAACGGGAAGGAGGCAACGATGCGCTATCAGAACGCCACGGCGTACCGCTTCCTCGCGCCCTACCTGCTGATCTTCTCGATCTTCTGGCTGTGGCCGATCATCGACTCCTTCCTGATCTCCTTTCAGGCGACGCGCACCGTGCCGTGGCGGTTCTCGCCCACCTTCAACTGGGGCCGGCTAATCGGCGACCCGGCCTTCTTCAATGCGTTGAAGAACACGCTGCTCATCCTCGTCATCCAGGTGCCGGTGATGATCACTTTGGCGATCGTGATGGCCGTGCTTTTGAACTCGCCGCTGCTGAAAGCGAGAGGCCTGTTCCGCTTCGCCTTCTTCGCCCCGGTCGTCGTCGGCGAAGTCGCCTATTCGGCGGTCTTCCGGCTGATGTTCAACCTCGATTACGGCATCATCAACAAGCTGCTGAACAGCGTCGGCTTGCCCAGCATCGACTGGTTTTCCAACGTCACGCCGGCGATGGCGGTCATCATGATCGCGGTGACCTGGCGCTGGGCCGGCTACAACGCCATCATCCTGCTCGCCGGCCTGCAGTCTATCCCCCAGGATGTCTACGAGGCGGCGACGCTGGACCGCGTCAGCAAGCTCAAGCAGTTCATCTACATCACCCTGCCGCTGCTCAAGCCGATCATCGTGTTCTGCGCCGTGCTGTCGATCATCGGCACCATGCAGCTGTTCACCGAGCCGTTCCTGATCACGGAGCGCGGCGGACCGGGCGGCGGCACCGAAACGCTCGGCCTGCTGCTTTACCGCCAGGGCTTCAGATCGCTCAATTTCGGTTACGCCTCGGCCATCGCCTACACCATGGCCGGGCTGGCGATCGCCATCTCGCTCGTCCAGCTGTGGCTGACGAGGGACCCGAAATGAGCTCGCGTTCAGCTTCCAAACTGGGACGCAGCATCGCGCTGCATCTCTTCCTGACGCCGCTGGCGCTGATCTGGCTGTTTCCGCTGTGGATGATGGTGATCTTTTCGACCATGCCCGACAGAGGCATCTTCAGCCCCAGCATCGAACTTTTGCCGCACGGCAATTTCCTCGACAATGTCAACAATTTGCAGCGCGACACGAATTTCATCGGCGCCATCGGCATCTCCGTCTCGGTGGCCGTGACCTATACATTCCTGTCGGTGATGCTCACCTCGATGGCCGGCTGGGCGCTGGCGCGCTACCAGTTCTTCGGCAAGGGCCTGGTCGTCGCAATCATCCTCGGCACCATCACGCTTCCCTATGCGGTCGTGCTGATCCCGCAATTCATCATGGTGGCGCGCGACTTCAAGCTCGCCAACACCTGGGTGGCGCTGATCGTGCCGCCGCTCTTCAACTCGCTTGGCGTCCTGTTCATGCGGCAAGCCTTCTCGATGATGCCGCATGAGCTGTTCGACGCCGCTCGGGTCGAGGGGGTCAAGGAATGGCGGATATTCCTGTTCGTCGCGCTGCCGCTGGCGCGGCCGATGCTGGCGGCGCTCGCCATCATCCTGTTCCTTGCCTCCTGGAACAACTATCTCTGGCCGCTGCTGATCAATTCCAAACCCGGCGCGATGACGGCACCGGTGGCGCTCGGCACGCTGATCGGCCTCACCAAAGTGTCGTGGGGCGGCATCATGGCGGGCGCCGTGATGCTGACCGCGCCAATGCTCGTCGTGTTCGTGCTCTTGCAGCGTCATTTCATCGCCGGCATCGCCGCCGGCGCCATCAAATAAATCAGGGAGATTGAATGGCGGGTGTCTTGCTCAACAACGTCGTCAAGCGCTTTGGTGATTTCGAGATCATTCACGGCGCCAGCCTCGATATCGCCGACGGCGAGTTCGTCGTTTTCGTCGGCCCCTCGGGCTGCGGAAAGTCGACGCTGCTGAGGATGATCGCCGGGCTGGAGGACATCAGCGGCGGCGAGATCGCCATCGGCGGCAAGACGGTGAACGATGTCGAGCCGGCCGACCGCGGCATCGCTATGGTGTTCCAGTCCTACGCGCTCTACCCGCATATGAGCGTCGAGCAGAATCTAAGCTTCGGGCTGAGGATGAACGGCAACCCGAAGGCCGATACCGACCGGCGCGTCAAGAAAGCGGCCGAGATACTGCACATCACCGATCTGATGGCGCGCCGCCCGCGACAGCTTTCCGGCGGCCAACGCCAGCGTGTCGCCATTGGTCGCGCCATCGTGCGCGAACCGCAGGTGTTCCTGTTCGACGAGCCGCTCAGCAATCTCGATGCCGAGCTCAGGGTGCAGATGCGGGTCGAGATCTCGCGTCTTCACAAGGAGCTCGGCACGACGATGATCTACGTCACGCACGACCAGATCGAGGCGATGACGCTGGCCGACAGGATCGTGGTGCTGCGTGGCGGCCATGTCGAGCAGATCGGCAGGCCGCTCGATCTTTACAGTGACCCTGACAATCAGTTCGTCGCGGGTTTTGTCGGATCGCCGAAGATGAACTTCATCACCGCCCGGGTCCTGGAGCGCGGCGCTTCCGGTGTGACGGTCGAATTGGCAGGCGGGACGCGTCTTACACAGCCGCTGAACGGGCCGGCGCCCGAACCGGGAAGCAAGGTTGTGGTGGGCGTTCGCCCAGAACATTTCGGCCATGCCGGAAAGGGCGATGCCGACCTTTCTGTGACCATTGACGTGGTCGAGCATCTGGGCGGCACGAGCTTCCTCTACGCCAGTACTGCGGCTGGCGACGATATCGTCATTCAGCGCGACGCGGCCGAGGTATCCGACGCCCCGGAGATCACCGTTTCCATCCGCAAATCTTATTTATTCGACGACAAAGGACGGCGGCTGCGCTGACGGCCAGTTCGTCTCAAATCCCAGGAGAATGACAATGACTTCAATCGCGCCCATCCGCTGGGGCATTCTCGGGCCCGGCACCATCGCCAAGGCCTTTGCCGGCGGCGTGGCCCATTCGCGCACCGGCACATTGGCCGCTATCGGCGCGCGCAATTCCGGCAAATCAGGCCTCGCCGAAAACTTTCCCGGTGCTCGCTTCCTCAACGGCTACGAGGCTCTGCTTGCGGACCCGAGCGTCGATGCCATCTACATTTCGACGCCGCATCCCAGCCACGCCGAATGGGCGATCAAGGCGGCAGAGGCCGGAAAGCATGTGCTTTGCGAAAAGCCGATGGGGCTGACCGCCTTCGAGGCCGACGCGATGATCCATGCGGCGCGCAAGGCCGGCACCTTTCTCGGTGAAGCCTTCATGTACCGGCTGCATCCGCAGACGGCAAAGCTGGTCGAGCTGGTCAGGTCCGGCGCGATCGGCGAGGTGCGCATGGTGAAGTCGAGCTTCGGCTTCGCCATGCCGGGCTTCATGCCGGAGCACCGGCTCTATGCGAACGATCTCGCCGGCGGCGGCATTCTCGACGTCGGCGGCTATCCCGTCTCGATGGCGCGGCTGATTGCCGGGGCAGCAGCGGGAGAACCTTTCGTCGAGCCGGATAGGGTAGCTGGTGCTGCGCATCTCGGCCAATCCGGCGTCGACGAATGGGCTTCGGCGCTGCTGCATTTTCCGGGTGGCATCGTCGCTGAAGTCTCCTGCGGCATCTCGCTGGCCCAGGACAATGTCCTGCGCATCCTCGGCACCAAGGGCCGCATCGAGGTCGCGGATTTCTGGTATGCGAGCGGCAAGGAAGGCGGCACCGGCGAGATTCGCATCATCCGGCCGGACGGCGAGGAGATTATCAGGATCAAGGAGGACCGCTGGCTTTACGCTTTCGAGGTCGACGCCGCCGGCGAGGCCATTCTTGCCGGAAAACAGGAATTTGCCTGGCCGGGCATGGGTTGGGCCGACAGCCTCGGCAATCTGCGCGTGCTCGACAAATGGCGCGCTGCGGTCGGGCTCGAATATGATATCGAGAAGCCGGCAAAGCGTCTCAACACCATCTCCGGCCGGCGACTGCGTTCCGGCGGCACCGCGATCTCGAAGCGCGAAATTCCGGGTCTGCCGCGGCCGGCCTCGTGCCTTGCGCTCGGCTTCGAGGATTTCCGCACCTTCTCCTCGGGCACGATCCTGCTCGATGCCTATTTCGAGGCCGGCGGCAACGTCTTCGACACGGCCTACATCTATGGCTCGGGCTACACCGAGACGCTGCTCGGCCAATGGTTGAAGAATCGTGGGGTGCGTGAGCAATCGGTGGTCATCGGCAAGGGCGCACACACTCCGCTCTGCTATCCCGATGTGATCGGCAAGCAGCTCACCCAGTCGCTCGATCGGCTGCAGACCGATCATGTCGATGTCTATTTCATGCATCGCGACAATCCGGATGTGCCGGTCGGCGAATTCGTCGACGCGATGGACCAGGAGGTTAGGGCCGGCCGCATTCGCGGTCCGTTCGGTGGCTCGAACTGGACAAGGGAACGCATGGACGAGGCTATTGCCTATGCCGAGCGGACCGGCAAGCAAAAGCCCGGCGCGCTTTCGAACAATTTTTCGCTGGCCGAAATGCTGGAGCCGATCTGGGCAGGCTGCGTCACATCGTCAAGCGATGAATGGAAGGTCTGGCTGGCCGCCCGGCAGATGCCCAATTTCGCCTGGTCGAGCCAAGGGCGGGGTTTCTTCACCGACCGCGCTGGGCGTGACCAGCGCGACAATGAAGAGCTGGTGCGGGTCTGGTATTCGGAAAAGAATTTCGGCCGCCGCGACCGGGCCATCGAGCTCGCGAACAGGCTGGGCAAGAGCCCGATCCATGTCGCGCTGGCCTATGTCCTGGCGCAGCCCTTTCCATCCGTTCCGCTGATTGGACCGCGCACGCTCGATGAATTGGAGAACAGTCTGCAGGCGCTCGACATTGCGCTTTCGCCGGACGATCTGGCGTGGCTGGATGGCGGTTCGGATCGGACGCGCGCGCGAGGCCCAGGCTGACGCTAGGGCAATCGGTTTCAGCGTTGCGCTGCCCCTCGTCCGCCTGCGCTCCTGCGCTGGTGGTTGGCGAAAGCGGAAGCGCCATCCAATCTCCCCCTTTGCGGGCAGGGCAATCGGCAGCCTCGCCGACGGCGCCTACTCCGGTGCCCTTGGGGCCGACACCCGGCCAGCCCCCACCCTACCCACTCACCTCGGCCGGCGGTGCTTCCACGGCATCTCCCGTTCCAGCTGCGCGGAGACAGCGAGCACGGTCGCTTCGTCGCCATAGCGGCCAACCAGCTGCACGCCGATCGGCACGCCGTCGTCGGACCAGCCGAGCGGCAGCGAGATCGCCGGCTGTCCCGAGATGTTGAAGGGGAAGGCGAAGACGGCGTCCGTCCACTTCGCATTGTAGCGGTCGATATCGGGTTCCGACATGTCGTAATAGCCGAAAGGTCGCGGCAGTTGCGTCAGGGTAGGGGTGATGAAGAGATCGTAGGGCAGGAGATCACCGACGATGTCGCGGCCGACCTGACGGATTGTCTCGACATCGGAGATGTGCCGGATGCCGCTTGTCGCGCGGCCGCGCTCGATGATCGCCCAGGTCACCGGCTCGACGTCAACCTGCGTCACCGGCCTGCCGATGACCGTTTCATGGTAACCGAAAGTTGCCGCCGTCTGCACGCAGGTCATGTTGGTGTAGGTCTTCCACACCACGTTGGCGTCGAGCGGCATGTCGTGCTCCTCGACGTCGTGTCCCAGGCGCTCGAGTGCCGCCACCGTCGCCAGCACCGTGGCCTTGACCTCGGGATCGATCGCCGTGCCGTTGGGCGGCGTGACGGTAAAGCCGATGCGCAGCCTTTTCGGCGCACGCGCCGAAAGGCTGAGCCAGCTGCCGTCCGGGACCGGCGGCGTATAAGGATCGCCCGGCAGCGCGCCGGCCACGGCATCGAGATAGGCCGATGTGTCGCGCACCGTCCGCGAACAGCACAGGAAATAGGCGCCGCCGTACCAATAGTCGCCGAAGGGCGCCAGGCTGACGCGCCCGCGCGACGGTTTCAGGCCGACGATGCCGCAGCAGGACGCCGGGACGCGGATCGAGCCGGCGCCATCGCTGGCCTCGGCGATCGGCACCATGCGCGAAGCGACGGCCGCCGCCGCGCCGCCGCTCGAGCCACCGGGCGTGATGCCGTCCTTCCACGGATTTTTCGTCGCGCCGTAAAGCTTTGGTTCGGTGGTGATCGACCATCCGTTTTCGGGCGCGTTGGATTTGCCGACAAGCACCAGGCCCGCCGCCTTCATGCGGCGCACGACCTCGGTATCGAAGTCGGCGACAACGTCTTTGAGAAAGAAGCAGGCGTTGGTGTTCGGCGCCCCGGTCCAGGACGAGGCCAGTTCCTTGAGCAGGAACGGTACGCCGGCAAAGGGCGCGCTTCTGTCGACCGTTTCAGCCGAGGCGCGCGCCATGTCGTAGAGGCGGTGGACCACCGCGTTCAGCGCCGGGTTGAGCCGCTCGATCGTGATGATGGCCGCCTCGATAAGCTCAACCGGCGCAACCTCGCCGCACTGCACCAGCCCGGCCAGATCCAGCGAGTCGGACTCAGCATAGGCCTCCAGGAAACTGTCGGTGATTTCAGACATGTCTCTCTCCCTCGTTCTGCCATGCCCAAAACGGCCCGGTGGCATCGCTCCAGGCCAATTGCCGATCGTGGCGCCGCCCCTCATCTGCCTGCCGGCATCTTCTCCCCGCAAACGGGGAGAAGGGGACTGGTCGCAACCCTGGCGCTCCCTCTGCAACGCCGGAGATTGGCGAAATCCTTTGCGAAGGCGTCCTTCTCCCGTCACTATACGGGGAGAAGTGCCCGGCAGGGCGATGAGGGGCAGCGCCAAGATCGGCCGTTGTCGCTCAACACGGTTAATCGCTGTCATTCGTCTGAAGCGATCGCCCTATGAACGTTCCATATCTTCGCCAGCGCCTTTGTGATCACGCTCCGGGCTTGCAGGCGCCTCCTCTTCGCGCCGGCAGCCGGACTTTGTCAGACCAGCTCGACGGTCCGCCCTTCTTCGATGCTCTGCTCGGCGGCAAGCACGATGCGCAAGCTGTTGACCGCCGCATTCATCTGCTCGGACAGATCGAGATCCTCGCGGATGGCGCGCAGGAAGAACGCCTGCTCGCGGTCGCAAAGCTCCTGGTGGCCGGGCTCGTCCTCCATGCTGACGATCTCGTCCGGCTTGCTGAAGTTCTTGTCGCCGTCGACTTGGGCGTAGTGAATCTTGAGCGCATCTGTCTTGGTGTGCCGGTCGATATCGGCGGAGTCGGACACCTTGGCCAGTTCGGCTGCACTGCTCGCCTGCTGGCCGGCGACGATCGAGACCGCGCCCTTGGGGCCGACCACGTCCTTCACGAAATAGGCCGTTTCGCTCATCATCGGCCCCCAGCCCGCCTCGTACCAGCCGACCGAACCGTCATCGAAGGAGACATGCAGGTGGCCGTAATTCTGCTTGGCGGCATCCGCCCACAATTTGGCGCCGATGCCGTGGACGCGGACCGGCTTGGCGCCGGTCAGCTGGCACATGACGTCGACATAGTGGACGCCGCAATCGACGATCGGGATCAGCGAGTCGATCAGGTTCTTGTGCCAGTGCCAGGCGCTGCCGCTGCTCTGCTGATTGAGGTTGAGCCGCATGACCAACGGCTTGCCGAGCGTCTTGCCGACCTCGATGAACTTGATCCATGAGGGATGGACTCGCAGGATATAGCCGAGCACCAGCTTTCGGTACTTCGCCCGCGCCGCGGCGACGACCTTTTCGGCGTCCTCGATGTTGGTGGCGAGCGGCTTTTCCATGAACACGTGGCAATTGGCGTCGATCGCCTTCAACGCGTATTCGGCATGCGTGTTGGGCCAGCTGTTGATGGAAACGGCGTCCGGCCTGGTCTCCTTCAGCGCCTGGTCGAAATCCTCGTAGAGCGGGTAGCCGGCTAATTCCGCTGGGATCTTTGTGTTGCTCTTGATCGAGCGGCTCATGATGCCGACGATCTCGAAGCCGTCCGATCGATGGTAGGCGCTGGCATGCGACGCGCCCATATTGCCCAGCCCCACCACCAGCACTTTCACCTTGTCGGTCAAGGCCACCTCCCTTTTATTGATTGGTTGGGGCGGCGACTGGGTCGCCGCCCGGTTGCTCGTTTGCCGAGCGCCTCACTTGACCGCCGAGTCGAAAAGATGCGCCTTGATCTTCTCCACGTCGAGCGCAGCAAAGCCTTCCGACAGCTTGTACCCGTCGGCATCGGCCTTGACCTTGGCCTTGTCGAAATCATTGGCCGGGCCGATCAGCTCGTTGGTGCAGACGTCGTCGGCCTTCACCGGGCTGGTGATCTGGCCGATCTTGTGGATCTCGTCGAAGAAGCCCTGCCAGCTCGCCATATCGTGCGAGCCCCAGCCTTCGCGCTTGTCCATGTCGCCGCGGAAGACGTTGATCTGCTGCAGGATCGAGGTGGTGCCGAGCTCAGGCCCGAGATTCTTGGCCAGCGTCGGGAACTGCTCGAACACCGCTTCGACGGCGGCACGTGGATTCTGGTAGCCGAATTCGAGGCCCATCGCCCAGCCGCGCAGGTATTTTTCCAGGAACGCCTTGCGGTCGGGGTCCTCGAGATCGACCGCCCGCACGACGAAAGTGTTCGCCGGCAGCTTCGAATTCTGCACGCCGAGCCAGTATTCGAAGTCGAGGCTCTTGGCGATCCATTCGGCGCGTAAGCCTTCCCACGATAGCGCAGCATCGCCCTGGCCGCCGGCCAATGCGGTGCCCCAGGTTGGCCAGCCGGCTTCGACATATTTCACCTTCTTGATGTCGACGCCTTGCGCCGCCAGCAACGGATCGGTGATAGACTGCCATGCGGCGGAGCCGAGCAGGATGGTCTTGCCTTCGAGTTGCTTCAGGTCGTTCGTTCCCTCGCCCTTGCGGAAGGCGAAGCTGAACGTGTCGCGCGCGCCCATGTGGAACACGGATTTGAGCTTCATGCCGTTCTGAATGGCGAAGGAAAAGACGCCCGGGGAAGGGAAGCCCATGTCGGCTTGGCCGACATCGACGAACTTCACCGTCGCGGTGCCATCCGACGGGCCCGGCTGCATGTCGGTGTCGAGATCACCGAAATAGCCAGCTTTCTTGGCGGCCCAATAGGGATAATCGTCGAGCACTTCGAGCGTGCCGCGCGGGGAAATCCAGGTGAATTTGCCGTAGGGCTCGGCCTGCGCCCTGAACCCGGAGGCGCCGAGCGCGGTGGCCGTCACTAGGCCGGCGCCGGTCACCTGCAGGAAGGTGCGGCGGCTGATACTCGCTCTTATCGCTATGTCGATGGAACTTTCTTTGATCATGGCATTCCCCTTTTCGTTGATTGCTCGTTTGCCCTGCCGCCCGCCTCCCGGGCGCCATCACTCCCCTGTGCTCACGCCTCCCAGCTCGCCCACTTCTTGCCGATCAGGAAGAAGAACACGTAGATGAGGATGCCGAGGGTCGAGAGGATCAAAACCACCGCGAAGAACTGCGGCATCTGGATCATCGACGAATAGGTGGTCAGCCGGTTGCCGAGGCCGAAGCCGCCGCCGACCATCTCGGCGCCGACCGCGGTCAAAAGCCCGAAGATCGCGCCGATCATCAGGCCGACGAGGATCATCGGCAGCGCCATCGGCGCCCGGATCTTCCAGAATATCTGCAAGGTGCTGGCGCCATAGGAACGCGCCAGCGCGATCTTGGCGCTGTCGACGCGGCGAAAGCCTGTCGCCGCATTGATCATCACCATCGGGCCGGCGGCCAGCGCCACCGCGATGATGCGCGGCGTGTAGCCGAAGCCGAAGCGCAGGATCAGAAGCGGCACCAGCGCCAGCATCGGTGTAGTGACCAAGAGCAGGATGTACGGTGCTACGATCTTTTCGGCGAAGGGAAATTGCGTGATCACAGCGGCCATCACCAAGCCGATGATGGCGCCGATCGCAAAGCCGGAAACAAGTTCCACCAGCGTGTAGCCGAGATGCGGCGCAATCAGCGGGAACTCGTCGAACAGCGCGTAGGCGATCGCGCTTGGCCCCGGCATGATGTAGTGCGGCACGTTGAACAGCCGCAGCGCCAGCTCGATGCCGCCGATGATGACCACCGCAACGGCGATTATGGCGGCGACTTCCGCACCCGACCTGATGCCGGGGCCGCTGGCGAAGGCCGAAAGATTGGTCAGGCTGACGTCATGCCCATCGCCGGCCTTGGCGCCCGCCTTGGCCTTGGAGAATTCCGGGATGGCGTCGTCTCCGCTCACGGCCTGATCCTCACAATTTCGGCGGTGGCGCGCTCCCGCGCCTTCGGCCGCGCGCGCTCGCCGACAATGTCCATCTTGATCGTGTTGGTGAGGTCGAAGACCTCCTTCGTCGCCATGATCTCCAGCGAGCGCGGGCGCGGGAACGGCACGCGATATTCCTTGGCGACGCGCCCCGGCCGCGCGCTCAGCACCACCACCCTGTCGGACAGGAAGATCGCCTCCTCGATGCTGTGGGTGATGAAGACGATGGTGGTTTTCGTATCGAGCCATATCTCCTCGACGAGACGGTTCATCTCCTCGCGGGTAAAACTGTCGAGCGCGCCGAACGGCTCGTCCATCAAAAGGACGGACGGTTTCAGCGCCAGCGCCCGCACGATCGCGGCGCGCTGCTGCATGCCGCCCGAAAGCTCGCGCGGAAACTTGCCGCCGAAGCCGTCGAGCCCGACGCGGTGGATGAGATGCGCGATCCAGGCGCGATCCGGCTTCTCGCCCTTGATCTCGAAAGGAAAATGGATGTTGGCGTCGAGATTGCGCCAAGGCAGCAGGTTTGCCTCCTGGAAGACGATGCCGATGTCCGGGTGCGGACCGGTGATCTCTTTGCCATCGAGCCGGATTGCGCCGCTGGTCAGCCGATGCAGCCCGGACATCGACCATAAAAGCGTCGTCTTGCCGCAGCCGGAGGGCCCGACGATCGAGACGATCTCATTGGCATGGACGTCGAGGCTGCAGCGGTCCAGCGCCAAAAGGTCGCCGGAAGCCGTATGATAGATCTTGGTCGCGTCCTGCACGCCAAGCTTCGAGGTTTTTGCACTGCCCGCGTTCATGCGCCCCTCGGGGATTGCGCGATGATCCAATGGGTCATCCATCCGCAAAAATCAGTCTGTAACTATCCTACTTTACTGTCAAGCGGCGACCGTGCCTCTAGTCTGCGAGATCGTTTATGCCGCGCCTATGCCATTGTTTAAATTCGCTTTTCTATTTCTTGAAATGCTTGTTGCTTTCCTACATACTTCGCAAGCAAGCCGCGTGAGGCGGAGCAGGCAAGCGATGCGCAAACATGGTAGAGGTCGAGTTCCACGAACGGCAGGGATGACTCATGATCGAAGCTGACCGCCAGGGGCCGCCGACCTCCGACGGCGACCCCGATGGGCGCGATCCGGATGGACGCGATCATGTCAGGCGCATACCCGACATCATCTCGCTGGTGAAGGATTCCTATGGCGACCTCCGCCCGGCGGAGCGACGCGTCGCCGACGTCGTGCTCGACGACGTCAGGTTCGCGGTCGACGCTTCCAATGCGGCGCTTGCCCAGAAAGCTCAGGTCAGCGAACCCACCGTGACCCGGTTCTGCCGCGCCATCGGCTGCGAGGGCGTGCGCGACTTCAAGCTGAAGCTGGCGCAGAGCCTTGTCGTCGGCGCGCTCTATCTGAGCAAGCCGCCGCCCACCAGCAGCGACAACGGGATGCCGTTCTGGAATGCCGTGTTCGGCGAGGCCCGCCGGGCGCTGCAGGAGGCCGAACGGCAGCTTGATCCGGCACAGCTGGTGAAGGCGGCCGAGCTCATCGCCAAGGCGCGCCAGGTCACGGTGTTCGGCCTCGGCGGCAGTTCCTCGGCGCTGGCGCAGGAAACCCAGTACCGGCTGTTTCGCTACGGCATTACAGTGAGCGCCCAGTGCGACCCGTATCTGATGCGGATGACCGCCTCGACCTTGAAGCCCAGCGATCTGGTGATCGCTATTTCGGCGACGGGGCGCACGCGCGAGGTGATCGAGGCCGTCGAACTTGCCAAGCACTACCGCGCCAACGCGATCGGCGTGACCGCGCCCGACACCGACCTGGCCCGCGCCTGCGACGTCAGGCTGACGGTCGCGGTGCCCGAATATCCCGACACGCTGAAGCCGACGGCCTCGCGGTTCGCCTTCCTGGCCGTCATCGACCTGATGGCGGTGGCGGCGGCCTACAAGCTCGACGGCTCGGCCCGCGAAACGGTTCGCCGCATCAAATACAACGCCCAGATACATAGGACGGGCAAGGAGATGGAGCCGCTTGGGGATTGAAGGCCCCTCATCCGGCCGCTTCGCGGCCACCTTCTCCCCGGCGGGCAGAGGTCAGCCGAGCGAAGCGGAGGCTGGATGAGGGAAGCGCCGACTTGAAAGGAAGAAGGACAACAGATGCTCGACATGGCACCATCGAAACAGGCGGCCACCTGGCTTTCCTCCCTCGCCCGCGCGCTCGAGGCGGGCGACGTCGAGGCCGCGACCAACCTTTTCGTCGAGGATTGCTACTGGCGCGACCTGCTGACCTTCACCTGGAATATCAAGACCATGGAAGGCCGCGCGGCGATCCGCGACATGCTGGAAGCCACGCTGGCGACGACAAAGCCGACCGCCTGGCAGCTCAGCGGCGAGGCGAGCTCGGACGACGGCATCGTCGAGGCCTGGTTCACCTTCGAGACGTCGTCGGCCTGGGGCCAGGGCGTTCTGCGCCTGGCAGAGGGCCGGTGCCGAACGCTGTTCACGGCGATGAGCGATCTCAGGGGCTTTGAAGAACGCAAGGGACCCGCGCGGCCTCTGGGCGTCCGCCATAAGGCCGATCCGGATCGAGAGACCTGGGCAGAGGCGAGGGTGCGCGAAGCGCGCGACCTCGGCGCCAACGAGCAACCCTACTGCCTGGTCATCGGCGGCGGCCAGGGCGGCATCATGCTGGGGGCGCGGCTGCGGCAGCTCGGCGTGCCGGCCATCGTCATCGAGAAGAACGCTCAAGCCGGCGATTCCTGGCGCAACCGCTATCGCTCGCTCGTGCTGCACGACCCGGTCTGGTACGACCATCTGCCCTACATCCCGTTTCCCGAAAACTGGCCGGTGTTCACGCCCAAGGACAAGATGGGCGACTGGCTCGAAATGTACACGCGCGTCATGGAACTCAACTACTGGACCTCGACGAGATGCGTCAGCGCGTCCTACGACGAGGCCGAGAAGGTCTGGACGGTCGAGGTCAATCGAGCCGGCCAGCGCATCACGCTGAAGCCGAAGCACATTGTCTTTGCGACCGGCGCCTATGGCCCGCCCAGGCGGATCGACCTGCCGGGCGCCGATGTTTTCCACGGCGAGATCCTGCACTCCAGCCAATATTCCAGCGGCGAGAAATTCCGCGGCAGACGCGTTGCCGTCATCGGCGCGGCGAGTTCGGGACATGACGTCAGCGTCGACCTGTGGGAGAGCGGCGCTGAGGTGACCATGATCCAGCGCTCGCCGACGACGGTCGTCAAGTCCGACACCCTGATGGAGGTGGGGTTCGAAATCTTTTCGGAAGATGCGCTGGCCCGCGGCATAACCACAGAGAAGGCCGACATGATCGTCGCGTCGACACCCTTCGCGCTGCTGCCGCAAAGCCAGCGGGCGCTCTATGACATCATCAAGGCGCGCGACGCGGCATTCTACGATCGCTTGCGCGGCTCAGGCTTCGCCATCGATTTCGGCGACGACGAGACCGGGCTGCTGATGAAGGCCTACCGCACCGGCTCGGGCTATTACATCGACGTCGGCGCCTCGGATCTGATCATCGATGGTGAGATCGGCGTCCGCAGCGGCGTCGAGATCAAATCGCTGACGCCGGCCGGGATCCTGTTCGACGACGGCACCGAACTGGCGGCTGATGCCATCATCTCCTGCACCGGCTATCAATCGATGAACGAGACGGTAGCAGCGATCGTCTCGCGCGAGGTCGCCAACAGGGTCGGCCCGTGCTGGGGGCTGGGCTCCGGCACCAGGGGCGATCCGGGTCCGTGGCAGGGCGAATTGCGCAACATGTGGAAGCCGACGGCGCAGGAAGCGCTATGGTTCCACGGCGGCAATCTCGCACTGTCGCGTTTCTATTCGAAATTCGTGGCGCTGCAGATCAAGGCGCGCATGGAAGGCATTGCGACGCCGGTTTACGGAGCGCCAGGGCAGTAAGCCACTGTCCAGGGCAGATAGGGCAATCGCGGTGATCAAAACCAATCTCTCCGCCATCTACCGAGACTACATAGCCTGCCTGAACAAGCAGGACTGGCCGAAGCTGGGACAGTTCGTCCATGATGAAGCGATCCACAATGGTCGGCGGGTCGGGCTGTCAGGTTATCTCGAAATGCTGCGGAGAGACTTCGATGAAATTCCGGACCTTTATTTCGACGTCCAGATGCTGATTTCCGATCCGCCTTACATCGCTAGCCGGCTAGGCTTCGACTGCACGCCAAAGGGAGCGTTCCTTGGCCTCGACGTAAACGGAAAGAGAGTCTCCTTTGCCGAGAATGTGATCTATGAGTTTCGCGGCGAAAAGATCGTCCAGGTCTGGTCTGTCATAGACAAGGCGGCTATCGAAGCCCAGCTTTAGGGCTGCCGCGTATCTCGTCACCACGCTCGCCACGACCACGCATAACCAACGGGGCATGATAAATTCAGGGATGCCCACTCCGGAGTGGCGCCGAAACGGCGGGTCAGTCGGAAATCATGCCCCACTTGACCAACACATATCTCAGCGTTTATACGCCGATCAATAGCCATAGGGTTATCAATCGCAAATGCCCAACACTCACGATGTGCTCTTCAGAACGCTCGCCGATCCGACCAGGCGGGCACTCTTTGAACGACTGTGCCGCGAAGGAGAACAGACGGTCGGCGCCCTCACGGCTCAGTCCGGGGTCTCACAACCGGCCGTGTCGAAGCATCTCGGCGTCCTGAGGCAGGCCGGGTTAGTGCGCGATCGCCATGAAGGTCGCCAGACGCACTATAGTGCGCAACTCGGCGCGCTGGCTCCGCTGATCGACTGGACGAGCCAGATGGCCGGGTTCTGGCAGAGCCGCTTCGACGACCTCGAAGACCTGCTCAAAAGGATGGATCAGTGAACGAAACATCGACTGAAACGCTCTCCGTCGTTGTCGAACGGGAGATCGCTTATCCGCCGGAGAAGATCTGGCGCGCGCTCACGCAACCACACCTGATCGAGGAGTGGCTCATGAAGAACGACTTCAAGCCGTTGGCGAATCACCGTTTCAGTCTTCGCGCGGACTGGGGCGCTGTAGAGTGCCAGGTCCAGACGGTCGTGCCGAACAGAACGCTGACCTACACGTGGGATACCAAGGATCTCAAGAGCGTGGTCACCTGGACTCTCACCCCTACGAGCACGGGAGCCCATTTGCGTATGGAACAGTCGGGCTTCCGACTGGATCAGCAGCCTTACTTCCGGGGTGCCAAGGTTGGCTGGCCGAGGTTCTTTGAAAACCTGGAGCAGCTCTTGGCGCGGATAGACTGAAGTCTGCCGGCACAATTCACAGACAGACCCTGTTTACGGAGCGGCACGCCGCGAACGTGACGATGGAGGAACACCAATGAAGATCAAGTTGACCAGTGTGTATGTGACCGACCAGGAAAAGGCGCTGCGCTTCTACACCGACGTGCTGGGCTTTACCAAGAAGGCCGATTTCAGCAATGGGCCGTTCCGCTGGCTGACCGTGGCCTCACCCGATGAGCCGGACGGAACCGAGCTGCAACTCGCGGCCGACGACAACCCGGCGGCCAAGGCCTACCAGCAAGCCATATTTCAGCAGGGCCAGCCCGCGGTCATGTTCTTCACCGACGACGTCAAGGGCGACTACGATCGCATCAAAGTGCGCGGCGCCGAGTTCACCATGCCGCCGACCGAGGTAACCGGCTCGACCATCGCCCAGCTGAGCGACACCTGCGGCAACCTCATTCAGATCACCCAGCTGGCGCGCTGGTAAGCGGACTCGCTCAATAGGAGGTCCTGATGAATTGGAACATGTGGGTTCGGCAGATTCACCGGTGGACGTCGATCGTCTTTACAGGGACCGTCATCGCCAACTTCATCGCCATGGGTATGGGGGAGCCTCCGGCCTGGGTGGTCTACTCGCCGCTGCCGCCGCTCTTCCTGCAGTTGTTCACCGGTCTGTACATGTTCGTGCTGCCATATGCCGCCAAGTGGCGCAGCGGACAACGCACCGGTGCGCCGGGACTGAACGGTTAGTCGTGGCTGTGCCCGAAATGCCGGCTCACGACATCGACATGCGTCTCGTGGCCATGCGCTTCGAAACGCTCGGTATCGCTAAGATCGTCCACCGCCTCGTTCGGCCACCAGGTGCCGCCAATCACGATACCGTCCGAGACCAGCCGCTGCTCGGCGACCAGCGAGGCACCGACCGCATCGACAAAGGTGAAGCGCCCCGGACGCAGCCGCAGCACCGCGATGTCGCCGACGGCACCAACCGTGAGCTTGCCAAGATCGGGCCTTGCGATCGCTTCCGCCGGCCGTTGTGTTGCGGCGCGCAGGACCTCGACAAGCGGCATGCCGAGCGCCAGCAGCTTCGACATGCAGACCAGAATGTCGAAGGCTGGACCGTCGACGCAGTAAAGATGCACGTCGCTGCTGATCACGTCCGGCGCCAGCCCCTCGCTGAGCATCGCCTTGGCGACCGCGAAGTCGAACGAGCCCATGCCGTGGCCGATGTCGAAGATGACGCCCCGTTCGCGCGCCAGCCGCATGTCCGGCCGCACCGCGCCCGAAGCGAAGACCGGCGCGTTGGGAAACGGCCGGAAGCAATGGGTGAGAACGTCGCCCTTGCGCAGCCGCGGCAGCACTTCCGAGCGGCCCGGCGGCGGCTCGTCGATATGTGCCATCAGCGCCAGGCCGGCCTGATCGGCGGCCTCGAGTGCCAGATCGACCGGCGCGATGCCGCTGGTGCCGCCGGCATGGCGACCTGAGCGGACCTTGACGCCGACGACCACCTCGCGATGCTCGCGCGCCGCAGCGACGACCTCGCGCGGATTACACAGCCCGAGGTCGCTGCACTCGCCGACGGAGACCGTCTGCGAGAAGCCGAAAATGCCGGCAAAGGAAATGTTGACATAGGCCAGGATGCGGACCTTCGAACGCTCGATGACGTGGCGGCGAAAGCCAAGGAAATTACCGGCGCCGGCGCTTCCGGCGTCGATGAACGTCGTGGTTCCGCTTTTTGCGGCGAGGCGGTCGGCGTCAACGCCGAGCGACGTGCCGCCCCAATAGACGTGGCTGTGCAGGTCGATGAGGCCGGGCGCGACGATGGAGCCCGTAGCGTCGATGACGCGCCCGGCACGGTCGAAGGGAATATCTGCATCGATCGCGGCGATGCGGCCATCGTCGGCGATGGCGACGTCGCGTTGCGCGTCGAGGCCGGACGACGGATCGATGAGGCGGCCGCCCTTCAGCAGGAGATCAAATTGCACCGGCGTCCGCCTCCGTTCCGTCTTCAGACCGGTCTGTAGGCGACGGCCTCGACCTCGATCTTGATGTCGATCATCAGCCGCGACTCGACGGTGGTGCGCGCCGGCGGATCTTTTGGGAAATGCCTGGCATAGACGGCATTGAAGGCGCCGAAATCGCGCGCGTCCTCGAGCCAGACGGTCGTCTTGACCACGTCGTCCATGGTGCAGCCGGCAAGCGCCAAGGCTGCCTTGACGTTCGAAAGCACCTGCTCGGTCTGCTCGGTGATGCCGCCCTTGACCACCACGCCGTCGCTGCCGACCGGGACCTGGCCGGAGACATAGACCATATCGCCGGCCCGGACCGCCGGCGACAGCGGCACATGGGATGTTCCAAAACACTGCTTGGGCAAAGAAAGTCTCCTGTTCAAAAACACTGGCGCCTTGCCGTGCTGTCCGGCAATCGCCGCAAGTCAACGCTCTTCGCGCCTTCTCGCTGCACCGGTTTGCCCGTTTCCTGCCGGGAGGTCTACGCCAGTCCGCGCGATTCTCATACAGGCTGTGTTGGAAAGCAACATTTTTCGGGATTTATGTTGCTTTATTACAAGCGCATCAGCATCCTGCGCGAAGGATGATTGCTTCGGCTTATCCGGCAGGCGAGGATTGGACGAGGGACAGGCGAGGAGCCGCATGATCGATTTCGGTGGTCGAAGCGTGGTCGTCACAGGCGCGGCAGGCGGTGTCGGCAGCGCGCTGGTCGCCGTTTTATCCGCCTGCGGGGCAACGGTGGTCGCCTGCGATCGCGAAGGCACCGACCTGACCGGCGCCGAGATAGAAGAGGCGCACCATTTCGACCTGCTCGATGACGACGCCGTGGCGGCATTTGCCAAGCGCATCAGTGAAAAGGCGGCCCCGGCGGCAGTCATCTCGAATGCCGGCTGGACGCGGGCGGAAACGCTCGCCGACGTCTCGACGGCTGCTCTCGATCACGAGATGGATCTGAACTTTCGCAGCGCCGCGCTGATGTCGCAGGCACTGCTGCCCGTCATGCGCAACCAGCCGCAGGGCGCGGCCTTCGTATTCATCTCCTCGGTTAACGCGCAGGCCCATTTCGGCAACCCCGCCTACGCCGCCGCCAAGGCGGCGCTCAACGGCTGGATGCGCGCCATCGCGACCGAGGAAGGCCGCAACGGCATCCGGGCGAATTCCGTCATTCCCGGCTCGATCCGGACCGGAGCCTGGGAACATCGCCTTGCCCACAAGCCGGAAATCCTTGCAGCCGTCGGCAAGCTCTATCCGCTCGGCAGGCTGGTCGAACCGGTCGAGGTTGCCCGCGCCGCGGTATTCCTGGCGTCGCCTTTTGCCAGCGGCATCACGGGCACGACTTTGAATGTCGACGCCGGCCTGATGGCCGGCAATCTGCCGTTTCTGGACCAGATCGGCGGTTGACCGGATGAGGTCGAGCCTTCAGCCAATCGAAAATATCGCAAGACAGGGGAGCAAGAAGTGACCTTCGACAAGAACCCGTTTCCGCCCGGCGACGCCGACCGCCATGCGCTCTGGGAGATGCTGGTGCGCCGCGACATCGACGCTTTCCTCGGCCAGGACTGGTCGATGGTCGAGGATGATTTCGTGGCCTCGAGCTTCTTCGGCATGCACGCCCATTTTCTCAGCGATGCGGACGCCTGGCGGCTGCAATTCCCGACGCTAGGCAGCTATCGCGACGAGTGGCTGCGCCAGGCCAGGGAAACCGCGGCGACGATATTTGCCGAACCGTTGCGCGAGGCGCTGTTCCGCATCACCAACATGCGCGACATCGATGTCGACGGCGACCGCGCCGTGCTACACAAGAAGTTCAATGGCTCGGTCGCCAAGCCCGACGGCAGCGCCGAGAAGCTGAAATGGCAAACCCTCTATTTCTGTACCAAGGTGGAGGGAAGCTGGAAGATATCAGGCTTCGTCGGCTACATGCCGCATCCGCTCGGCAGCTAGTTCTGCCGCTCAGCGGTCGATCCGTGTCGACAGGATGATCGAGGACGACGTTCGTTCGACCCCGTCCATCGCGCCGATCTGGTCGAGGAGCGTGTCGAGGTCCCTGATCGACGGCGCGTCGACGATGACGATCATGTCGAAATTGCCGCTCACGGAATGCAGCGTCCGCACCGGCGCCAGCGCCTGCAGGCTGCGCACCACCTTGTCGGCAAGCTTGGGCGTGACGGTGAGCAGGACATGCGCCCGAACCAGTCCCTGTTCGTAATCCGGCGAAAGCCTGACCCCATAGCCGGTGATGATGCCGCGCTGTTCCAGCCGCTCGATCCGGCTCTGCACGGTTGTCCGCGACACGCCGAGCCGCCGCGCCAGTTCGGCGGTCGAGGCGCGCGCGTTCGTGCGCAGCAGCGAGAGCAGGGCATGTTCCGCGTCACTGAGCATTTCGCTGAAATCCTTCAGCATATTGTTCGAAAACAGCGTTCGTTTCGCACAATTTCACGCTTCCTTTCGACGGGCAAGCTGCGATCCTGTCCTCGCGGTCAAACATTTGGGCGAGGGAACCGGTCATGAAGAAAATCATTGTTGTCGGCGCCGGCAAGATCGGCTCGACCATCGCCGAGATGCTGGCTTCCACAGGCGACTACCACGTCACTCTCGTCGACCGCTCGGCCGCACAGCTCGGCGCGGCCGAACTGCCCGCGACCGTTGCGACCCTGAAACTCGACATCAAAGCATCAGGCCCCCTCGAAGCGGCCTTGGCCGGCACATTCGCCGTGCTCAGCGCAGCACCCTTCCATTTGACCACGCGCATCGCCGAAGCGGCAGCCAGCGCCGGCGTCCACTATCTCGACCTGACCGAGGACGTCGTCAGCACCCGGCGCGTCAAGGAGCTGGCGCGCTCCGCCAAGAGCGCCTTCATTCCGCAATGCGGGCTGGCGCCGGGCTTCATCTCGATCGTCGCCAACGATCTCGCCAGCCGCTTCCACACGCTGGAGAGCGTGCGCATGCGGGTCGGCGCGCTGCCGCAATACCCGTCGAATGCGCTGAACTACAATCTGACCTGGAGCACGGACGGCGTCATCAACGAGTATTGCGAGCCTTGCGAGGCGATCGTCGAGGGCGAATTGATCGAGGTGCCGCCGCTAGAGGAGCGTGAGGAATTCTCGCTCGACGGTGTCACCTACGAGGCGTTCAACACCTCGGGCGGGCTCGGCACTTTGGCCGAGACGCTGAAGGGCAAGGTGCGCACGCTGAACTACCGCACCATCCGCTATCCCGGCCATGCCGCGATCATGAAAGCGCTGCTCAACGACCTTGGCCTGCGCCACCGCCGCGACGTGCTGAAGGACATCTTCGAAAGCGCCCTGCCGGCAACGCTGCAGGACGTGGTCATCGTCTTCGTCACGGTCAGCGGCCGCAAGAACGGCCGCCTGCTGCAGGAGACCTACGCCAACAAGATCTACGCCAGGCGCGTCGGCGATAGGGTGCGCAGCGCCATCCAGATCACCACGGCCTCCGCCATCTGCGCTGTGCTCGACATGCTGGCCGACGGGAGCTTGCCGGGACAAGGCTTCGTCAGGCAGGAGGACATCGCCCTCGACGCCTTCCTCGCCAACCGTTTTGGGCACGCTTACGCACAGCACGAAATGGTTAGCCGGCTGGCGGGCTAGGGCCACCCATTTGCGAGACGCAGGCGGGACAGATGGGGGCGCGAAAGAACTCGACCGAACGAGCTGATCGCGTGTGAGGTCGTCTCGCCTCAAATATGCAGCGCATGCCCGAGCGCCTTCAGCGCGGCTTCCTGAAAACCCTCGCCCTGCGTCGGGTGGGCATGGATGGTGCCGGCTATATCCTCAAGCCTTGCACCCATTTCCAGCGCGAGGCCGAAAGCCGTCGACAGTTCCGACACACCCTGGCCGACCGCCTGGATGCCGAGCACCAGATGGTTGTCCGCGCGGGCAACAACCCGCACGAATCCATCCTCGCCCATTTTCGTCATGGCCCGGCCATTGGCGGCGAAGGGGAACAGCCCGACCTTGATCTCACCGCCAAGCGCCTTGGCCTCCTCCGGCGACGGGCCTGCGGTGACCAGTTCAGGGTCGGTGAAGCAGACGGCGGGAATGCAGCGCTTGTCCCAGCTGCGTTTGTGGCCAGCGACGATCTCGGCGACCATTTCGCCTTGCGCCATGGCGCGATGCGCCAGCATCGGCTCGCCGGTGACGTCGCCGATGGCGAAGATACCGCGCATGGAGGTGCGGCACTGGTCGTCGATGCGGATGAATTTTCCTGCCATGTCGAGGTCGATCTGCTCCAGGCCCCAGTCTTCGATCACCGGCTTGCGCCCGACGGTGACCAGGATCCTGTCGGCAGCGATCTTGGCATTCTTGCCGTCCTTCGTCTCGACCAGCAGTGCATCGCCCTTGGTCGACAACCCCTTGGCCTTGGCGCCCACAAGCACCTCGATACCGAGCTCAGCGAGCCGCTTCACGACTGGCCGGGTCAGCTCTGCATCATACTGCGCCAGCACGCGCGGCAAAGCCTCGACTACGGTCACCCTGGCGCCCAGCTTGGCGAAGGCAATGCCGAGCTCGAGACCGATATAGCCGCCGCCGACGACGGCAAGCCTTTCCGGCACTTCGCTCAGCGCCAGCGCTTCGGTGGACGAGATCACCGGCCCACCGAACGGCAGGAACGGCAGCTCGACCGGCGCCGAGCCGGTCGCGATCACCACCGTCTCGGCGCGGACCACCTGCATCCCGGTCTCGGTCTGGACCTCGACGGTCTTGCCGTCGCGGAATTTCGCCCAGCCATGCACGGTCTTGACCCCGGCCTTCTTGAGCAGGCCGGCGACGCCGCTGTTCAGCCGGCTAACAATACCGTCCTTCCAGGCTATGGTCGTGGCGAGGTCGAGGGACGGCGCCCCGATCATGATGCCGAGTGGGCTTTTGCCGCCGGCCATGTGCGACACCTTTTCGAACTCCTCGGCCGCATGGATCAGCGCCTTGGATGGAATGCAGCCAACATTGAGACAAGTGCCGCCCGGTTTGCCGAACTCGACGATGACAGTGTCGATGCCGAGCTGGCCGGCGCGGATGGCTGAGATATAGCCGCCAGGACCGGCGCCGATGACGAGCAGCTTGCAGGAGATTTCTTTCATGTCGACACGCTCTTTCTGGCGAACAAAGGCCCCCTCATCCGGCCGCTTCGCGGCCACCTTCTCCCCGACGGGGAGAAGAGGCTGGCGCCGGCGTTGGCGACCTCCTTGCAATTCGGTTGGCAATCCGGGTGAGGGGGCCTGAGCGACATTCTCATCGCCTCAATCCACAAAGATCAGCGCCGGGGTCTCCAGCAGCGTCTTGATCCGTTGAACAAACACCGCGGCATCCCAGCCGTCGATGACGCGGTGATCGAAGCTGGAGGACAGGTTCATCATCTTGCGCGGAATGAATTGCGTGCCGTCCCACACCGGCCGCACCATCATCTTGTTGACGCCGATGATCGCCACTTCCGGATGATTGATCACCGGCGTTGTCGCCACCCCTCCCATGGCGCCGAGCGAGGTGATGGTGATGGTCGAGCCGGACAGCTCGTCCCGCGTTGCCGTGCCTGACCTGGCCGCCTCGGCAAGCCGGTTGAGCTCAACGGCGCAGTCCCAGATGCCGCGCGCCTCGGCGTGCTTGACCACCGGCACCACCAGCCCCGAAGACGTTTGCGCGGCGATGCCGATATGCACGCCGCCATGCTGGTGGATGATGCCGGCCTCGTCGTCGAACAGCGCGTTGAGGTTGGGCTGGTCGGCAATCGCCTTGACCATCGCCCGCATCAGGAACGGCAGCAGCGTCAGCTTCGGCCGTTCCGCACCGCTGCGCTGCTCCTTGTTGAGCGCGGCGCGCAGATCCTCGAGCGCGGTGACGTCGATCTCCTCGACATAGGTGATGTGCGGGATGCGCGATTTCGCCAGCGTCATCTTCTCGGCGATCTTTCGCCTGAGCCCGATCACCTTGATGTCCTCGATCGTCTCGTTGCGGGCGAGGCCGGAGACTTTCGCCAGCTGCGGTCCGCGCGCCAGAAAGGCCTCGATGTCCTCATGCTGGATGCGGCCGGCCGGGCCGCTTCCCGTGACCTGGCGAAGATCGATGCCTGCCTCTTTCGCTCTCAGGCGGATGGCAGGCGAGGCCAGCGGCTTTTCGCCTTCGGGGCGCGGGGCGCCCGCAGCCGCAGTACCCCCACCCCTAACCCCTCCCCGCAAGGGGGAGAGGGATTCCGTCGCCGGTGCATCCTCAATTCTTGGAGAGTGTCTGGATGAGGGTGAAGCAGACTTGGAATCGGCTTTGGGGGCCGAGGCGCGTCCCCCTCCCCCTTGTGGGGAGGGGTTAGGGGTGGGGTTACTCTTGGCGACCAACTCAATGTCCTGCGGCGCACCTGCCTTCACATTGCCGTCGCCAGCCACTTTCAAACGGACGATGGGCGAGCCGATCGCCACCGTGTCGCCGATCTCGGCGCCGAGCCAGAGGATTTCGCCATCGACGGGCGAGGGAATTTCGACCGTCGCCTTGTCGGTCATCACGGCGGCCAGCACAGCGTCCTCGCGCACGAGGTCACCGACCTTGACCTGCCATTCGACCAGCTCGGCCTCGGCGACGCCTTCGCCGACATCGGGCAGCTTGATCACATATTCACCCATCAGTCAGGCCTCCATCGTTTCGACGAGCGCGCGGCCGACCCGGGCGGGCCCGGGGAAATAGTCCCACTCCTGCGCATGCGGATAGGGTGTGTCCCAGCCGGCAACGCGAGCGACTGGCGCTTCGAGGTGATAGAAACAATTCTCCTGCACCAGCGCCGACAGCTCGGCGCCGAACCCGGAAGTCAGCGTCGCCTCGTGCACGACCACGCAGCGCCCGGTTTTCTTCACCGAGGCGACGATCGTCTCGAGATCGAGCGGCAGCAGCGTCCTCAGATCGATGATCTCGGCATCGATGCCGGCCTCCTCGGCGGCCGCTTCGGCGACATAGACCATGGTGCCATAGGCAAGCACGGTGACATCAGCACCTAGCCGACGGATCACCGCCTTGCCGAGCGGGACCGTGTAGTGGCCGTCGGCGACCTCGCCGAGCTCATGCTTCGACCACGGCGTCACAGGGCGGTCGTGATGGCCGTCGAAGGGACCGTTATAGAGCCGCTTCGGCTCCAGGAAGATCACCGGGTCTGGATCCTCGATCGCCGAGATCAGCAGGCCCTTGGCGTCATGCGGATTGGACGGCACCACGACCTTCAGGCCGGAGACGTGGGTGAACAGCGCTTCCGGGCTCTGGCTGTGGGTCTGGCCGCCGAAGATGCCGCCGCCGGTCGGCATGCGCACCACGATCGGGCAGGTGAAATCGCCGTTCGAGCGGTAGCGCAGCCGCGCAGCCTCCGAGACGATCTGGTCGTAGGCCGGATAAACATAGTCGGCGAACTGCACCTCGACGCAGGGTTTCAGCCCATAGGCCGCCATGCCGATGGCCGAGCCGACGATGCCGGCTTCGCTGATCGGCGCATCGAAGCAGCGGCTCTTGCCGTATTTCGCCTGCAGGCCTTGCGTGCAGCGGAAGACGCCGCCGAAGAAGCCGACATCCTCGCCATAGACGATGACGCGTTCGTCGCGCGCCATCGACACGTCCATGGCGTCGCGGATCGCCTCGATCATGGTCCGTCTTGGCATGGTCAGACCCCCGCCTGCTGGCGCTGGCGCCTGAGATGCGGCGGCATCTCGGCATAGACGCCTTCGAACATGTCGCGCGTCGACGGCTTGCCGCCGGCATGCAGCGTGCCGTGGCGCTCGGCCTCCCTCTGCGCTGCGATCACTGTTTCGAGGATCTCCGCCTCGGCCTGTGTGTGGCGCTCGTCCGACCAGACGCCGCGCTGAATGAGGTGGTTCTTCAGCCTGACGATCGGGTCGCCGAGCGGCCATGCGTCGGACTCGGCCTTCGGCCGGTATGCGGACGGATCGTCGGAGCTCGAATGCGCGCCGACACGGTAGGTGACATATTCGACCAGCGTCGGTCCAAGATTTTTCCGCGCCCTTGTCGCGGCCCATTTGGCCACCGCATGGACGGCAAGGTAATCGTTACCGTCGACCCGCAGCGACGGGATGCCGAAGCCAAGGCCACGGGCGGCGAAAGTGCCGGAACCGCCGCGGGCGATGCCCTGGAAGGTGGAGATCGCCCACTGGTTGTTGACGACATTGAGCACGACCGGCGCCTTGTAGGTCGAGGCGAACACAAGGGCTGCATGGAAGTCGGATTCGGCCGTCGAACCGTCGCCAATCCAGGCGGCGGCGATCTTCGAATCGTTGCTGATTGCCGAAGCCATCGCCCAGCCGACCGCCTGGATGTATTGCGTCGCCAGATTGCCGGAGATCGAGAAGAAACCGTGCTCCTTCGACGAATACATGATCGGCAGCTGCCTGCCCTTCAGCGGATCGGCCTCGTTCGAATAGATCTGGTTCATCATCGTGACCATCGGATAGCCGTCGGCGATGAGCAGCCCTGCTTGCCGGTAGGTCGGAAAGTTCATGTCGCCCGGCGCCAGCGCCTTGCGGAAGGCGCAGCTCACCGCCTCTTCGCCCAGATGCTGCATGTAGAAGGAGGTCTTGCCCTGGCGCTGTGCCATCTGCATGCGTGCATCGAAGCTGCGCAGCGTCATCATGTGGCGCAGGCCTTCCAGCAACTCGTCATCGGACAGCAGCCCGGCCCAGGGACCGACGGCCTCGCCGGCGCGGTTCAGCACGCGGATGATCGAGAAAGCCATGTCGCGGATGGTGCGCGGATCGACGTCGATCTCCGGGCGCGGCACCGAGCCGGCCTTGGGGATGGTCACGTTGGAAAAATCCGGCGTCCCGCCCGGCCGCACCTCGGGTTCCGGCACATGGAAGCGCAACATTCCAGCATCGGCCATGACCTTCGTCCTCCAATGTTGCCCGGCCCGATATTTGCACACCGCCGGACCGGTGCCAATTCGTTGAGCAAAGCTTCGGGCCAACGACCGCGCCAGCCAGTGCAGCACTCGTCAAGATGAAGATATGTCGGCGAAATTTCTTGTCGATCTTCCGCCGCCATGCGCAACTTGGCATATGATTGCGCTGGGTTTTCAGCCAGATTAAACAATGCGCCCGGTTTGGGGCGGTCGAGAACCATACCCAACGAATTACGAGCGCAGGCAGTCATCGAATCGAATCGCTGCGTTTCTCGGCGACTGTAACGGCATGGGCGCTACTGCGTTGCAGGCGACACCTAACTTGGCCCTCGACCAAAACCCGCTCGCTGCCCTGCGCCTAAGTCACGCCGCGCTGGCAGTTTTGCCCGACCTCCGTTCACCCCGCGCCCGCATCATGCTAACCAGAACCCATGGCACAGAAGAAAGGTTATGAGGTCGATTCGTGGCTGGCGCGGCCCGATCCGCGCACCTCGATCGTCCTGCTCTATGGTCCCGACCGTGGGCTCGTCGCCGAGCGCGCGCGGGCCTTTGCCGGCAAAACCGGCCTGCCGCTCGACGATCCGTTCTCGGTGGTCAGACTGGACGGTTCGGAGGTGGACCGCGACGAGGGTCGCCTGCTCGACGAGGCGCGTACCGTGCCGATGTTTTCGGAGCGGCGCCTGCTCTGGGTACGCAATGCCTCCGGCCAGAAGGCGCTTGCCGACGACGTCAAGGCGCTGACCGCCGAGCCGCCGCGCGACGCCATCATCCTGATCGAGGCCGGCGACCTGAAGAAGGGCGTCGGACTGCGGGCGGTTGTCGAAGCAGCCGACATTGCCATGGCCCTGCCGTGTTACGCCGACGAGACGCGGGACATCGACACGGTCATCGACGACGAATTGCGCAAGGCCGGCATGTCGATGACGCTGGAGGCCCGCCAGGCGCTGCGTCGGAACCTCGGGGGTGATCGGCTGGCCTCGCGCGGCGAGATCGAAAAACTGGTGCTCTATGCCCACGGCCAGACGGAAATCGGCCTCGACGACGTCAAGGCGACATCGGGCGACGTTTCCGGCCTCTCCTTCGACGATGCCGTCGACGCCTTGCTCGAAGGCAAGGTCGGCGACTTCGACATGGCCTTTACCCGCCACTGCCAGTCCGGCGGCCAGGCTTTCCTGGTGCTTTCGTCGGCGATGCGACAGCTGCAGGCGATCCAGGCGATGCGCGGCCTTATGGACGCGGGCGGCCGCAACGCCGCAGCGGTCGTTGCCGCGGCGCGCCCGCCGGTGTTTTTCTCGCGGCGAAAGCTGGTCGAGAAGGCGCTCGAACGCTGGAACACCGAGGCGCTCGGCCGCGCGCTCAACCGCTTGCAGACCGCCGTGCTGCAAACCCGGCGGCGGCCGGATCTTTCGGTCGCGCTGGCCCGACAGGCCCTGCTCGGCATTGCGGTGGAGAGTGCCCGGCTGGCGCAACGCGCCTGATCTCCCCCTTGAGGGGGAGATGTCGCCGAAGGCGACAGAGGGGGTCACAGCGCATGGAACGCCGCCATCTTCTTCGCTTCCGCGAGGTGCCGGCGCTTGATGTGAGACGACCCCTTCTGGCCTGCCGGCCATCTCCCCCTCAAGGGTAGAGATCAGCAGCCTCGGCGATTTCGCCAGTCACCAGCGCTGAAAAAAGGAGGGCTGGCAATCGCCAGCCCTCCTTGTGTTACCGCGGCGAAGATGTTCGCCCAGGCCGTGCTTAATCTTAAGCCATAAGATTATTTGCCGGCTAAGAACATGAGGTTCATCAAGCACCTACCGCTCCTGCTTCAGCCTTCGGCATAATTCATCGAGCTGATCCAACGTCCGATAGGCGACGCGCAGCGCGCCGCCGCGCTCCTTGTGCTCGATTGTGACAACCATGCCGATCGTGTCGGTCATCAGCTTTTCCAGCGCCAGCATGTCCGCATCTTTTTCTGCCGGTGCTGCGACCTGTCGTTTTACGGTTGGAGCGCCCGCCGGCATCTGCGCCAGCGCTTCGGCCTGACGCACCGAAAGCCCTTCCTCGACGATCCGCTTGGCCAGGCCCGCAGGATCCTCAGCCGTCACCAATGTGCGGGCGTGACCGGCCGACAGAGCGCCGTCGACCAGCATGTCGCGGATCACTTCGGGCAGCTTCAGCAGCCGCAGCGTGTTAGCGACATGGCTGCGGCTCTTGCCGATCACCTGGCCGAGATCAGCCTGGGTATAGCCGTGGTCGTTAATGAGCTGCTGGTAGCCGAGCGATTCCTCGATCGGATTAAGGTCGGTGCGCTGGACGTTTTCGATGATCGCCAGCTCAAGCGCGGTGCGATCGTTGACATCGCGCACGATGATCGGGATCTCGCTCAGCCCGGCGCGTTGCGCCGCGCGCCAGCGCCGTTCGCCGGCGATGATCTCGTAGCGGCCGGGCTGCGTCGGCGACGGCCGCGCCACCACCGGCTGCACCACGCCATGCTCGCGGATCGACTGGGCGAGATCGGTCAGTTCGGCGTCGCCGAAATGCCGGCGCGGGTTCTTCGGATTGGGGCTGACGAACTCGATCGGCACGTTGCCGTCGGCGTTCATGCCCTGCTTTTCCACCGCGGCCGCCGGGCGATCGATTTCGCCGATCAGCGCCGCCAGTCCCCGCCCCAGTCTTTTTCTCGAAAGGTCTTCACTCATCGTCTGTCCAGATCGTTTCGGTATCGAATCGGCTTCTGCATACCAGTTCCCACTTTGGGCGACATGCATTTAGGCGGCGCGCAATTTGCGCTCACGGCGGATCACCTCCGAGGCAAGCTGCAGATAGGCCTGGCTGCCGGAGCATTTGAGGTCGTAGAGGATCGCCGGCTTGCCATAGGACGGCGCCTCCGAGACACGCACATTGCGCGGGATGACAGTTTCATAGACCTTGTCGCCCATATGCGCCCGCACGTCCTGCACCACCTGGTTGGCGAGGTTGTTGCGCCCATCGAACATGGTCAGCACGATGCCCTGGATCGTCAGATCGGGATTGATCGAGCGGCGGACCTGCTCAACCGTCTCCAACAGCTGGCTCAAGCCTTCAAGCGCAAAGAACTCGCACTGCAGCGGCACCAGCACCGAATCGGCTGCGGCCATCGAGTTCAGCGTCAGAAGATTGAGCGACGGCGGACAATCGATGAGCACATAGCCAAAGTTCGCCGAGCGCTCGGCCGAGGCGCGCAAGGCATTGCGCAGCCGCAGCACCCGGTCCGGCGCCGACGCGATCTCCATTTCGATTCCGAGCAGGTCAAGCGTCGACGGCACGATCGAGAGACCCGGCACCGCCGTCGGGATCGCCGCCGCCTCCAGATCCAGTTCGCCGGTCAGCACGTCGTAGGACGAAACGGTGCGGTCGCGCCGGTCGATGCCGAGGCCGGTGCTGGCATTGCCTTGCGGATCGAGATCGACGATCAGCACCTGTTCGCCGATCGCCGCCAGCGCCGTGGCCAGATTGATGGCCGTCGTCGTCTTGCCGACACCGCCCTTCTGGTTGGCTACGGTGATGATTCGGGGGCCATTCTTCATCATGGGTCTATGCCAGAAATTCATTCCGAGGTCGCCATAAGCAGATCAGACACGTCGCAGATCAGACAGTTCGAGGATGACGCCTTGAGCGTCGGTGATGCTGGCATGTTCTATCAGATCGAACGACCATCGTTGAGTGCTTTCTGCCACTTCGGCGCGGTAATCCCGGCCTTTGTGGAACAGGCCGCGTGCGCCCGTCGCCAGCCACGGCGCCGACAGGTCGAGCAGGGTCGAAAGCGACGCCAGCGCCCTGGCCGTCACGATTTGAGGTGTCGAAACAAGCGGATAGGCGTCATCGATGCGCCGCGCTATGACTCTCGCGGGCAGGTTGAATTGCCCGACGACCGCTTGCAGGAACGATGCTTTTTTCCGATTGCTTTCAATCAGATCGATGCTGGCGCCGTCTCGCCCGGCAAGCAGGAAGGCAAGGACAAGGCCGGGAAAACCGCCACCCGAACCCAGATCGACCCAGCGCTTCGCGTCCGGTTTGATTCGCGCAAGCTGCACGCTGTCAAGGATGTGGCGGCGCCAGACATCGTCCTGCGTCGATTGCGCCGCCAGGTTTATCCGGCGGTTCCACTTTTGGAAAACTTGTTCGAACGCGACCAGGCGATCGAATGTTTCACGTGAAACCGGGCCGGCAGCCTTTTGCAGACTCGTCCATGAGGCAGCGCTCACGCAACATCCCTTCGCGCAGCCGCCTCGGCATTGCGGACGTGGGCGACAATGATTGCCAGAGCCGCCGGCGTCATGCCCTCCATACGCTGAGCATCAGCGATGGACCGCGGCTGGCGCACCAGCATCTTCTGCTTCAGCTCGTTGGACAGACCCGGAACCGAGGCAAAGTCGAGCGAATCCGGAATCAGCCGGCTCTCCTCATGCCTGATCTGCGTGACGTCGGCCTGCTGGCGGTCGAGATACACTGAATATTTCGCTTCCGTTTCGAGACGTTCCGCCGTTTTGGCATCGATGGCAGCAAATTCCGGGGCGATTCGGGCCAACCACGCAACATCGACACCCGGATAGGCCAGCAACTCATAGGCGGAGCGGCGCACACCGTCCCTGTTGATCTCGAGTCCATGGCGCGCCGCTTCGTTCGGAGTCAGGGTCGTGCTAAGCGCAAGCTTGCGCGCCTTTTCAAGGTCCTGCACGACGTCGTTGAACCGCTGCATCCGCTCCTGCGAAGCGATGCCGAACTTGATGGCCAGCGGCGTCAGCCGCTCATCGGCGTTGTCGGCCCGCAGCGACAGCCGGAACTCGGCCCGTGAGGTGAACATGCGGTAGGGCTCGGCGATGCCGCGGCTGGTCAGATCGTCGACCATCACCCCGATATAGGCCTCGGTGCGGCTGAGCACGATCTGATCGCTTGCCGATGCCTGCCGCGCGGCGTTGAGGCCGGCGAGCAGCCCCTGCGCCCCGGCCTCCTCGTAGCCGGTGGTGCCGTTGATCTGACCGGCGAGGAAAAGACCACCAACCCGCTTGGTTTCCAGCGTCGGCCTGAGCTCGCGCGGATCGACATGGTCATACTCGATGGCATAGCCGGGCTGCAGCATGACAGCATGCTCCAATCCCGCAATGGTCTTCAGAATGTCGAGCTGCACGTCCTCGGGCAGCGAGGTCGAAATGCCGTTCGGGTAGACGGTATCGTCGTCCAGCCCTTCCGGCTCGAGAAAGATCTGGTGACCTTCGCGGTCGCCGAACTTGACGATCTTGTCCTCGATGGACGGGCAGTAGCGCGGCCCCACCCCCTCGATCGAGCCGGAATACATGGCGGAGCGGCCCAGATTGGCGCGGATCAGCTCATGCGTGGCGCCGGTCGTGCGCGTGATGCCGCAGTTGATCTGCGGGTTTTCGATGCGGTCGGTCATCAGTGAGAACGGCACCGGATCCTCATCCGCTGCCTGGCTTTCCAGCGACGCCCAATCGATGCTCCTGCCATCCAGCCGCGGTGGCGTGCCCGTCTTCAGCCGCCCGAGCTTGAAGCCCGCGCGCGCCATTGAGGCAGACAGACCGAGGCTGGCCTGTTCGTTCATCCGGCCGGCAACGATCTTCTTCTCGCCAATATGGATCAACCCGCGCAGGAAGGTGCCGGTCGTCAGCACCACCGCGCCGCAGGCGAGCCTGCGGCCTCCGGCCAGCAGGACCGCAGCGATACGCCCATTGGAGATTTCGAAATCCAGCGCCTCTCCCTCGACGACGTCGAGATCGTTCTGCTCCCGAATCGCTGCTTGCATGGCAAGGCGATAGAGCTTGCGATCCGCTTGCGTGCGCGGGCCGCGGACTGCGGGTCCCTTGCGGCGGTTGAGCAGACGGAACTGGATGCCGGCCGCGTCGGCGACGCGGCCCATCAGCCCGTCCATGGCATCGATCTCGCGCACCAGGTGCCCCTTGCCGAGGCCACCGATGGCCGGATTGCAGGACATGACGCCGATCGTATCGAAGCGCAGCGTCACCAAAGCCGTCTTCGCGCCGGCGCGCGCGGCAGCGCTGGCCGCCTCGCACCCGGCATGGCCGCCGCCCACCACAACCACATCAAAGTGATCGGTCATTTCAGTGTTCCAGATTCAGAAGTCGCCGACACATGTCCCCGAGAGCCTGCGCTGTCAAGGATGCTCGACGAATCGTTTCACGTGAAACAATGCCGTCTCCGTTGATTGCGCGGTGTTTCACGTGAATCACAGCGCTGATTCCTCGGAAGCAAGCGAGACGCCGGTGGGACAGTGCCCCCTCTGTCCTGCCGGAAATCTCCCCCACCGGGAGAGACCGGCCGTCATCTCCGCTTTCGCCAATCTCCAACGCTGAACGAGAGGCGGGACGGTGAAGCTGCCAATCTCCCCCCTCGTGGGCCCTCGAGGGGGAGATTTCCGGCAGGACAGAGGGATACGAAGGATCGCCGCCGCTCCATCTGCATCGCCGCGTTCTTCCCGCCCTAAAATGTTTCACGTGAGTCATTTGCCGATGCAGAACTGCGCGAAGATGACATCCAACATATCCTCGACATCGACAGCCCCGACGATCCGGCCAAGCCGATCCGCCGCAAGGCGCAATTCCTCGGCCCGCAGTTCCTGTCCACGCTTGCCTGTCACGGCCACGAGCAGGAAGCGTCTCGTCTCGTTGAGGAGCTCGACGTGCCGTAGTCGTGACGGCAGGATATCGCCGGCCTGGCCAACCTGCGCCGCGGCGCGACGGCCGATCTCAGCCAGCAACTCTGCTAGCCCTGTGCCGTCCTTGGTGGATATCGCCGCGTCGTACTGTGCCGCAAGCGCGGACGCCTCCGATCTGTCCTGTAGCAGATCGACTTTTGTCCCGACCCTCAATGTCGGGACGGAGGTCGGCAGTGCACCCGCTGCGATCGGGTCCACCATATCCTCCAGTACGAGCAACAAATCGGCAGTCCCAGCCTTGCTCCTTGCCTTTTCGACGCCGATGGCTTCGATCCTGCCGGGAGCCTCGCGCAGGCCGGCCGTATCGGTCACTCTGACGCGCATGCCCTCCAGATCCAGAACCACTTCGAGCAGATCGCGGGTCGTGCCGGGCTCTTCCGTAACGATCGCCGCCTCGCGCCGCGCCAGTGCGTTGAACAGGCTTGATTTACCGGCATTCGGCGCGCCGAGGATGACGACCTCGAACCCGTCGCGGATGATTTCGGCGGCCCGGAAGCCCCCGACATGACGTTCGATCTCGTCGACCATCGCCCGGACGTCCGCCCAGACAGTCTCCGCAACGGAACCGGGTACGTCGTCTTCGTCGGCAAAATCGAGCTCGGCCTCGATCATCGCCCGCGCATGGATGAGCCGCCGGCGCCAGCCCAGATAGAACTCGCTCTGAACACCTTCGGCATTCTGCACGGCAAAGCGCCGTTGTGCCTCGGTCTCGGCATTGACGAGATCGGCCAGCGCCTCTGTCTCGACCAGATCGACCTTGCCATTGAGAAAGGCGCGGCGCGTGAACTCGCCCGGCTCTGCATGCCTGACACCGTCAAAGCCGGCGATCGTCTCCAGCATCCGCGCCACGACGGCGCGCCCGCCATGGACATGGAATTCCGCGATGTCCTCGCCGGTGAAGCTGTTGGGCGCGGCGAAGAAAACGGCTAGGCCGCTGTCGAGCACCGAACCGTCGGGTGCCCTGAACTTACGATAGGCCGCAACCCGGTTCATGGCCTTCGAGCCGGCAATCGTTTCGATCACGAATCGACTTTTCGAACCGGAAATGCGGATCACGGCAACGCCGGCGGGCAGGCGACCGCTCGACAAGGCAACAATGGAATCACCTGAAATCATTTGCCGACCTAGCACAACCGCCCTAGCTTCGCTTATTCACCGACAATTGCCGAGTGCCCGACCGTGACGTTGCCCGCGCAGAACCTACTTGCCAAAGAGGCCAGCCCTTATCTGCAGCAGCATAGCGGCAATCCTGTGCATTGGCGGGCGTGGTCACCAGCGTCGCTCGCCGAGGCAAAGACGCTGGAGCGGCCAATCCTGCTCTCAGTCGGCTACGCCGCCTGCCACTGGTGCCATGTCATGGCGCATGAGAGCTTCGAGAACGACGACGTCGCCGCCGTCATGAACCGTCTCTTCGTCAATATCAAGGTCGATCGCGAGGAGCGGCCGGACATCGACCAGATCTATATGGCAGCACTGTCCTCGATGGGCGAGCAGGGCGGATGGCCATTGACCATGTTCCTGACGCCAGACAGCAAGCCCTTCTGGGGCGGCACCTATTTTCCGCGCGAGGCCCGTTACGGCCGCCCAGGCTTTGTCCAGGTGCTCGAGGCGGTCGACAAGGCGTGGCGCGACAAGAAAGAAAGCGTTAACCAAAGCGCCGACGGCTTAACCACCCACATCGAGGCGAGGCTGGCGAGCGCTCATCCCAAGGCGGTGCTCGACCGCGACACGCTCGCGACGCTCGCTAACGGCGTCGACGGGATGATCGACAGGGATCTGGGGGGGCTGCGCGGCGCGCCCAAATTCCCCAACGCGCCATTCATGCACACGCTCTGGCTGTCCTGGCTGCGCGACGGAGCCACAGCCCATCGCGATGCCGTCCTGCTCAGCCTCGAAAAGATGCTGGCGGGTGGGATCTACGACCATATCGGCGGAGGGCTTAGCCGCTATTCGACCGATGCCGAGTGGCTGGTGCCGCACTTCGAAAAAATGCTTTACGACAACGCTCAGCTCATCCGGCTGTGCAATTGGGCCTATGCGGCGACCGGCAACGAATTGTTCCGGGTACGAATCGAAGAGACTGTTCGTTGGCTTCTGCGCGAGATGCGCGTCAATGGCGGTGCGTTCGCCGCCAGCCTCGACGCCGACAGCGAGGGCGAGGAGGGGCTGTTCTACTCCTGGAACAGAGATGAGATCGAGACCGTTCTTGGCGACGAATCAGCCTTGTTTTTCAAGTACTTCACGCTTTCCAAACCGCATGGCTGGGAAGGCAAACCAATCGTCCATCAGACCGAAGCCCAGCAAACGCGATGCGTGGTCGATCATGAGCAGCTCATCCCGATGAAAGAAAAACTGCTGGCAGCCAGAGAGCAGCGCGTCAGGCCTGGGCGTGACGGCAAGGCCCTGACCGACTGGAACGGTCTGATGATCGCGGCTCTTGCCGAGGCGGGGCGTGCGCTCGGCCGGACCGACTGGATCGAGGCGTCGGAAGAGGCCTTTGCCGCCATTGCCGATGCTGGTCGCGACAACCGCTTGCCGCATTCGATGCTCGGCGTCAAAAAACTGTTTCCCGCGCTGTCCAGCGACTACGCCGCCATGACCAACGCTGCGATCTCGTTGTTCGAAGCGACCGGCACATCGAACTACGCCGATCTAGCCGGTCAATTCATCGCGCAACTCGACCAATGGCATCGCGACGATGACAACACGGGTTACTATCTGACCGCGTCGGACAGCACGGATGTGCCGATCCGCATCAGGGGCGATGTCGACGAGGCCATCCCGTCAGCCACCGGCCAAGTCATCGAGGCCATGGTCCGGCTGTCTTCCCTTACCGGCGATCTCGATCTGCAGGAAAAGGCCTGGAGGGCCGCGGAACATGCGGCCGGCCGTGCGGCGCATCAAGCCTACGGCCAGGCGGGCGTCGTCAACGCCTGTGCCCTGGCGATCGAGCCTTTGAAGCTGGTGCTGGTGGACAACCCAGAGAACCCGGAGCTTGTTCCGGTTGCGAATCGAAATCCGGACCCGCGCCGGACCGACATTATCGTGCCGGTCGGTTCGGCGACAAACCTGCCGATGCTCCCAGGCGGCGTTCTGCCGCCAACCGGCAAGGCCGGCGCCTGGCTGTGCACCGGGCAGGTCTGTCTGCCTGTGATAACGGACGCTGAGGAGTTGAAGCGCCTCTTGCGCCGGCGGTAGGTCGAGGTGCTCGCTCGCGCGCTCTCCCTTCTCCCCCTTGTGGGAGAAGGCAAGACGGGCCAACCCTGCCGACCCTTACGTATTCATCGAATCGAAGAAATCAGCATTCGTCTTAGTCTGCTTGAGCTTGTCGATCAGGAACTCGATTGCGTCGGTCGTTCCCATCGGCGCCAAGATGCGGCGCAGCACGAAGATCTTCTGCAGGTCCTGGCGGGGTACCAGGAGGTCTTCCTTGCGGGTGCCGGACTTGAGAATGTCCATGGCCGGGTAAATGCGCTTGTCCGCCACCTTGCGGTCGAGCACGATTTCCGAATTGCCGGTGCCCTTGAACTCTTCGAAGATGACTTCGTCCATGCGGCTGCCGGTGTCGATCAGCGCGGTGGCGATGATGGTCAGCGAGCCGCCTTCCTCGATGTTGCGGGCAGCGCCGAAGAAGCGCTTCGGCCGCTGCAGCGCATTGGCGTCGACACCACCGGTCAGCACCTTGCCGGATGACGGCACCACCGTGTTGTACGCACGGCCGAGGCGGGTGATCGAGTCCAGCAGGATGACGACGTCGCGTCCGTGCTCGACCAGGCGCTTGGCCTTCTCAATCACCATTTCGGCGACCTGGACGTGGCGCACCGCCGGCTCGTCGAAGGTCGAGGAGACGACCTCGCCCTTCACCGATCGCTGCATGTCGGTAACTTCCTCCGGCCGCTCGTCGATGAGCAGCACGATCAGATAGCATTCCGGGTGATTGGTGGTGATCGAATGGGCGATGTTCTGCAACAGCACCGTCTTGCCGGTGCGCGGCTGCGCCACGATCAGCGCACGCTGGCCCTTGCCGAGCGGCGCCACAAGGTCGATAACGCGCGCCGAAATGTCCTTCGAAGTCGGGACGTCCATTTCCATCTTCAGCCGCGAGGTCGGATAAAGCGGCGTCAAATTGTCGAAATGGATCTTGTGGCGGATCTTCTCCGGGTCGTCGAAATTGATCGTGTTGACCTTGAGCAGCGCGAAATAGCGCTCGCCTTCCTTCGGGCTGCGGATCGGGCCCTCGACCGTGTCGCCGGTCTTCAGCGAGAACCGGCGGATCTGCGACGGCGAAATATAGATGTCGTCCGGACCCGGCAGGTAATTGGCATTGGCCGAGCGCAGGAAGCCAAATCCGTCTTGCAGCACTTCGACCACACCGTCGCCGATGATCTCGATATCCTGAGTCGCCAGCTTCTTCAGGATCGCGAACATCAGCTCCTGCTTGCGCATTACGCTGGCGTTCTCGACCTCGAGCGATTCGGCATAGGCGATCAGCTCTGGCGGTTTCTTGTTCTTGAACTCGGTGAGTTTCATTTCTTGCATCATTAGACGGACTCTGAGTGAGTAAGTATGGGGAAATATCGGCGGGATGCGACAAATGCCGGGCGCGGCCGAAGCGATGAATGGGGGCGGCGCATGACGGGAAGGAAGACCCGTCTTTTATCGTCGGTCGGTTGAAAGAGCAAGCCGCCTTTTGCACGTCACCGAAGCCTTAAAACGGCTTCACAATGACCAGGACGACGATAACGATCATCAGCAATGTGGGGATCTCATTGACGATCCGCCAGTGCCGCGCCGGTTTTTCATTGCGGTCCTCGGCGAATTTGCGCACCGCGCCGGCCAGGTAGCCATGAACGGCCGAGAGGCCAAGCACCGCGGCGATCTTGGCATGCAGCCAGCCGCCCTGAAAACCAAAGCCTTTCCAGGCCACCCAAAGGCCGAACACCCAGGTGACGGTCATCGCCGGATTGATGATGCCGCGCAGCAGGCGGCGCTCCATCACCTTGAAGGTTTCCGACTGGACGGAACCTTTCTCGGCGTCGGAATGATAGACCAGGAGCCGCGGCAGATAGAGCATGCCCGCCATCCAGGAGATGACGGCGATGACATGGATCGCCTTTGCCCAGGGATAGAAATCGTCAGGCCCAAACAAGAACAGCAGCCCAGCGAGTACGAGGAAAACCGCAATCGCGATCGCCGCACGGCGCATCGCCGCCACGCCGCCATCCGCAGTGCCTTTTCCCATCATCGTCATGAAGCGCTCCGCACCATTTTCACCATTGCCTCAACATGCGCGATCGGCGTCTCCGGCGTGATGCCATGGCCTAGATTGAAGATCAGCGGCCCACCGCCTAACGCCCCGAGGATCGCCTCGACGCCGGCGGCAAGCGCCTTGCCGCCGGCCACCAGCCGCAACGGATCAAGATTGCCCTGCACGGCGCCATCGCGCTGCAGCTCCCGCGCCGTCGTCAACGGCACGGTCCAGTCGAGCCCCAGCCCCGTCACTCCGGTCTTCTGGCGGTAACTCCGGTAGTGCCCACCGGCGCCTTTGGGAAAGCCAATGATCGGAACTTTGGGATGCACGGCCCGAACCTGCCTGACGATCTGCGCCACCGGCCTGACGCAAAAGGCCTCGAAGGAAACTTCATCGAGAACGCCGGACCACGAGTCAAAGATCTGCACCACATCGGCGCCGGCTTCGATCTGGCGGATGAGATAGCCGGCCGATTGATCGGCGAGCACCTTCAGCAGCTGCAAAAAAGCGGCCGGCTCGCGATAGGCAAACAGCCGCGCTGGCGCCTGGTCGGGCGTGCCGTGGCCAGCGATCATGTAGGTCGCCACCGTCCACGGCGCGCCGCAGAAGCCAATCAGCGTCGTTTCATCAGGCAGTTTTGCCCGCAATCGTCTGACCGTCTCATAGACCGGTTCGAGATTCACGTGAAACGTTTCGCCATCCAGAGCCGCAATCTCGGCCGCCGAGATCGGCGTCAACAGTGGGCCGCGTCCTTCCTCGAAGCGCACGTCGCGGCCCAGCGCATGCGGCACGACAAGGATATCGGAAAACAGGATCGATGCATCGAAGCCGAAGCGCTTGATCGGTTGCAGCGACACTTCCACGGCAAGATCGGGATCGTAGCAAAGATCGAGGAACGATCCGGCCCGCCTTCGTGTCTCTCGATATTCCAGCAGATAGCGACCGGCTTGCCGCATCATCCAGAGCGGCGGGGGAGATACCGTCTTGCCTTTTAGCACGTCCAGCATGATGCGGTTTTCAGGCATTCGGCGCTCGCCTCTCCAGGCTTCTCTATAATTAAATATTCTATTTCTAGGAATCTTCTGATTCTAAGAGTCTGTTGGTATCGATGGTTGTCACCTGTCCCGCTTTGCCCCTGAAAAGGCCAGCCAGCATATTGTCGCGTGCTTCTTTTGCTGGATAGGAGGACTTTGGGGACAGTCGGAAATTTCACCGTCGAGTCAGTGGCTTGGCTTTCCAGATGAATGATCGGCCCTGTGGATAGGGCGAAAGCAAAAAACCCGTCCCCGGACTTGTCCCCAGTCACCCGACGAAGCCGACAGCGCATCGAATTGTGGACAAGCCGCCATCTGATACAGTCGTTCCAAACCGACCGATCTTTCCGGCCGACCTTATCCACATCGGCCCACAGCTTGGAACAAACCCCTGTGAACAAACCCCAGAGCTTCTTTCATCTTCACCTGATTTCCGATGCCACCGGTGAAACGCTGCTGGCGGCCGGCCGCGCGGCTTCCGCGCAATACAAGGATGCGCGCGCCATCGAGCATATCTATCCGCTCATCCGCACCGAAAAACAGGTAACGAAAGTGTTCGAGGACATCGAGGAGGAGCCGGGCATCATCCTTTATACGGTTGTCGATCAGAGCCTTGCCCGCGGTATCGACGAACGCTGCGCGGCCATGGGCCTGCCTTGCGTCTCCGTGCTGGAACCGGTGCTGGCTGTGTTCCAGTCCTATCTCGGCACGCCGGCCGGTCGCCGCGTCGGCGCCCAGCATGTCCTCGATGCCGAATATTTTCGCCGCATCGACGCGCTCAACTTCACCATGGAGCATGATGACGGCCAGCTGCCGGCCAATATGGACGACGCCGACATCGTGCTCGTCGGCATTTCGCGCACCTCGAAGACGCCGACCAGCATCTATCTCGCCAACCGCGGCATCAAGACCGCCAACATCCCGATCGTGCTCGGCGTGCCGGTGCCGGAAAGCCTGGTCAATGCCAAGACGCCGCTGATCGTCGGGCTGATCGCCACCGCAGAGCGCATCTCGCAGGTCCGCCAGAACCGCATCCTCGGCAACACCAGCGCCTACGAGCCGACCGACTATGTCGACCGCGCCGCGATCACCGAGGAACTCGCCTATGCCCGCCAGATATGCACCCGGCATGGCTGGCCGATGATCGACGTCAGCCGCCGCTCGATCGAAGAGACGGCTGCGGCCATTGTTGCCCTGCGCGGCAAGACACGCTAGGGCGTGTGATATTCAGGTGATGCCGGCCTGCAAACGGCGGCTTCCTGCGCTTCCGGTGCTCACGTACGAAAAGTACGCTCCGCTCCGGTTCTCGGAAGCCACCATTTTCGGCGCGGCCTGACCTGAATCTCGACTCATCCTAGTGAGCGTCAGGATTCGGGCGATAAAAAATGACCGAAAAAATCATCCTTGCTTCGGGAAGTCCGTTCCGCAAGGCGATGCTCGTCAATGCCGGCGTTGCCATCGAGGCGATCCCGGCGGAAGTCGATGAGCGCGCGCTTGAGGCGCCACTAAAAGACAGCGGTGTGTCGCCGGAGGATGTCGCCCTGGTGCTTGCCGAGGCCAAGGCCACCGAGGTCAGCGAGCGAAAGCCCGGCGCCCTGGTGCTCGGCTGCGACCAGACGCTGTCGCTCGGCGACGAAGTGTTCCACAAGCCGGCCGACATGGAAGGCGCGCGCCGTCATTTGCTGGCGCTGTCTGGCAAGACCCATCAGCTCAACAGCGCCGTCGTGCTCGCCCGCGACGGCGCAGTTCTGTGGCGGCATGTCAGCGTCGCCAGCCTGACCATGCGAAAGCTCGATCCCGCCTTCATCGGCCGCCATCTGGCGCGCGTCGGCGCCAAGGCCTTGGCAAGCGTCGGCGCCTACCAGATCGAAGGCGAAGGCATCCAACTGTTCGAAAGAATAGAAGGCGATTATTTCACCATTGTCGGCCTGCCGCTTCTGCCAGTCCTGGCCAAGCTGCGTGAGCTCGGAGCCATCGATGGCTGAGACCGCGAAAAAGGCCTTCGTCACCGGCCACCCGGTCGCGCATTCGCGGTCGCCGAAGATCCATGGCTACTGGCTGGCGACATACGGCATCGACGGCAGCTACCAGGCCATCGACGTCGCGCCGGACGCTTTTGCCTATTTCGTCAGGACGCTCGAGGCGAATGGTTACCGTGGCGGCAACGTCACCATCCCGCACAAGGAGGCCGCCTTCGCGTTGGTGGCGCGCCGCGACGATGCGGCCGAACAAATCGGCGCCGTCAACACGCTGTGGTTCGAGGACGGCGATTTGTGGGGCGGCAACACCGATGCCCATGGCTTTGCCGCCAATCTTGACGAGCATGCGCCGGGCTGGGCCGACAATGGTCCGGCCGTGGTGCTCGGCGCCGGCGGCGCCTCCCGCGCGGTCATCCATGCGCTGATTGAGCGCGGCGTTGGCAACATCCGCGTCGTCAATCGGACGCTCGCCCGCGCCGAGGAACTACGCGACCGCTTCGGCGCCGGGGTCTCGGCCCACGGCACGGCCGCGACCGGCGAACTGCTTGCCGATGCCGGCCTGCTGGTCAACACGTCAGCGCTCGGCATGCATGGCAATGAAGGCCTGTCCGCCGATCCGGCCAGGCTGCCGGATCATGCCATCGTCACCGACATTGTCTATGTGCCGCTGGAAACGCCGTTGCTGGCCGCAGCCAAAGCGCGGGGCCTGAAGACAGTCGACGGACTCGGCATGCTGCTGCATCAGGCGGTGCCCGGCTTCGAACGCTGGTTCCGCATCAGGCCGCAGGTCACCGCCGAATTGCGGCGGATCATCGTCGCCGATCTCGGTGCCCAAGGAATGACCAAAGAATGAAAAACATGATCGTGCTCGGCCTCACCGGATCGATCGGCATGGGCAAATCGACCACGGCAAAGATGTTTGCCGAGGCCGGCGTGCCCGTCCACGATTCGGACGAGACGGTGCACCGCCTCTACTCCGGCAAGGCGGCTCCGCTGGTGGAAGCGGCTTTTCCCGGAACCACACTATCCGGGTCGGTCGACCGCACAAAGCTGGCCGAGCGGGTGCTCGAAGATGCCGCCGCGCTGAAACGGCTGGAAGCCATCATCCACCCGCTCGTCCGCGCCGACGCCGACGCCTTCCTGGCGAGGAACCGCGCCGCCGGCGCACCGCTTGTCGTTCTTGATATCCCGCTGCTGTTCGAAACCGGCGGCCGCGGCCGAGTCGACAAGGTCGTGGTCGTCACCGCCTCGGCCGAAATCCAGCGCGCCCGCGTGCTGGCGCGACCGGGCATGACGGAAGAAAAGCTGGCGTCGATCCTGGCTAGGCAGGTTCCCGACGCAGAAAAGCGCGAGGCCGCCGATTTCGTCATCGACACCGGACAAGGCTTCGATGCCGCGCGCGCGGCTGTCCATGCAATCGTCACCGAACTGGTCGGGGATAAGGTAGGCAGGCCCCGTTAAGAGGCTTGCAGCCAACGTTGCTTGTTGCCATTTTGTTCCCAACATGATTCGGCTAGAATGACGTCGAAACCAAACGGACTGATTCGATGCGAGAGATCATCTTCGATACGGAAACCACCGGTCTCGATTCCCGCGAGGACCGGGTCATCGAGCTTGGCTGCATCGAGCTGGTCAATCGTTTCCCGACCGGCCGCACCTTCCATCATTACATCAATCCGCAAGGGCGGCCGATTCATGCTGACGCGCAGGCCGTTCATGGCATCAGCGCCGCCGATCTCATGGGCAAGCCGACTTTCCGGGACATCGCCGAGGAATTTCTCGCCTTCATCGACGGTGCGAAGCTGGTCGCCCATAATGCCACTTTCGATATCGGCTTCCTCAATGTCGAGTTCGGCCGGCTTGGCCATCCTGTCGTCGACCCCGGGCGTGTCGTCGACACGCTGGCGCTGGCGCGCCGCAAGCACCCCATGGGCCCTAATTCGCTGGATGCGCTGTGCCGCCGCTACGGTATCGACAATGCCCGACGCACCAAGCACGGCGCGCTGCTCGATTCGGAATTGCTGGCCGAAGTCTATATCGAGCTTATCGGCGGCAAGCAGGCGGCGCTTATCCTGGACAGCGCCACGGCGCCGGCTGCCGGAAGGAGAAATGTCGAAGACATCGACATCAGCATCGACGTCCGGCCGATAGCGCTGCCGTCTCGTCTGACCGATGCAGATCGTATCGCTCACGCGAGCATGGTCGGCACGCTCGGCGAAAAGGCGCTCTGGCTGCGCGTCGCCCCGGAAGCGAGTTCTGTGGCACAGTGATTTTGACTGTCCCGCCGACTTCTCAATCGGGATAGGGGGGAACCTTGCGGTTCCTCCCCTCCCACACCACCCTGCGTACGGGCCCGTACAAGGCGGTTCGGTTGGTTATGCGGCATTGGCAGGGGCGAGGAAAGCGAGGCCGATGCTTGCGAGGAAAGCGTTCGGCAGGGCAATGGCGAGCGCTGGGCTGTTGCTGATGCGCCAGGGACCATGCGCGCTGCCGGCGGTTTGTGCCGCCAGCTCGTGCCCGACGCCCCGGCGACGCAGCTCCGCAAAGCGGGTGCGCCCGCGCTTCCATTGCTTCCATGCAATGGATCGAAGCCTTCGCCTGATCCACTGGTCGAG
>NZ_VLKT01000023.1 GCF_007830515.1 Mesorhizobium tianshanense
CTGGTGATGTTCAACGTCACCTGATTCCCGCGAAGGAACGCCACCATGACCAAGACTGAAAGTAAGACCGCCAGCGCCGCCGTCAAAGACATTCTGCTTTCGGACCCGCAAGGTCTGCATGAAGTGATCCGTGCGGTGATGCAGGAGGTGCTCGAGGCCGAGATGGACGAGGCTCTGGGTGCTTCGAAAGGCGAGCGCACACCGGAGCGGCTCGGCTATCGCTCGGGTTATTATGGCCGCACTCTTGTCACCCGTGTTGGCAAGCTTGAGCTGCGGGTTCCGCAGGACCGGGCCGGGCGCTTCTCCACCGAGCTTTTCGAGCGTTACCAGCGTTCGGAGCGGGCCTTGGTGGCCACACTTGCGGAGATGTATGTGCAGGGCGTTTCGACCCGGAAGGTCAAGGCGATCACGGAAGAGCTGTGTGGCCATGCCTTCTCGGCCTCGTCGATCTCGGCCATCAACAAACGCCTGGACGAGAGCCTGAAGGCCTTTGCCGAGCGCCCGCTTCAAGAGCCGTTTGCCTACCTCATCCTCGACGCCCGTTACGAGAAGGTGCGCGAAGCCGGCATCGTCATGAGCCAGGCGGTGCTGATCGCGGTCGGCATCGACTGGGACGGTCGCCGCCAGATCCTGGCCGTGGAGATGGCCAATCGCGAGAGCCGCTCGGCCTGGAGGGACTTCCTCGTCGGCTTGAAGGCACGCGGCCTCAGGGGCGTCGAACTGGTCGTGTCCGACGATCATGCCGGCCTGGTCGCGGCGATCGGCGAGGTGATCCCGGAAGCTGCATGGCAGCGCTGCTACGTGCACTTCCTCAGGAACGCGCTCGATCACCTGCCGAGAAAGCATGGCGACGACTGCCTGCAGGAACTGCGCTGGCTCTACGACCGGCGCGATCTCGCCGAGGCCAAGGCCGATCTCGCCGCATGGCTTGCCAAATGGTCGGCCCGCTACCCACGACTGACGACATGGGTGGAGGAGACCATCGAGTACACGCTGACCTTCTTTCGTCTGCCACGCCAGCACCACAAACATCTGAAGAGCACCAACATGCTTGAACGGCTCAACGAGGAAATCCGACGGCGCACCTATGTCGTGCGCATCTTTCCAAACTCACAGAGTTGCCTGCGCCTCGTCAGGGCACTGGCCGTCGAAACCAACGAAAACTGGATGGAGGCCAACCGCTACATCAACATGGACGACCTGCGCGAGCACAAGAAGCTCGCTCTGCGCCAAGCCGCATGACCAGCTCCATGGCCGCCCCTTTTTGCAGAACTTGACGCACACAACCTCGAAAGACGCGCCTTAGAGTTTGCTTCTGGCACTCCGCACATGAGGCGGCAAGATGCTGTGCCGGCAACTGACGGTTGGGGAATCCGTATCGCATATCATGGAACCCGCTGCGGCCACCGCTGTAACGCGGCATGGCCAACGTCGGTAAGCGCATAGACGCCGCGCTCGGCCCGGGCGAACCATCCATAGACATTGTGAAGCAGGATCTTGGCGGCGCGCGGTGAAATGGTTTTCAGATCGCGTGGGCGCTTCGGGCCGTCCGCCATCGCAGCGGCGCAGGCCAGCGCATCCTGTCGGTAAGCGGTCATTATCGGGGTTCGGGAACCACCGCCGACCACAGGATCGCCGCGCCGCCGCCGATGCTCGTCCACCAGGCGCGATCTTCGCTTCGGGTCTCGCCTTGGCGGCAAGGCGGTCGGGCTGAGCAGCAGTTCGACATCGCCGGCGGAGCCAACCCCCAGAAGGCCGAAACCGAGCCGCCGGCAGAGCGCGCGGAACCGGCGATCGTGCTCGCGGCCCTTGCCGCGGGCCGACATCCTCGCCGCGAGCCAGACCTCGTCGCATGCCGCGGCGCGATCGACACCTTGAAGTACAAGCTCCAGGTTGAACTGCAGTTTCAATTCGCAAATGATGACCACGGGCGGTTCGCCGTCACGCAGCCCCACGACATCGCAGCCGCCAACTTCACCTTTGACGGTGAATTCCAGGCTCTCAAGAAACCGCTTCACCGGGATATACAGAGACGTTTCCTGCATGCCGGAGCCATAGCCGATTCGAACCGGGTTCGCCCACAGCCGCCGAAGACCACGCCACTCTGGGGGTAGATTTTCCACTCGTCGAACGCATGAAGCTATGTGATGCATCAGGCAGTTCGCTGGGGCTGCCTGGCTGCCCGGCCCCTAAGCTCTCAGCCCCCTAGCCCCGCCTCCTCGCTTGCCCGGAATCATCATGTCCCTGGCAAGCAGGCTGCTCACCCGGCAGAACGCCATGAACGCCCGGCAAGCATCCTCGGTCTTGACCAGGTCGACCGTGGCGCCGAAGCAGGCATTGAACGCAGCCTGATAAACCGGGCCCTGCCGGCGAACCGGCCAGCCCTGCAGGAAATCGAGCGCCTGTTCGACGCTGTATATCTCCTCGATCGGCAAACCGGGCGCGGGCGTGATGCGCACCGGTAGCTGGAATTGCAACCTGTCCATTCGTTTCTCTCCCGAGCGGCGTTCCCGCAGCAACGCCGCTCGTCGCAAGAAGTTGCCTTGGCCGGCTTCGCGCCTGGGGCTCAACCTTCTCGGAGGTGGCTGACGGCAAGGTCAAATCGCGCCGTCACCTCGATTCGAAGCCCCGCGACGGGCTGGCGTCGCAGCCTGAAACACAAAACCCGCCTCAACCAATCCGTCGCCGCGAAAAAGCATCAACCTGGGTTGGCTGCCCTAATTTGGGCTGCACGCCTTCGCGCAACGCGGGCTCGGAGGCACAAAGGTGAGCCCGCAAGGCATGAAATTCGCCGGCTTATGCCCGTCGCCGGCAGTTCGTCCTTGAACCTTGTGCCGTCCGGTGCCAAATCTGGGAGGATTTTCGCGCGGGCTCATCAGGAGCCCTTTCTTCCGGCAAGACGGACAAGAATGGTCACCTATCTCGACGCCGCCACGGCACCGCTCAGAAACACCGGCCAGATCCGCCTCTACGGCGAGGAAGGCTTCGCCGGCATGCGCAAGGCCTGCGATCTCACCGCGCGCTGTCTCGACGAACTGGTGTCGATGGTCGCGCCGGGCGTCACCACCGAAGCGATCGACCGTTTCGTCTTCGAGTTCGGCATGGATCACGGCGCATTGCCGGCGACGCTCAACTATCGCGGCTACACCAAGTCGTCCTGCACCTCGATCAACCATGTCGTCTGCCATGGCATTCCCGATAACAAGCCGTTGAAGGACGGCGACATCGTCAACATCGACGTCACCTACATCCTCGACGGCTGGCACGGCGATTCCTCGCGCATGTATCCGGTAGGCACGATCAAGCGCGCCGCCGAGCGCCTGCTCGAGGTCACGCACGAATGCCTGATGCGCGGCATCGCCGCCATCAAGCCCGGCGCCCGTACCGGCGCCATCGGCGCCGCCATCCAGACCTATGCCGAAAGCGAGCGCTGCTCGGTGGTCCGCGATTTCTGCGGCCACGGCGTCGGCCAGCTCTTTCACGATGCGCCCAACATCCTGCACTATGGCAACGCCAGCGAGGGCGTCGAGATGCGGCCGGGCATGATCTTCACCGTCGAGCCGATGATCAATCTCGGCCGGCCGCACGTGAAAGTGCTGTCGGACGGCTGGACGGCAGTGACACGCGACCGCTCGCTGTCGGCGCAGTACGAGCACACGATCGGCGTCACCGAGACCGGATGCGAGATTTTCACGCTGTCGCCAAAAAACCTCGACCGCCCCGGCCTGCCGGCATAGTGTTTCTCCCGGCGCCGGACCTTTCCGGTCGGGGGAAGTGGGCAGCCTATGGCGACAAAGAGCGACGACGAGCGGAGTTTCTTCTCCGAAAATCAGATCCAGCCTCCAGCGAAAACCAGGGCGACCGAAGAAAAGCCGCATTATCTCGGTCACCGCGACCGCTTGCGCCAACGGTTCGCCACCGCGGGTTCCGACGCCCTTCCCGACTACGAGTTGCTGGAGCTCTTGCTCTTTCGCCTGATCCCCCGCGCCGACACCAAACCCGTCGCCAAGGCATTGCTGACACGCTTCGGCACGCTGGCCGAGGTGCTTGGCGCGCCCGTCGCGCGGCTTGAGGAGGTCAAGGGGATCGGTCCGGCGGGTGGCGCTCGATCTGAAGATCATTGCCGCGACCGCCCAACGCGCGGCACGCAGCGAGATCACGGGCCGCGAGGTCTTGTCGACGTGGACGCAGGTCCTCGAATACTGCCGGTCAGTCATGGCCTTCGAGGAACGTGAGCAGTTCCGTATCCTGTTTCTCGACAAGAAGAACGCGCTGATCGCCGACGAGGTGCAGCAGGTCGGCACCGTCGACCACACGCCGGTCTATCCGCGTGAGGTGGTCAAGCGCGCGCTCGAACTCTCCGCCACGGCGATCATTCTGGCGCACAATCATCCTTCGGGAGACCCCACGCCCTCGCGCGCCGACATCGAGATGACCAAGCTGGTCATCGCAACGGCCAAACCGCTCGGCATTGCCGTCCACGATCACATCATCATCGGCAAGAAGGGCCACTCGAGCATGAAGGGCCTGCTGCTGATCTAAGCTGCGGCCATCGACCGCGCCATGCCTCTCGATACAGGAGCATCAAACCGCGACTGAAATGACCGGCCAGGCCCAGGTCAGTCACCATGGCTCATCATCAGGTTGGACGCGGTCTGGAAACCAGACACCGCGCCAATGGCACTCCGCAGATTGGCGGCCTTGCGAACATGAGGAAAATGCTCCCGCCATGCGTCGATATAGGCGAACACCTTTCCGGTCCGGTTGTCCAGAACCAGCACGTTTCGCCCTAGCTCATTCGACAATATGAAGGCATGCAGCCGGTCGGTGATGACAGTCCGCGCCGGCCGCAGCAGCGACACCGCGCTTGCCACCTTGGCAGAGGTCACCCAGTCCTGCGTGCCGAGTTTTTTGGAGCGCGGAGCAACCGCGAGAGCGAACTTGCCAAAGCGGTTCCAGGCGACCTGGGCCTTCAGATCGCGCCAGTCGAACACCTCGATTGCCGCTGGGTCCACGGGCTGCGACGCCTCCCGATCGTTTCGCAGGACGGCGCGGAGGTCGGCGGTGGGTGCGGATGGTTCGAAATGCAGCGCATGGGCGAGATCCGGGCAAAGCGTGCTTTCTAGGCCAAGCAACCGTTCGAGATCGGCCCGTGACTTTTCCTCACGCGCAAAGAAGATCACCGGCTCCCGGTTGCTCAGCACGCGCCGTGTCTCCTCGAGCACCGCGGCATCGGTTTCGGCCATCCATGCGCAGCTTGCAGGAAGCTGGACGACGGGATTCCTCGGAACGAGCGAAAGAACGCGTAGGCGCGCGCGGTGGTGCCGGGAATAAAAGTCCCCGAAATTCCCCCCGCCCAGAAAATAGATCACTCCGTCGCCGATCGCGGAACGACACCTTTGCGCCGAAAAATTCTTCAGCGCCGAGGTGTAGGCTGGCGGTGTTCCGTTGAGCTTGTCGAGGACGGCTCGGGTGCCGAGCCAGATTGCCGCATCGCCGGGATTTAAATAATCCGGATAGTCGATCAGGGCATAGGGCGCGTTGGTGCGAACGGGCATAAGCCTGTCGAAAAGAACCGATTTCAGGGATGTCGGGGGCCGTCTCTCAGATGGCGTCGAGCTCATCGCCTACCATTCTCGCGTGGCCGGTTGTTTCCAGCCATCTCCGGCCTGGCGGCCTGTGTGCCGCATTGACATGGGTTCTATGCCTGAACTGCAACTGGTATAGGCTGTTTCGGACGAAGCGCGTCAAAAAACTCTGGTGGCACGATTGACCTCGACCAGCTTCGATCTCGCTGCTCGACAGGTGATCGGCGCGCCGCGACACCGGCGACGGCTGTACAAGCTTCACGCATGAACCGTGTTCCCACCAATGCTTCATAAAAAGATCGACGGGGCGCCCAAACGGTACGCTTGCCCTGGCAAGTTCCCTGGCGGCTGGTCTCGTAATCGCATAGGCGGCGGTCGACATCGGGATAATTCTGGGCGTGCCGTAGCTGTAACCGTTCGGCAGGGTCACCGCATCGCCGAGGGTTTTTACCTTGTTGCTGTAGAGTTTCAGTATGTCCCAGTCCGGCTCTCTGCCGCTGATTTCTGAGAGCAGCTTGTATAGCGAGCCGTCGAATTCGACGTCATCCTCGAAAACGAAAGCGGCCGGAGATTTCCCGCCGCCGATCTGCGCCCAGACGTCGATATGGCTGAGAAAACAGGCGACCTCCGACAGCGCAAGCGCGCGCTTGCTGAACCGCGGCGGCGGATTTGCGACAAAGCGCCGCGCATCGGCGTCGGTCAGCGTTTGCCAATCGTGAGCGGCAACGCGGATGAACGGCAGCCCACAGCGATCCATCAGCGCTTGAGTTGCAGACATGCGATCTTGCGCGCGGTCCAGATTGATGATGAAAATGGGCCACATACGTTATTATTCCCCCCGCAAACCCGACGCGTTGGCCGGCGGCGAGTTCACACAAAACAATGGCACAAACATCAGGCGCGAGGAAGCGGCACCGCGCGATCTATGTCCCAGAAAGCTGCTGGGTTGCGGCGCGCGTTTTCGATTCCTGGTTGGGAACGGGCAATTAGATCGCCGAAATCCGGCATTTTGACCGAGGCAGTGGCCTGAGGCCGTCGCCTGCGTTGACGAAACAGGCGCGAACACGGCTGAGACGGCGCCGGCAACTGGGGCGCCGGCGAAATTCGCTCGACACTGTTGCCGCGATTTTGCATGCAGGCCGGGCCACAGATGTTTGAAACGTTACAAAACGCGCCAGAGGCTTGATGCTGCCACCCCTTGAGCTTTCATTCGAAGAACAAAGCGGTATCCCGGACCCGTCCCTGCTGGTCGTCGCCATCAAGGGCGGCCGACTCAGGCGGAGCGTGATCTTCAAATCGTCCGGACCGGGCTTGAGGAAGTCCGGCGATGTTCTGCTTTGTCTCGGCCTCATCCCCGCGATGGAGCTCGGCTGCGACCTCGTCATAGATATGCCGATCGATACGTCGCTGTTCGAAAACGCCCAAAGGATCCAGGCCATGCTCTGCGACTGGTATCCTGGCTACCGGCCAGTGAACATCCACGCGGAACGGGCGACCGCGCAGTATCCGCCGTCGCGCGGATCCGGCGTGTTCTTCTCGGCCGGCGTCGATTCGTCCTATTCCCTTGTGGATGCGCGATCCCGTCTCGACGGGCTGGTTACCCTGATCGGTGCCGATGTCGCGCTTTCAAACAGTCGCGAAGCCGGCCATCTGAAAGCCGTGGCTCGAAATGTCGGCGCCGCCTATGGCCTGGAAACAATCATCATCGAAACCGATATCAGGACGGTATTCGACCGGATGATAGGCTGGGTCGAATATCATGGAGCGGTGCTTGGCGCGGTCCGCCATATGCTTGCGGATCGGTTCGAAAATCAGCTCATAGCCTCGTCGGCGGATGAATCGTCATGGACCCGCCGATGGGGCTCGCACCCGGCTCTTGATCCTCTGTTCGGCACGGACGGCGCGCGGATCGAGCACCATGGCCTCGTTCACAGGTTGGCGAAAATCCAACGGATTTTGAGCGAGCCCATGTTGATGAACAACCTCAGGGTTTGCGACTACCAGCACGACAATTGTGGCATCTGCGAAGACTGCACCTTCATGGTGCAGGCGCTGGATACATTGGGCGGGCTGGACCGGGCTCCAACGTTTCCCACCGGCGCTTCGGCCGGCGGCCGGATCAAAGTGACCGGTGAAGGAAGCAAGTCGGACCTCTTGCATCTGGAGGCCGCGGCGACCGCGACCGGTCGGTCGCGCCGCCTCGTCGATGAAATCGATCGGGCGATGCGGTGGTACGAGACAAAAAAGAAGATCAACGCAGTTCTGCGGCTGCCTGAGCTGAAGCGACGTTTCAAGCGGCTGAAACGCCGCTACCGATATTGGCGGGCGGCGCATCGGGGTTGAAGCCGGTCCGTCTCGTGCGGCCGTGTTCGTACAGTTGCTTGCAATGATCGCAGGCGAACGCCTTCCCGCAATTCTCGGCCCAACATCGGATCGGCGCTCGCCACTGATAGAGGATGCGCTCCAGATGATCGATGCCAGACGATTTGATGTAGATCAGTTCGCCGGCCAACGCGCTGGCCATCAGGAAATCGCTCGCGTCCTTGGTGCTCGCGAACACAAACAGCCGGTCCTTGTTGTCCGGCAGCATCCGCGCCACGCGGTCGCTGTTCCGGCCGACAAAAAGCACGCGATCGCACACACCAAGCGCCGCTTGCGCAATTCGGCGATATTTTTGGCCCGATGCGCCCGCATAGTCGGAAATTGTCCCGAAAACCATCGTCCGCCGCAGCGACGTGGAACCGCCTACGATGTCGATGCTCGACTGCATCGTCCACAGGGGCGCCTTGGCGGTGTCGAGTATAATGGTCGGACCGTTTTCCATTTCATGGACGGAGTCCCTTCCGTGGGACGGCTCCTGCGCTTCCACCGCCTGAATGCACGTCCGCAGATCGATCCCCAGCGCTTGCCCACAGGCAATGGCGGCGAGCACGGGCGTTATCCATCTCTCGCCGACCAGCCTTGTCCTGACGGGCAATGTCTGGTTCCCGTCGGTAACGGTAAGATGCAGGCGTTTCGGAAATCTCGAACAATGATCCACAGCGCGGATATCGGCGGCCTCGCTTTTGCCGAACGTTACCACGCGCTCGTTGGTCTTCCGTGCCATCGCCAGAACCAGCGGGTCGTCGGCGTTCAAAATCGCCGTCCCTCCGGGCGGCAGCATTGCCACCAGGGCTGATTTCTCGTCGGCGATCGCTTGCTGGCTCCTGAACTCCTTGTAGTGGTCCGTTCCGATCGTCGTGACCACCGCGACCGTATGCCGAAGAAGGTGCGCGGTCAGCGTCACGGCACCAACCTCGTGGCCGCTGACCTCTTGCACCCAGTAGCGGTCGGACCGGCGGGCCCGAACGATGCTTCTTGCGACACCGTACCGGGTGTTGAAGCCGACCCCGATGCGGGTCGGCCCGACAGCGGAAAGGATGCTTCCAAGAAGTGCCACCGTAGTCGATTTGCCGCCGCTGCCCGTCACTGCCACGAGATGCTGCGGTCGAAGGCCCCTTCGCCAAATCATTGCCACGGGAATCCGCCAGCCGCGTCTCACCCCGCGCACCAGCCGGCGCAGGGGCCCTTCCCTCCCGTTGATTTTTTTCCAGAGTCTCAAGCGAAACGGCCGCCTCCCCAAGCGACGATTTAACCGACACTCTCAGCGTTGCGCAATGTCTGCGCGCTGATAAGACTGCGCACCGGGGCGCGGCGTGTTTGCCGGGACGAGTGAGGCGGGAAGGATGCATGGCCAGTTCGGCGGAAACACTCGACGCATATTATGCGAACGATACATTTCTCGCCCCGCGCATCTGGGAAGAGGCAAGCCGTTGGTTTCCCAACGAACCTCACATGGTCGAGTTCATCACGGGTCATTCACTTTCGTGCGCCGGCCGCCTGCCGCTGATCTGTCATCGTGGAACGGTTGCGCCGGATGGGCTTGCCGCCATGCGCGATGCCGGGCTGGCGGTCGCGGACACGCGCCTGGTCTATGAGACGCGTGCGCAGTATCGCGACCACATTCTGTCGCTTGCCGGAAAAGCGCTCAAGGCCGTGACGATCTACTGGACGCCCCCTGAGGTGGCGCCACCGCGCATGACGTGGATCGACCCCGCGGTCCAGCAATATCTGAACAACAAGGGCAACCTCGCGGAGCTGGTGCCGGAACAGGCCGTCCCCCGGCGAAAACTGGCCGCTGGTGGAGCCGAGGTCACGGCTGCGCTGCGCGCCATGCCGCTGCCAACGGTGCTGAAAGTCGCGACCGACCTGCCGAACGGCGGCGGGCAGGACGTCATGATCTGCCGCCGACCGCGTCATCGGGCACGCGCGGACCGGCGCTTCGGCAATGGCGACACGCTGATTTTCGAGGACGTGCTTGATATCGCCGAAAATCACTGCGTTCAGTATGCCGTACTTCCCGACGCGACGGTCGCCTATGTCGGCGCGTCTTCGCAATTATGCCTGCCCAACGGCGTGCATGCCGGCAATCTGATCGACCCCGATCTCGCCCCTTCCGACGAGGTGATCGCACTTGGGCGCGAAATCGCGCTGCGTGGAGCAGCGCTCGGCTTTCGCGGCATCGCCGGCTTCGATATCGTCGTCACCGGTGACGGCCGTCCGATGGCGATCGACCTCAACTTCCGTCTTGTTTCGAGCACCGCGCAGGTGCTGTTGCATCCCAGGCTTTCGCGCGAGCGGGGACTCATTGCGTCAAGGCTCGCGTTTTGCGCGTTCGACGGCTCCCTGAACGAGTTGCTGCGGACATGCCGGCTTCACATCAATGCCGGCTGGCTGGTGCCGTTGGCAATGTTCGACCCCATTTATGGACAGGCTGGCCCCGGACCGGCACGCGGCCGCTTTCTTATATTCGGCGAGTCGCAGGAAGCCGTCGCTGCCCGCGAAGCTGTTCTTGAAGCATCCGGCATTCAAATCGCCGGACGCCGACGGACCTTCGCTGGGCGCACCCGCGCTCTCGTCAAGCGGCTTGTCGTGCGTTTGTCACGTGGGTGGACGCCATGACGCCTGGGCCTTCCCGGAACGATTGTTTTCAGGTGGAAATCATCGATCGTCCGGCTGCGTTCGCCCGTCTCGCCGACGAGTGGGATGAACTCGCCAAGGGAGCGGCAGACCTTGCGGTGTTCCGCAGCCACGCATGGGTTTCGCGCTGCTGGCAGCGCCATCAGGCGATGCACGGGCGCTCCATGTACATCGTCGTCATCCGCGACGGCGCGGAATTGGTTCTCGCCGCGCCATTCGTGCGCATCGCGGACTGGTACGGAACAGCCACGCTTGCGTGGCTCGATTCGATGACGCCGCTTTACAACGATATCCTCGTCGTGAGCGACCAGCGTTCGGATGCATTGAAGCAGGCGCTATGGCGGCATATCCGGCGGCAATGGTCGATCCGGGCGCTCAAACTGAGTTGCGTTCGCGACGATGCCGAGATCGCACCGATACTCGACAAAGCCGGCGCCACGCGCACATGGGAAACGGCAGCGCCTGCGCTGGATATATCGGCGTTCGCAAGCCGGGACGATTTCCTGGCAAGCCAGTCCTCCAATACGCGCTACAATCTTGGCCGCTACATCAGGCTGATGGAGCGCGAAGGTCCGGTGCGGTTCCGCGAGATAGGCTCGGCCGGAGACCTCGAGGCCTCGATACGTTGGATATTCGCTCACAAGCGGAAATGGGTCGAGGCGCGGTTCGGCGCGGCCAACTGGATTGCAGCCGCGGGTGTCGAGGAGATGTTTCTGGACGTAACCGCGTTCGAATCCAGGCGCGGCCGCGCTAGCGTCATGGCGCTGGAGGTGAAGCAGGAGATCATAGCGGCAGTGCTGCTTTTCAGGTGCGGCGGAACGATCTTTCCGTCGAAACTCGCCTATGACCCCGCGTGGCGAAAGGTTTCGCCGGGCTGGGTGCTGATGATGCACATCATTGGCGAAGCATGCACGGCAGGTGTCAGAACAGTGGACTTCATGATCGGGCGGGACGCGTGGAAAGACCGTTTCGGCGGTCAGTCCGTTGCCGTCAGCAACTATCGCCTGCGCAATGGGCTGTGGCCGTGAAAAACATCTTCGGGCCGCCTCACCCGTCCGTTTCGTGCCGTTGCGACGAGCCGACCACGCTGTGCGCCTGACGCCCCCAGAGCATGTACTGTTCAGGGCATCTGCGCAGGTCGGCCTCGAACTGGTCGCGGAAATCGAGCACGGCGCCGGCCAGCGTGCCGAAAGCCTTCGCCGGCGACCGTTCACCTCCGAGGCCTGGCTTTTCGCTTCGAAGGACCTGGATTTCGCTGCCGATCACCGCGTCATAAGTCTCGAAGGGCTGTATTTCGAGCGTTGACATCGAAAACAAGGCGGCACCGCATCGCGCGGCAAAGCTGAGAGGCGTCGTGGCAAACTGCGCATGGCCGGACCCGCCAAGCCTTGTTTCGACGAAGGTCGATCCCGAATAGACATTGTTCGTCATCAGGACCACGCCATTGTTCTTCAGGATGGCGCTGATGCGCTTGGTGACCTGATAGGCGTCGCCGCGATCGAAAACGATCCTGCCGGCCAAATAGCGATTCTCAACGCGCACCAGAAACGGATTCAGAAACCGTCTCGCGAAAGCCGAATTCGAAAATCCGTGCTCGGAAACGCTGACCTGATGGCAGGTGATGCCGGCTTCATGCAGCGCCCTTTTGCCGATCAGGTTCTGCGCTGTGAACTGGTTGCACCAGATGATGACGCCGTTGCCGCGTTGCAACGCCGCCTTCACTCCATCAACGCCGCTAAGGCGGATACGCGGCTGCCAGCGCAACCGCGTGAGTTCGCCCGCCAGCAGCATGATGCGGCGATGGCGTGCGTCGCGACCTGCGCGAAACAGCGCCCGGGCCTGCGACTTGGCGGCGCCGCCAAGTACGCACGATACGCTCTCGACGAACCCGGCAAATTCCTTGCGGGCATGCTTGCCAAGCCGCGCACCGGCCTGGAAGTGACAAAGGCGAGCCCAATACCGGCGCGGGACGATGACCGCGATCAAAATATCCAGGAGGATCAGCAGCGCATCGCGAAGATCTTTCTCCCGCACGACCCGCGGCTTTTCTTTCGTCACGGCGCGCCGGGAATAAAACACGACGTCCTCGTTGGCCTCGTCGACAAAGACGCGCTGCGTCACCTCTATCTTGAAGTATTTGTCGGCGGGTTTCTGATCGGCCAACTCCCCCTCCGGATCAGCAGGAATTTACGGGACTTCGCACTTGCCACGAACGCCGAGAACGACTTAACGCGGGCGCCGCCCAGAGCAATGTGAGAGGCGGACAGTCCCGATGGCACGAAGCGGGGCTACTGTGAAGCTCTTTGTGTCACGGCGGCAATTCCGACGTCCGGACGTAGGTCTTGGTGGCACGATTTCGCAGCAGAGACGTGCAAGCACTTTACGCTCAGACTACGCTGCCTGGCTCGCGTCACGACGCGCCTCCAGGCAGCGAAGGGCGTGCCGCGAGAGCACGGCCTCCGGCCGCGATGGCGAGCGCGACGACGATCAGAATCGCCGCGACCGCAAACGTGATCCGCATACCGGCGGCAACGGCCTCCGAGCCCGCCGTTGTGATGTCGATCGCCACCGAGGCGAACGCGAACACAGCCCCCATGACGGATGCGCCTGTGATGAGCCCGAGATTGCGCGACAAATTGAGCAAGCCGGAAATGACGCCCCGCCGGTCCGGACGGATATCCGTCATGACGACGCTGTTGTTGGCCGCCTGGAACAGCTGATAACCGGGGGTCAAGATGGCGATGGCGGCAATGTAGCCCGTAATCCCGAACATTGTCGGAAGCACGGACAGACCAATTGAACCAGCCGCCATTCCGATGAGTCCGACGATGACCATGAATGGCGCGCCCAAACGGTCGACAATGCGACCGGCGGGGACACCGCTCAGTGCGGAGATTATCGGGCCAATCGACATGACGATCCCGACAACAGCCGCGTCGAGCCCGAGCGCTCGAGACAGATAGAACGGCCCGACCACCAGCGTCGCCATCATCACCGTCGCAACGAGCGCGTTCATCGCCAGGCTGGCACTCAACAGCGCGTTGCGGAACTCGGCCAATCGGATCAAAGGCGATGCCACTCTCGCCTCCACAAGCACAAAGAACCCGGCCCCGAAGGTTGCAGCCACCAACAGAGCCATGTTGAGCGAACCAAAATTGCCATGCCCGATCGTCATCGCGAGCGCATAAGCGCCAAGCGTCAAGGCAAGCAGCAGCGTACCCACAACATCGAAGCCGGCCCGATCCGTCTTCGGCTCCCGGCGGTCGGCCGGTAGATAGCGATAGGCGAGAACAACGGCCAGCAAGCCCAGTGGCACGTTGAAGAGGAAGATCGCCCGCCAACCCGCTCCGGCAATCAGAAGGCCGCCGAGCGATGGACCGAGAGCGGTGCCGATCGCCGACATCGTTCCGAGCAGCCCCATCGCGCTGCCGGTCCTTGCCTTCGGAACCGTCTCGCCGACAACAGCCATGGTGAGGGCCATCATGATGGCCGCCCCTAAGCCCTGCGCCGCCCGGGCGGCAATCAGCAGCCAGAGCGTCGGCGCGACGCCACACAGGGCCGAGGCCGCCGTGAACAGGAACAGCCCGGCCAGCAGCAGCCGCCGGCGGCCGGCGATGTCACCGAGCCGTCCGACGCTGACGACCAGGGTGGTGATGGCGAGGAGATAAGCCAGCACGATCCACTGGACGTCCTGGAACGAGGCGTCGAACGCCTGCGCCAACGTCGGCAAGGCAACATTGGCGATGCTGATGCCGAGTGAGGACAACAACATGGAGAGCGAAAGGCTGGTGAGCGCCCAGCGAACCGAAGGTGCCCGTTCCGCATTCCCAACGACTGCCTGTTCTGCATTGATTGGTCCTGCATAGATTGGCTTCAACATGAACTCCGTTCCTGGCGACTCCCGAGCGGAGCTGGCAGACACGTAGTCCTTTGCTTAATATGGCGGAAGGTGCATCATTTGCACTCAATCATTGCATTTGACGCCATGTCAGAACGTGCCGGCCATGCTATGATCCGTTTATGCCGCATCCCGATCTCAATCTGCTTGTCACCCTCGATGTGCTGCTGACGGAGGGCAGCGTTGCGCGCGCCGCCAAGCGGCTGCGGCTGAGCCCGTCGGCGATGAGCCGGGCGCTGGCGCGATTGCGTGAGACGACGGGCGATCCGCTGTTGGTCAGGGCGGGACGCGGCCTCGTCGCCACCCCCCGGGCGCTCGAGCTCCGCGAGCGCGTCGGTCGGCTTGTGCAGGACGCCGAAGCCGTTCTGCGTCCTGTCGAGACGCTCGATCTGAAACGGCTTGTACGAACCTTCACGCTCAGAAACAGGGATGGCTTTGTCGAGAATTTCGGACCGGATCTCATTGCGCGCATCGGCGAACAGGCACCGGGCGTGCGGCTGCGTTTTGTGCTCAAGCCGGACAGGGACAGCACGCCCCTGCGCGACGGCAGCGTAGACCTTGAAACGGGGGTCGTCGGAAAGTCCACGGGACCAGAGGTGCGCGCGCAAGCGCTGTTCCGTGATCGTTTCGTCGGTGTCGTGCGGATGGGCCATCCATTATGCAAGGCCGCGATCACCCCTGCCCGCTATGCGGCCGGCCGGCACATCCTCATCTCCCGTCGCGGGCTCGACAGGGGATCGATCGACGATGCCCTTGAGCCGCTACGGTTGAAGCGAGAAATCGTGACGGTCGTCGGCGGCTTTTCGGAAGCTCTGGCTCTGGCGCGTGCCTCGGACCTGATCGCCAGCGTTCCCGAACGCCATACGGGAAACCTGCGCGATGGAATGTTCTGTTTCCCCCTGCCCGTTTCCCTGCCGGAAATCACGGTTTCACTTTTGTGGCACCCGCGACTGGATGCCGATCCGGCGCATCGCTGGCTGCGCGGCTGCATTCGAGACGCTTGCACGGAGCAATTCACCGATACATCGAAGCGTCGCTCCGAACCGCCCTGAGCGCATCGGGGCGGCCGCTCCGGACTCGTTGTCGCAGCCGCGGCGCGTCGATCGCGGCGATTTCCTCCGGCGAGAGCGGACCGGCGGCCGGCGCGCAATCGACAGCAGGACCACTCCCGTATGAAGGGCCCCCGCTGCTGACCCGATCACGGCAGTTCGGTGTTGCAGGCGCCGGCGATCTGGCCGACCGCCTCGCTGAGCCCGCCAAGGTCGAAATCGGCCTCGCCTCGCCCCGACAGCAGCCCGAAGCGCCAGGACAGCAGGAGCCGGTCTGCGGAAACCAGTCGCCTGATGCCGTCGGCACCGTCCCGAACCAGCGTCCTGCCTCGCGTGCCGACCGACCAGCTCTCGTTGACTTTGCTGGCCTTGTCGACAGTCACCGACACGGTGATGGTCCGGCTGGCGGAGACGGCATCGTTCAACCGCAGCCATTCGCTCCAGCGCGGTTCGCCATTCGCGCGGCAGGCAATGGTCAGGACCGGGCTGTAGCTCAAGGCGCCGCCGCCGGTGATGAGCTTGTTGGTGGCGTGGAGCGAGGCGGTGACTCGACCGTCGCTGCCCGTGTCGAACCGCCAATTGTCAGGAGCGCTATAGGCCTGGGCGATGCCGCAGACCGAGGCGAGGAGCAACGCCGTGGCGACCACGCCTCCGGTACCGACGAATAGCTTCAACGATCCCTCCAACAGCCTCTGCACTTTGCGACACGGTGGAGATAATGATCAAAACCTCGCACCGCCAGCCGCCAAACGCTGCTAGGGCACGAATCAATTGCCTACCGTATCGGTCCAAAATCGGAATCGATTCTCGGACAGCACGTTGCGTAAATAGATAAGAGTTCAAAAGTGTACTTTGTGCGTCCAAGCGGACACCGCAACGAGGGCGGCCTTTCACAATTCGGCAGAATTGCTGGGTTATTCGGCGTCCTTGGCAGGTTTTTCTTCACCGCAGCCTTCTTCTTCGCCGGCCGTCTTCTTGGTTTTTCCACATCGTCGCCATTGCGTTTTCGGGCGACCGGAAGACCCGCACTAGAATTTCGATCGAAAATCGAGCTATGATGCACGCGGCATTTCCTGGGACGACTTCACGCCCCTTGGAATGCCGGGAGGAAACGGGATATGGCCATCGCGCTTGTACTCGTTTTGGTCGTTGTGGGCTCAGTGTTGTTCCACTTCCTGAGCCCATGGTGGTGGACGCCGATAGCCTCGAACTGGGACTATATCGACAACACCATCATCATCACCTTCTGGATCACCGGCGTCGTCTTCGCCGCCGTCGTCCTATTCATGGCCTATTGCGTCTTCCGCTTCCGTCATCGGGAAGGCAATCAGGCGGCGTACGAACCCGAGAACAAGCGGCTCGAATGGTGGCTGACGATCGTCACCGCAATCGGGGTCACGGCCATGCTGGTTCCCGGCCTGTTCGTCTGGAACCAGTTCGTCAGCGTTCCAAGCGACGCGACCGTTGTCGAAGTCGTCGGCCAGCAGTGGCAGTGGAGTTTCCGCCTGCCTGGCAAGGACGGCAAGCTCGGCACATCCGACACCCGCAACGTCAGCGCTGAGAATCCCCTGGGCGTCATCGCTGGCGACCCCAATGGCCAGGACGACGTGGTGGTCGAAGCGGCCGATCTGCATCTGCCGGTCGGCAAGCCGGTCAAGATGCTGCTCCGCTCGATCGACGTGCTGCATGATTTCTATGTCCCGGAATTCCGCGCCAAGATGGACATGATCCCGGGCTCGGTCACCTATTTCTGGTTCACCCCGACCAAGACCGGAACCTTCCAGGTCCTATGTGCCGAACTTTGCGGCCAGGGACATCCTTTGATGAATGGTGTGGTCATGGTCGACACGCAGGAAGATTATCTGGCGTGGCTCGGCGAACAGCAGACCTTTGCGCAATTGTCGGCCCCCCAGCAGGTGGGCTCGGCAGAGTAGACGCCGGGAAAACGGCGACGTGGGTTGAAATTGCGGCAGGGCTCGAAACTATCGAGTCTGGCCGAAAAGGGCACGGAGGTGTTCCTATGGTCGATGTCACACCTGCAGATGCGGTACCGCCGGCCGAAGTCGCGGAGATGGAACTCTACCATCCGCACAGCTGGTGGACGAAATACGTCTTTTCGCAGGACGCCAAGGTCATCGCCATCCAGTATTCGGCGACGGCGACCGCAATCGGCATGGTGGCGCTGGTGCTGTCCTGGATGATGCGGCTGCAGCTCGGCTTCCCCGGCACGTTCGACTTCATCACCCCGGAAGCCTACTACCAGTTCATCACCATGCACGGCATGATCATGGTGATCTACCTGCTCACGGCACTCTTCCTGGGTGGCTTCGGCAACTACCTGATCCCGTTGATGGTCGGCGCTCGCGACATGGTTTTTCCCTATGTCAACATGCTGAGCTACTGGATCTATCTGCTCGCCGTGCTGGTTCTGGTGTCGAGCTTCTTTGCGCCCGGCGGACCGACGGGTGCCGGCTGGACGCTCTACCCGCCGCAGGCGATCATGACCGGCACGCCAGGCGGTCAGGACTGGGGCATCATGCTGATGCTCGTCTCGCTGATCCTGTTCATTATCGGCTTCACCATGGGCGGCTTGAATTACGTCGTGACGGTGCTGCAGGGCCGCACGCGCGGCATGACGCTGATGCGCATGCCGCTGACCGTCTGGGGTATCTTCACCGCGACCGTCATGGCGCTGCTCGCCTTTCCGGCGCTATTCGTCGCCTGCGTGATGATGTTGTTCGACCGTGCGCTCGGCACCTCCTTCTTCATGCCGGCCATCGTCGAGATGGGCGAACAATTGCAGCACGGCGGCGGCAGCCCGATCCTGTTCCAGCATCTGTTCTGGTTCTTCGGCCACCCGGAGGTCTACATCGTGGCGCTCCCGGCCTTCGGCATCGTATCCGACCTGATCAGCACTCATGCGCGCAAGAACATCTTCGGCTACCGGATGATGGTCTGGGCCATCGTCGGCATCGGCGCGCTGAGCTTCATAGTCTGGGCGCACCACATGTATGTCAGCGGCATGCATCCCTATTTCGGCTTCTTCTTCGCCACCACGACATTGATCATTGCCATCCCGACCGCGATCAAGGTCTACAACTGGGTGCTGACGCTGTGGCGCGGCGACATCCACCTCACCATCCCGATGCTTTTTGCCCTCGCCTTCATCGTCACCTTCGTCAATGGCGGGCTGACCGGGCTGTTTCTCGGAAATGTCGTCGTCGACGTTCCTCTGTCGGACACGATGTTCGTCGTTGCCCATTTCCATATGGTCATGGGCGTCGCCCCGATTCTCGTGATTTTCGGCGCGATCTATCACTGGTACCCGAAGGTCACTGGCCGGATGCTGAACGAGGCAATGGGCCAGTTCCATTTCTGGGTCACCTTCCTCGGTGCCTACCTGATTTTCTTTCCCATGCACTACATCGGCCTGATGGGCGTGCCGCGGCGCTACAACGAACTGACCGACATGACGGTGATGACCGAGTCGGCCCACAATCTGAACTCTTTCATCAGCATCATGGCATTTCTCGTCGGCTTTGCTCAGGTCGTGTTCCTGTTCAATCTGATCTGGAGCATCCGCCATGGTCGGGAGGCCGGCGGCAATCCGTGGCGTGCCACGACGCTCGAATGGCAGACGGCTGAAACACCGCCCGCCCATGGCAATTTCGGCAAGGAACTGCCGATCGTCTATCGCTGGGCCTATGATTACAGCGTGCCGGGCGCCAAGGAGGACTTTATCCCGCAAAACATGCCGGGCTCCTCAAGGGAGCCGGCATGAGCGTCATTCTGGTCTTCCTTCTCGTGATCGCCGGCTTTGCCGGTTGGTGGCTTTCCCACCAGCGGCTGATGGCGAAGCCATGGCTCGAGCAAGGTGTGATCGGGGATACTATCGGCTTGGAAGGATCGACGCTGCCGACCGCCAAGATCGGCCTCGGCGTCTTCCTCGCCGTCGTCGGCTGCCTGTTTGCGCTGTTCACCAGCGCCTATTTCATGCGCATGGCGCTGTCGGACTGGCAGGCGCTGCCGTTACCGCGCGTGCTCTGGTTCAACACCGGCGTGCTGGTCCTTAGCAGCATCGCGCTGCAATGCGCCTCGGTCGCCGCGCGCCGGGGCCAAATCGATACGGTCAGGCTCGGCCTCGCCACGGCTGGGCTCACCGCGCTTGCCTTCCTGATCGGACAGCTTGTGGCATGGCGGGAACTGACCGCCGACGGCTACCTGCTGACCGCCAATCCGGCCAACAGTTTTTTCTACCTGATAACCGGGATGCATGGCCTGCACATACTGGGAGGGCTGGTCGGCCTGGGCAGAACCGCTGCCGGCGCCTGGAACGGAGCACGGCCGGAGCGGCTTCGCCTCAGCGTCGAATTGTGCGCCATGTACTGGCATTTCCTGCTTTTCGTCTGGCTCGCGATCTTCGCGCTTCTGGCCGGTTGGGCCGCGAGTTTTATCGAGATTTGCCGACAGTTGCTGACCTAGGAGGGCCGGGCGGATGGCAGAGACGACACTGACGCATATCGGCCAGACACAGCCGCGGCCGGCGGGCCTGCGAGGCGTCGCCGCCGACTGGTCCTCGGATCAGCGCACGTTCAAGAATGTGTCCTGGGGCAAGGCCATGATGTGGATCTTCCTGCTCAGCGACACCTTCGTCTTCGGCTGCTTCCTGCTCTCCTACATGACCGCGCGCATGTCCACCCGAGTGCCGTGGCCCAATCCAAGCGAGGTCTTTTCCCTTCACATTGGCGGTTCGGACATTCCCCTGATCCTTATCGCCATCATGACCTTCGTGCTGATCTCGAGCAGCGGAACGATGGCCATGGCGGTGAATTTCGGCTATCGCCGCGACCGCCGCAAGACGGCGATCCTCATGCTTCTGACCGCAGCGCTCGGCGCGACCTTCGTCGGCATGCAGGCCTTCGAATGGACCAAGCTGATCACGGAGGGGGTGCGGCCCTGGGGCAACCCGTGGGGAGCGGCGCAGTTCGGGTCATCCTTCTTCATGATCACCGGCTTCCACGGCACCCATGTCACGTTTGGGGTGATCTTCCTGATCATCGTGGCGCGAAAGGTCTGGCGCGGAGATTACGATACGGGACGGCCCGGCTTCTTCACCAGCCGCAGAGGCCGCTACGAAAGCGTCGAGATCATGGGTCTCTACTGGCATTTCGTCGACTTGGTCTGGGTGTTCATTTTCGCGTTCTTCTATCTTTGGTGAGAGGCAGACATGGCTGAAGCAACCGCAAACGGTCTGGGGCAACATACGCTGCACGAAGCTCAAGCGCATGATGCGACAGCAACCGGCATCGCCCCTGCGGAGGTTCATCAGGAGCACCCGATCAAGCTCTACCTGGTGGTCTGGGCATGGCTGTTCGTCCTCAGCGCCTGCTCCTATCTGGTCGACTATGTCGGCCTCCAGGGCTATCTCAGATGGTCGCTGATCCTGATCTTCATGATGCTCAAGGCCGGGCTGATCGTCGCGGTCTTCATGCATATGGCCTGGGAAAGGCTGGCGCTGACGTATGCGGTCATATTGCCGCCGATCCTGGTGCTGGTGTTCGTGGCAATGATGGTCTTCGAATCGGACTACACGCTTCTCACCCGGATGGTGTTTTTTGGGGCCGAGCCCTGACGCGCAATCCGAATTCAGGCTTTTCGTCGGCATTTTCCGTCAAGGGCCGGAGGTGCCGCTTGTCATCCGGTTCTGGCCCCCTCGCCTTGAAACAATCGACAGTCGGCCCATTTTTGTTAGCACGGGAAACGACAGAAGGAGAATGATTGCCCTCGTTTCCCCACGCGTCGCGAGCTCCGGCAAGGGAGGCCAAGATGACGATCGCAAACAGACTGAAGGATTATATCGACGGGAAAGGAATTCCCTACGACACCGTCGCGCATCATCGCACATCGACAACAAGGCAGTCCGCAATCGCTGCGCATGTGCCCGGCAGCTTAATGGCCAAATCGGTGGTCGTTCACCACGAACTTGGCTATGCGCTGGCTGTGGTTCCGAGCACGCACAGGATCGAGCTCGGGGCGTTGCAGGACATCATGGACAAGCGCATCGGACTCGCCTCCGAAGATGAGGTGGTTTCGCTCTTCGGTGACTGCGACATCGGCGCCATCCCGCCAATCGGTGCGGCCTATGATGTGCCGGTCATCCTTGATGAAAGCCTCGGCAATGCCGATGACATCTATTTCGAGGGCGGCGACCACAGGACGCTGGTGCATGTCAGCGGCAAGGCTTTCCGCGACCTGACGATGGACGCACGCCAAGCGCGCTTCAGCCATCCGGCTTATTGAAAGCTCTGCCCGCACCGGCGCTCTCGCGGCCGGTGCGGCAAGGCAGGATTTTTCAGCCCACCGGTTTGGTGGACGTCGGCGATTCCACAACTTTCCGATAGACGTGCCAGGTGGCATGACCGAGGATCGGCAGGACGATCGCCAGCCCTGCGAACACCGGCAGCGAGCCTATGATCAGCGCCACGGCGACGATCAATCCCCAGACAGCCATCACGATCGGGTTCGCCAGGACCACGCGCACCGAGGTGTGGATGGCCTCGTAGGCTCCGACGTCGCGGTCGAGCAATAGCGGGAACGCGACGACCGTAGTGCACAACACGACCGCGGCGAAGACGAAGCCGATAGCGTGGCCCAGGACAATCAGCGTCCAGCCGCGTCCCGTGGCGAATATTTCACTGATGAAGCTGGAGAGCGATTCCGGCGGCGCAGGGCCGAACACCTGCTGGTAAAATGCCTGCGCGGTCAAAAGCCAGGCGACGAAGATCGCAAGCAGCATGATCCCGACCGCCGCGATAGCCGGCAGCGCCGGAGAATTCCTGATCTCGAAGGCGTGGCTCCAGGAGGCGTCGAGGCCGGCTTCCCGCCTCCGGCTGATCTCATAGAGGCCGAGCGCCGCGAAGGGACCGATCAGCGCAAAACCCGACACCAGCGGAAACAACAACGGCAACGCATTGTTGCCCGATGTCCAGACAGCGAGCACGATGCCAACAAGCGGATAGATCAGGCAGAGAAAAACGATGTGCGACGGTTTGACCATGAAATCGTCGACGCCACGCCTGAGCGCATCGAAAAGGTCGGAAATGCCGATCTTTCGAATTCTGGTGTGCTCCAGCGTCTCGCTGGCGCCTGCAATCACGTGAAAACTTGCCATGCCCATTCCTCCAGACCAGGTCCGGTGGATCGCGGTTTCACGGTGCTGTCGTTCAGCGTGACTGGCCACGCAAAACCGCGACCTGCACCATGATCAACATACGCCCTTGCACGGCGTTTGTCGCCCTTTGTCAGAACAGCGCGGCTCCGGTGATCAGGCTAGCTCTAACGGCTTTTCTTCGATATTCTCAAAAGTGGGTTGAAGGGTGAAGGTCATGGATGGAAAGACCGTTCTCATACTCGGCCTTGGCGTGGTTATTCTGCTGTTGCTGGGATTCTGTGCACTGCCAACGTGAGGCCCAACGTCGTCATTGCAGCAATCGGCGACCGGCCGTCTCAACCCCAATCGACGTTCAATGCAGCCACGAGACGGGCAACGCCGCCACGAGGCAGGTCATGCCGTTCAATTTCCAGCTGACATGACGGCACGCATGGCAATGGTATCGGCAAGCAGCACGGCAAAGATCGCGAAGAGATAGAGAATCGAATAGGCAAACAGCGCCTTTGCGCGTTTCATCTCCTTGTCGGCCAGAACCTTCCAGGCATGCCAGATGAACCCCGCGCCCAATGCGGCCGAGACAATCCCGTACAGTCCGCTCGCGAACCCGACAGCCCAAGGCAGCACGCCGATTGGCGCCAGGATCAGTGAATAGGCGAAGATCTGTTTTCTGGTCGAAGCCTGGCCGGCCACGTTCGGCATCATCGGGATGCCGGCCGCGGCATAGTCGCCGATCTTGAACAGCGCGAGCGCCCAGAAATGCGGCGGCGTCCAGAGGAAAATGATCAGGAACAGAACGAGGCTTTCAACCCCGACGGCGCCGGTGGCCGCCGCCCACCCGATCACCGGAGGAAGGGCACCAGCGGCGCCGCCTATCACGATATTCTGCGGCGTCGAGCGTTTCAGCCACATCGTGTAGATGACGACGTAGAAGAAGATGGTGAAGGCCAGCAGCGATGCGGCAGGCCACCCCACCAGCACGCCAAGCGTCATGACCGAAAGCACGGAAAGCACCAGGCCGAAGCCGAGAGCTTCGCCTGGCGTGATGCGGCCCGATGGGATCGGCCGCTTCGACGTGCGCGACATCAACGCATCGATATCGGCATCGTACCACATGTTGAGTGCCCCGGCCGCTCCTGCTCCAACCGCGATTGCACCGATTGCGATCACCGCGATGACCGGGTTCATCACCCCGGGTGCCACCATCAGGCCGACGAAAGCGGTAAAAACAGCAAGCGCCATGACACGTGGTTTCAGAAGCGCGAAGAAGTCACTGGCCGTCGCTTCCGAGATCTGGATACCGGTATCCTCAAGGCCGCTTTCCCGAGCCGACATTTCAGACGACCACTGATGGCGGCAGGCTATCTGGCCGGCCCATCGGCCGGCGGAAGAACCAGGTTACTTCCTGGCGGAAGAACCGGGTCATTTGGAGAATTGCTTCAGGTAGGCGATGACGTTGGCGAGGTCCTCGTCTTTCTTGAGGCCGGCAAACGCCATCTTCGTGCCTTTGATCTTGGCCTTCGGATCTTTAAGGTACTCCGTCAGCGTGGCATCGTCCCATTTGACGCCGGATGCCCCCGCCTCGGTCATCGGTTTGGAATATTTGAACCCCGGATGCGTGCCGGCCGTCCGGCCGATGACGCCGTTCAACGACGGGCCGATCTTGTTCTTGTCCTCGTCGGCGACGTGGCAGGCCTTGCATTTGGCGAAGACCTTCTCGCCCGCGGCGGCGTCCTGCGCCTGGGAGTGGTTCGTGATGAACGTCGCAACGGACATGACGGCGAAAAACGCGATTGCACGCATGGCATCTCCCTCCCCGATCGCCAGATCTGCCTGGGACGACCTGCGCGTGCCGACATTTTCGCCGGCATGCGCCCCTTGCACGAGAGAGCGGAAATTCCGCGTCTCCCGAATGGAATTGCGGCACCTGCATACCACAGAATCTGGCTGGCAGATAGAAGAAGCCCACCAGCAAGATTGGCGCCGGGGCGGTGAGGCAGCTCGATCGGCGCGCGGTCGGAACGCATGCCGGTTAAAGGCGTTAGACCAACTACGGTTCAGTGTCCGCAAGATCAAAGACCAGGGAAGATCCATGAACGACAGGAGCATCTTGGAGGTGCGCCACGGCACCCTCACGATCGACGGCGAGACGATCTTTTACAGAAAAGCAGGTCCTGAGGCCGCGCCGGTGCTGCTGCTTCCGCACGGCTATCCCTGCTCATCCTTCCAATATCGCCGGCTGATGCCGGCGCTCGCCGATCGGTGGCGGACGGTCGCGCCGGATTTCCCCGGCTTTGGCTACAGTGGAACCCCCGATCCGGCACGGTTCGGTTATGATTTTGACGCCTATGCAACTTTCCTGGAGCGGTTCACCGACGCGCTGGAGCTCGACAGCTACGCGCTATGGCTGCACGACTACGGGTCGCAGATCGGCCTGCGCCACGCTATAGCGCACCCATCGCGGATCAAGGCCCTCGTCATCCAGAATGGCGATATTTACGCGGATGCCCTTGGCCCCAAGTACGAAACGATCCGGCGTTTCTGGCGGGATCCCTCACCAGCGAACCGCGCGCCGCTCGAAAAGGCGGTGAGCGAAGACGGCTTTCGCGCCGAGTTCGTGGGAGAAGTCGATGACGACGTCGCTCAACGCGTCCCGCCCGATCTGTGGGAATTGCATTGGCCGCTGATGGATACGCCTGTGCGCCGCGCGCTTTCAGTCGGACTGATGGAGAAGCTCGAGGCCAATCTCGACTGGTTCCCTCGTTACCAGGCATATCTGCGCGAGCATCGGCCTCCGGCAATGATCCTTTGGGGACCGAAGGACGAATACATGCCCGAGCCGGCAGCGCGCGCCTATCTGCGCGATCTCCCCGACGCCGAACTGCATTTGCTGAACGACGCAGGGCACTGGCTGCTGGAGACCCATTTCGAGGTCGCCCTGCCGTTGGTGCGCAGGTTTCTCGGTGAGGTCCTGCATTGATCGCACCGCACGACACCGCAGCGGATTCCGCCGTCGCGCCCATCCCCATCACAACCCATCGAGAGGAGCGCTTCATGACCGACAACGCCACGATTGCCCGGATCTGGCGCGGAAGGACGCGCCGTGATTTGGCGGACGCCTACGAGCCGTACCTGCGCCGCGAGGGCATTCCGCCGCTTCAGGAGAAGGCACTCGGCGTGCAGTTGTTTCGCGAAGATCGCGAAGGAGAAACAGAGTTCGTGACGATCTCGTACTGGCCAGACGTCGAAGCCATGGCGAGCTTCACTGGCGGCGATCCGCACAAGATCCACCACCTGCCGCGCGACCAGGAGTTTCTCGTCGAACTGCCCAACCGAGTGACCGTGATGCGAATCCTCGTCAATCAATTGCCTCGCGATTAGGGCGGCGGCGGCCGACTTCATTCTCATGGCGGCGATCCGGGAGCAGCCAGGGTTGCGATCAAGCTTAGGCTGGAAGGCTTGCTACCCTCTTCTTGGCCGCCATTCGTTCTCTCGCCGCTGAGTTGATCCTCAGCGATACCATCGACGAAGTCCTAAAGGCAGGCGGCCATCAGCGCGTCGGTCTCGATCCCTGGTGCGACGAATTCCTGGACGAAGCGCCCGTCCCTCAACACCAGGACACGGTCGCAGACCTTGGGCAGTTCCTCGATCTCGCTGGACACGAAAATGATGCTTTTGCCCTCCGCGGCAAGCTCGCGGATGATAGCGTAGATTTGCGACTTCGCTTCGACATCGACACCCCTGGTCGGTTCGTCGAACAGCAGGATACGGCTGCCGGCATAGACCCAACGGCCGATCACCACTTTCTGCTGGTTGCCGCCCGAAAGCGTGCCGACCGGCGTATCGATACGCGCCGTTTTGATGCCGATACGACGGACGATGTCGCCTGCCGCTTGCGCCATCCGCGATGCCGAGATCACGCCGTTCACCGTCACCTTCGAGAAGTCGGTGGCGACGGTGTTTTCGTCCACGCCGAGCAGCGGCATGATGCCGTCCTCCTTGCGGCTTTCCGGCGTCATGCCGATCCCGCTCCTGACCCGCTCGCCATAGGAGCCGCGGGTAATGTCCTTTTCGTCGAGCAGCACCGTGCCGGCGCGCACGGCATCGAGCCCGCCGATCGCCCTGAGCAGCTCGGTGCGGCCGGAGCCGAGCAGGCCGGCAAAGCCCAGCACCTCACCGCGCCTGAGATCGAAGCTGACACCGGCGAGCTTCGGCGGCACGGCAAGATCCCGCACCGACAGCACGGTATCGCCTCCCCTCGCCTCGCCGACGAGCCTATCGTTCTGCTCGCTGCGACCGAGCATCAGCCGGATGATCTCGGCGGTGTCGGCGCCGGCAACCTCGACGGTCCCCGCAACCCTGCCGTCGCGCATCACCGTGGCGGCCTCGGCGATCTGCCGGATCTCGCTCATGCGATGGCTGACATAGATCACCGCAATGCCGGCGCCGGCCAGGCTGCGCACGGCCTTGAACAGGAGTTCGACCTCGGCGGCCGCGAGCGAGCTGGTCGGCTCGTCGAGGATGACGAGTTTAGGTTCGCCGATCATGACGCGGGCGATCTCGACGAGCTGTCGCTCGGCCGGGCTCAGCGTCGCGACGCGGCGGCGCGGATCGAGCGTCAGCCCGAGCCGGGCCAGCGTCTCGCGCGCCTGATGTTCCATCTCGCCGTGGGAAAGCACGCCCATGCTGGACGGCCAGCGGCCGAGGAACAGGTTCTCGGCGATGCTCATCCCGACGATCAGGCTGAGCTCCTGATAGACGGCGCGCACGCCGAGCCGGGCAGCTTCGACCGTGCGCTGGGTGCCGGAACCGGTCAGCGCCGCGCCATCGATCGTGACCTCGCCCCTGTCAGGCACCGTGGCCCCGGTCAGCAGCCGGATCAGCGTCGATTTCCCCGCCCCGTTCTTGCCGAGCAGGGCACGGACTTCGCCCCGGCTGATCTCGAAATCGACATCGTCCAGCGCTAGCACGCCGGGATAGTGCTTGGTCGCGCCACGCACGGCGGCGACCAAGGTCTGCGGATCCTGCTGGCGGGCGGTCTGCATGGGCTGATCCTCGCGGGTTCCCGTCACGCGCCGAAAGTGCGGCGTTCGCGATAGCGTGTGACCAGTATGTTGGCGAGCACGGCGGCGACGATAATGACGCCGCGCACCACCTCCTGGAAGAATGGATTGATGCCGCGCAGCACCAGCCCGTTGCCGATCAGCGTGATGACGAAGACGCCGAGCAGCGTGCCGAGCATCGAGCCGCGTCCGCCCGACAGCGCCGTGCCGCCGATGACGACGGCGGCGATCACGTCGAATTCGAGGCCGGAAGCGGTACCGGCATTGCCCGAGCCGAGCCGCGCGGTCAAAAGCACGCCGGCAAGTGCTGCCATCACGCCCGACGTGGTGAAGATCAGCACGCGAATGCGCGCGACGTTGATGCCGCATAATTCGGCGGCGTTGGCGTTGCCGCCGACAGCGAAGATCGACCGGCCGTAGGCGGTCTTCTGGCTGATGAAGGAGAAGACGGCGAACAGCACCAGCATGACGATGGCCGAGGTGGGTATGCCGAATATCTTGTCGGCAAGGATGTCGAGGAAGGCGTTGTCGGGGAAGGTGACCGGCAGCGCGTTGGTGGTGAAGAACGACATGCCGCGCAACGCGCTCCACAGGCCGAGCGTGGCGACGAAGGACGGCACCCCGAAATAGGCGCGCAGCGATCCGGCGAAGGTGCCTAGCGCGCCGCCGATGGCAAGCGCCGCCAGGATGGCGAGCGCGACATTGACGTCGGCCTTCAGCATGAAGGCGAGGCAGACGGAGGTGAAGGCGACCATCGGCCCGACGCTGACGTCGATCTCGCCGGCGATGATGATCAGCGTCACCGCCCAGGACGCAATCGCGATGGAAGCCGCGTCGCGCAACAGCGACAGGTGATTGTTGGCCGACAGAAAGCCGTTGGTGGTCGCGCCGAAGCCGAAATAGAGGACGAGCAGGATGGCGATCAGGCCGATCTCGTTCATATCGAGCGCGAACAGGCGAAAGCCGCGCCGACGGCTGGTTGTGGTTGTGGTCGCACTCATTGCAATCTTCCTCGTCAGGGCCGGTGACAGGTGTAACGGACGGAACCCGTGAGGCTTTCGCCAGGCGCCAGCCTCACCAGCCCGCCGCCGGAGGGCATGTTATGTCCGTCGGCGCTATGGCTCATCGGTTCGAAACAGAAGAAATCATAGTCGTAGCCGGCATCGAAGGCCGGATCGGAGACGAAGATCAGATAGCGGGAGAACACCGGATCGGCATCGATCTCCAATGAAATCCGGCGCTCTGGCCAGTCGATATCAGCCCCGCCGTTCCAGCCCTCGAAAACCGTGTTGACCCAGCGGCGCGGCAGGCCGCGCGGCTGGGCGAAGTCGATGTCGCCGGCGACCGGATGCTCGACGGTCGGCAGCCAGGAGGAATCCTCGTCCCAACAGGAGCGAGCGGCTGCCTTGAGCGTGGTCTCTTTCGTCAGTGGGAGATAGGGATGCCAGCCGAGGCCAAACGGCAGCGCGAACTCGCCGCGATTGGTGACGGACAGTGTTGTCGTCAGTGTGGGGCCGTCGATCGAAAAGCGCTGTTCGGCATCATAGGCGTACGGCGTGCCGGCGCCGCGATGGCTGAACCCAAGTGCGATCTCAGTGTTTGTGTGGCGCACAATTTGCCACTCGCCGGTCCAGCCGTCGCCATGCAGGTAGTGCCTGTCCCAGTCCATGTTGGGGGTGAGCGAATACTCGCGGCCTTCGAAGGAAAAGCGGTTGTCGCGCACTCGGTTCCCGAAAGGCACCAGCGGAAAGCAGGCGGATTTCAGCGCTGCGCGTTCCCGCCCTTGCGGTGGGTCGCGAAACAGCGGCACCTCCACATCGCCCGAACGCGAAAGAAACCGCCAGATCGCTCCGCCGGTCGTGGTGACGGTGAGGCCCAGTGCTTCGTTGGCGATTTCGATATCGGCCATCGCTTAGTTCGGAAATTCGACGATGACTTTTCCCGAGCGCCCGCCTGCCATCAGCGCATAGGCCTCGGGCGCCTTTTCCAGCGGGAAGGCATCGGTGATGATGTCATGCGGATGCAGGCCCCAGGCGTCGAGGTCCTCGCAGCACTGGTCCATATTGTGGACGCTGGTTACCCAGGAGCCGTAGATGGTCCGCTGGCGGTGCAGAAGGTCGTCGCTGACGTCGAACTCGACCTTGCCGGTTTCGCCGATATAGACGCAGCGCCCCCAGGTACGCGTGGCCTGCAGCGCCAGCACCCGGCCGCGCGGATTGCCGGAGCAGTCGATGGCGACAGCGGCACCGCCCTTGGTCAATTCATTGATGGCGTCGAGCGCGTTCGGCCCGGCGACGAGGCCGTGGTCGAGCAGGCCGAGCTTCTTCGCCGTCTCGACCCGGTCGGGCTGCGTATCGACACCGATCGCCAGGCGTGCGCCACGGCCCTTGGCCAGCATCAGCGCAGCCATGCCGACCGGCCCGAGGCCGACGACGAGCACTGCGTCGCTGCCCGAAACATTGCCGCGCAGCACCGCCTCGTAAGCGGTGCCGACGCCGCACGAGATGAAGCAGCCGTCGCGGTAGGACAGTGTGTCAGGCAGGTGCACGAGATCGCGCTCGTCGGCGACAAGATATTCGGCATGGCCGCCATCGCGCTGCCAGCCATAGGCGGCACGCTGCGGGTCGGTGCAGGAGATCTGAAAACCCTTGCGGCAGTTGCGGCAGAAGCCGCAGCCCGAGATATGATACACGGCGACACGATCGCCCGGCTTGAAATGCCGGCAGCCGGCGCCAAGGTCGACGACCTGCCCGGCCGGCTCATGCCCCGCCACGACGCCTTGGTAGGACGTGCGCGGATCGTCGCCGAGATGCTTGTGATAAATGTAGTGGATGTCGCTGCCGCAAATGCCGGAAGCCTTCATCTTCAGGAGCACCTGGCCGATGCCTGGCTTCGGACGGTCGATTTCGCGCAGGTCGACGGTGGAATTGCCCGGAAGATAGGCGGCGAGCATTTTCGGCATGATTCAGGCTCCGGACCCCGGCTCTTTCGGCCGTGGGCAGTATGCGAGATTGTCGGTTTCCCGAAAAGTTGTCATTCCCCGAAAGGACTGGCCGCCGTGATGCGGCGGCCAGCATCGCATGGTTCGGGAGGATGCGATCAGGAAAGGCCGTCCTTGTGGGTTTCGAGCCACTTCTTGGCCTCGTCGGCCGATTTGAAGATCGATATGCCCATGGGCACGATGATATCAGCGGCTTTCTTGCCTTCGGCGCCATTCAGCGCCTGTTCGAGCGCCAGCTTGCCAATGCCCTGGCCGGACACGTCGGCGACTGCCTTCATCACCGAGAAGTCGGCGAGTTCGGTCGCGGCTGAAGACGTCATGTCGGCGGCGAAGACGACGACCTTTCCGGCCAGGCCGCGCTGCTTGATGGTGCGCACCGCACCGGTGCCGGCATCGCCGCCCTCGCCGAAGAAAGCGTCGATATCCGGATTGGCCGACAGCATCTGGTCGCTGACCGATACGGCGTCATCGAGCACGGTGCCGCGCTGGTTTGCCGAGATGACATAGCCGGGAACCTTGGCCTTGAGCGCCGCCTCAAAACCTTCGCGGCGCTTGACGCAGACTTCGACGAATTCGCAGTTCAGCACGCCGATCTTCGGCTCCTTGATGCCTTGGGCGATGAAATAGTCGGCTGCGACGTCGCCGAGCTGGCGGCCGAACTCCGTCGGATCGGCGACTGCATAGGCATAGACATATTTTTTCATGTCGGCGTCGTTGATGCAGGTGTTGTAGCAAACGACGGGAATGCCGGCCTCATGCGCCCGCTTGATGGCGCGCACCGAACCGTCGGCGGAGACGGCGGACAGGATGATCGCCTTGACGTCGGCCGAGACAAGGCGGTCGATGAAAGAGGCTTCGGCGCCCGGATCGGCGCGTGCATTCGTCTCGAGGAGTTCGATCTCCTTGCCCATCGAGTTGGCGCCGTCCTGGATGCCCTTGCGCACGGCGGCATAGAAACCGACGTCGTCGAGATAGATGGCGCCGATGCCGGTCGAATCGGCCAGCGCCGGGGCGGCCGCCGAGGCAAGCGTGGCCGCCGCAAGCGCGGCGATTGCGAACTGCTGCATGGATTTCATGTCGTCCTCCCAACGGATGGTGAATTGCGCCCGTCGCGGCGCCGCAGCCGGATCGGGCTGCAGGCAAACCTCTCCCTACGGGACTTGCCCAATCCGAGATCGACTTGAACATCTAGATCGGATCAAACTAATTTATAGATACTATGTTTAATGCGACTGTCAACGCCTTTCTCGGCGCTGTGGAGACACAAATAGCGCCAGATTGCTACATAGCACAGCATCACAATTGGCGTTGAACGCATCGCCAAAGCCGACTAATGTGCCATATAGATATGATCTATCAAGCGATTGCGTGGGAGTTTCCAGGTGAAGATCACAGGTATCGAGACCCGCGTGGTCAACGCGGAAATGCGAAACTGGGTATTCGTGAAGGTGCTGACCGATGAGCCGGGGCTTCATGGCTGGGGCGAAGCGACACTGGAATGGAAGACCCGGGCAGTGGTCGGCGCGGTCGAGGATCTGGCGCCGCTGATCGTCGGGCGCGACTCTCGCGACATCGAACAGGCCGTGCGGATCATGCGCAAGCAGTCGTTCTGGCGGCTCGGCGCAATCGGTATGAGCGCGATCTCCGGCATCGAGATGGCGCTGTGGGACATCATGGGCAAGCATTTCGGCGTGCCCGTGTGGCGCCTGCTTGGCGGCAAGGTGCGCGACAAGGTCGGCGTCTATACCCATCTCGGCCTTGGCGACATGCGCGCCGTCTACGAGACTATGGAGACCGATCCGCTGGTCGAGCGCGCGCATGCCGTGGTCGAGAAAGGCTACCGTGCCTTCAAGGCGGTGTTCATTCCCTATACGCACTATCACGCGCCGCTGCCCGACGTGGACAAGGTGGCGCGGCTGATGGAGGCCCTGCGCAAGGCAGTCGGGCCGGGGATCGAGATCATGGTGGATTTTCATGGCCGCCCGGCGTCGGTTGCCGCGGCACTTGCCTATGTCGAGGCGCTCGCCCCCAACCGGCCGATGTTTGTCGAGGAGCCGTTGCCGCCCGGCGATACGGCCGGGCTGAAGTCGCTCTGCGCCCGCACTTCGGTGCCACTGGCGACCGGCGAGCGGCTGGTCGAACGCGCGGAGTTCGTAGAGTTGCTTTCAGCCAGCGCGGTCAGCATCATCCAGCCCGACATCTGCCATTGCGGCGGCCTCTCGGAGGCCAAGAAGATTGCGGCCCATGCCGAGGCCGTCGGCGTCGGCGTCGCTCCCCATAATCCGCTCGGACCGATCGCCGGCGTTGCCGCGCTGCATTTCGCCGTCTCGACGCCGAACCATGTCATCCAGGAAGAAATGGTCGGCGCGGTGCCATGGTATTTCGACGTGGTCAGAGGTCCGATCCGCATGGTCGACGGTTTCTGGCAGGTGCCGGACGCGCCCGGCCTTGGCATCGAGGTTGACGAGGCGGCTTGCGCGCGCCATCCGTTCGCACCCGAGGTGCTGCACACGCAGAACGCCGTGATGCCGGACGGCACAATCGTCGACTGGTGAGGATGGACCACTGGTGAGGATGAAATGACCGGACGTCTGCAGGACAAGGTCGCGATCATAACCGGCGCCGGACGCGGTATCGGCGCGGCGATCGCCCGCGCCTTCCACCGCGAAGGCGCGAAGGTCGTCGTCGCCGAAATTGACAAGATGACCGGCGAGGCGGTCGCAAGCGACCTTTCGCCAAACAGGGCAAGCGCACTGTTTGTGCCATGCGACGTCCGCCAGAACGCTTCCGTCGAAGCCGTCGCCGCGCTGGCGAAGGAGACCTTTGGCCGTATCGACATTCTCGTCAACAATGCCGGCATCAACGTCTTCCACGAGCCGCTGGAGACAAGCGAAGCCGAATGGCGGCGCTGCTTCGACATCGATCTCGACGGCGTCTGGCGCATGAGCAAGGCCGTATTGCCGGCCATGCTCGACCGGGGCGCCGGCTCGATCGTCAACATTGCCTCCACGCACAGTTTTTCGATCATCCCCGGTTGCTTCCCCTACCCCGTCGCCAAGCACGGACTTCTGGGCCTGACCCGGGCGCTCGGCATCGACTACGCAGCAAGGGGTGTCCGGGTGAACGCTATCGCGCCCGGCTATATCGAGACGCAGATCGCCGTCGACTACTGGAACACTTTTCCGGACCCCGAGGCCGAGCGGCGGCGTACCTATGATCTGCATCCGCAGAAGCGCATTGGCAAACCCGAGGAGGTGGCGATGACGGCGCTGTTCCTCGCTTCCGACGAGGCACCCTTCATCAACGCCGCCTGCATCGTCGTCGATGGCGGCCGTTCGGTGCTGTACCATGACTGACGGCGTCGTTGCGCGGCGCGCCGGTCGCGCCTATGAGTTGCAAGCTGGAGAAGGGCTGGGAAAACATGGCATCTGAGCTTGGCGTGGCTGAAGGCGGTTCATTGCACCGCGCCGAAACCGAGGGCGCCGGCGGCAGCCGCATCCACGATTCCGTCGTCAACGTGCTCGGCAGCCGCATCCTTGGCGGCGCCTATCGGCAAGGCGACATGCTGCCACGCGAGGAAGAGCTCTGCGCGATGCTCGGTGTCAGCCGCACCTCGGTACGCGAAGCGATCAAGGTGCTGTCGGCAAAGGGGCTGGTCGAGGCGCGGCGCCGGGTCGGCGTGCGCGTCCTGTCGCGCGACGAGTGGCGGCTGCTCGATCCTGTGGTGTTGAGCTGGCACCCTGACATCCAGAACGACAGCGAGCTGATTTCCGGTCTGATCGAGGCCCGCCGCATCTTCGAACCGGCCGCGGCCGAACTTGCTGCCAGGCGTGGCACCGGCTCCGATCTCGCGGCGATCGAGGCTGCCTTCAACGCGATGCGCGATTCGATCCCGCACGATCTCGATGGAGTCTGCCGAGCGGATCTGGCTTTCCACCGCAGCGTGATCGCGGCAAGCCACAACGTCGTTCTGAAAGGGTTGATCGGGATGCTGGAGGCGGCGCTGAGCGCATCCTTCCTCGTCACCAACAGGCTGATGGAAGCGCAGTCGCGGGCGTTGGCGGCGCATCAGGCCGTGCTCGAGGCGATCCGCATGCGCGACACCGCCGGAGCCAGGGCCGCGATGAACCGGCTGCTCGACATCGCCGCCGACGATCTGCAGGTCGCCTAGAAAAGAAAAAAGAAAAGAGGCCGCCTCGAGGGCGGCCTTTCAAATTCAGAATTCAGCACAACGCCGTGTTATTCGGCGTCCTTGGCAGCCTTTTTCTTCGGCGCGGCCTTCTTCTTCGGCTCTTCCGCATCGTCGGCCGTCTTGGCGTCGGCCTGCTTAGCGTCGGCCTTCTTGGCAGCGGCTTTCTTCGCCGGCTTCGCCTTGGCCGTCTCGGTGTCTTCGTCGTCGGCCATCAGCTCTTCCTTGCTGACCTTGACGTCGGTGACGGAAATCTGACCGAGGAGATGATCGACCACCTTCTCCTCGAATATCGGCGCGCGCAGCGTGTTCAATGCTTCGGGATTGCCGCGGTAGAATTCGAAGGCTTCCTGCTGCTGGGCGGCCGGATAGCGGCGCACCTGCTCGAACAGGCCGCGCTGCAATTCCTCGTCCGACACGGTAACGCCGGCCTTTTCGCCGATTTCGGCGAGAACCAGGCCGAGACGCACGCGGCGCTCGGCAAGTCGCATATATTCGGCGCGCGCCTCTTCTTCCGTCGTCTCCTCGTCGGCGAAGGTGCGGCCGGCGGTTTCCAGATCGCGGTTGACCTGGTTCCAGATGTTGTTGAACTCGGCTTCGATGAGCTTCGACGGCGCCTCGAACGAGTAAGCGGCGTCGAGCTGGTCGAGCAGCTGGCGCTTGACCTTCTGGCGCGTCATCGATCCGAACTGGTTCTCGATCTGGGTGCGCACCACTTCACGCAGGCGCTCCAGCGACTCCAGGCCGAGGTTCTTGGCCGTTTCGTCGTTGATTTCCAAAGCCCCGGGCTGGGACACTTCCTTGACGGTGACGTCGAAGGTGGCTTCCTTGCCGGCAAGATGCGCCGCCTGGTAGTTTTCCGGGAATGTGACCGTGACCTGCTTCTCGTCGCCGGCCTTGCTGCCGATGAGCTGATCCTCGAAGCCGGGAATGAATTCCTTGGAGCCGAGCACCAGAGGCTGGTCCGTGCCGGCGCCGCCGTTGAAGGCCTCGCCGTCGATCTTGCCGACATAGTCGATCGTCACACGGTCGCCTTCGGCAGCCTTGCCGGCCTTCGGCTCGTAGGTGCGCGCCGATTCGGCGACACGCTGGACCTGCTCGTCGATCTCGCTGTCAGGCACGTCGAACACCTGACGCGTCACCTTGATGTCGGAGAAATCCTTGATCTCGATGGGCGGGATGATCTCGTAATTCAGGCGGAATTCGAAGTCGGCGCCGCCGGCCAGGATCTTCTCGGCCTCCTTCTCGTCCTCGGTCATGATCACTTCGGGCTGCATGGCAGCCTTTTCGCCGCGCCCGGTGATGATCGAACGGGTCGAATCGTTGAGGATCTCGTTGACCACTTCGGCCATGAACGACTTGCCGTAGACCTTGCGCAGGTGCTGCACCGGCACCTTGCCGGGGCGGAAGCCGTTGATGCGGACCTTGCTCCTGGCGTCGGAAAGCCGCGCCATCAGCTTGGCTTCCATGTCACCGGCCGGCACGGTGATCTTGATCTCGCGCTTGAGACCGGAATTGAGCGTTTCGGTGACCTGCATCATAAAACCTTTGTTTTCATCAATGGGGCCGCCAAACGGCTCCTGCCGTTTACAGCCTGCCGGTATGATCTCGCCGGGAATGGCTTTTGGTGCGGGACTTGGCGATCTGTCCGCTCAAAGCGGCTCAACTCGTCCAAAAATACGCTCCAAAATGTGAATAAGTCTTTGTTTTTCCTACTTCTTATCACATTCAGCAGAAGCGGATCGTCGCGTCCCGTCACATTCGACACGCCTTTTGTCACAGGCGCGGCTAATTTTCAACCATCTTCGCGCTCCCCGCGAATAGCCCCCATTTTGACCGCGACATTGACAGAATGATGGCTACATGGGATTGCCGGGCAGCGCGGATGTGGCGGAATTGGTAGACGCCCTGGATTTAGGTTCCAGTGCCGAAAGGCGTGGGGGTTCGAGTCCCTTCATCCGCACCACTACGGTGGCCTACTCCTCGAAAACCTGGCGCGTGAACCATTCGGTCAAATTCGCAAGTTCAGGTCCCAGCACGCGGTCGTCGCCGACCGGCGGCACGATGCTTCTGATATCCACGACGAACGACTGAAGCGCTAGAGGAGCCGCGCGGTCGGTGACATGCAAGGCCTGCGAGGCGATCACGGCCAGCATCGCCATCGCGGCATCGAGGCAGCGGCCGGCGCGCGCTTCCTTCGTCCATGCGAGGAAGACCGTCGTCGCGACATCGTCCTGCCCGGCGCCGGCCGATTCCGTTCCCGGGATGAAGGTGCGCTGGGCCGCAAGTTTCGCCTGCTCCAGATACCCCGTGATCGCCATCGGCACATAGCCCACATTGCCGTGACCGTCGCTGTCGCTCCAGTCACGCCCGGTCAAAAGCAGATCGGGCAGCAGCGACACCTTGCCGTTCAGAAGCTTCGAGGCGTGGCGGTCGCATAACAGGCAGATATCGGCCCATATCGCCGCCAAGTCGTCCAGGGCAGGCGTTGCCATGGCATTGTGATAGCCGCCCGTGCTGATGCAGCGTCCGAGCGGATGCATGTCGTCAGGCGGGATATAGACCGGGTTGTCGGAGACCGAAGCGAGCGACACGGTGGCCGCCCGCTCCGCCGCTGCCAGCGCGCGATGCGCGTGTCCGAGGATGCGAGGGACGATGCGGTAGCTGACCGGCGCCTGATAATTGCGGCGCCCGGTGCCGGCGCCGGCAAGAAACGCTCTCAACCCCCGCAAGGCCGCTGCTTCATGTTCATCGCCCCAAAGCGCGTCGAGCGCCGGGTCGTAATGTTCGAGCGGCGCGCGAAACGCTTCGATCGAAAGCGCAAAGACCTTTTCGGCAAGGCGAATGCGGCGGCGAGCCGCCAGGGCCGAGTCGGCCACCAGCGCGGCACCGCAGGGCGACCCGTTTATGAGGGAGCCCCGTTCCTTGACTTCCAGGTCGAAGCGCGTCGAAAGTTCCGCAAACAGCGGATAGAGGGCGAGGATTTCACCGGCGCCGCCCTGGCCGGAGGATGGCACCATGGGCATGGGTCCGCCGTCCAGCATCGCGGCGACTGCGAGCGCAATGCGTGGCGTGGTCGCGGCATTTCCTTCGAGGAAATTCGCCAGGCGGGCGAGCACGATCGCCCTGACCACGCGATCCGGCAAAGGCTCGCCGAATGACGTGGCGGCCGCGAACGCCTTGATGCGCGCGTGGCGATCCCGCTCGCCAAGCTCGAGCCGCCTGCTCGCCAGTTCTCCCATGGCCGTGGTTACGCCATAGATGACCGGCACAGGGTCGGTTTCAATAAGACGCAGGAACGACGCGCGACACTCGGCGATGCGCTGCAGCGCCTTGTCGCTGATCTGCACCGTGTCTCTTTTCCAGGCGACGCGGAAAACGGTGTCGAGATTTATGTCCTCTCGTGTCGTCAGGATAATTGTCATGTCTGATGCTGTCCGACGCTTTCCAATTCCAATCGGGCCACGCTTTCCAATTCTAATAAAGCGGCTCCTCGAACAGCGTCTTGTCGCCGTCCATCAGCGCCTTGATCTGCGCGGTGCCGTTGGCTGCGATTGCGACGCGGACGCCGAACGGCCGCACCCGCATGTCGTTCTCGATCGCCATCCCCTCGCCTTCCGGCAGGTAGAAGCGCTCGATGCCGTAATCCGGCGCGATCGTCGTGGCCGCGCTGAGATCCCAGCCCTCGGCCACATGCCCGACGATATCGGCTTCGTCGGTTGCCGCCGGCGCCGGCGCTTGCCCGAACCAGGCCGCGGCCGCCGCCCAATAGCCGTCGGCGCCCCGCTTCAGCCTGACCACGATGGATGTATCGTCACTGGTCAGCTTGCCGGCCGGGACGTTGGCGATCAGCTTCACCGGTATGCGCGAAATTTCGTAGCCGAGGCGAACATAGTCGCCGCGCAGCAGATCGCGTGGATCGATCGGTTCGACCTTGAGCAGCACTTGCTTGCCGTCGCGCAGGATCGCCGCCCGGCCGGCGATGATCCAGCTCAGGAAGCCGATCTGGACAAGCGCCAGCACCAACGCCGAGATAACAAGTCTTTTGCCGGTCATCATGCCGCCGCTCCTTCCACGCTCGGGGCCCTCATGCGTTTTTCCACGCGGATGATGACAAGGGCAAGGATGCCGAGAAGCACGGCGGCCGCAAGGAAGAAGCCTGCCGTGTTGAGCATCGACTGCAGCATCACCACATAGATGATGACGAGTTCGAAAGCGAAGCCGGCATAGGCAATCCAGCGCAGGCCCCTGCTTTCGCGGCCGCCCAGCACGATTGCCGCGACAATGCCGGCAAGTGCCGCGGCCGAGGCAATTGCGAAGCCGCTATTGTAGCCGCTTTCATCGGCCAGTTCGAACTGGATCATCGCCAGGCCGGCAAGAAATCCGATCAGCGCGTGCAAGGGCAGCCGGCCACCAAGCTGCATGATCCTTTCTACGGGCTCGGCCGCGAAGATCGCAGCCGCAAAAAGCAGCGCCGACACGACGACGAGCGGGACAGCGACCTGCAGCGTTTCGTATTCCATAGCCATCAGCACGAGATAGAAGATGACCGACAGGATCATCAGGTGCCGCGCCGCCCGGCTGCGCGTCCAGAACGAAATGGCAAACAGCACCAGCGCCATCACGACAAAGAGATGCGGAAATTCCGCGCGCCCGAAATAGTCGAACGCTCTCAGGAACAGCCACGCGTCGGCAATGCCGACGGCAGCGACGGTCAGCGGGCTCGATCGCAGCGCGACCGCCGCCAGGGCCGCGCCCGCGCCCCAGGTGATCAACGCCCAGGCCTCGTCGCCGGACAAATGATACATCTGGCCGATCAGCGCGATCGATCCGCCGAAGGCTGCCGCGGCGACGATCCAGAGTGCCTCGCCGATCGCCGCATGGTCGCGTGTCTTCAGCACCGCGCCGCCGACATAGCCGGCGAGGATGATCGCGAAGAGCGCTGCCACCCGCGCCAGCCGCGGGATGGCTTCCCAATTGGCGGCGACGAAGATCAGGATGGCGGCGCCAAACAGCAGCGCCGCCATCATCGCCAGGATCGAACCGAAGCTCAGCGATCTCTGTTGACTGGTCTCGACGTCGCGCGTCAGCGCGGCGGCCGTCGAGGCATCGATCAGGCCGGTCTGCAGCCATCGTGCGATATCGGTCCTGACCCGTGACGAATAGCTCGCCATGTCTCTCTCCCCCAGCTTGGTCTTTTTTTCAGCCGATCCGGCCAAGCCGTTGACGCCACGGCATTTTCCGATTCGGGTTTATCTATGTCGAAGACGTGAGCGCGCGGTGATGGTGCATTGCACAATTTGCATTGCTGCCATGCACCAATAGCGCTTTTAAATCGATATGACCCCACCTATCTTCAGGGCGTACACAAAGACGGAATGATCCGAAAGAAAGACGAAACGAGAATACCATGAACCTGATCCGCAACTACCGCAACTGGCGCCGCTACCGGGACACCGTTTCCGAGCTGAGCCGCCTGAGCAACCGCGAACTGACCGACCTCGGCATCAGCCGCAGCGACATTCACTACGTCGCCCGCAAGGCGGTCTAATCCTCTTCGGACCGCAAATGGTCCGAACCAGTTTTGAAAGAGAACGACAATGAACCTGATCCGCAACTATCGTAACTGGCGCGTTTACCGCGACACCGTTAACGAGCTGGGTCGCCTTTCCAACCGTCAGCTCCATGATCTCGGCATCGTCCGCGACGAGATCAAGACCGTCGCCCGCAAGGCGATCTAGTCACAAGAATTTCGCCAGGATCGACCTCCTCCCCGATCCTGACGAATACGGTCAGCCTTCACCTCCTCCCGAGGGTTGACCACAAAAACGGCGCCCGCCGCACCTCCTCCCGCGGCGGGCGCTGTTTCCAGGGGCGAAAAACAGCGTTTTTCGTCCCCAAGGACGAAAACGAGTTTCGTCCTGGGGTTTCGCCCCCCTTTCATCAGGCGAAAGGAATTTCGTCAGAGCCGACCTCCTCCCCGGCGATGACGAATACGGTCGATCTTCACCTCCTCCCGAGGATCGACCAACAAAACGACACCCGCCGGACCTCCTCCCCCGGCGGGTGTTGTTGTTTTTCAGGGTCGAAGCACTCTGAGGGCCGTTTTGGCGGGAGTCCCGGTCGTCAGTTCAGCGCACCGCTTTCCAGCACGCCCCGTTTCTTCCACTGGCTCAGCGGAAAAATGTCCGGTGCGCCGCCCATCGGCGCATACCAGGTATCCACCACCCATTCGGTGCCCCCGCGGTCGCTGATCACCGCCGTCCAATGGGGATAGCGCCCGTCGACAAACAGGCCTCGCGAGGCATTGCGCTCGACCTTGTGAAACCTGAGCAATTTTCGCTCGGCAAGATAGACCAGCAGCGCATGCGTATTGGTCGATTCGTCGACACAATCCATCTGGCCCCTGATGCGCGATGCACCGAATTCCGACTGCGGCAGATCGCGAACGCCGGTGGCCCGGAAAATGCGCTGCTCGAAATAGCGGACAGCCTTCGAAATGGCGGAACGCTCGGCTTGAGGCGAACCCGCGCCCGCACGCAGGATAGAGCGGAAACGCGCGCCGTCGCCGGGGCCAAGCGCGAGCATCGTGCGATAGTTGCAACTGTAGCCGTGGCATATGGGGATCCGCTTGGAAGCCGTCGCGGCCAGTTCGCCGGCGGCCGCTGATCCGCCTACGGCTATCACCACTGTCAGAAATGTCGCTCTGACAAAGACCCCAAGATTCCCGCCCATTCTCCGACAGTAGCGATTGCAGCACTTGGCGGCAACAGCACGGCTAACTCGTGCAATTGCATTCGCAGCTACAAGAGATTATTTCGGCGCTCATGAACAAGAATCCCATTCACATCATCGGCGGCGGCCTCGCCGGTTCCGAAGCGGCATGGCAGGCGGCCGAAGCTGGCGTTCCGGTCGTGCTGCACGAAATGCGTCCCGTCCGCGGCACCGATGCGCACAAGACGGATGGGCTGGCCGAGCTCGTCTGTTCCAATTCCTTTCGCTCCGACGACGCCGAAACCAATGCCGTCGGCCTGTTGCACGCCGAAATGCGGCTTGCCGGATCGCTGATCATGAGCGCCGGCGATGCAAACCAGGTGCCTGCCGGCGGCGCGCTGGCCGTCGACCGCGACGGATTTTCCGAAGCGGTGACCAGAAAGATCGAGGCGCACCCGCTCATAACCATCCGGCGCGAGGAAGTGCCGGGCCTGCCGCGAGCGGATTGGGACCAGGCGATCGTCGCCACTGGCCCGCTGACCGCAGCTGGGCTCGCCCAATCGATCGCCGATGTGACCGGCGCCGATGCGCTCGCCTTCTTCGATGCCATCGCGCCGATCGTCCACTTCGATACGATCGACATGGACATCTGCTGGTTCCAGTCGCGCTACGACAAGGTCGGGCCCGGTGGTACCGGCAAGGATTACATCAACTGCCCGATGGACAAGGAACAATATCTCGCCTTTGTGCAGGCGCTCGTCGACGGCCAAAAGACCGAGTTCAAGCAATGGGAAGGCACACCCTATTTCGACGGCTGCCTGCCGATCGAAATCATGGCCGAGCGCGGCGTCGAGACGCTGCGCCATGGGCCGATGAAGCCGATGGGGCTGACCAATGCGCACAATCCCGGTGTGAAAGCCTATGCGGTCGTGCAGCTGAGGCAGGACAATGCGCTGGGAACGCTCTACAACATGGTCGGCTTCCAGACCAAGCTGAAGCACGCCGAGCAGGTGCGCGTGTTCCGCACCATCCCGGGGCTCGAAACCGCCGAATTCGCCCGCCTCGGCGGCCTGCACCGCAACACCTATATCAATTCGCCGACCCTGCTTGACGCCTCGCTGCAGCTGAAGTCGCGGCCCGGCCTGCGCTTCGCCGGCCAGATCACCGGCTGCGAGGGCTATGTCGAAAGTGCCGCTATTGGTTTGCTTGCCGGCCGTTTCGCCGCCGCCGAGCGGCTGGGCCATGCGCCGTTGGTGCCTCCCTTGACCACGGCTTTCGGCGCGCTGCTCAACCACATCACCGGCGGCCACATCGTGTCCGACGACGAGCCGGGAAAGCGCTCCTTCCAGCCGATGAATGTCAATTTCGGCCTGTTCCCTCCGGTGGAAGCGCCGAAAGCCGAGGGGAAGCGCCTGCGCGGCAAGGACAAGACCGTCGCCAAGCGGCGAGCGGTGACGTCGCGCGCGCTGGCGGACTGCCGCGAATGGCTGGGGCTGCCTTCGCGAGCGGAAGCGGCGGAATAGCCGCCTTTCTGTTATTGTCGGTCGGGCGGCATGAGAGTAGGATACTATCCTACTCTCCATCATAGGAGCAACTCCATGGAGCCCGCCGAGAAACTGTCAGTCACCGTCACGCCCGCCATGGCGCGCATGATCCGCGAAAAAGTCGAGGACGGCTCCTTCGGATCGGCGAGCGAGGTCATCCGCGCAGCGCTTCGCGCATTCCAGCGCGAAGAGGAAGAACACGCCCAGCGTATGGCGTCGATCAGGGCGCGTGTGAAGGCGTCGATGGAGGATACGAGACCCGCTGTTCCGCTCGAAGAAGCAATCGACAGAGTAAAGAGCCGGATTTCGCAACTCGCGCGAGACAGTGATGGTACAGCGTCTCGCCGTCGTTCTTAGTGAAAAGGCTATCACCGATCTCGAAGCGATTGCTGCCTACATCCTTGCGAGCAGCGGAAGCGAAAGCATCGCAAATGGTTTTGTCGATCGGATCAAAGATCGCTGCCAGAACATCGGCAACGCCCCTCGCGGTGGCCGCCCGCGCGACGACATCGTGCCGGGACTACGAGCTGTGCCATTCGAACATTCCGCCGTCATCGCCTATGTCGTGGATGACGATTTCGTCCACATCGTCAACATCTTCTACGGCGGCCGCGACTATGAGACGCTGATGCGCGATGGTGGTTCGAGCGATCCATCGTGATGGATAGTAGTCATCCGGCTCAACGATCACGGTAGCAGTTCCGGCTTTCCGTTTCCTCCCCGGGGTTCCTTCATACTTGCCTTCAGGCGTCCGGCCAGCCTCGTGTCGCGCGCCGAAACAGCAGCCAATGCCGGCGCAAGGCCGAGAGTCGCGCCGCGCCGTCGAGAGGAAAATGGCGGCCACTTTCCATCTTGCCGAGATAGGCGCGCGACAAGGCCAGCGGCAGAAATGCCGGGCGCAACGAAACTGGCAAAGCCGATGCGCCGCTTTCGAAAGCAGACAAGTGCTCCCGCGCCAGGGCGATCATCGCGGCCACGGCGCGTTGCGCCCCCGGTCCGCCATCGCCTGCAACGAATTCCTCCGGCGATGACCCTGCCGCCGCCAGAATATCGGCCGGGACGAAGCATTGCCCGCGCTTGCGGTGCAGCGGCAACAGGAGCAACAGGCCGGTCATCGCTTGTGCACAACCTGCCCTGCCCGCAAGTTCGGCAAACCGCGGCGCTTCGGCGGGATCAAGCACCATCGCCGCAAGCTGGATGAGCGCCGCTGCGGTCTCGCCGCAATAGCCCTCCAGATCGGTGCGCGACGGCATCGGGTCGTCATAGAGATCGAAGACGCGGGCTTCGAGCATGCTCTCGAAGGCGAGTTTTGGCAGACGGTGGGCGGAAATCGTTGCCTTCAAGGCATCCGCGACAGGATGGCCGATGTTTGCCCCGTCGCCCCTGGCTGCCCCGTCGTCGTCGGCCACGATGACATCGCGCCACCATTGCAGTCGCACCTCGCCGGGCAGCGCCTCGCGGATACGGTCGCGAATGCCGGATATCTCGGCATTGAAGGCATAAAGCGAAAAAAGTGCCTCACGCTTGTCTTCAGGCGCATAGAGCGCGGAAACATAGCGGTCATGGTCGGCGGCTCGCACCGTTTCCATGACGATTTTGGCGTTTTCGCTCACGTCACTCGACGGCGATAAGCGCAGCGGCCACCGCGCGGTCTTCCGCCAGAAGAACATTGTAGGTCCGCACGGCAGCACCCGTCGACATCGGATCGGCCGCAATGCCCGCCGCCTTCAGCGCGGCACGCAACGCCGCCGGCAACGGCCTGAGATCCTTGCCGGCGCCGACCAGCAGGATCTCGACCTTGTCGGCCTCGTTGAGCAGCTTGGCGAAATCCCCCACCGTCAGTGCCAGGGGATCAGCCGGCTCCCAGCCGTAGATGCCCGACGGCAGGCACAGAAGCGAGCCGCGATGCGACATGTCGGCGAAACGGAATCCGCCATTGCCATAGGCCTCGATCGGCGCGCGGCCGGGGAAATGCGCTTCGCGGATGACGATGCCTTTTGCCACGGGCGCGGCAATCGTCAGGTTGCCACGGCTTTGCCGCCGCCCACCGGCCTCTCCTCGTCAGCCGTCGCCGCCTGTGGCCGCAGCTTGAACAGGATGAGCAGCGGGGCGGCAATGAAGATCGACGAATAGGTTCCGAAGATAACGCCGAACAGCATCGCCAGCGTGAACGAGCGGATCACCTCGCCGCCGAACAGGACCAGCGCCAGCAGCGCGAGCATCGTCGTCAACGAGGTCAGCGTCGTTCTCGACAGCGTCTCGTTGATGGCGTTGTTCAACAGTTGCGGCAGCGGCATCTTCTTGTATTTTCGCAAATCCTCGCGAACACGGTCGTAGACGACGATCGTGTCGTTCAGCGAATACCCGATGATGGTGAGTATTGCCGCAAGCGACGATTGGTTGAATTCAAGGCCGGTGATGACGAAGAAGCCGATCGTCATGACCACATCGTGGACTGTGGCGATGATGGCGCCGACCGCAAACTGCCATTCGAAGCGGAACCAGACATAAATCAGGATTCCGAGCAGCGCGATCAGCATGGCGATGGTACCTTGCTTGGCGAGCTCGCCGGAAACCGTCGGTCCCACCACCTCGACCCGGCGGAAATCGTAATGGTCCTGCAACTCGCCACGCAACTTGTCGATGACGGTCTGTTCGGCATTCTCGCCGCCGTCCTGCGTGCCGACGCGAATCAAGACGTCGTTCGGGTCGCCGAACTGCTGCACCTGCACCTCGCCGATGTTGAGTTCCGAAAGCCTGCCGCGGATGTCGGCGATATCGGCAGTGCCATCCTTGGCCTGGACCTCGAGCAGCGAACCGCCCTTGAAGTCGATGCCGTAATTGATGCCGACCGTCGTGAACGCCACGACCGACAGGATCGAAAGCGCGCTCGACAGCGCGAATGTCCAGCGGCGGATACCCATGAACGGAATTCTCGTGCCCGCCGGAACGAAGGTCACCGGCGCGCGCGGCAACTCCTTCGGGCGCGCCCGGCGAAGCCAGATCGACACCAGCAGCCGGGTAAGGGTGAAGGCGGTGAAGACGGTGGTCAGGATGCCGAGGGCGAAGGTTACGGCAAAGCCCTTCACCGGCCCGGTACCGAGCCAGAACAGCACCACGGTCGCAATCAGCGAGGTGACGTTGGAATCGACGATAGTCGCCAGGGCCTTGGTGAACCCGGTGTCGATCGCCTGGATCACCGAGCGGCCGTTTCGCCGCTCCTCGCGGATGCGCTCAAAGATGAGAACGTTGGAATCGACCGCCATGCCGATGGTCAGCACGATACCGGCGATGCCCGGCAAGGTCAGCGTCGCGCCAAGTAACGACAGCAATGCGACGATCATCGCTACATGCACCGCCAGGGCGATGTTGGCGAGGATGCCGAGGAAGCCATAGGCGACGAACATGAACACGACGACGAGGATGGAGCCGATCACGCCGGCGACCTTGCCGGCGCGGATGGAATCCTCGCCAAGGCCCGGCCCAACCGTGCGCTCCTCGATCACCGTCAGCGTTGCCGGCAGCGCGCCCGCACGCAACAGCACGGCGAGGTCATTGGCGCTCTCGGCGGTAAAATCGCCCGAGATCTGGCCGGTGCCGCCAAGGATCGGCTCGCGGATCTGCGGCGCCGAAATCACCTGATTGTCGAGGATGATGGCGAACAGCTTGCCGACATTCTGCGAGGTCGCCTGGCCGAAGCGCGTCGCTCCCTTGGAATCGAAGGTGAACGAAACCACCGGTTCGTTTGTCTGCGAGTTAAACGTCGCCTGCGCATCGACGAGGTTTTCGCCCGAAACGATGACGCGGTTCTCGATCAGATACGGAACCGGCGGATCGTCCTGCGAATACAACACCGAGGATCCCGCCGGCGGACGGCCGTTGAGCGCGTCCTGCACCGGCATCGACTGGTCGACCATCTGGAAGGTCAGCTTGGCGGTCTGGCCAAGAATGTCCTTCAGCCTTTGCGGATCCTGCAGGCCCGGCACCTGGACCAGGATGCGGTCGTCGCCCTGGCGCTGCACGATCGGCTCGGTGGTGCCAAGTTCGTTGACGCGGCGACCGACAACCTCGATCGACTGCGTCAGCGCCGCCGACGTGCGGTATTTGATGCCGGCATCGGTGACGGTGAATTTGAGCAGGCCGGGCTCGGAATCATCCAGCGACATCTCCTGGACGGAGCCGCCGCTGAAAAGGCCGGCTGCCACCGGGTCGGTCAATGTCTTCAGCGCCGTCTTGGCGGCATCGACCTGACCGGGATCGGTGATGCGGACCTGCACGGTCCGGCCTGATCCGGCAAGGCCGGTGTAACCGATCTTGGCGTCGCGCAGCAATGTCCTGATTTGGTCGCGGGTCGTCTCCAGCCGATCCTTGATCAGATCGTTCGGATCCATCCTGAGCAGGATATGCGATCCGCCCTGCAGATCGAGGCCGAGCGTCATCTGGCGCTTCGGCACCCAGTTAGGAAGCTGGGCCAGCGTGCTTGCAGAGAAAAGATTGGGCGCTGCGAGGATCACTGTGGCGGCCACGGCCAGCCAGATCAGGATCATCTTGAAGCGCGAGAAATAAAGCATATGGCGTCGTCCGTCAGGGCGTTCTGGCGGATCGTTCCGCCGATAATTCGGCTATTTCTTGGCGTTCTGGTTCGCCACCGGCTCACCCTTGACGCGCACGTCGGCGATCGTCGAACGCAGCGCCGTTACCTTGGTGCCACCGCCGAGATCGATCTCGAGCTCATTGTCGTCGATCACCTTGGTCACCTTGCCGACGAAACCGCCGCCCGTGATGACAGTGTCGCCGCGGCGGACCGCCGCCAGCATCTCGCCGCGCTTCTTCAACTGCGTGCGCTGCGGCCGGATGATCAGAAAATACATGATCACGAAAATCAGGACAAACGGCAAAATGCTGATGAACATATCCGGAGAGGTGCCGACGCCTTGGGCATATGCCGGTGTCACGAACATCGAGGTACTCCTGAATTTTGAAAAACAGCCGCCAAACCGTCCTTGGGAAATTTGGCGGCCCCGTGAAATTTGGCCGGAATATAGTCGGTAACGTTGCCAATGCAACTGCGGCCAAGCATTTCAGCTGCTTTTCCGGCTGGTTGAGCCGTGTTAGAGCATGATCCCGAAAAACAACGCCGATTTTCAGAAAAGATCATGCTCTAACAAAAGGTTGGGACCGGTTCCGAAATCGCCGGAACCAAACAGGTTCCGTCTCATGCCCTCCCGAATGCAACACAAAAAAGACAAGATGAGCGACAGCACCATCGAATCCCTGAACAAGAAGCTCGACCGCCTGATCGAGGCGGTCGCCCGCCTCGCCCCGCCGCCGGTGCCGGAAAGCGACCTCGGCGAGGCCGACTGCTTCGTCTGGCAGGCCGATCCCGGCTATCTGGAGCCGGTGCGCAAGGTCAACCGCGTCGACATCGGCCTGATCCGCGGCGTCGACCGCGTCCGCGACATATTGGTCGACAACACCGAGCGCTTCGCCTCCGGTTACGCAGCCAACAACGTGCTGTTGTGGGGCGCGCGCGGCATGGGAAAATCCTCGCTGGTCAAGGCCGTGCATGCCGCCATCAATGCCTCGGCGAAACTGGACCTGCCGCTCAAGCTCATCGAGATCCACCGCGAGGACATCGACACGCTGCCGAAGCTGATGGCGCTGCTGAAGGCGGCGCCTTATCGTTTCATCCTGTTTTGTGACGACCTTTCCTTCGACCACGACGACACATCCTACAAGTCGCTGAAGGCGGCGCTCGAAGGCGGCGTCGAGGGCCGCCCGGCCAATGTGATCTTCTACGCCACGTCGAACCGGCGCCACCTTCTCCCGCGCGACATGATCGACAATGAGCGCTCGACCGCCATCAACCCGTCGGAGGCGGTCGAGGAAAAAGTTTCGCTGTCTGATCGTTTCGGCCTCTGGCTCGGCTTCCACAAATGCTCGCAGGACGAGTATCTCGACATGGTCGACGGCTATGTCCGCCATCACGGCCTTGCCGTCGATCCCGAGACGCTGCGCGCCGAGGCGCTGGAATGGGCGACGACACGCGGCAGCCGTTCGGGCCGCGTTGCCTGGCAGTTCACCCAGGACCTGGCAGGCCGGCTCGGCAAATCGCTCAAGGATTAGACCATGATCCCGAACCTTCGGTTCGGACAAGATCATGGTCTAGAAAGCAACTGAAAAAGCCCGCCCCTTGGCAGGGCGGGCTGAGCCGGCGGGCCGGACTGGAGGTCAGGCGGCCTGCAAACGCTTTTCTTCTTCTATTCGAGATAGGTCGAAGGATCGACTTTTCTTTTATTCGAGATAGGTCGAAGGATCGACCGGCGCCGAATTCTTGCGCACTTCGAAATGCAGTTTCGGAGAGTCGGTGGTGCCGCTCATGCCGGACTGCGCGATTTCCTGGCCGCGCTTGACCTTCTGGCCGCGCTGGACCTCGATCGAACGGGCGTGGCCATAGACCGTGACCAACCCGTTCTCGTGGCGCACCAGCACCGTATTGCCGAATTCCTTGAGGCCGTCGCCGGCATAGATGACGACACCGTTCTCGGCCGCCTTGACCGGCGTTCCTTCCGGCACGGCGATGTCGACACCATCCTTGCCGCCGCCAAAGCTGGAGATCACGCGGCCGCGCACCGGCCAGCGCATCTTGCCGATACCGGTGGCGTTCGGTGCCACCGCGTCATCGTCCTCGGCCTGCTGGATGAGCTTCGTATCCTTCTTCGGCGGCGTGTAGGCGGCGAGTGTCTCCGACGGAGTGGTCTTCGCCGCGGGCTGGGTGGTGGCCGTCGTTACCGGATCGACCTTTGCCGGCTTGGCGCTGGCAACCGTCGCGGTTCCGCCGGCCGGCACTTTCAGGGTCTGGCCGATCTTGAGCAGACCGTCCTGCATTCCATTCGCCTGCTTCAACGCAGCCACGCCGACGCCGGTCTTCCTGGCGATGGCCGACAGCGTATCGCCCTGCTGGACCGTGTAGGTGCCACCGGCGCCAGCCGGCTTAGGGGCGGCTTTTCCGTCCTTCGGCTGGCTTGCTGCGGCCGACGCATCCACCTGCGCGGCGGACTTGCCCTCCTTGAGCTTCGGCTGCTGCGGCAGCACGGCCACCATCTCCGGCGCCTTGGCCGGCAAATCATGCTTGGTGTCGTTCGCAGGCTTGGCGTCGGCAAGCTTCGGCGCCGATTTCTTGCTCGAATAGGCATAGGCCGGGATGACGATCTTCTGGCCGGCCTTCAGCCCGTTGGTGGCGCTCAGCCCATTGACCTTCATTAGGGCGTCGGCGGGCACGCCGTAGCGCCGCGACAGGCCAGAAATGGTCTCGCCGTCCTTGACGACGACCTCGGTGGCACGCGGTTCGCCGCCTGCCGTCGCCACGCGGGCGTCAGGCTGTGCATCCTTGAACGGCTTTGCCACTGTCCCGGTCGCGGTCCGGTCGACCTGGGGGGCAGGCGCTAGCGCGGGGGCCGGCTGCGCCTGGCTGACCGGCGGCAATTGCTGCGTCGTCACCGGTTCGAGGCTTGAGCGGGTGACTGACTGGGTATGGCTGCCGTCGAGCGGCGTGGCCGAAACCGGAGCGTCACCGGGATAAGGCTGGGCGGCGTCCTGCTTGTCGATGATGGCGCGCTGGTTGTTGGTCGAGGAGGTGAAAACATCATCGACGCTGTTGAACCGCGAGACCTGGGAACTGCATCCCGCGGCAGTACCCGCGACCATGAGGACAGCGAAGCCACGCGCCAGATTGCGTCCGTTTGCCTTCAAAACACTGAATTGCATCGCATTTACCCGCAGATACCCGGTACAAACTAACCGCGATTAAAGCGCGTTAATGTTACCGGTCGGTTAAACCGCTAGAATCAGACGCAAATTTTCTTAAAATATTTAAAGCTGGACTTGGATGGATGAGGTTCCAGGTCAGGCCGAGCCGGAGTCGGAGACGGGTGAGAAGCGACCAGACAGGTCGGCTGCGGGCATTACCTGAATATCGACATACCCCTAGATGACTGCCGCCATGCTGCGCAGGATCGGCTGCAGGCGGACGAGGCCGATTTCCTCGCGTTCGAAGCGGCTGCCGACCTTGGTCAATTTAGCCAGCACCTGCTCGCCCTCCGCTGGTCCGATCGGTGCGATGACGATGCCGCCGCTCGACAATTGATCGAGCAGGAAGCGCGGCAGACTGTCGAAGGCCGCCCATGCGACGATGCGGTCGAACGGCGCTTCGTTCGCCAGTCCGTTGGAGCCGTCCGCCTGGCGCACGATGACATTGCCGATGCCGAGCGCCTCGAAGCGCTGTCTGGCCTGCTCGGCCAGCGTCTTGTAGCGGTCGATGGTGACGACCCGCACGGCAAGCCGCGATATCACCGCCGCGGTGTAGCCGGACCCAGTGCCGATCTCGAGCACGCGGTTGCCCGGTTCGATGGCAAGCGCTGCGATCACCGCGGCTTGCAGATCGGCCCCCTCGATCGCCTCGCCGCATTCGATCGGCAGCATGCGATCCGACCAGGCGATCGGATGGAAGTGAGCAGCGAGGAAACCACGCCGCGGCGTCGCCTCGAAGGCGGCGATCAGCGCCTTCGGCACCGTGCCCCTGCCACGCAAGCGAAGCAGGAAAGCGGCAAAGCCTTCGCGGTCGTCGACCGGACCGTGGTTCAGATTCATGCGAGCGCCTTGGTCAGTTGATCGCGGATTTCGTGAGCGGTGAGATCGAGCTGCAGCGGCGTCACCGACACCAGACGGTTGCGCAGCGCGTAGAGGTCCGTGCCCTTCTTGCCCTCGACCGGCTCGCGGCCGAAGCGCAGCCAATAATAGGGAAGTCCGCGCCCGTCGCGGCGCTCGTCGACCCACAGGCTGTGGACGAGCTTGCCTTGCGAGGTCACCACCGTGCCGGCGACTTCCTCGGGGTGGCAATTCGGAAAATTGACGTTGAGCAGCACGCCATCGGGCAACGGCGTCGCGACAAGCTTCTTGAGCAAAGCCGGCGCCAGCGCCTCGGTGGTCTCATAGGGAACGACGCGGTCCTCGCCGACGTAGGAATAGGCCTGGCTGAAGGCGATCGAGCGGACGCCGAGCAGCGCGCCTTCCATGGCGCCGGCGACGGTGCCCGAATAGGTGACATCGTCGGCGATGTTGGCGCCGGAATTGACGCCGGACAGGATAAGGTCGGGTGCCGCGGGCAGGATCTTCTTCACGCCCATGATGACGCAGTCGGTCGGCGTGCCGCGCACCGCAAAGTGCTTTTCGCCGATCTTCCTCAAGCGCAGCGGCTCCGAGATCGACAGCGAATGCGCGTAGCCGGACTGGTCCTGCTCCGGCGCCACCACCCAGACGTCGTCCGACAGCGTGCGGGCGATGCGTTCGAGCGATGCAAGGCCCTCGGCATGGATGCCGTCATCATTGGTCAGGAGGATGCGCATTATTTCGATTCGATCGTTTCCAGACCGCCCATGTAAGGCCGAAGCGCTTCAGGAATGGTTACGCTGCCATCCTCATTCTGGTAGTTTTCGATGACAGCAATAAGAGCGCGGCCGACGGCGGTGCCGGAGCCGTTCAGCGTGTGGACGAAGCGATTGCCCTTGCCGTCCTTGTCCTTGTAACGGGCATCCATCCGTCGCGCCTGGAAATCGCCGCAGACCGAGCAGGACGAAATCTCGCGATAGGCGTTCTGGCCCGGCAGCCAGACCTCGATGTCGTAGGTCTTGCGCGCGCCAAAGCCCATGTCGCCGGTGCACAGCGTCATGGTGCGGAACGGCAATTCCAGCCGTTTCAACACCGCTTCAGCGCATTCGGTCATCCGCTCGTGTTCGGCGAGCGAAGACTCCTGATCGGTGATCGACACCAGCTCGACCTTGTAGAACTGGTGCTGGCGCAACATGCCGCGCGTGTCGCGCCCGGCCGAACCGGCTTCCGAGCGGAAGCACGGCGTCAGCGCGGTGTAGCGCAGCGGCAGTTTTTCATGCGCCGTGATTTCTTCGCGAACGAGGTTGGTCAGCGGCACTTCGGCGGTCGGGATGAGCCATCGATCCGAGAGCAAACCGTTGCGGTCCTCCGAGCCATCGACAACTGAGTTCAGAAAATCCGCAAAATACTCGACACTTTCCAGCGTCGTATCGCCGAAGCCGTTAGCAAGAGCTTGAAGCAGCGCTTCACTTTCCGGATCCGAGCGTCTGGTGCTCAGGTATTTTACAAGTTTTGGAAAGAGATCGATCTGGTTCAGTATTCCGGGGATGACTGCAGCATGTTCTTCCATGCCGTAATGCGCATGGCTGCTTTCGTCGTGAATTCTATACAAATCCAGTGCGAATTTTGGCAGCTGTCCCGTCCCGTACATCGTCGCCGAATTGACCATCAGCGGCGGCTGGATCTCTTCATAGCCGTGCTCTGTAGTGTGCAGGTCGAGCATGAACTGGCCGAGCGCGCGTTCCATCCGCGCCAAACCGCTCTTCAGCACCGTGAAACGCGAGCCAGACAGTTTCGCCGCGCGCTCGAAATCCATCATGCCGAGCGCTTCGCCGATCTCGAAATGCTCCTTCACCCAGTTCGACCGCGTCGGCACCTTGCCGACCGTGCGCTTGACGACATTGTCGTGCTCGTCCTTGCCGACCGGCACGTCGTCGAGCGGCACATTGGGCAGCACCGCCAGCACGTCATTCAGCGCCTTGTCGAGCTCGCGTTCTCGCGCCTCGCCATTCTGGATGAAGGCCTTGATCTCGCCGACCTCGACCTTCAGCCTTTCGGCAAGGGCGGCGTCGCCCGAACGCATGGCGTTGCCGATCTCTTTCGACGCGGCGTTGCGGCGCTCCTGCCTGGTCTGTAGCTCGGTCAGATGTTCGCGCCGCGCCTCGTCCCTGGCGATCAGATCATCGACTGTGGACTGCGCATCATCGCCGGACCACGAGCGCTTCTTGAGCGCCTCGACAAGGACCTTCGGGTTGTCGCGAATCCATTTGATGTCAAGCATGGTTTGTTCGTCCTCGGCGGGCTAGTCGCCCATAAGTGCGCAGCGGTTTTGGGACAACGGCATGCCCAAAAACAAAGACCAGAGGGCGTAAACCGCATCCTTGATTGATGCAAGATGTCAAGGCCGAGTTCCTTCGCGCCCCCCTCTGTCCTGCCGGACATCTCCCCCACAAGGAGGGAGATTGGCAGCTTCGCCGGAGGCTCACTCTTCACGCTGGAGATTAGCGAAAGTCGCGATGACAGCCGATCTCCCACCTGTGGGGGAGATGTCCGGCAGGACAGAGGGGCGCGCGACAGGATGCAGCCTATGTAGGTGCAGACTACGTCGACGACGCGTCCGCAGGTTTTTCGGCCACCTCTTCCGCAGCCTCCCGCTTCTCGCGCGCCAGACGTTCCCGTTCCTTGCTGCGCTCGATCAGCCGGGCCGACCAGATCGAAACCTCGTAGAGAAGGATCGTGGGAATGGCCAGGCCGATCTGGCTTATCGGGTCGGGCGGTGTCAGCACAGCCGCCACGACGAAGGCGATGACGATGGCCCATTTGCGCTTTTCGACCAGCGCCTGAGACGACAGCATGCCCACCCGCGCCATCAGGCTGGTCACCACCGGCAGTTGGAACACCAGGCCGAAGGAGAAGATCAGTGTCATGATCAGGCTGAGATATTCCGACACTTTCGGCAGCAGCGAAATCTGCACCTGGTCGTCAGTGCCGGCCTGCTGCATGGCGAGGAAGAACCACATCACCATCGGCGTGAAGAAGAAATAGACCAGCGATGCGCCCATCACGAAGAGGATCGGCGAAGCGATCAGGAACGGCAGGAAAGCGTTGCGTTCGTTCTTGTAGAGGCCGGGCGCGATGAACTTGTAGATTTGCGTGGCGATCAGCGGAAAGGCGATCACCATGCCGCCAAACATCGCCAGCTTGACCTGGGTGAAGAAGAATTCCTGCGGCGCCGTGTAGATCAGCTCGACCTTATGCGGGTCGAGCCCTGCCCATTGGGTCGCCCATTTGAACGGGATGACCAACAGGTTGAACAGCTGCTTGGCGAAGAAGAAGCAGACTAGGAAGGCGACGAAGAACCCGCCGATCGACCACATCAGCCGCCGGCGCAGCTCGATCAGATGCTCCATCAGGGGAGCCGCCGATTGTTCGACCTCGTCCTTTTCCGAAACGCTCACTTGGTGGCTCCCGCCGTCTTTTTGGCGGCTGCAGCCGGCTTCTTCACCGCTGCCGGTGCAGGCTTCGGCTCGGCCTTTTTAGCTGCGGTCTTTGTTACGGCAGGTTTTGCCGCTACCGCCGCTGGCTTCGCCGCGGCCGTGGGGGCCGGCATCGCTTTCGCTGGCGCAGCCTTCATCTTCGCTGCCGAAGCCTTTTGCGGCGCAGCCGCCGTCGCCGTCCCGACAGGCGATGTCACCACCGACTCATCGGTCATCGCTGGAAAGGTTGGCGCCGCCGGCGCCGCTTCCGGGGTATTGATATCAGGCAGCACCGTCGCGCCATTCTTCAGCCCGGTATCCTGCGGCGTCGAAGCATCTGGCGTGACCGTGTCGACAGCCGGCTTCGGCTTCATCGCCGCGTCGACCCCGGAGCGCACGTCGGCTGCCGCCTGCTCGAACGGATTGAGCTGCTTCCTGATCTCGGCGGCCGGGTTGAGGCTCCTGAGCGAATCGACCGACTTCTTGACGTCGTCGAGCTCGGCCTCTTTCAGCGCGTCGTTGAACTGCTTCTGGAAGTCGGCTGCCATGCCACGCATCTTTGCCGTCGTGCGGCCGAAAGTGCGCAGCATCTTGGGCAAATCCTTGGGCCCGACGACCACAATCATGACGATCGCGATCACCAGCATCTCGGTCCAGCCGATGTCGAACATGGCGATACGTTCCGACTAAAGTTTGGGCTCAGCTCTTGCTGGCCTTTTCCTTCACTGCCGAAACGGTCTCGTCGGCACGGTGCTCGACGGTACGCTTGTCCTCGGCGACATCGTCGTCGGCCATGCCCTTCTTGAAGCTCTTGATACCCTTGGCCATGTCACCCATCAGCTCGGGAATCTTGCCGCGGCCGAACACCAGCAGCACGATCACCAGCACGATCATCCAGTGCCAAATCGAAAACGAACCCATAGCAACTCTCTCTCGAAATGTTTTCTCTGACGATGATCTATGCGTTTTCGCGCTGGGATTCAAACACAACCGCGACAGAGTTTATGAATGAGTGGCCGAAGTCACGCACTTTCGTTGCGGGAGGGGCGCTACGAATCCGCGCAGCCCCCGCCTGCCGGCCTTTTCTACAGCGCGCCTGCGGTCAATCTTCCTCGACGCGCGGCGTCAACAGGCCGAGTTCTTCGAGGTCGATGTCGGTCAGCGGATCCTCGTCGTCGGTCAGCGCGTCTAGATCGGCCGGCGGCAGCGGAATGGAAAAATTCGACGGCATGCGGCCCGAAAGCAGCCCGGCGCCCTTCAATTCCTCCATGCCGGGAAGATCGCGGATCTCCTCCAGCGCGAAATGATCGAGGAAGATGTCGGTGGTGCCGTAGGTGACGGGACGGCCGGGCGTGCGGCGCCGGCCGCGCATCTTCACCCATTCGGTCTCCATCAGCGTGTCCAGCGTGCCCTTCGAGGTTTCGACGCCGCGGATATCCTCGATCTCGGCGCGCGTCACCGGCTGGTGATAGGCGATGATCGCCAGCACTTCGAGCGCCGCGCGGGAAAGCTTCCTCTGCTGCACCGTGTCGCGGCTCATCAGGAAAGCGAGGTCGCCGGCGGTGCGGAACGCCCAGGCATCGCCGACGCGCACCAGATTGACCCCGCGCCGCTCATAAATCTGCTGCAAGTCAGCCATCGCCGCTGCAATGTTGATGCCGTCGGGCAGGCGCGCGGCAAGCTGCTTTTCGCTGACCGGCTCGGCGCTGGCGAAAACGATCGCCTCGGCCATGCGCACGGCTTCCGCCATATGCAGCCGCTCGCCAGGATTCTGGCCAGGAGCATGGGATGGGTTCTGGGCCTGATTTTCTGCCGGAGTCCCGGCGAGCACGCCCTCTTCGGTCTCGTCGTCGACCTTGAACGGAATGACCGAAGCGTTGGCGCGTTCACTCATGATGCCACCTCGACTGCCCTGATGCCTTGCGCACGACCGCGCAGATAGAGCGGCGCGAACACCTCGTCCTGCCGCATTTCCACCTTGCCTTCGCGGACCAGTTCCAGCGTTGCCGCAAAGGAGCTGGCGATCGCTGTGCGCCGCTCATCCGGATCGGTCAGATACTCGATCAGGAAACCATCCAGCGCCGTCCAGTCGGCAAGCGTGCCGATCAGCCGGGTCAGGACTTCGCGCGCGTCCTTGAGCGACCACACACCGCGCCTGGCGATCGTCACATTGGTGATCGCCTGCTTCTGACGTTGCGCCGCATAGGCGGTCAGCAAATCGTAGAGCGAGGCCGAATAGGCGTTGCGTTTCTCGATGATGACCATCTCCGGCATGCCGCGTGCGAACACGTCGCGTCCGAGCCGGTTGCGGTTGACCAGCCGGGCCGCCGCGTCGCGCATGGCTTCCAGCCGCTTCAGCCGGAACTGCAGCACCGCCGCCAGCTCCTCGCCGCTTTCGCCGTCGTCGCCGGGTTGCTTGGGGATCAAAAGCTTCGACTTGAGAAAGGCCAGCCACGCCGCCATCACCAGATAGTCGGCGGCAAGTTCCAGCCTGAGCGCCCTCACCTTCTCGACGAAGGCCAGATATTGCTCGGCCAGCGCCAGGATCGAGATGCGCGCCAGATCGACCTTCTGGTTGCGGGCAAGATGCAGCAAGAGGTCGAGCGGACCTTCGAAACCGGCGACGTCGACGACCAGCGCGGGATCGCCGGTCAGCCGCGAATCGTCGTTCTCGGCCCAAAGACGGTCCATCGGTGCGGCCTTGCCGGCCTTACTGTCCAATGTTTCCGCCACTTCCTGTCGCTTTCCTCAGATTCTATCTTCTTGTTTGACCATGATCTGTTCCGAAAACCAGTTCCCACTTTTCGGGATCATGGTCTACGTTCTTGTTTGACCACGATCTGGCCCGAAAACCGGTTCCCACTTTTCGGGATCATGGTCTAGGCCACCGCGTCGAAATAGGTGGCGAATTCGGCGCGTATCTCGGCTTCATCGGCCCGATCGCGGTTCTTGATATAGGTCAGCGCGCGTTGCGCGCGCTGCAACGACGTGCCTTCAAGCCCCGTGGTGCGCGACGCAATGCCGGCCATCTCCTCGAAAACGCCGTTGCAGTGAAGGACCAGATCGCAGCCCGCCGCAAGGATCGCGGCCGCCTTTGACGGGAAATCCCCAGAAAGTGCTTTCATCGAGGTGTCGTCGCTCATCAGCAGCCCGTCGAAACCGATTTCGCCGCGGATGATCTCGTCGATGACCTTGCCGGAGGTCGTGGCCGGGTTGTTCGGGTCGATCGCGCTGTAGACGACATGCGCCGTCATGGCCATCGGCAAATGATTGAGCTCCCTGAACGGGGCGAAATCATGCCGCTGCAAATCACTCATCGAGGCATCGACGGTGGGAAGTTCGAAATGCGTGTCGGCAAAGGCCCGTCCATGCCCGGGAATATGCTTCATCACCGGCAGCACGCCGCCCGACATCAGGCCCTCCGCCACGGCGCGACCCAGTTCGATCACGGCACGAGGCTCCTTCCCGTAGGCGCGCGCGCCGATGACGTCGCTGGCGCCCTCGATCGGCACGTCGAGCACTGGCAGGCAATCCGCCGATATGCCGTAGCGCAGCAGATCGAAGGCATGCAGCCGCGCCATCAGCCAGGCGGCGCGGTTGCCGGCGTCGTGGTCGTTGCGCCACAAGGCGCCGAGCGCGCCACCGGCCGGATAGTTCGGCGCCAGCGGCGGCCGCAGGCGCTGCACCCGGCCGCCTTCCTGGTCGATGAACACCGGCGCATCCGGGCGCTCTACACAGTCACGCATCGCGGCGACCAGATCGCGAATCTGCTCGGGCTCGCCGATATTGCGGGCAAACAGGATGAAGCCCCACGGGCATTCATTGCGATAGAAATTGATTTCGTCGCGTGTGAGCGATTTCCCGGCGCAGCCGAGGATCATGGATTTTGATTCGGTCATGGGCAGGAGTTTAGAGCTTCACGCGAACAAAGGGAATCGCATCGAACCACATGCGGTTGAGCCAGAATCCCAAAAAAACGGCGCGGTCCGTGACCGCGCCGTTTCTTGCCCCTAAGGACGGGAGATTTGGCTAGCGCGACACGAAGCAGTTGCCGCCGGCAGCCTTGTAGTTGGTGCACAAGTTGATTGCATCGTTGCGTGACTTCGCCGGGACGCGAACGCGGTAGAACGTTCCCTTGCCGGCGATCTCGGCCTTGACGATGTTGGCGGTGAGGCCGGAAAGCACGCTGCCATAGCGGCGCTGCAGATCCTGATAGGTCGACTGGGCGCTTTCGACAGTCGGCTGCGAGGCGATCTGCATCGACCACGAGCCACCACCGTTCGAGGCCGCCGGATTGATGGACGCAACCTGGTCGGGCTTGACCTCGCCGACGACATCGACCGGCTGGTCGGACGGACGCTGCGGCGCCACCGGAACCGTGGCCGGCGTGTTGAAGGGCTGGGCGGTTTGGGCTTCGGGCGCGACTGCCGGCTTGACGGCTTCGATCAACTGGTCGCCGGCCACTGGGTCGCCACTTGCCTGGTCGGCAATAGACGGCACCGTGCCGGTCTGCTCCGCGTCGTCGGCCTGGGCCGCCGGTGCCACATGCTGCGGCGCCGGATCGACAGGCTCGACGGCAGCCACCTGCGGCGCCGCAGGTGCCGGATCCTCGCGCGCAACCAGTGAACCATCGGATTTGACGACCATGGTCCTCACTTTACGGGGCGCAACTGCGACGACATCGGGCGTTATGTCGTTGTCGGCCTCCTGCAGAACCTGGGCGATACGGTCTTCGGATTTGGGTGCCGGCGCGGCAGCGGCGTCGGCATTTCCGGCCGCTTGCGTGCCGCCGGCCGGTTGCGTGCCGCCGGCCGCTTGCGTGCCGCCGATCGCATCGGCGCCTTCAGCCGCGTCGATGTCGTCGGGCGAAAGATCGACCACACGGCTCTGCGGCGGCTCCTTGGCCGTCACGTCCACCGGCTCTTCAGTGTTGGTGACCAGCTTTTCCTGGACCGGTTCGGCAGGCCTCGCGCCACCCTTGGCCACGGCGTCATAGACCTTGTTGTTCTGGTTCGGCACGACGGTACCGCCCGGATTTTCCGGCTTGACCTTGATCGGTGCATTGTCCGCCTTGACTATGACCGGCGCATCGCTGCCGCCACTGCCGCCGAAAGACAATGCGAAGGCGCCGATACCACCGGCGATCGCCACGGCGCCAACGACCACGGCGACCAGCAGGCCACGGCTACGGGGTCTCGCGGCCTCCTGCCCGGCCAGGCCGGGAACCGACATGGCCTCATCCAGTTCGGGGTCGTAGTCGAGTTCGTCCAAGCCAAAGTCGTCGGCCTGCGAAGCCGGCTCGCCGCCGGGCGCATCGCCCAGATCGAAGCCGCCGGCGGCGTCGGCATAGGACGCACTGAAGGGCGTTTGTGCAGGCCTCGCCGCATAGGTCCGCGTTTCGACGCGGTCGGGCTCATAGGCTGACTTGAACTCGGCCCCTGAACGGAACCCGGATGCATCGTCATACGCCGTGCTGCGCACTGGAGCCGTAGCGACGTCCACGGTATTCATTTCCGTGAGAAGGCTGGCGAACTCGTTGTCAAGATCGTCATAGGCAGGCGCCGCCGGTTCGTCTTCGTCGAAGTCGAGTTCCGGAATATCGAGATCGTCCGCCAGCGCCACGACGCGCTCGGGCACATCGACCGTTTCGAGATCGGGCATCTCGTCATACGCCGAAGGCGGTTCGCTTTGCGCTGGCGCGGATGCCGCATTGGTGTCGTCTTCGACCGGCTCGTCCTGATGGGCCGGCTCGTCCTGATAGGACGGTGCCGCAGCCATTGGCGGCGTAGCTTCCGCGGCATTCGCCGAAGCCGTCGGCTGGGCCGCAAAGGCGGGCTGCTGCGACTGTGCGACCGGCGTTACGCGGCTCCACGAACGGGCCGGCGCCGGCGGGGCAGGCCGTGCCGCTAGCCAGTTGAGCGATTGATCCGGATCCTCCTGGGAAGCGGATGTCGTAACCTTAACGCCGTCGCCATGATCCAGACCGATGTCCTTGGCGAAGGCGGCATGCAATTCATCATCCTCGAAATCGAAATCGACATCGGCCGGCTCGGCGGTATCTTCAACACCGAAATCCTGGCCCTCGAGCTCATCGAGGAGAACGGCGTCGAGATCGGCGTCAGCGGACTGAACCGCGTCGTCATCCGACGGCTCCGAAGGAGCTTGCTCGTCAAGGCTCCAGTCCAGGTCGTCGACAGTATCCATTGGTTTGTCGGCGGTTCTTTCAGCCGCGGCCACAGGCTGCTGAATCATGGCGGATTCGGGCACAGCCACGGGAGCAGCCCGTGTGCTCATGGTGCCCAACAGAGCGTTCAACTCGTCTTCGAGGCTCCGCTCGTCAGCGACGGGGGCTGGCTCCGGCGGCTGAACCATGGTGACTGGCGCCGTCGGCGGGGCCGCAAAGCCGGAGGCCTGCGCAACCGGCTCTTCGGTTTCCTCGGCAAGCACGTCGTCGAAGCGCAAATCGAAATCGTCATCGAACGCATCTTCCGAGGGTGCGGCGGAAGGCTCGTCCTTGGCGGCGACAGTCTCCGGTTCGTCAATTTCGGGCTCGTCAATCTCGACTGGCTCATCCGTGCGAACGTCGAAATCCATGTCGACATCGGCCATGGCGTCGTCGAAATGGCCGGCAAAGTCCTCATCGGACTCATCCGAAACAGCCCGAACAGGCGCCGCAGGAGCATCGACGGCGGCGTGCTCCGTCGGCGCATGGTCATCGAGCATCAGCTCGTCTTCGAGCGAGCTTGCGACCGCGTTGTCGAACTCATCGTCCAAGGCGGGTTTGGCGCGCGACGCGGAAACGTCGGCGGCGCTCTCCATCGGCACATGCTCGTCCAGCATCAACTCGTCTTCGAGCGAGCTTGCGACGGCATTGTCGAATTCATCGTCCAAGGCGGGTTCGGCGCGCGACGCGGAAACGCCGGCGGCGCTCTCCATCGGCACATGCTCGTCCAGCATCAGTTCGTCTTCGAGCGAGCTTGCGACGGCATTGTCGAATTCATCGTCCAAGACGGGCTCGGCGCGCGACGCGGAAACATCGGCGGCGGCGGTATTCTGTCCAGCCTTGTCGGCCGCGTCGTCATACAGCAGGAAATCCTGTTCGAGCGACGCGGCAAGCTCGTCGTCTACCGACAAATCATCTTCGAATGGCGAGACGTCTTCGAGCGAACTGGCGAGCGCATCATCGAAACCGTCATCGAAAGCAGATTCAACGGCCGGCGCGGATGCTTCGGCAGCCCCAGAGTGCGCCTCGTCGGCAGCGACGGCATGGGCGGCTTCGTCCGCCGCGTCGTCATACAGCGGGAAATCCTGTTCGAGCGACGCGGCAAGCTCGTCGTCCACTGCGTCAGTAGCAGCCGCGTTGAAGGCCGGCTCGCGAACCTCGGCGACACTGTCATTGTCGTCGGCGCCGAATTCGCCCATCAACTCCTTCTCGAGGTCGATGTCGAAATCGCCCTCGTCCACCGGCTGGCTGGCGGGAGCCGCCTTCGGCTGGGCCTGCGGCTTGACCGGCTGGCGCGGGTCGAACCCCATGATCCTGGTCAGTTCCGCGAACGGATCATCGTCGGCGATATCGTTTTGGGCGGCTGCTCTCAGCTGGGTTCTGTCTGCCATTATTGTTCCCGAACTCGCACTCATTCGGACGCCATGGACGTCGCGTAGGGTTGGCCCTTACCAGCGCAATGTGGGCAAAAGGTGACAGGTTTTTTAGTCAAACCTAACGCATTTCGGTGGGCGCATCGGCTCCGATCAGCGTCAGGCCGGACGTCAAAACGTCCGAAACAGCCTGCACCAGCCCTAGTCTGGCATGCGTCAATTGTCGGTCGTTAACCTTAACAAAACGTAAGTCGGGATTCTCGGTGCCGCGGTTCCAATGTCCGTGGAAGCTGGAGGCGAGATCGTAGAGGTAGAATGCCAGCCGGTGCGGCTCGAGCGCAAGTGCCGCGGATTCGATCAGCCGCGGGTATTCCGCAAGCTTCCGGATCAGGCCGATCTCGCCTTCGTCGGCCAGCGAAGCGGTGGCTGCGGCCAGCCGATTGCGGTCGAAATTGGCCTCGCCCAACTGTTCGCTCGCTTGCCGGAACACCGAATGGCAGCGCGCCGAGGCATACTGCACGTAGAACACCGGGTTGTCTTTCGACTGCTCGGTCACCTTGGCGAAGTCGAAATCGAGCGGCGCATCGTTCTTGCGGTAGAGCATCATGAAACGGATCGGATCGCGGCCGACCTCCTCCACCACTTCGCGCAGGGTCACGAAATCGCCCGACCGCTTCGACATGCGCACCGGCTCGCCGTCGCGAAAAAGCTTCACCAACTGGCAAAGCAGGACGGTGAGCTTCACCTCGTCGCCGGCAATCGCCCGGGCGAGCGCTTCCAGGCGCTTCACATAGCCGCCATGATCGGCGCCAAGCACATAGATCAGCTCGACGAAGCCGCGATCGACCTTGTCCTTCAAATAGGCGACATCAGCGGCGAAATAGGTGAAAGTGCCGTCCGACTTGACCAGCGCCCGGTCCATGTCGTCGCCGACCGCTGTCGAGCGGAACAGCGTCTGCTCGCGATCCTCCCAGTCGTCCGGCTTCTCGCCCTTGGGCGGCGGCAGCTTGCCCTTGTAGATATGCCCCTTGAGCGTCAGGTCGGCGATGGCCGAGCGGATTTTCCGGGCGTTGTCGGCATGCAGCGTGCGCTCTGAGAAAAAGACGTCGTGATGCACGTTGAGCAGCGCCAGATCCGCGCGGATCATCGCCATCATCGCGTCGATGGTCCGGTCCTTGACGATGGCAAGCGCTTCCTCGTCGGGCATCTGCAGCAGGGAGCGGCCGAATTCGCCGGCCAGAGCCTGGCCGACCGGCATGAGATAGTCGCCCGGATAAAGCCCGGCCGGAATCTCGCCGATCTCTTCGCCGAGCGCCTCGCGGTAGCGCAGCATGACCGATCGGCCGAGCACGTCGATCTGCGAACCGGCGTCGTTGATGACATATTCCTTGGTCACGTCATAGCCGGCGAAGGCCATCAGGTTGGCGAGCGCATCGCCCACCACGGCGCCACGGCAATGGCCGACATGCATCGGTCCGGTTGGATTGGCGGAGACGTATTCGACATTGGCCTTCTTGCCGCCGCCAACCGTCGAGCGGCCATAATTGCGGCCTTCGCCGAGCAGCGCGGTCAGATGCGCCTGCCAGAATGCGTCCTTGAGCCTGAGATTGACGAAGCCCGGACCAGCGACGTCGGCGGCGGCGATGTCGGTGTCGGCGCGCAGCGCCTGCGCCAGCCTTTCAGCCAATGCGCGTGGATTCTGGCCGGTCGGCTTGGCCAGCACCATCGCCGCATTGGTCGCCAGATCGCCATGGCTGGCGTCGCGCGGCGGCTCGACGGCGATGCGCGACAGGTCCAGCGAACCGCCGTCTTTGTCTTTCAAATCAAGCGCTTCGACAGCTCTGGTGATTCGCGCGTTGAAGTCGGCGAAGATGTTCATTTGGTGTGACTCTGGCGGCTTTGCAGGGATCCGGCTTATTGGCCGGCAAAATCGAGCCCGCCCTAGCTTAATTCAGGCGTATGGTCAAACAAACGGCGGTGTTCCTTCAAAGCGTAGGTATCCGTCATGCCCGCCAGGAAATCGGCAACGCTGCGCGCCTTGATGCGATCGTCGGCCCGGTCGAGCCCCTCGCGCCAGCCATCGGGCATGGCGCGCGGATCGGCGAAATAGACATCGAACAGGTTCTTGACGATCTGCTCGGCATCGTTGCGCACGCGCATGACCTCGCTGTGCCGGTAGAGATGCGTGTAGAGAAAAGCCTTCAACTCCTTTTCGAACGCGGCCATTTCGGCGGAAAAGGTGACCATCGTCTCGCCTGCCGCCCTCACCGCGTCTGCACTGTCCGGCTTGATGCGGGCGAGATTGGCGCTGGTGGAAACGATGACGTCCTCGACCATCATCGTGATCTGCCGTCGCATCAGTTCGTGGCCGGTGCGCATATCGTCGAGCGCCGGATAGCGCTGACGCACGCCTTCGAGGATCGAGCCGGGCAGCGAGACCTTCTCTAGCATGTCCAGCGTCAGGAAGCCTGATCTCAGGCCGTCGTCGATGTCATGGGTGTTGTAGGCGATGTCGTCGGCGATCGCCGCGCACTGCGCCTCGATGCCGGCGAAGCGGTCGAGTTCAAGGTCATGCAGCTCCGAATAATCGCGGATCGCTTGTGGCACCAGCCCCTTCAGGCCTTTTCCGCGGGCGTCGGTCAGCGGTCCGTTGTGCTTGACCAGACCCTCCAGCGTTTCCCAGGTGAGGTTCAGCCCGTCGAACTCGGCATAGCGGCTCTCCAGCCGCGTCACCACGCGCAGCGATTGCGCGTTGTGGTCGAAGCCGCCCCAGGCGGCCATCTTCTCGTTCAGCGCGTCCTCGCCGGTATGGCCGAAGGGCGTGTGGCCGAAATCGTGCACCAGCGCCACCGCCTCGGCCAGATCCTCGTCGCCGCGCAGCGCTCGAGCCAGGGCGCGCGCAATCTGCGCCACCTCGATCGAATGCGTCAGCCGGGTGCGGTAATGGTCGCCCTCATGCGCGACGAACACCTGTGTCTTGTGCTTCAGCCGGCGAAAGGCCGTCGAATGGATGATGCGGTCGCGGTCACGCTGGAACGGCGTTCGGGTCGGGCTCTCCACCTCGTCGAACAGCCGCCCGCGCGACTTTGCCGGATCGCAGGCATAGGCCGCGCGCGGCCTATAGCCGAAACCGATGTCGCCCAACTCGTTCGTCATGGCCCCAATTGTCATAGCCTATGCCGCAGTTGACTTGCCCCCTCGCGCTTCATACCTATCATGTGAAACCGAAAGCAAGGTGACGCCCATGGGCGCTGACGCCAAGACTGCCATGAAAGTCGAGATGACCGATGCCGCCGCCAAGCGGATCGCCAAGATTGTATCTGGCCAAGCCGGCAAGACGGCGCTGCGCGTTTCGGTTGAGGGCGGCGGCTGTTCCGGCTTTTCCTACAAGTTCGACCTGGTCGACACGCGCAACGACGACGACGTCGCCATCGAGAAGGACGGCGCTACTGTTCTGATCGACGACCTCTCGCTGGTCTATATGGGTGGCTCGGTGATCGATTTCGTCGACGATTTGATGGGCCAGTCGTTCCAGATCAGGAACCCGAATGCGGTCGCCTCATGCGGCTGCGGCACCAGCTTCAGTATTTAGAAATGCCTGCCATCGGCGCGGTCCGTCAGGTCGCGCTTTCAGCCGGGCGCGATCTCGATGCAACGCTGGCGTTCTGGCACGACGTGCTCGGCATGACAGTGCACGTGCGCTTCGAGCCGCCTGGCATCGCCTTCATCATGGCGGGCGACGTGCGCCTGCTTTTCACGGACGGTCTGCCGGCCGGCACCGTCTATCTCGACATATCGGACCTTGACGATTTCCACGCCTCGGCAAAAGCCGCCGGCGTTCCTTTCACCGCGCCGCCAATGCTCGTCCATCGCGACACGGAAGGCCTGTTCGGGCCGGCGGGGGAAAGCGAATGGATGGCCTTCCTAAAGGACCCGGCAGGCAATACGATCGGCCTCGTCGAACGTCATCCGCCGCAACAGCAATGAGGCCGTCATGAAAATCGTCACCTGGAACATCAACGGCGTTCGGGCCCGCATCGGCAATTTGACCCATTGGCTAACGGAAAGCGCGCCTGATATCGCCTGCCTGCAGGAGATCAAGACGGTCGACGAGCAGTTTCCGCGCGCCGAGATCGAAGCGCTTGGCTACAATGTCGAAACCCATGGCCAGAAGGGTTTCAACGGCGTCGCCATCCTGTCGAAGCTGCGCTTCGACGAGGTTATCAGAGGCCTGCCGGGCGACGACGCCGACGAGCAGGCGCGTTTCATCGAGGGCGTGTTCTCGACCGACAAGGGCGCGTTGCGCGTCGCCTCGCTCTATCTGCCGAACGGCAACCCGGTCGACGACGAAAGGAAGTTCTCCTACAAGCTGTCCTGGATGGCGCGGCTGGAGCGCTGGGCCGAGGAACGGCTTTTGCTGGAAGAGGCGCTGGTGCTGGCGGGCGACTACAACGTCATTCCCGAGCCCATCGACGCAAGATTTCCAGAGAACTGGCTGGGCGATGCCCTGTTTCAGCCAGAGACGCGGCAGGCGTTCCGCCGGCTGAAGAATCTCGGCTTCACCGAAGCCGTGCGCGCGGTCACCGACGCGCCGGACACCTACACTTTCTGGGATTACCAGGCCGGCGCCTGGCAGAAGAACAATGGCATCCGCATCGATCACCTGTTGCTCTCGCCCGAAGCCGCCAACCGCTTTTCCTCCGCCGCGATCGAAAAGCACGTGCGCGCCTGGGAAAAACCCTCCGACCACGTGCCCGTGGCCATCGAACTGACTTTTGCGCCAATCTGATCATTTCGAGGTCCGGATCGCCGGATTTCCAGTCTATAGAGCCTGTTCCCATTCCGGTGGAATCGGATGAGCTCTATCTCCTTGCAGCGCCGGACCTTCAGTTCGGGATCATGGTCCAGACCCTCATATCGCCACAATCGGGGGTTCGGCTGTAATCTCGGCTTGGCTGGGGTTCAGGATGACGATCAGGTTTGCGCTTTGCCCGTATGCCGCGGCGCTTGCCCTCGCCGCGACGTCAGCTTTTGCCGAACCGCACTGCCTGGCCAACGGAAAATCGTTCCAGATCGGTCAGGTCGCCTGCTTGACGCTTGCCGGCCAGAGCCACCTCGCCCGCTGCGACACGGTGCTCAACAACACGTCGTGGAAAAAGATTCAGGGCGATTGTCCGGGAACACCGGCGCCGCATCAACCGGCCACGCCGATTTCAACGCCGGAGCCCAGCCCCGTTCCGACGAAACCGATCGAGAACTGATCTCGGCTGCCCGACTTGATTTTTCGGGATGCCCAATCTTCGTGGCTACTGGCTTCGTGGCTACTGGCTTCGCGACTACTGGTCGCCGCCTTTGGTGAGGATGTCACCGGCCAGCGAAATCGCGGTGCGGCGGTCGGCCTCGCCGGCCGCGGCAAATGCCTCTTCCTGCATGCCGCGTATCCATGGCCGGTCGGCGGGTGAGGCCCGCTCAAGTGCTGCGGTCATCATCGCCAGCCCCCGAACGATCTTACCGCTCTGGAAGAGCAGGTTGCCGAGCGTCGCTTGCGCACCGGCATGGCCCTTTTCCGCAGCGAGCTGGAACCAGCGTCCGGCCTGCTTGATGCTGGCCTTGACGCCGCCCTTGCCATTCAGGAACATCTGGCCCATCTCGAACTGGGCGTTCGGGTTGCGGTAGTTGGCGGCGGCGCGCATGTAATATTCCTGGGCCGCCACTTCGTCCTCTGTGATGGGACTGCCGGGGATGCCCTTCCTCAGATAGTCGCCGAGCGCCACGAGCGCGTCCGATACATAGCTCTCTTCCGGCGAACCGGGCTCGACGTCCTGGTCGACGATCTCGCTGAAGAACTTGAACGCCGCGTAATCGTCGCGCTCCACGCCGTCACCCTCGGCATACATGCGCGCAAGCTTCCAGGTGGCGCCGATCTGGCCGTTTTCGGCTGCGTATTTGTAGGCCTCCGCGGCCTGCTCCTTGCGGCCGTTCTTGTAGGCGGAGAAGCCGAACTGGAACACTGCCCACGGGCTGGACTGCGGCTTCACGCCGGTCTTGTCGTCGAACACCTTGTCGTCGAAGGCCACGGCCTGGCCCGCGGCGCCCAAGGTCGCGCCAAAAGTGGCGATCGCGACCAGTGCCGAAAAGACAGACGACCTCAGCAACTCAGATATCCGCATAACAGTGTGTTTCTTTCGCACCGCCGGGATGGGTCACCGCGCCATCGCGGGCAGGCCCTACCGTTTGTGCGTATTTCCAGATCGCGCCCGACTGATAGTCGGTTGAGCGCGCCTTCCATGCCTTTGCCCGCGCCGCCAGTTCGGTGTCGGACAGCGCCACCTCGATCGTGCCGTTCACCGCATCGATCGAGATCACATCGCCGTTCTTCAGCAGCCCGATCGGACCGCCCATGGCGGCTTCCGGCCCGACATGGCCGATGCAGAAACCGCGTGTCGCGCCCGAAAAACGTCCGTCGGTAATGAGAGCCACCTTGCCGCCCATGCCCTGACCGTAGAGAGCCGCTGTCGTCGAAAGCATTTCCCGCATGCCCGGACCGCCACGCGGACCCTCGTAACGGATGACGAGGACCTCGCCTTCGCTGTAGCTGCGATCCGTAACTGCCTCGAAACACTCCTCTTCCGAATCGAAGCAGCGCGCCGGACCCGAGAATTTCAGCTCCGACATGCCCGCGACCTTCACGATCGCGCCTTCGGGGGCAAGGTTTCCCTTCAAGCCCACGACGCCACCCGTTTGGGTGATTGGTCGGTTGGCGGGACGGACCACATCCTGGCTATCATTCCAGGCTACGTGCTCCATATTTTCGGCTAAAGTGCGGCCGGTCACCGTCAGGCAGTCGCCATGCAGATAGCCATGATCGAGCAACGTCTTCATCAAAAGCGGAATGCCACCGGCCTCGAACATGTCCTTGGCTACATATTTGCCGCCCGGCTTCAGGTCGGCGATATAGGGCGTCTTCTCGAAGATCCTGGCCACGTCGAAGAGGTCGAACTTTATCCCGGCTTCATGTGCGATCGCGGGCAAATGCAGCGCCGCGTTGGTCGACCCGCCGGTGGCCGAAACCACGGTCGCCGCATTCTCCAGCGCCTTCAGCGTGACGATGTCGCGCGGGCGGATATTCTTTGCAATCAGCTCCATGATCTTTTCGCCCGAGGCGAAATTGAAGCGGTCGCGCATCTCGTAGGGTGCCGGCGCCCCGCAGGAATAGGGCAGCGCCAGGCCGATGGCCTCGGCGACGGTGGCCATGGTATTGGCGGTGAACTGGGCGCCGCAAGAGCCGGCCGAAGGACAGGCGGCCTGTTCGATTTCAAGAAGTTCGGCGTCATCGATCGTGCCGACCGAGTGCTGGCCGACGGCCTCGAACACGTCCTGCACGGTGATCTGCCGGCCCTTGTAGGAACCTGGCAGGATCGAGCCGCCATAGATGAAGATCGACGGCACGTTGAGCCGCACCATGGCCATCATCATGCCGGGCAGCGACTTGTCGCAACCGGCAAGGCCGACCAGCGCATCGTAGCAATGGCCGCGCATGGTGAGTTCGACCGAATCGGCAATGACCTCGCGCGACACCAGCGACGATTTCATGCCCTGATGGCCCATGGCGATGCCGTCCGTGACGGTGATGGTGCAGAATTCGCGCGGCGTGCCGTTAGCCGCGGCGACACCTTTCTTGACCACCTGCGCCTGGCGCATGAGCGAGATGTTGCAGGGAGCCGCCTCGTTCCAGCAGCTTGCGACACCGACTAGCGGTTGCGCGATCTCGGCCGCCGACAGTCCCATCGCATAGAGATAGGAGCGGTGCGGCGCGCGCGCCGGGCCGACGGTCACATAGCGGCTGGGCAGCTTGGCCTTGGAGATGACTCTGGCGTTCATACTCGTCCTCGCCGCGGGCGGTGCGGCCTGCCCCATTGCCGAGCCTTTTGGCACGTGTCCTGAGACAAATTCGAGGTGCGCCGGGTTTATGGCGGGAAATAGGCAATGTCCCTTGCTGCCTTCGCAGCGCGAGCGTTGCTCAGAAACTGTTGCCAAAACGTCACGATCGCAGGAGGCGGAGGGGTGGTGTATTTGCAACGCCAGAAGGGTCGGGAAGCCCTCAAGCAAAAGGCCGGGCAAATACCCGGCCTTTTTTCTATTGAAATCTTACACTTAGAACTTGATCTTGACCGAGGCTGAGCCAGCAAGGAGCAGATCGTCGCCGTATGTGTAGGTAATGGCATTTGCCGTGTCGCCAACACCGGTGAAGGTCGATGACCCACTGGTCAGAACACCGATCGAGCCGCCAAGTCTGACCTCGATCTTGTCGTTTGGTGAATAGGAGATGCCGCTGGCCACGGACCAGGTGTCCGACTGATAGCCGGAGGTCGTCGAGGTTCCACGATCCCAGGTCAGCGAAACCGCGCCCGACAATTGGTCGGTGAACTTGTGAGCTATGCCGCCCGACACCGTCCAGCCGTCGCGATAAAGCAGGTCGAAAGAAACGTTCGACGGTGTACCGAAAACCGGGTTAATCACACCATTAATCGGAACAATGCCAAGCTTGCTCCATTCCTGCCAGCGAATCGAGCCAAAGGCCAACCAGCCAGGAGCTATACCGCTCTGCAGCTTGAATTCCACGGCCTGGGGAATCTCGGCGGATGCGGTCACCGGGAACACTCCGGTAACATTTCCTAGCGGCCCACCTGCAAATCCGGTCGTGTCGACGGTTCCCGACAGTTCGTCATATTTGTAGCTCGACGAGTACATCAAGCTTGCGCGCAAGGCGATTTCGGGAATTTCATAAGCGGCGCCCACGCGCCAACCCCATGCCTCATCGGAAAGCTTGAATTTTCCGAGGCCGGTATTGCCGAAGGCCAGCAATGTCTGGCGGGACAGAAACGCATCGACCTCCTGGTAGGAGAGGCCGCCGATGAACCGGATCGCGCCCTTGCCGACATTTATCTTGTAGGAGCAGGTAAGGCCGAAATCATTTGTTTTGACATAGTATTTGACCGCCGTTGGCGAATAGGCGTTGTTCATTCCGAAGTCTGCCTCCGCACCATACGGTTTCGTATAAGACGCAAGGCAATCCACTGGTTCAAAGATGTTGGCCTTGAAGCCGATGCGCGGCACCACGTAGTCGCCACCAACGTCAATTTCCGACGTCGACATTCCCGAGCCATCCAGGCGCTGCACATTCTTCAGTGTGCGCTGCGGCGAAACATAGGTGACGCCGGCATCGAACGAATATGGCGCGGCATCAAACAACTGGTCGATGTTGACACCGCCCCGGTCGAAGCCGCCCGCGTTCGCAACACCGAAAATCGATAGCGAAAAGCACCCTGCCCCCAGTAGCGCTTTCAGACGCAAATTACTCATGAATGTCCCTCCCGAATACGAGTGGGCCAAGCTAGAACCAATTCAGGTTAACGTCGCAACAACGAATTCTCGATGCGTACACGTACGCCTTCGCGGATCGTATTCTGGACAAAGTGACAGCTTTCGCGGCAAGGCCAAAAAACGGCCCATTGGGGTGCAAATCGACGAGAAAATTCCGAAAACTGGCATGGAATGACGCAAAAACGGCCCGTTTTGCGAAGACCGAGCCCCATTGTTACATTATGGCAACAATAGGGCCAAAACATTCCGTTTACGTCAAGATTTACGCTGCGGAATGCCTATTTTCGTGGCAGGAAGCCCGTCCGAAAAGCAGATTCGAGACTGGCGAATCCGACGAATCCAGAGCACCGGACTCGGGAAGCAGAATCCGGCTTTGGGACAATCCGATCCTCAAATAAAAAGATAGCTCAACCGGCTTCGCGCACCCGCGTCAACGCCATCGAAAGCTTCTCCTGCGCCTCACGATACTCGCCGAGTTTTTCGCGCTCGGCTTCCACGACGTCCTCCGGCGCGTTTGCGACGAATTTCTCGTTGGACAGCTTCTTGTGCAGCCGGGCGATCTCCTCGGTCACCTTGACCAGTTCCTTCTGCAGTCGCGCCGCCTCCGCGGTGAGGTCGATCAAACTGCCAAGCGGCAAGCAGATGGTCGCCTCGTTGAGCACGATCTGGGCGGAGCCCTTGGGTGCTGCTTCGCCGAGTGAAATATCGCCGACCCGCGCCAGCCGCTTGATCGCCGAATCCTGGCGATCGAGCCTGTCGCGCGTCGCTTCGTTGGCGCCGATCACCACCAGCGGAGCGATCGCCGCCGGCGGCACGTTCATCTCCGAGCGCACGGAGCGGATACCGGAAACAAGATCGATCAGCCAGTTGATGTCGGCGGCCGCGGCCTCATCCTCGAAGTCGGGCGACGGCCATGCGGCATGGCAAAGCAGCGACGGCCGTTCCTTGCCCTCGCCGGCCGTCTGCGCCCACAGTTCTTCGGTCATGAACGGCATCATCGGATGCAGCAGCTTGTAGATCTCGTCGAGCACGAAGGCGACGCAAGCTCGGCTTTCGGCCTTGGCGGCCTCGTCCGGACCTGTGAACACAGGCTTCAACAATTCCAGGTACCAGTCGCAGAACAGGTTCCAGACGAAGCGGTAGGCCGCACCAGCCGCCTCGTTGAAGCGGTATGAGGTGATGCCATCGGTGATTTCACCCGCGGTGCGCGTCAGTTCGGTCAGGATCCAGCGGTTGACCGCCAGCTTGGCGTCGTTCAGCCAGAAATCGTCGTTTCTCGCGACGTCGTTCATCTCGGCAAAACGCGTCGCGTTCCACAGTTTGGTGCCGAAATTGCGGTAGCCGGCGATGCGCGCCGGATCGAGCTTCACGTCGCGCCCTTGCGCCGCCATCACCGCCAACGTGAAGCGCAGCGCGTCGGCGCCGTACTCATCGATGAGATCGAGCGGGTCGATGACGTTGCCTTTCGACTTCGACATCTTCTGCCCGTTCTTGTCGCGCACCAGCGCATGCATATACACGGTATGGAACGGCTCCTCCTCCATGAAATGCAAGCCCATCATCATCATGCGGGCGACCCAGAAGAAGATCAGGTCGAAGCCGGTGACCAGCACGTCGGTCTGGTAGTAGGTCTTCAGCTCCGGCGTCTGGTCCGGCCAGCCAAGCGTCGAGAACGGCCACAGCGCTGACGAGAACCATGTGTCGAGCACATCCTCGTCGCGAGTCAGGATATCGCCCGGCTTGAAGTTCTCGAGCTTGTCCTCGACCCAGGCCTTCCACGGCCCCTCCAGCGCCAGATAGTATTCGATCGCGGCAGCGAGCGCTTCCTCCTCGGTCTTCTCGACGAAGACACGCCCGTCCGGCCCGTACCAGGCGGGGATCTGGTGTCCCCACCAGAGTTGGCGCGAGATGCACCAGGGTTCGATGTTCTCCATCCACTGGAAGTAAGTCTTCTCCCAGCTGCCGGGTATGATCTTGGTGCGGCCTTCGCGTACGGACGCGATCGCCGGCTTGGCGAGTTCGGCCGCGTTGACATACCACTGGTCGGTCAGGAGCGGCTCGATCGGCACGCCGCCGCGATCGCCATGCGGCACGGTGTGGCGATGCGGCTCGACCTTTTCGAGGAAACCGCCCGCCTCCATCAGTTCGACGATCTTCTTGCGCGCGACGAAACGATCGAGGCCGTCGAGCGCATCCCAGACGGCCTGGCGCTCGGCCGTCACCTCCAACCCGGCGAGGAAGTCGTCATTGTCCGTGAGGGTCACCGCCGCCTCGACGGTGAGGATATTGATCGCCGGCAGCTTGTGGCGCTTGCCGACCTCGAAGTCGTTGAAATCATGCGCCGGCGTGATCTTGACCGCGCCGCTGCCCTTTTCCGGATCGGAATATTCGTCCGCCACCACCGGGATCTTGCGGCCAACGATCGGCAGGACGATGTTTTTGCCAACCAGATGCCGAAAACGCTCGTCGTCGGGATGCACCGCCACCGCCGTATCGCCCAGCATCGTCTCGGGACGCGTCGTCGCCACGGTGATGAAGGTCTTCGGATTTTCCGGATCGAAGGCTTCGCCCTCGACTGGATAGCGGAAATGCCAGAGATTGCCGTTGACCTCCTGCTGTTCGACCTCGAGGTCGGAGATGGCCGTGAGCAGCTTCGGGTCCCAGTTCACAAGGCGCTTGTCCTTGTAGATCAGCCCTTCCTTGTAGAGCGTGACGAACACTTCGAGCACCGCCCTGGACAGGCCTTCGTCCATGGTGAAACGCTCCCGGCTCCAGTCGGCCGAGGCACCCAGCCGCTTCAACTGGTTGAGGATCGCGCCGCCGGATTCGGCCTTCCACTCCCAGACCTTCTCGATGAACTCACCGCGCGTCAGGTCGCGGCGGTGGATCTGCTTCTCCATAAGCTGGCGCTCCACCACCATCTGCGTGGCGATGCCGGCATGATCCATTCCAGGCTGCCACAGCACGTTCTTGCCGCGCATGCGCTCGAAGCGCACCAGAATGTCCTGCAGCGTGTTGTTGAGCGCATGGCCCATATGCAGCGAGCCGGTGACGTTCGGCGGCGGGATGACGATGGTGAAGGCTTCGGCGCCCTCGTCGGCGCCCGCGCCGGCACGAAACGCGTCGGCCTCCTCCCAGATTTTGGCGATCTTCGGCTCGACGATTTTGGCGTCGTAGGTTTTTTCGAGCATGAAAAGAGGTCCGAGCTGTCGGGATGTGTTGGGTTCGGTGTAAATCGGAAGGCAGTTGGCAAGTCAACCGCAAGCGAGCGGCGGACGGCAATGGCCTATAGATAGCGCCTGGGCGGCTCGGTGCAACTCGCCAGATCCGACTGTCGCAGGACAATCGCTTCAGGTTTTGCGCTGCCCCTCATTGCCCTGCCCGGCTCTCCCCAGTCCAGATTCAACAAAACGCCGCCCCAAGGCGGCGTTTGGTTCTCGACTGGTCCCTGAAATTACTGCGCGCCGCGCGCCACGCGTTCGATTTCCTCGCGCACCAGCCGCTCGACCAGTGTCGGCAGATTGTTGTCCAGCCAGTCCTGCAGCATGGGCCTGAGCATCTCCTCGGCCATCTCGTCGAAGGTTTTCTTGCTGCGGCTGGCGAACGCATCGGAAAGCTCGCCGAAGGCTGCGGCAACCTGCCGGCCCGTATACTCGGAAAGGATCGCCGGACGAGCGGGCTGCGCCTCGCTTGCCGCCGGGCGCGCCAACTCGTTTGGCGGCGGGGCCGGCTCGAAAGCAGGTTCGGCCGCGTCCTCGAAAACCTCGGCCTTCGGTTCGGTGTCCGGCGTCTGCCGCGCCTCGACCCCGTCCGGGGCCTTGTCCGGCTTGGTCACGGTCATCGCCTTGCCGACTGCGGCGATCTCACGCCGCCAATCGGCAACGATGCTATCGGTCGTCTCCGCTGCCCTTGCCGTCGCAGGCGCATCCGGCTTGACGGCCGGAGCCGGCTCGGCAGCGGCTTTGTCATCCGCAAGCGTCACCGGCGCTTCGGCCGGAGTCGGGTTGGAACGCACCGGCGGCTCCGTGCGCGCAATCACAGGCTCGACAGCCGATGGTTGCGCCTCCGCCTGCGTAGCCGGCTCTCTGGTGACTGGTCCGGCACGCAGTTCACGAAAGGCATCCACCTCCGGCGGCGCCCCGCCTGCCTCCAGTGGCCCGCCTGCCGCCGGTGGCGCCCCGCCTGCCGCCGGTGCCGGCACCACCGCCGGCGTCGGCTCCAGATCCTGGCGCAGGTCTTCCGCTTCGTCCGGATGCTTGCGGCCGGTATCACCGTCCTCGATGATCCTCCTGATGGAAGCCAGTATCTCTTCCATGGAAGGTTCGCGCTGCACGCTGCTTGCCGTAGCCATCGTCACATCCGCCGCCCTTGTGACTCGTTGCAGATTTCCTGTCCGGCAAAAACCGGATTCGAATCATGGCGACAGCGTAACCGACGGATCGCCCTACGAGAATCCCCAATCTGAGAGCAGATTGGATTTCAACAGATTAGGGTATTTTGACATTCAGCCGGCCTGGCTTGAATCCATACACTGAAACGCCGCGCGTCCTCTGGGACACGCGGCGCTCTAACATTTTGAATCTTGGCGGAACTTGAAACTGCTGACGCGATCAGCGGCCATCCGGCGTACGCAGGCCGATCCACTTGTCCTTGACCGCATTGTAATGCTCTTCGGGTCTGTATTTCGTCACCTGAAGGGCGAGACGGTCGACCGAAAGATGTCCGATAGCCGAGAGGATGGCATAGCTCGCCACCACCAAATCACGTTCAGAACTGGCCTGGTTGATCTTGGCGGTGATGAGGGTGGCCTGGGCATTGAGGACGTCGAGCGTGGTGCGCTGGCCGACATTGCGCTCCTCGATGACGCCGCTCAACGCAAGCTGCGCCGCGGCGATCACCTGCCGGTTGGCCACCACGGTTTGCTGGGCGGCAGTGTACTGAGTCCACGCCGAGGTCACGGCTTGCCGCACGGTGTCGCGGCTGACATCGACCTCGATCCGCGCCTGGCCGAGCGATTCCTTATTCTGGCGCACCGTCGCCGAGTTCCGCCCGCCGGAATAGATCGGCACGGTCAACGTGGCACCGATGCTGGCCGAATTGGTTGTGCCATCCGACTCCCCGAATACACCTGGCACGGTGTTGCGATAGGCGCTCGAAACGCCGGCGGAAGCCGAGAGCTGCGGCAGCAGCGCGCCTTCGGCCGATTTCACCGAAAACGCCGCCGCGTCGACCAGATGCTGGGTGGCGAGGATGGCGGGGTGCTCGCTGGATGCAATCGCGACCGCCGCATCGAGGTTCCGCGGCAACAGCTTCGACAGCGGCGAAGCGGCCCTGAGCTTGCCCGGCTCGTCGCCGACGATCTGGCGATAGGTCGCAGCGCTCGCCAGCGCCTGCGCGCGGGCGGCGGCGAGTTCCGCCACGGCGGAGGAGCGCTCGGCATCGGCTTGCGCCACGTCGGTGCGAGTGCCTTCGCCGACCTCGAAGCGCGAACGAGCCGCGCGCGCCTGCTCGGTCAGGAACTGCAGATTCTGTTCGGTTAGCACCGCCACTTGCCGATCGCGAATCACGTCCATGTAGGCGCTTGCCGCATTGAACAAAATGTTCTCTTCGGTGTTGCGCAGGCTCTCGACCGAGGCGCGGACCCGCGATTCGGCGGCGGCGACATTGTTCTTGGTCTGAAAGCCGTCGAACAGGGTCTGGTCGATCTGGACGCCGAAGTTGCCGGTGGTTAACGCGAAGCTTCGATTCAGCCCGGGGACATTGCTACGGGCATCGAAATGGCTGCTGGAGTAGTCGATGTCAGCGGAACCGGTGATGGTCGGGCGCCAGCCCGACTTGGCGATGGCGACGCCCTCGTCGGTGACGCGGACGCCGGCGCGGGCCGAATTGAGCGAGGAATTGTTCTGGTAGGCCTTCGAAAGTGCGCCAAGGATGGTTTCCGCCGAGGCGGCCAGCGGAGAAAGCGCGGTCGCCGAAACGAGGACGGCGGAAAAAAGACTCTTGCGTAAAGACGGCACGTTATTCCCTCATTCGTTTTGCATGGGAACCACACCGCGACGGCTTCTCCCACTCGAGCAGCCGGCGCGGTGTGTTTCAGGTTCCCTGCTGTCAGCCCCCAAGAGTACCCCAGTCATGCGATCAGCAACGATTGTTCAAACCCAAGCGAACATGACAACGCCTCGGCTGCAAGCCAAAATCACTCAGAACTCGAACGCACGAATACGTTCAAATCCGGGTAGTGGCTTAATTGCCGCATTAAATGCGCCTCTTCCGGTTACACCCCCCCCTGTTTTAATAAATAATCGGGCGACACCCGAATTCCCCTGCCCTTCGACGGCGACGAGACGACCGCCTTCCGCAAGCTGGTCGAGCAGCGGCGCCGGCACTTCCTCCACACTGCCGCCGATGAAGATGACGTCGTAGGGTGCCCGCGCGGCATGGCCTTCCGGCAGCGACCCCTTGACCACGCTGACGTTGTCGCAGCCAAGTGCCGAAAGCGTCGACATGGCGGCATCGGCCAATGCCGAATCGCTTTCCAGCGCGACGACGGACTTCGCCAGCCTCGACAGGATCGCCGCCGCATAGCCGGTGCCGCAGCCGACATCGAGCGCCGAATCGCCAGGACCGATCTCGGCCAGTTGCATCAGCTTGGCCAGCGGCGAAGGCTCCATGAGATAGCGTGGACCATCCGCCCCCTTGGCAATGCGGATGTCCTCGTCGATATAGGCAAGATCGCGCTGGCCGGGGGCGACAAAGGCCTCGCGCGGCACGACAAGCATCGCCTCGAGCAGCGGGGCGCTGGTCACGTCGGTGGTGCGGATCTGGCCATCGACCATTTTCACCCGACGTTCGGCAAAATCAGCGCTCATGTTCCAACCAATCCGCCCAAAACCAATTCACCTGCCGCGCCAAGACCGCGACTCGTTTCGACCGGAACTCGAGCACCCTGGCGCCGGTGCGCGGGAGCTTGAGCATTTGGAGGCCTCGCCCGGAATCGAACCGGGGTGCAAGGATTTGCAGTCCTCTGCGTAACCACTCCGCCACGAGGCCTCATTGCTCCCGGCGTTCCACCCGGTTCCAATAGGTTGCGGCGAAAATGCCGTCAAGCGGCCATGGTGCATTCCGGACGGTTTCCTCTGGGTCCACGATGCCACGTCGAATCGTCGATACGTATGCTGCAATTAATGTATTAGTTATAATATATTAGTTAACTGTTAACTACAGAATATGGCGAGGGGAGGCGCTGGGGCATGGACCTTACGTGAGGGACGCGGGAGGGACGCTATGCTCAAGAAGGTTTGCGAGTGCCTGCAACAAGCAGGCCGGCAATAGCCCAGATTGAGTCGAGCCGGCAAAACGCCCCTTCACAGAGGCTTGCCAAGTTGCCACTTACACACCTGGTCAGTTCGGCCGCCGCCGCCGTTCCCACCACACGACGAGCCTGCGCCGATGGCGGCGCACCAAGGCAAACTCGTAGGAAAGCACCAGCAATCCAAGCGGTATCATCCAGAAACCCAGGATTGGCAGGAAGCCAAGAATGCCGCCGAAGATCAGCACCGCGCCGATCGCAATCCTGAGGCCGCGCGAGCGCGGCATGGTGAACTGACGGCCGAAGACCGATATTTTCCGTGCCGGTGGATGGTTGTGGCTTGCTGCGCTCATGTCTGGTTTGCTGGTCCGTTCGGGCAAAGTAAAAAACACCACCTGACGAAAGCTGCAACCGCGTTTTCGGTTCCGCGCTCTCCGCCAGACGGCTAATATGAGGGCGCCAGCGCACGATTGCGAGAAAGCGCCGGGCGAAAAAAGCACCGAAAAAATACGAAATGCTTCTTTGCAAAGCCGAAACGGGTTTGCTATAGGCTGCGCCACTCACATGAGAGCCTCTGTTCCCCGGTAGCTCAGTGGTAGAGCAACCGGCTGTTAACCGGTTGGTCGCTGGTTCGAATCCGGCCCGGGGAGCCATTTACGATTGATTTCATTGGGTTTTTAGCGCTTTTTTGAAAGCCTCCCCGCTTTCTCTCCCCGCTTTTGGCGACTCCATCTACGGTGCGGGAGAGGGTCACAGATCTGGAAAAATGCGCCGTGACGCGGCTGGCAACCCACGGATCTTGTTGCCAGCCTCAAACCATTTGGCTTTGGCGTTGCCCTCGACACGCAGCGAGTTGTTGAACTCCTCAAGCGTACATCCTGCTATGGCGGGGACTTGGCTGATGTCCGTTGTTACGATTAAGCCAATTATTTCGTCTCCAGAAATGCAGGTTGGCTCGTGCCCCAAAAGAACAATGGGGAGATCCCCTCGGTACCTTGCAGCTTTGCCGTAATCCGGCAGGCTTACGTTCTTTCCTTCCAAGTGCATGCCCCAAGCCTCCCAAAGGTCAATTGGCTTTACCTCAGCAAGAACGTCGCAAAAGCTGGTCCTAATCTGGAAATCGGGAATCCAGCCCGGGAGCTTGCCGGGCTCGTATTGCCATTCCCAGCCACAAAGATCGAAGAACGCAGCCCACTGTGCCTCTAGCTGTGAGCGGAAAATGACGTCACGGTATGTCGTCTGTTTCGCCCTAATGCCGTAGTTCGCCTTAAATTCAATTGGGTCACTCACTTCCGCACCGCACTCCTCTGAAAAGCCTTCACAAGACACTGTACCTCACAGGATGCATAAAGCGTGTGTTGGGGGTGGTGCGCCCGGCCTCAAACGATAGTTGTCGGGAGGCGCGTACGCGATCTGGGAATTTTGCTAACCTATGTCCTGACCAGGATATTGGCGGTCGATGTCGCGCATAATCCCGCGAATCTCGTCTATCTGTCTAAACCAAAAGCGGTCCGAAAGTTGGGCAAAATCTTCATCACTCGGAATAGAACGGCCAACCACCGCAATTACGCGAGAGACCCCGAACGGATCGGGATCTATAACATGTGAACTGGTATTAATTGCAAATTTGAATTCGCAAGAGATGAACGTTAGGTGCCAAACGTCCGCACCGTTGGGATATCCCTGCATCGGAACACGGCGCACCACCTCGAGCCGTTGAAGCTGTTCTATCTTCGGCTGCAACATTCCCATATTTACGCTGTAATGGTGAAAGTTACGGCCTTTCCTACCCTTCAAGCCAGAAATTAATCTACCAAGCATCGCACCCACCTAGTTTGTAACAGTAATTACGATCCACAAAAGCTTAAGGGTGACTTACTGTTATCAGAAAAACTGGACCGTACCAAACGCCAAAGAAAACCCCGCCGAAGCGGGGCTTGTCGTTTCGGTGCGTGGGTAGAGTCAGTCGAGCGGCAAGCCCACGATACTAATTTGCATCACGACGCTGAAGTCGTCGCCGGCTTGCCGAGCAGCACTCACTGCTGACTCGTATTCGGTGTACCGGGCGATCGGCTCAACAAAACGAGGCAGGCCCCGGTCGTCCTGCCAGCCAAGGTAGTAGCCGTCCACACGGTAACTCTTGCTTCCCCAAAAAGTGCCCGCTGGCGGCCTCTCCGGTTCGAAGGCAATGTGATCCTCGTTAACTGTGGCGGTGGTCATGTGTGTGGCTCCTCGTTGCGTTCCTGTGGCGTTTTCGCTACGGTGTACACAATACTTGAGGATATCGCCACGTCAAGGCGATTTCGCTACGGAGAAGCGATTTGTCACCGGCACAATGCAGAATGGCTAGAGCAGCTTTGCAGATCGGCGTTCGCGAGTTGGCAGATGCCGCGAAGGTGTCAACCAATACGATAACGAGATTTGAAAAGGGAGAAGAGCTAAAGGAGAGAACCGTCGATGCTTTGCGCACCGCACTCGAGGCGGCAGGTGTCGAGTTCATCCCCGAGAATGGCGGCGGCGCCGGGGTGAGACTGCGGAAGTCACCCACGCCCAGGCACCAGTTACGCGACGGCGAAGCCGGCATCATCGAAAACAACGAGATGTAGGGAGCGTCGCAGCAGTGGCCTACACAGTGATTTGGTACGGAAAACAGGGGATTGTTGAAAAGACGCTCTTCGACGCCGAAAAGGCCGCAAGAGATCACGCGCTGGCGACATTCGATGCTCGAAAGCAGGATGGCGGTATCGTGGCGGTGGAAGTACGCAAAGACGACGGCACGGTTGTATTCAGTCAAGCGGGCGGCGGGATAGACGGTGGCGGTTAGGGAGACGCGCCCTTGCCGGCCCCCTCGTGTCTTCGGAACTGCTTTGAACCATAGCGCGTTGATCTTCGGAACTGGGAGACTGCAACGATGTCTGTGCAAAAAGAAGACTATCGAACGAACAGAGCGGACTTCGCGATTGCCGCGAAGCGTGGCCGAGCGGCCGCTGATGGCCATCGCGATGAACTGCTGGCAAGAAAAAAGAAGCCCGTGCAGCTAAGAGATCGGCGATCCGCCGATTTGGCAGCAAACCCGTCGGACAGCTCGCCAGAACCGAATACCAGAAAGCGCAGCTAGCGAAACGGACGCGATCACGGAATTGCTCGAATCGCCATACGCGGTACTATCCAACGGCAGCGGATTCCCCAATCCGTTAGGCCGGTACCTATCAGAGCCCCCGCCCAAACTGGTGCCGGCCGCCTTCCCTCGGTTCCTAACGCCTTTTCGGCTTCGGCGTGATCTCCTCGATGCGCACCTTGCCACCGATCTCTTCCACCATCGCCTCAGCTTTCGCCTTATCCTTCGTGACAAGCACCGTGCGCCAATGCGGCTTTTCGAACACGCTCACGATGTAGGTTGTTGCCGGCTGCATCTGTATGGCGCAACCCTGTTGATGGATGCGGCGCAATGCCGAAAAGCGCATTCTGCCGAAGTCTGGATGAGAGCCTATCAATCCCTATTGGGCCGCACCTAAATTCCAGATGTCCCGATGCAGGCGCCATGTCCCGTCGTCGCCCTTTTTCCAGACGACGATGTACTTGCCCGCAACGGTGGAGAGGGCGCCGTCTTTGCTCGGCACATCGAGCGTAAATGCGCCAACTTCGTAGGCGAGGTTCGCGCTCTCTTCCACTTCTAGCGCCTTCAGGGTGAGATTCTTCATCCCGCCTTTGATCGCGCCCTGCCAGAATTCCTCCACGCCCTTGCGGCCATCGACGCGCTTGCCGTCAGGCGGGAGCACGGCTGCGTCCTCGGTATACAATTGTCCTACCGCCGCCGCGTTTCCGCTGTTGAAAGCGTCCGTGAATTTCGTCAGCGCCGCTTCGATGTCCTCGCGGGCCGACTGGGCGGTCGCAGACAATGCAGACGAAAGAAGCAGCACAGCAGCAAATGCAAATGACTTAACCAGTCTCATCTCGTCCTCCCCTTGCGTGATCGACATATCCACCGGATGAATAGCGCCCAACACGAGTACGCCGCCGCGTCCGCTCAATGGCCAGGTCATGATTTACATTAGGCTTATCTGATATGACGGCGCAAGCGCAGTTGCGCGCCGCGGCGCGCAGAGCGCTCACCAGCGCGCGTTTAGGCTCGCTGCTGTCCTACACCGCCGAAGCGTCCCCGCACGTCCTGGCGCCCGCCAGTGGCTGCCGCGCTTGGGGTTAGCCCGCGCCTATAAAGTACATCAAAAGGCCCCAAACAGCAGCCAGTGAGGCACCACCTATGAGCAGTGACTGGCGCCGCCGTTTGACGGGGTGGATCGGCTTCTTCCCCTTGGCAGCCTCGACAGCCTTGGCAAACTTCGCGGCCTTGGCAGCCTTCGCGGCTTTGGCAGCATCATCATAGGCGGTATAGAGGCGCCGGCCGTCCTCTCCAAACCGATCGCTGTTCGGATAGGCCTTCTTCGGCTTGGGTTTTGGGCGAAGGAAACTCATCGGGCTTGCTCTCGTGTATTTAGCACATGCTTGTATTTCGTCTGAAGCAGGATCATCATGCAAGCGGGTTTAGTGGGTTTAAGGGAGGGCGTTATGGAATTTGCAAGTTGTTATGTGCAGGACTGGACTGTTCTCGCGTCTTCGATGTTCCTTACCGTCACGGCTGCCTTCATGGTTTTGGGCGCAATCGCCGCTGCGCGGTTGATTGCGATGTCAGGCACGAGGTCTGTCGAACAGCCTCAGACTGCGTAAAGCCCCCGCGCAAGATGGACTCTGCTCCGCAATAGACGCATTCTCTCCTCGGGGAGAAGGGTCGTGGGCAAAGTCCGCCGATATCAAGGCGCCAATCAGGCTGGCCAGTGGCGAAAGCGCCTCCGGAATCGGCGGCGGAGTTCGTGGCGGCTGCGATATCTCTTTCCCTTGGTGATGGTTCCCCTCGCTGTCTTTCTCACGGCAAGCCCGAGCAGCCTTGAAGCTATCGCTGGTCTCATTCCCGCCGGTCTGCTCACTGGCATCGCAGCCGACGGCAGTTGCGATATCAAAGGCAACATTTCCATCAACACAGGTGAGCGGATCTATCACGTCCCCGGCCAGGAGTATTATTTCGAGACCAAGATCAGCCCTCAGTATGGCGAACGCTGGTTCTGCACCGAGGCAGAAGCGCGAGCGGCCGGCTGGCGGAAGGCGCGCCGATGAGGCGCGTTTGCCTGACGGCACTATTCGTAACAGCGGCTCTATCTGCTCACGCCGATGGCGATCGCTGGAGCATGATACCTGCTTGCGTGTCGGCAGTCGGGGCACTGACGGCACTCAGCATGGCTGTCAAGATCGTTTCGCCCGTCAGGTCAGTCCGGATCGATCCGTATCTCGGCAATCGGCTCCTGCACGCCGAAGAAGATTTCGCCGCGCGTATAGCAAGGATCGAGTTCGCGACGCGTGACGACCACGGCACATTCGTTCATCATTCGGCACATTGCCTTTTTCGGAATCGCCGCCTGACTGGGATTAGCATCGACGGAGATGTCGATGGGAAGATCATCATAGAGTGACCCGCGCGGGGCTACCTCGGCGGAATTACCGGGCAACTGGGTGGGACGCCCTCACTTTGCCGCTCATCAGCCTCTAGGGAATGCTGCGGTCGGCACAGGGATCGAGCCATCGGTGTCGTAGCGGCAGGCGCCCTTGGTGATTCGGATTTCGTCCAGGGAACCATTGAGATTGCCGGTCGCGCCGAAGGCGCGGCCGATCTCCAATGCGCCTGTGGAATTGAACATCGAGGAGGTTGCCGGCGTGGCGCTGCCGTCCAGCGCGCCATTGACCCACTGCCTGATCTTTCCGGCGCTATTTTTCGTCACAGCAATATAGTTCCAGGCGTTGAGGTTGAGGTTGTTGGAGTTGCCCACCAGGACGCTGTTCCCGACGGTCCCGTCGAAGGAATGGCGGAACCCCATTTTTGACGAGCTGTACGTAAAATAAAAGCCCACGTTGCTCGTGCTGGGTGCCTGGCCGATGACGCGCATGTTCGAGCCGGTGACGACCGGATAGAAGAAAAACTCAATGGTGTAGAGGTCGGAATTGGCGTCCGAAAGATCCCAATCTGTACTGTCGGCGATCGACAGGTAGTCGCCTGTCCCATCGAAGAGGCATGACGACGATCCGAACTTCGCAAGGGCAGTGTCGATTTGAGCATTGCCGTTGAAGGCGACCGAATGCGCGGATGGACTTTCGTCCGTGGTGCTGGTCGCGCCATCGGAGCCCTCGAAGTCGAGCAGCAGAACAACGTTTGCGAAATGCGGATCTGCGGCCACCACCACCTCAATGCTGAAAGACGCCAGATCATCGGTCCCGCCTATGTCATCAGTTACCCGAATGACGATCCCCGACGACGTTCCAAGCGTCGTTGGGGATCCAGAAACCACGCCCGTCGAAGAATCGAGCGATATCCCTGCCGGCAGCGAGCCGCTATGAACGGTGAAAGTGTAGGGAAGCACGCCACCGACCGCCGAGACCGTGAAATCGTCGTAGGCAAAATCCTTCACAGCGATCAGAATAGGCGTGCCGGAGATTGCCAGGACGCTAGGTGGCGGAAGAAGCTCTGGCTTGGGGACGTGCTGTTCCACCAAAGTGAACGGCCCAGCCGACGCGAAGGCGTTCGATGTGCCAGGACCGATCGGAAGCGTGAGCAAGTTCTGGTCGGCTTCGTATCTGACCGGAATCAGAAAATCGCAAGTGACAGTGACCGCTTGACCGGCTGTCGGCGCGCTCGTGAAAGCGATCCAACCATCCTCCGTGTTGAAATCGACAGTTTCGACCTGTGTGACGCCTGCAACCTTAACAACAAGATTGGAAACAATGGCCAGCGGTCGACGGTATGGCCGATCCGCGTCGGCATACGTCTTGGCAATTTGAAATTCTGTCGTGGTCCCATCACCAGTGCCGATGTTTTCGTCGGTCAGCGTGTTGTCGAGTGGGTCGCGGAGCGGGAATGCATTCGCAGAACCGCGCCGCCCCAACACATGTGCCATGAACGAACGGATTTCGGCCAGCGGGCGATTGTTCAGGGAAACATCGTAGCGCCACAGCGCAACTTGCCAGTCCTGATTGCGGTCCTCATAGCCGCCCATGAGTGGGATGACGGTCGTTTGAAAGACCGGCCCCATCTTCATGTCGAGCGCGAACTTGTTATTGATGGCGACAGTATCGACCATTTAAGACCTCGCCGATTGCAATAGGAGTTCCGCCTGGCGTTGGGCAAGGCAGTGCGTTCGCGCCGCGGCGCGTTGGGTGGGTTTGGTCATATGGGGGGATCCTATGAAAAGGCCGCAAGGAATGCGGTGCGCCATTATGCCAGCAATGCTGACATAATTGCTTCACAGATTGTTGTTGTGAAGAAAAAGGCTATCTGTTTACTTGCTAATCAAGTTCCGCATAGAAAAGAGGCAGGCGATGATTCGTCGCCCGCCTCTGTCTTTAAGCGTACTCGCGGTAAATGTGGCGCCGAGTGGACGAACAAGACCGCGAGTCCGCTCCCTAGCAGGTCGGTAACTAGCGTCCTGAGGCTTTATTTGCAAGCCACAGGAGCTACGACCATGGATAAACATCCTCCCAAGGTGCCAGATGCGAATGCTCCACTTCGCTCGAAAGGAGCATTCTATGTCAGACGTTCAGGTGACTTGTATCAATAAACTGCCTCGGCAGAACACCCATGAAGGTATTACCCACCTCGGGAATTCGACCGGGAAATGGACTAGAGCTCAAGTCATCCAATGGATAGAAGAAAAGACAAATACCTTCTACACATCGGTCGGCGGCAAGCGCGCCAATATCGGTGTGGTCATAGGACAGAACGGTAAGTACGTCCGCACCTACGCCGACGGCCAGTGGAGTGATAATTTGCTCGCACTCCCCGAGTGCGCGTGAGTTAACTGACATCGGTCGCCGCCGGCTTAATTGCTGGCGGCGACCTTTTCATCGGACTTTCCGCTTTGCAAAAAATGGCGCGGCAATCGACAGCGAAAGGACAAATGATGGCCGTTCGGACTATCGGCATGGACGAACTAGATGGGTTCCAGCTTGACGAAGCTGGCCAGCTATATTGGCGAGGTCAGGCTGTCGTATTACGCCAGCGCATTACCTTAGGAACATGGGAGTTGGCCGTCGCCGCGGTTGCGTCTGCTGCAGCTGCAGTTGGTGCGATATTCCCAATAGGCGTCTATTTCCATTGGTACTGACGCTACCTGAAATACTTCGCCGCAGGATCGTCCTCCGCTGGCGCCTGCCACCCAACCTTTGAGAACTCTGCTGGCGTGGCGCCGAGTGATTGCAGGCAAAGCCGCAAGAAGGTTCATGCCCGACACGCCGAAAAGAACCTCGCGAAAGCGGCCGCACAAGTAAGCGGTGATCCCCACGATTGCGCGGTGGCTGGAGTTAAGCCACATGGTCGCGGCCATGGCACCCTCTGCCCTCGCGTGCGGGTTGCGTGATCGCGGAAGTTGCAATTCCAGATCTGGCGGGGCAGTTTTCCGGCACGCGCCCTGTCATTGAACCCGACGAGCGCGCACGAAAGAGGGTCGGCGTTCGTCGCGCCGGCCCTTTTCTTTCTTACGTCTTACCGGCACGCCGTTTCCGCTTACCAGGCGGCCCGAATTCCCGTTCCGCCCAGATCGGGCGCTCCGGAGGGCGAAAGCCGACATGGAATTCTGCCATGAAATCTAGAATGTCTTCTCCGATGCGATGCCAGGTCGCCTCAGCCAGGGGGCGCGGCACTTCGTGGCGATCCTCGACAATGCCTGCATCGACCAGATCGCTGAAAAAATCGTAGCCGCTCATCATCATCATTAGCCAAGCCTCGGCCTCATCGGGGCGAGCCTTGGCCTTCCTGCGTCGTACTGGCATTGTATCGCTCCCTACGGCTGACTGCTGCACCACGCCAACAGCGGGTCATAGCCGGCTGCATGGCACTCCCTTTCCATTCGCTCTAACTCGTCTCGCTCGGCCGAGGTCAGATCTTGCCGCTGCCACAGGTCCCAAACCCTGCGCAGGGCCGCAACCGGCATGCCGTCGCGGCGTCGGTCTGTTCGCCTTCTAACCGGCATCAGCGCCGCCTGCCGTAGTCAGCGGTTCTAGCTGTCCGCGGCGCCTCGGGTGCGCTGTCGCCGTCGAGTGCTAACTCTCGAATGAGCCTGGCGAAGGAAATCCTGGCGTTCTGCAGAATTCCGACCTCTGGTCTTTCCTTCGGCTGGCCGAAGCGGTCAGTGAACGTCTGGCCGTCTTTGTCGAGCACCTCACGCGCGGTCTGTGCTTGATCCCAAGCCTCGGCCGCAAGCGTCAGAAGACGGATATGGTGGCCGTCCAATTCAAAGTCGGAAATGACCGTTTTGAACCACTTTTTGGTGGCAGGACGCAGATGTGCAGGAGGTTTTTGCACCTCATTCATTGGTTAATCTCACTGTTTGAAGGGCCGGAATCCTTATGGCGAAAGGATCGCGCCGAATATTTTCTCAACCGGGGCAGCACGCATATGCTCAATTGGATGCGGCCGGTGTGTGGAGTCGACGGCGCCGAGGACCGAATCGCCCCCCCCTGGCCTCACCTGATGCCACGCGCTCGATGTGCTGCTTCACGGCGCCTGATGCGCTCCGCTGCTGCCGTCGCGTTGGTGGAGGCACGGGATAGCGAAGCAGATGTCTCGGGGTATGCTGGCATGGGGGTCAACGTGACTTCCCAGAGTGTAGCCTCCTCAACGATACGCAATGGCAACTGCTCATAGTCGCCTTCGTCCCACGTCTCTCGAGTCACAGTGAAGCCGAAGCTGCAGCCTTTAACGTCCTGACGACCCACCGTCCCGATCGCCGTAAGGCCGTCAGGGGTGGTTTCGTCGGGGTTAAGCCCGAACCATAAACCAATGCGATCAGAACGCAGATCCAGCGTGCCGGCTGCTGTGCGACCAAGCGGTCGATCATAGTTGTGATTCCAGAGTGCCAGGACGTCAGGCCGCTCGCGAAGGCTCCTGTCAAAAGCGGACGGCGCGATCTTCTCGCGGAACAAATTGCCGATGGTCGTTTCCGAGTTAAACATCACGCAGTAGCCGGAAATAAGATCAGCCATTCCGCTTTGCCCGCCGCTCCATCTTCGCCAACTGGATGCGCTTGGCAATTAGCGCCGCGCTCTCATCGTTGCCCGCGTGCTGCGAGGCGCCAGGCAAACGAACCATGCGGCGGATTGGACGTCGCTTGCCCCCTTCAGTCGCATGCTCAACCCGGATTTCATTCAGGCGCTCACTGTGCATGGCCGGCATCCCTTACATCCTTGATGTACGTTGCGACCCGACGCTGTGCGTCACGATGGTCGCCCATGAAGAACGGGCGGATTGGCCCGAGCGACGCCCAAGAGACACCTTCTGCTTCGATGGCCAGGATTAGCTCGTTGAGTTCGCCATGCGCCACGTCGGCCGCCTGCAGGGCAGCAACGAGGGCTGCAACACGCTTGGCAACCTCCGGCCGTACTGCATCGCAAACGGCCTTGTTGGACTTGGTTTCTAGCGCCAGGCGGCGTTTTTGAATCTCTGCCAGGGCGGTCTCGCCGACGGCAATGCGATGCCGTGCATCTGCGATGGCCTTGCGCTTCGATGATTTCGAAGAGGGACTGTCGCCGAGCAACGCAGCCACGTCAGGGTGAACCTCGGCAGACCGCCTAACTCAGGCAGCGATTCAGCCTGCGTCGGCACGCGATAGTCAGGGGCTTTTGGCGTGACGCGCGGTGGGCGAACATCGGCGGCGACCGGCTTTGGTGCGCGGGGGAAGATGTGGGCCATTAGTGGCTCCTCTCGAAGAGATATTGAATGCAGTCGACAAAAGCGCTGCCGTTGATGGTTGTGCTCTTGCGGTGGCCGTTGGCCTGCCAATTCGTGGCCAGGGCGCCTGGCGCGACGAAGCGTTTAATCTGACCGCTTGTAGCGTCGGTGATTGCGACCTCGGGCCAGTTAGCTACGACCTCGATCCGATCGCGACGCAAAAGATCGGCGTTACCGTGAATGGCGATATCAGCCATGATGTCGAGCTCACGGCCGGCCGTGTCGATGCTTGCCGGAGCATCGGTCAAATCGGCGCCGCCTGGCGTGAGAGCACGATAACGCTCAACAGCGTCTGGCGCCTCGTGCAAAGCAGTGTCAGCGGCAAGCGCGATAATGAGCGAAACGACATCATGCGCGTCTAGTTCAGGTGCGATGCCGGGCGCTCCGAGTGGCAATGCGCCCCGCTCCTGAAGACGGCGGGAAACGGTAATGCTGCGAGATTTTGGAAATCCAATGTGCCGCTCGATTGCGGATAGGCAGTCTCTAAGGGTGGCCATGCATGGCGATCCTTTCATCGTTTGAAATTGCGTATGTGATGGGCAAAAAAACACCGCCGCAGCAGACGGGGCTGGACGGTGTAGGCGCACGCAGTTTGGCGAAAACGTGCGCGATTGGTCCCGCCTGCGCTACTGACGCAATGACGGGCGCCGGCGCGCTGGCGACGCAAGACCGGCGAAGCGCCGACCTGGGGGACGGCGCGAACTGTTTAGGGTAGTTTCCTACCCCTCATAGTATATCGGATTGAAATGCAAAAAGGGGACACGCTAGGCAGCTTTTCTGTACCCGTTATCATTCCCAGCTAGAATTGCGTCGAGCTTCTCGCAAGCGTCTACAACGAGTTTCTTGCCATGACGTTCTGCGTTCTTTCCTTGCCTGCCGAACGCGATGCCGATCTCCTTGAAGTTCGCAGCCTCAAGCGCCTTGTCAAGCACGCTGGCCGTGTCCTTGCCGACCAGCTTGCGGATGTCTGCCGCCCATTCGCGATCGATGATAGGATCAGGGCAAGGCAAAGAGCCGGGGTTATGATTACCCACGCCGACCGTTGCCTCTGTCTCTGGCGGCTCGCCCTTTGCGCCTCTGAACGCGTCGGAAGGCCGCCGCCATGTCTTGCCCTGCCGATACCGGACAAGCGCGCCGGTGGGCATAGGGACTTCGCCGCTCACCGGTTTGTCGAACTTCAGAACAGTGCACCTCTCGACCTGATCTCCGTTGCTGAATTCAAGCCCACGAATGCGCTTTACAATACGGTAGGTGCGGCGCGGTGCCCTTTCCCCAGATGTCTCGCTCGCCACGTGTGTCAGGCCTGTCGCAGTGCCCCATTCGACGTCGCCTCCGACAGCAACGCCATGGTGATATTCGACGTCCTTCTTCTTCCAGACTTTCGGCTCGAACTCGCGCTGAAGCTCATTGATCGACGGTCTGATCTCCTCGACGCAATCTAGAAGCTGCGGCGAAGGCTCGTCGTGCTCGTCAAAATTATTGTCATTGTCGGCATGCAGATCGTAGCGCAACCAACTTGTTGAAAGCGGATCGTCTGGCTCAGTGGCGCGCTTCCAGGCCATAAGGCTTTTCAGCTTCCCTGAAAGCTTGTCGTGCCGCGGCCGCGTTGTCTTCGCCTCCCTTGGCAGTATCTTGCCGTCGTGCTTCGGTGCGTTGGCCGCCCAAAGGGCATAGGCCTTGCGGTACGTGGACGGAGTCCATGTGTCGTCGGTAGTGAATGCCATGTTGTGAAGTTCCCCAGGTTTTTGAGAGCGGCCCGCCAGGGCCGCAGTCCACTATCTAGCGTCCAAGATGGTCGCTAACACTAAATGTATTGTTTTAACGCGAAAAACTCTAGCGCGAGCGCTAGGCAGTCGGAACATCTTCATCTTTCAACGGAACATCAGACGGAACACCGGAACACCCTAAAGGGTGTGTTCCGTTCCGTTCCGCCTGTGTAGATTCCAAATTATCAAACGGAACACGGAACGGTGGCGGAACATGTTCCGTCTGTTCCGTCTGGCGTAACCCAATATGTGCCCTCATGATAATGGACCGCGCCCGAGTCTTTGAGCGCCTTTCGAACCCGCTGGAATCGAACCTTGAGCGTTTCCGGCTTATCGCCAGGGGATGCCGCATAGAACGCCTCGCGCCAGTCCTCCTCATCGATCGGGCTGCCCGTACCACGGCAAGCCTCGGTAAGGATTTGCAGCGCCTTGGCGTTGTGACCCTTCAAGGTAGTCACCAAGTGCTCGCCGGCACTGACGCCATCTGAAGGTATCACTACCGGTGCGAATGTAGGCTCGCCGTCTTCGTCGATGCCAACCTCGATGCTCTTCATCGTGAAGTGGCAGATTGTGCCCTCATCACCGTCATTGGCGCCGTCGCATTCCAATGTGTAGCCGCTGGCCGACTTCTTCACCATGAATGACGCATCTACGGCGCCATCAAGGTCGATAGCACCTTTACCGCGGTCACCACTCCACCCCGTGTGGTGGATAACTGTGACGTGTGCTCCGGTCTTTTCCGACAGTCTGTCGCAGGACCGAACGAACTTCGCCATGTCTTTCGACTGGTGCTGGTCGCCGGGTCCGAAGGTACGCGTAAGCGTGTCGATGATGATCCATACGCACGACTCGTCGCAGGCTTTCGCCGCAGCATTGATGACTGTCGCCAGGGCGTCAGCGTCAGCCAGCCCGGTGGTGAGATCGATCATTCCGCCAAGCACCAAGAGAGGCACGTCCTTGACGCCGTGCTCCTTGCGGAAGGCCATCATTCGTCGTTCTGTGAGCGCTTGCCGCTCCGCAGCCACATAGATAACCAGACCCTGCTTCACCTTCCTGCCGTGCCACTCCCGGCCCGCAGCAACGTGACACGCGGCGTCAGTCATGATGACGGACTTGCCGCTACCTGGCATCCCGGAAACCATTGTGAATTCCCGAACGCCGAACACGCCCTTGATGATTGTCTCTTTCGTGATGCGGCCTGCGATGTCGTCAAACCAAGTCATCCTAAATCGGGATTTTGGCTTGTTGTCGTTGGCAACTACGGGCGGATCTTTTGGCTTGTCGGGCTTCGTTTGGCGGGCTTTCAACGGCTCGTCGTCAATAAGGGCTTCCATGATGAGATGGCGCGCAATCAGGCAATCCTCACCATCAATCTGCTTCACCTCGGGCGTTCCCTCGCGCCACAGTGTGATGATTGAAACATCGTCGCCATAGCCCAAGCCGTAGTCGAGAAATTTGGCAAAGCTGTCCGTCAAAACGCCGAGCCGCGGGATGTCCTCCACTTCAATTTCTGACCAGTGGTGGCCCGCTAATTTGGTGAGGGTGTCGCGGGTGGTGCCTGGCCAATCTGGCTGGCCGTCGACAAACGGCACCAGAACCATGTCGCCGTGCAGATTTTCAGCATAGTATTTCGCGCATTCAAGCGCGTGCTCACGCGGATCAACGCTGATAAGGCCGACTGCGGGCGGCGCATCGTCACCCTCGCCAAAACCGGCCGGCAGGGTGAAGGGCTGCATTTCATATGAATTAAGATGCGTCATTGGCTGCGCGGCCTCCGCTCAATGCCGCGGCTGCTGCCTGGCTGATACGCTCGGCAAGAATCGGATGGAACGTCGCGGCGTGTTTGCCGCAGGCGTTTGGCGCTATTGTGCGCAGCTTTCCGTCCGTATTCCTGCGAAGCATCAAGTTATAGATTCGCAAATGCTCACCGATTTCGAGATCGAAATAGGCGAGGGTCTTCGATCCGGCTGCAGGCCGGACAGCTATGATTCTCAATTGCTTGTTCCCGTTTTCAAAATCCGCCTGAGGGCGGCAGTAACTGGCCGCTGAGCGCGGCTCTGATTGTCATGGCGTTCGGACGGCGATACGTGGAGAAGTCATGCGAGCGACGCGATACGTGCCACTAATCGGCGGCCACACAGGCGAATGGCGCGTCTGTTCCCGGATGTCCCCGGCGCCGCCGCCGGTGGGCTGACAGCGGCTGACGCGCTGCGTGACGGCTTCGACGCAGTTGCGGCCTGGCTTGAAGACATCCCTGTTCCGGATCCGCGCACCGTTGATGAGTTGCTCAGCGACCCGGAGGTGAAGGCACGATTAGCGGACGGTGCAATAGTCCTCCCTCTTTGCTTATCGCTGCCTGGACGGCCGATGGGCTTGGTCATGCTGCCGCCCTCGCTGCGATGCGCTCGTCAATCCAGTTGCGCACCTCTGTGGCGACGAAGGCCACCCTTTTTTCGCCCAGCGACACGGCTGCCGGGAAGCGCCCCTCAGCACGATATCGATTCAACATAGAGCGGGACAAACTCGTCATGCGCGCGGCGTCGTTGAGCGACACCAAAACTGCGATGCCATTATCGTTGTCGTGTTGCATAAACCCTCCTAGCGGCCAGACGGAATCCGGGCGCGTTTTTGTGGCGTTGATTGGAAGCGTGGGTGGGTTTTATGAGTCGCCCTGCGGGGCAGACTGGCGGCATCACCGCCCGACCTGTGTAAAGCGCATGGACGACAATGCCGTCCTTGATGCACACTATAGATTGTTTAACGGGCGAAAATCCTAGTCTGGTCCGCACCATTTGCGACGATTAATAATTTCGTGAGAGTATGTTTGTTGCATTTCTGCAACCACTCTTATTTCCCGCCGGAACAATACTCCGCCCAATCCGCCGCAAGCTGGCGGCGCTTTTCCAGCCCATCCCCGCGCGAATAGGCGCGCTCCGTGGCATCGCCGACTGCATGCGCAAGCGCCATTTCGGCAAGCTCACGCGGGTGGTCCGAAATCTCTTTCGCCCAATCGCGGAACGTGGAGCGAAACCCGTGAACGGTAGCGACTTTCGGCTTGCCGTCGTCGTCTATTTGTTCCGGATCAATCCAACCCTCGCGGCCCGCCTTCAGTTCGGCTGCGTGCATGCGCTTGACTACAGCCGCCAGCGTCATGTCGGACAACTCCCCGCCCCGCACAGCTGGGAATACAAGCTTGTTGTTCTCGAACCGCGGTGTCGCTTTGAGTAGTTTTGTCGCGGCATCCGAAAGCGCAACGCGGTGCGCCTTTCCAGCCTTCATTTTCTTTGCCGGGATGACCCACATGGCCGCGTCCAAGTCTATCTCGTCCCAAGTCGCGCCACGCACCTCGCCGCTCCGCGTCGCCGTTAGAATGGTGAACTCCAACGCACGCGCGCCCATGCCGTCGATGCCGCGCAGTTTCCTCATGAACCCTGGCGCACGACTGTACGGCAACGCCGGATGATTATTGGTCTTACTCAGTGCGTCCGGCTTGTGCAGAACGTGTTCAAGATTGCCTCGCCATGTAGCAGGGTTTTCGCCACTACGAAGGCCCTCGACCTTAGCGGAATCAAGCACGCGCTCGACGCGCTCGCGCAGCTTCTCGGCTGTTTCCTGTTTTGTGCCCCACAACGGACGGATGATAGACAACACGTCCTGCACACCGATATCTGTCAGTGTCTTTGAGCGCAGCGGGGCGGCGTGGTTTGTCAGTGTATTGCGCCAACCGGCTTCAGTCTTGGCGCCCCGCCACCGGCCAGCCTTAACTGCCGCGTCAATGTAGGCGTCGGCATAGTCGCCGAATGTCTTCTCTGCTGCGGCGGCTTTGGCTTCCTCTATGGCGCCAGCGCCGCGCCTGTACTCGACCGGATCGAGACCCTGTCGTAACAGGGAACGTGCGTCCTCAGCCTTCTGTCGGGCCTCCGCTAAGCCAACCGTGTGGAGCGGGCCGATCCCCATCTCTCGACGCTTGCCGCTGAAGCGATAGTCGAGAATCCAGTACCGGCCCTTTCCCTTAGTAACGAGCCACAGGCCGCCGCCGTCACGCAATTTGGGCTTGCGGCTGGCTTCGATTTTCTTGACTGTTAGAGCGTTGAGAGTATGGCTCCCCATTTCGTCTTCCCCGCTTTTTCCCCGCTATTGGGTGGTGCGCTAGCAGTAGACGATATGGTTGGGCCTCGCAAGGAATTCCTGCATTTGGAGGCAGTTTCAAGCACTTGCGAGGGTAGTCCCCGAATGACATGGACGACAATGTCGCCGCGAAGGCTCCGGCCCGGGGAGCCAACGCATTCAAGCACTCAGCTAAACTCTCTCAGTGGCCGAATTGGCCGCACGAGCGCCAGGGCAACATTTGGGCAACAGATGACGTCGCTTGCTGAGTCGTACGAAATCATTGGCCGGATTCTCGCCAAGACTATTCTTGGCGGACTGCGAAGGCAGGAACTAGAGGCCAAGGATGTTATGCCCGATGCGAACACCGAAAAGCGCTACCACTTTGCCGATGTAGTCAGTTGGTTGCACGCTGAGGGGCTTATCATAAGCCAAGGGGCCTACGTAGGCGGCGGCTATTTGGGCGTCCAACTTACGTCCAAAGGCATCGCTGCTATCGAAACAGGGACCTTTAACGGTGCTTCAGGCTCGATCCGGCAAGCGGTTGAGGCGAAACCGGAAGGATCTCTTGGCGCGGAAACGTATGGCAAGATAGGCAGCTTTGTTGGCGGCCTGCTCGGCGGCTTCGCACAGTCCGCGCAATGAGAAAGCTCGGGCCACCCATGAGGCGGCCGACTCTTGCAGAGGTACTATGAGAGAGAGGCGCCCCTTCTCCCGTGTGTTTACAGTCACCAAGCAGGAGGCTGCTGCTCAACAGATTGAGGCGGCAATCACCGCTTTCCATGCCGGGCAATTTGCGGTCACCATCACCCTGGCTGGAGCGGCCGAAGATATGGCACCCGGCAAAGCGAACGGCCTTTGGGCGGGCATTCGAGACAATCCGAATCGTCCAGTCGCGGCAGACAAGGACTGGATAAGGCGTCTAAATGAGACGCGCGATTGGCACAAGCATAACAGACCCGAAGAAACCAGGGCGTTGGTCGCCTTCGAAGCTGGCTTGTTCATCCTGCGGGCAATGGACAAGTGGGAACCATGGACGCCGGCCATGATCGCCTTCAAGGATCTATGGCTCTCCTCACCTAAACTGATGCGTGCTGAGGACTATTCGCCCGAGCAGTGAAAAGCCCGCCACACGCCCGCGAAGCGGCCGGCGTCGAATTCATCCCCGAGAACGGTGGCGGTGCTGGTGTGAGGCTCAGGAGGGCTTAGGCTCAGGAGGGCTTAGGCTCAGGAGGCGGCGCGTCCGGGTCTGGGCAATCAAGGTTTGACAATTGCCCACACGGAGAGACCCGATCGCCAACGCCGCCATAACGTTCCACGAGTTTGGCGAATCCGTAGGCGAAGGCGAAAAGAAGCGCCAGGACAACCACTATTCGGACGGCCATGGGGGATTGTAGCAGGGTCCCGCATAGAATTGAGCATACCGCAAATTGCAGAACCCTCGATGCGATCATCCGTTTACTGCCCAGCCCCCGTGTGTGCGGGGGCGAATGCTTGCGCGCGCCACGGTTGCGGCAGTCTTCTGTGGTCCGGGGAGGATACAATGAACTACGTGTATTGCTCGCATGTCGGTTGCTGCGTTGGCGCTTGGCGTCACCTCGCTCGTGTCGTCCAATGCCGACGCTGACTCGGTTGCTTTCGATACTGGCTACCAGAGGCAGCGTATTTGCTGTGCCCTGATGTGGTCATTTATAACGATGCCGGCTTTGGGAAGTTCATGGACCAGGACAGAAAGTACATTAAGGCTCGCGAGTACGAGCGTGGCTTTGCCTCTTTAAAAGCCGGGCTAAAGCCTGACCCTAGCAAAGTGTGCTTCGCGGCCGCCCGTGCCAGCGGTTGGTGGACCAGGCCTCGCTGACAGCGACACCTAATGACTGATCAGGCGGAAAAATTGTTCATTGTCCCGGTCACGGCGCTGGTAGCGACTCTTCTAGCTGCGGAACGGGAAAAAGGCGCGCCCCTAACAGAAGGAGAAGTCCTTCAGATCAGAGATCAGGCTCCGTCCATCGCGATGCCCGCGCATGCATATCGGGCAGTCATAAAAGTTTGGGGCTACGACGACATTGATCCTGAGAACGTGTGGGGCGAATGGCAGTTGGCGCGCAAGTCGCTTGAGGCAGAGAACTAGCCCAAACTGAAGCGACAACATTCCGATGAGCGATGAGTTGATCCGCCTTCCCGGTGCAATGGAGCAGTCAAGCGTGGCACGGTTCTTGCCCCCACGGCTTCAGACATGCCGGGCGCAATAAACACGCTGTTCCATGTCGATACCGGCCTGTGAGGTTGGGACAAATGATGTCGCGTAAGCTTCTGTTCGGCCTTCCCGTAGCGTTCTTGGCCGCGGACGTGGGAGTAGCCCTCTGGTCGTCCGAGACCTCATGGGGATTTCTGACTGCGACCCAATCCGATTCGGTCTTTTGTTCAAGCGGTCTATCAGCAGAGACCGCATCGGCGTCGACGTCGCGGACTCTGCCATCATGTCCGACGGCCGTCACAAGGCCATAAGGAGCGCCTCGATGGCCGCGAGACTGTGGATAGCCCCGACAAAAATCGGAAATGAACCGCCTCCTGCAGCGGCGTCTTGCAGAGACTGTGTCATGGAACGTTGGGCTTTGATCACTCGGTTGGCATCAGCCTTTCGCGAATTCGTTGCCCCGCGCTACCGTCCAGAGCTTTACTATATGCGCGGCCCCGGGCCAGCCACCGCGCGCCGCGTGAGCGCGCACTGGCCCGCAGAGCATTCAGATCTTCCAGTCACTCCAACCTTGAAGTCAAACGCTCCGCTCCTGGTGCTTACTAGTCGGTCGTGGCTTAATACGAGAAACCGCGTTCAGTAAGATTACCGGCATGCCACCCGAGATTGTTAGTCTAATCGAAGAGCCATATCTGCTTATCGTCGTTCTCTTGGTCGGCGCTTTTGACGGCGAAGCTGGCATCATCGAAAACAACGAGATGTAGGCGCGACTGCGGAGTGTATCATTTTAATACAATCCTCGATTGGTAGACTCGCGCGTTTCACGGGCGGTTAATTTCTGCATCAGGCCAAAGGGGCAAGGCCGCGATGGAGGAACAACGATGTCTGTGGAGGAACAACGATGTCTGTGCAAAAAAAAGACTATCGAACGAACAGAGCCGATTATGTGATTGCCGCGCAGCACGGCCGACCGACCGATGGCGATCGCGATGAACTGCTGGCAAGAAAAAAGAAATCCCTGTGGCTAAAAGATCGGCGATCCGCCAAATTGGCCGAAAACCCGTCGGACAGCTCGCCAGGACCGAATACCAGAAAGCGCAGTTAGCGAAACGGACGGCAGCGCATAGGTGCATCCGCGATCACGGAATTGCTCGAATCACCATACTCGGTACTATCCAGCGGCAGCGGAGTCCCAATCCGCTAGGCCGGTGCCTATTCAAGCCCCCCGCCCAAACTGGTGCCGGCCGCCCTTCCTTGCGAATGTGGGTGAGCACATTCACTATCGCCCCTGTGTTTTCGGAGGAGCAATCCCTTGGCCAAACGAGACAAACCCGCCTCAGCGGAATGCAACGAAGCCCGGCCCACCACAGACCACAATAAAACCGAGCTGGCGGCGGCCTGGTGCGCTCTCTCTGCGCGCGCCGACGGCCGCAAAGGCGATTGCGATTTCTAGTACCGGGTCTTCGACCGGGCGCGGCACTAGGGCAACCCGAGCAGCCCCTTCGACATTGGCGCGAAATGCGGCTCCTCATAGTCCGCCGGTCGGCTGTTCAATACATTGAGCGCCCGCCGTATGTCCCGATGCAGTGGTCGATAACGCCCCAATGGCCATGAAACGGCTTGAGCGCCAACTGCGCGTCACGCGGGTCGTACTTCAGTAAGCTGCCTGTCGCTCGATTTTAGCGAGGTGAAACTCGGAAATTTGTTCGTGGCGGCGAGCGCGCGGCAACCTGCTCTCCTTCGATGAGGACAAGATAGGAATCTAATCCTCAAGCCGTCAAGGCCGCACTCGAACGCGCGCCACCCACACCCGTCTTAGGCATGGAGTCGGCTCCAGGCTCATCCGATTTGACGACCAGGGGCAACGGAGACGACAATTTTACTAAATTAGCAACCACGCATGGATATCCTATAACTAGGCCAGCCGGCGCCGCCCCCCGCCTAAAGGGCCCGCCGGTCAGGTCCGGCGGCCTCTCTTGATCCTTTGAGCGGCTGTCGGGCCGCCTCGAACTCGCTCAATGGAGGGCGCGGCCTTCATGGTCCGGATTAGAACCAACAACCACACCAGCGGCATCCTCTTTGGCGAGGCGCTATATCATTCCGATCTCGAGCACCCGCCTCCATCCTATGTGTCGCAATATGGGGTGCAACGCGATGAAACGGTCAACCAAATACGACCCTAAGCGCCACGTGCGCTACGATCCGAACCTGCTGCCCCGCACGGGGCACAGGTACAAGCCAGCCAAACCGGCCCATGATGCCGTATGGTGGCCCAATGTCATCTCGGCAATTGCTATTGCCGGTTTCTTCCTCACGTTCATCTGGAGCTAAGACGATGCTACCTTTTCTGTAGTCAGATGGCTCTCAGGCAGGCCCCAAGGCGCATGATGGCAGTGCGCGGTCACCTTCATCTTCGCATCGATCAGAGATTGGTATGTCCAGCCCCTTCGCCATCGAGCCGACATAGCGCGACGCGTAGAGCGTCACCAACTCGCTTTATCCTACCGGGCTGCGCACGACCGCGCGCTGCGCGATGCTGACCTTGGGGAAAAGGGAGGGGACTATGCGCACAGTGATCGCCATGCTGATCATTTTGACCGCGCTACCAGGCACGGCAGCCGCCGAGCCCGACACGATGGCCGGCATTAAAGCCGACTGCACCGGCGAGTGGCAGGGTAATTTCAGAATGCAGGAATACTGCATCGACTTGCAGGTGAAAGCGTTCAACGGCCTCACGAACTTGAGCGCCAACTGCGCGTTACGTAGCTCGTACTTCAGTAAGCTCGCCTGCCGCTCGATCCTGGCAATATGATACTCGGAAATATGTTCGTGGCGGCGAGCGCGCGGCATCTTGTTCTCCTTCGATGGGAACAGATAGGAATTTAATCCGCCGTCAAGGCAAAGCAAGTAGCAGGCCGCACCTCGCCGATGCCGGCTACCCACACCCGTTTTAGGCATGGAGTCGCCTCCCGGCTCATCCGATTTGACGGCCAAGGGAACGGAACATGATAATTTTACTAAATTAGCAACAACGCTTGTTTAGCCTATAACTCGCCGGCCGGCGACCGCAACCCCAAACCGACAGCCGGTCAGGCCCGGCGGCCTCTCGTGATCCTTGAGCGGCCGTCGGGCCGTGTGTGCCGCTCGCCTCTTATGCCCGTACTTGGGGCCTGCCGTAGGCGTTCGGACTACTATCTGGGCGTATCGACCAGTCCGACCTTTTCCCTCGCATTTTTTCATCTGAACTTGGGTTTCAGGCGCTCAGCCATGGCAAAGAACCTTCCGCCCGCTCGGACAGGTTGTGATTGATTGGGGTTTCGCGTGACACGGTTAGTGAAATCAGCTAAGAAGAGCGCGGGCTTTGGGGGGTGAAAGATCCAAACAAGTATTGACGAATGGCGCGGCGTAGCAGTCGGGGCGCAGCCCGATTGGGAATCTCGCGCAGGTATCATCGCAAAGCTAATCCGAGCGACAGATACCGTTCTCGACATAGGCGCGGGAAATCAGAAGCTGAAGAAGTTCATCCCCCCGGCTTGCACGTATGTGCCGGTCGATTGCGTCGATGATCTTCCTGGGACCTTTGTCGTGGACTTCAACAAGGAATTCAGACTGCCAGACGTGCCTTTCAATGTTGTCGTTTGCGCGGGATCGCTCGAATATATCAATGATCTTACCGGGTTTTTCCGGGCACTTGCTGCGCATGCTCCGGGGCGCCAGGTGATCTTCACCTATTGCTCAACCCGAAGAAGCCGCAGCGCACCAGCATGAAGACGCATAACAATTTCACGACCGGCCATGCTCTCCTGTCGCACGTCAATTTTGCTCTGTCGCACGTCGACATCGTGGCAATGCGCGGCGACACGATATATGTCAGCGCCACGCTGTCGGCCGGCAGCGGTATTCAGTGGACCAATGGCCGACCGATTTCCGATTTCCTTTTTGCTGAGCGCGGCCTCAAGAGATTTCTGGCAAAGACCGCCCGATCCGTGCGCAAAAGACTCTAGGGCTGTCAGGCGCTCCAAAATTTGACGCAGGTGTAGACTTCAGCGCCGAAGCCGCAGGCTCTTCCAAAGCCGTTGCAGTTGCCAATGCTACATCGATGTTCGATCCGGTAAGTCTTCCCAGCCTCAACGGCAGCGCCGCCGCTACTTCTCGTAGAGTCTGCGCCACTGCCGGCCCCGTCTACTCGCTGGTGCCCACGTCGACGGCCACGGCATCCGTCACGTTGAACAGGCGAGTTTGGCGCCCGCTAGTCATAGCCGGGGCATTCCCACTCAACCCACCCGGCAACCGTTGGTGTTAACTGATTTAAGGCAAGGCTGATGAGGCCAAACGTATCCCGCACTTCCGTGTTCAGGATGCGCGTGATCCAAGAGCCGTTGCTGAACGAGCCGCCGTGCGTCCCGGAAGTCTTTCGATCCTCCAGGACCGCATCCGGCACACCACCGCCACCGGCGTGCCATTCTGGGGCGGTAGCGCCGGCGTCATGCGAAGCGCTTGGAACGCGCTGCCCTTGGGAAGCCGGAAGGTGCTGTCGTCACGGCTCCGAGCGGCTGCCGTAGAGTTCGCGCCGCAGCTTCTCTATCTCGAGCTTGAGATGCGCGATCAGGGCGTCCGTGCTGGAGTTCACCGCCCCGGGCGCGCGCCGCGATGGCCTCGGCTTCCATGCGCGCGGCGCGCTCGCCGAGGATCATCGCAGGGGCGGCGGCAAGATCGGACGGAAGCGATCGAGGAGCGATTTTCACACGGCGAGGGAATCATATTCGCTCACAATTTCAAAACCTGAACCGTCACTCGGCCGACATCGGACGCCACGCTTCCTGCGGATTGCGCCAGTCGATCCCGGATAGACGATAAGCGAGCTGGGCGGTTATCGCACCGTCAGCTGGTGATGGCCATAAGGCAAAGCCCCATTGATCCGGATCAACACGCGGATCGCTTGTCAGCCATATGATTTAAATTGTTGATTTGAACGAGGGTGCCATGAAGCCGCAGAGGATCTGGGTTCTGATAGCAGACGGAGCGCGAGCGCGAGTTTTGCGCGATGTCTTGTCCAGAGAGAAAGCGTCCCAAGAAGATGAAGATCTGATGTTCCATTCGGAGCGGCGGCGACCGCGCGAAATCATGGCCGACAAGCCGGGCCGCAGCTTCGCTTCAACGGGAACCCGCAGATCGGCGATGGAGTATCATTCCGATCCGGTGCGCGAGGAAGACCGTGCCTTTGCTGCAATGCTGGCCGATATGCTGAACAGCCGTCATCTCGCTGGAGATTTCGACCAACTCGTGGTTGCTGCAGCTCCCCAGATGTTAGGCGATCTTCGCCAAGCCTTTCCGGAAAGCCTTCGCAAGGTCACGGCCGCAGAAATAGCCAAGGATTTCACCAAGCTGCCGGTACACGAGCTTCGAAACGTCATCCGGAAGCTCGAAATCAAGCGCGCCTCCGCGGATGAATGAGCAGTCGGTTGCGCTTGCGACCGTTCGCCGACTGACGCCGTTGATCATGCTTCTCCCCGCAGTCGCAGATGACGCGACCGAGAGCGAGCTCCATCTGTCGTGATTCAGCTTATCGCCGCGACCCCGACGACATAGTTCTTTCCGTAGGCTTGGCGCATTTCGGACATGTCGTGTAGAAGAAATACACGTCGCTCGGCTCGGACTTCCGATCGCGCGCAATCTGTCGCATCTCCTCGTGCCATACTCTGGGCTGACTGTACGGACCCTCGAACACTTTCGTCACGAAGTTGCCACTCAGCGCAGCCATCTCCTCGCCGGGGACCTCTTTCGAAACCGAGAACAGGTGCTCGCTGCTCCAGGGCGAGATGTCCTGACTGAGCACGATGAACCGATCGGCATCGGAAGCGCCGGCGTCCTCGATGTGCTTGTTAACGCGCGCAAATACGCTGCCCATGTTCATCGGGACATGCATGACGCTGCGGGTTGCCGCTTTGACAAATCGCTTGTCCTTGAAGTGCAGTTCCTGACCGTCCCAGCCCTCGGGATTGAACTTGGGGCAGCAGCCGGTCGTGTTCACGCTGGCGTCGTATCGAGGCGTTTCATTCGTCCGCATGGTTGTTCCCCAATTGAATCGACAGCCATCTGACAGGTAATGAACCCGGCCATCATTGATCCTCGTCAAGACGCCCCCAGGATCGTGATTGATGCGTATCAAAGCCGGCTGAATGGACGCCTGCTAGCTGTGGCCGACGGTAATCTCCTGGGAGATGATCATGGCTCACAAGCAAGTGTTGTTTCGTTCAGCCGCGCGCGAAAAGATCCTTCGGGGCGCGACCCAGCTTGCCGACGCCGTGCGCGTAACGCTCGGGCCGCGTTCGAAGTCGGTCCTGATCGAAAGGAAATGGGGCTCACCGATCGTCTGCAACGACGGGGTGACGATCGCCAAGGAATTCGACCTGAAGGATCCCGAGGAGAATCTCGGCGCGCGGATGCTCAGGCAGGCAGCCGAAAAGACCGGCGACATGGTCGGCGACGGCACCAGCACTTCAACCATTCTGGCTCACGCGATGTTCGCCGATGGCGTGCGCAATGTCGTCGCCGGCGCCAGTGCGATTGACATCAAGCGGGGCCTCGACCGCGCAGCCAAACGGGCGATCGAGACGCTGAAGCAGGTATCGCGACCGGTCTCGACCCGCCGCGAGAAGGAGCAGGTGGCGACGATCTCCGCGCACAATGACCCGCTCATCGGAGAACTGGTCGGCGAGGCGATGGAAAAGGTCGGCGACGAAGGCGTCATCACGGTCGAAGAGTCCAAGACCACGGAAACGGTTCTGGAGGTCGTCGAGGGTATGCAGTTCGATCGCGGATTCCTCTCTCCCTATTTCGTCACCGATGCCGAGAAGATGGAGGCGGTCCTGGAAGATGCGGTTGTGCTTATCGTCGAGAAGAAGATCGCTTCGCTCAACGACCTCATCAAGCTGCTTGAAGCCGTGGCGAAGTCCGGTTCGCCATTGCTGGTGATCGCCGAGGAAGTCGAAGGAGAGGCACTGGCGACGCTCATCGTCAACCAGATCCGAGGCACGTTCAAGAACTGCGCCGTCAAGGCGCCCGGCTTTGGGGACCGTCGCAAGGCCATGCTGCAGGACATAGCTGTCCTGACGGGCGGACAGGTGATTTCCGAGGACCTCGGTCTCAAGCTCGAAAATGTCACGATGGCACAGTTGGGACGTGCGAAACGCGTCGTCGTGGACAAGGACAATACGACGATCATCGGCGGCGGCGGCGATGCCAAGGCGATTAAAGGTCGGGTGGAACAGATACGGCGCGAGATCGACAACACGACCAGCGACTACGATCGTGAAAAGCTGCAGGAGCGGCTGGCCAAGCTTGCAGGCGGCGTCGCGGTCATAAAAGTCGGTGCTCCGACCGAGGCCGAGATGAAGTCGAAGAAGGAAGCGCTCGATGATGCCATCAGCGCCACCAAAGCCGCGGTCGCGGAAGGCATCGTGCCGGGAGGGGGCCTTGCCCTGTTGCGCTGCATCGCGACGGTGGCTGATGAGGAGCAGCATTGCGAAGGCGACGAACGGACGGGTGTTCAGATCCTTAAGCGCGCACTCGAAGCGCCGGTTCGCCAGATAGCCGAGAATTCCGCTGTCGACGGCGGCGTTGTCACTGCCAAGATGATTGAAGGCGCAGGCAATTTCGGCTTCGATGCCGGACGCAAGGAATATGTCGATCTGGTCGAGGCCGGCATCATCGACCCAACCAAGGTGGTGCGCATCGGGCTTGAGAACGCCGTCTCGGTCGCGAGCGTTCTGCTCTTGACCGAAGCGACCATGACAGAAATTCCAGAACCGACGAAGGAACGCGCTCTGGAACCGGAAATGTCGATGTAGGCGAAGCGAGGCGCCCCTTCTTATGGTGGATATAGCCACCACGATGATGATTTCGCCGCAGCAGTGCCGCGCTGCGCGCATTCTCACCCATGTCGACCGCCCTCTGTTGGCTGCGACGTCCGGGGTTTCGCCAGAAGCTATTCTGTCTTTCGAAAGGACCGGCCGAAATTTGTCCAACGCCGATATGCTCGCCGTGCGACGCGCTTTGGAGCAACTTGGCGCGGAATTTATCCCTGAAGATGCTGTGGGAGGTGCCGGTGTTCGGCTCCGTTTCGATGCGGACCAATCACGGCGGATCTCGGATTGGGAGGCCGAAGGCGGCGCGGCCGGCGATGACGATGTGACCTGACGGGCTGCCGGCATGTGCAGGCTTTGATGCGCATCAAGGCGAAAGGCCGGGCTTCATGGTGATCCTGCAACAAGGTCTTAGAGGAGCACGAAAATGATCTTCAACACCATTATGGTTCAACTTGATGTCGATTCTCCGGCCGCTCCGCGAACGATCTACGCTCAGGAACTGGCGCGGCGGTTCGAAGCCACACTGATCGGCTTTGCCGCAGCCGACGCATATGTGTTTGCCCCCAGCGACGACGGCGGCATCGCGGCCGCCGAAATGATGCGTCAGCGCAGGCAGGAAATCGAGGAACGCCTAAAGGTGTTGAGAGAAGAGTTCCGCAGCATTGCCGGGGACGACGCGTCCTGGCGCGAAGAGATCGGTGATCCGACACGTCTTCTCGCTGTGCACGCGCGCGCCGCAGATCTCATCGTGACCGGAGCGCCGGCACCAGGCGCCGCCGACGACCATCACCGGGTGGTGGATATCGGAACGTTGATCCTGTCCGCCGGGCGCCCTGTGCTTCTCGCGGAGGACAATCTGACACCGCCAGCCGCCCGGAAGATCGTCATCGCTTGGAAAGACACGCGCGAAGCCCGCCGCGCGGTCGCCGATGCCATGCCCTTCTTGACCGACGCACAGGACGTGCTGGTGGCGACGATCGAGGAGCAGGATCAGAGGAGCGCACGCGAAAGCACTGGCGACGTTGTGCGCTTCCTGATGAGGCATGGTGTCAAGGCACGATCCGACGTTCTCGCAAGCAGCTCTGCCGATGGCGGCCAGATCGTTATGGATATCGCGCGTCAAATAGGAGCCGACCTTGTGGTCGCAGGCGGCTACGGTCACAGCCGCATCCGTGAATGGGCGTTTGGCGGCATGACCCGTTCGTTGCTAAAGCAAGGGTCGATCAACCGGTTGCTTTCGAACTGAGTTCCGACACAGGGTTCCCGGCGGACCGTCAGCGTCCGCCGTATCCTCTGTTGTTGCCGTCTAGGCCTGCGGCGATCCGCCTGAGCGGATCGTCGTGATTGTCATGTCCATGCAACGTTCGAGGATGCTGACCATCTTGCCCTGAAGTTCATGTTTCATGACCGCCACCCTCGTTTGTTCAAACCTGGCCGACACCACGGAGTATCCGGCCATCATGACATCTCCACCGGATACGCCATCGGCCATTCACGCCGCCGGAGCCAATTCGACGGCTCGCCGCAGGGGTGCAAAGTCGTCAGGCGTCAGAGTCTCCTTTTCGAGCAGCAGCTTCGCGCCGGCGCGCAGATCGGCAATCCTTCCGCTGAGCAGTTCCTTGGCGGAAGCAAAGGCCTGGTCGATCATGCTGCGCACGGCCAAATCGACTTCCCGTGCCGTGGCCTCGGAATAGTCTCTCCTGCTTGGTGCGCCCGGGCCGTCACCCAGCCATTGCAGGCGCTGCTCCTCGAGAACGGCCTGCCCCACCACCTCATCCATGCCGAAGCGCGTGACACATTGGCGAGCGATATCCGTGACCTTGGCCAGGTCATCGGCCGCTCCGGTCGAAACCTCGCCAAATATGATTTGCTCGGCGGCGCGGCCGCCCATGAGGACGATCATCCGATCCTTAAGTTCGCCGAACGTGATCAGAAATCGATCCTCCGTTGGGCGCTGCATGGTGTAGCCGAGGGCGCCGATCGAGCGCGGAATGATGGACACCTTATGCACCGGATCGGCGCTTCGCGTCGTCGACGCCACCAGGGCGTGCCCCATTTCGTGAAAGGCGACACGCTCACGCTCCTGCGGTTTCAGCAGGCGGCTTTTGCGTTCCGACCCTGCGACGATGCGCTCGACCGCATTGGTGAAATCATCCATCGTCACCTTGTCGGCGCCGCGCCGCGTGGCGACAATGGCGGCCTCGTTGACCAGATTGGCAAGATCTGCGCCGGTAAAGCCCGGCGTAATCGCGGCAATATCTTCCACCCTGACTTCGGGCGCGGTTGAAACGTTCGTCATGTGCACCCTGACAATCGCCTCCCTGCCCTTGCGGTCGGGGCGATCCAGCACGACCTGCCGGTCGAAGCGCCCGGCGCGCAGCAGTGCGGGGTCGAGGATTTCGGGGCGATTGGTAGCCGCAAGCAGCACGATGCCAACGCGCGGATCGAAACCATCGAGTTCCGACAGCAGCTGGTTCAGGGTCTGCTCCTTCTCGTCGCCGCCGCCATAGCCCGCGATTGGGCTGCGGGCGCGGCCGAGTGCGTCGAGTTCATCGATGAAGATGATGCAAGGCGCGGCCTGCCTGGCCTGCTCGAACAGGTCGCGCACCCGGGCTGCGCCCACGCCGACGAACATCTCGACGAATTCCGAGCCGGAGATGGAGAAGAAGGGCACGCCTGCCTCGCCGGCGACAGCGCGCGCCATCAAGGTCTTGCCGGTACCGGGCGGTCCGACAAGCAGGATGCCTTTCGGAATGCGAGCGCCGAGACGGCCGTATTTGTCCTTGTCCCTGAGGAAGGAAACAATCTCCTGCAATTCGGTCTTGGCTTCGTCGACGCCCGCCACATCTTCGAAAGTCACCCCTGTCTTGCGCTCCAGATAGACCTTCGCCTTGGACTTGCCGATATTGATCAGACCACCCATGCCTTGGCGATTGGCGAAGCCTCGGAACAGGAAAGCCCACAGACCGAAAAAGAGAAGCGTGGGCAGCACCCAGGACAGGATCGTGGTCAGCCAGTTGCTGTCGGTGGCTCCGGTGATTTGGACGCCGGCTTTTTCGAACAGCTCGGCCATGTTGGGATCGACACGATTGGTGACGAAGTATTGCTTTCCGTCCAGTGGCGTCGAGAAGCGACCCTGGATGGTTGTCTCCGTCACCGTCACCGACGCGACTTTGCCGTCCGCAACATAGCGAATGAGATCGCTGTAGGAAATCGAAGCCAGATCGCGATACCCGAACCAAAGCTGAAAAAGCGCCATGAAGACCATCACGGCGATAACGTAGCCGATGTTGAAAGTGTGTTTGCGATCCATAGCGTTCCGCCAGTTGACTTTGCTTGTCTGAAAAATGTCATGCCCTGCGGGCACGTCCTTGATGCGCATCAAAGTGACGGCCGTCGCCGGCTACCATTGTGCCGGCGATGGCGAGACAGCGACAAATTGCAAACCTGGCAGCGAAGGTGTGCTTTCTGAGCGATCTGGCGGCTTACGGTCGCGGAACTACTCATGTGGAAGCCCGCGAGACGCATATGTCCTGGGTCTTCCTCACGGACGAACTTGTCTACAAGCTCAAGAAACCGGTCAGGCATGCATTCCTGGATTTCAGCACGATCAGGAAGCGGCACCTCTACTGCAACGAGGAATTGCGACTGAACGCTCGCCTCGCCGCTGAAACCTATCGGCGGGTTGTTGCTCTTTGCCGCGACGCATCGGGCCATTTCGGCCTCGGCGGGAGCGGACGCGTCGTCGACTGGCTGGTGGAGATGAAGCGCCTGCCGCAGTCCGATATGCTGGACCAACGCATCCGTGGCGGTCGTGCGGCCGCGGCCGAGATCAACGAAGTCGCCAAGAGGCTGGTGGACTTTTATGCAGAACGTCGGGCCGAGATCGCCGGCGGCGGCGCATATCTGCGTCACCTCATAGGAGAGCAGCGGATCAACCGCGCGATCCTGCTTAGACCCGAATTCGCATTGTCACACACCGCTTTCGGCCCGCTGGACATGGTCGACGGTCTGCTTCAGCGATTGAGGCCCCAGATCGAAGCACGAATTCTTCGCGGCGCAATCGTCGAGGGACATGGCGATCTGCGCCCCGAGCACGTTTGCCTTTGCCAACCGCCCCAGATTATCGACTGTCTCGAGTTCAATCGGTCCATGCGCATCATCGACCCCTATGACGAGATCAACTATCTCGGCCTGGAATGCGAAATGCTTGGCGCGCCCTGGGTCCGGCCGTTGCTGGGTCAAGCTCTGGAAAGCCGGTTGCCGGACCGTCCCGATGCCAATCTGCTGGCACTCTACGGCACCTTCCGGGCGCTGCTGAGGGCCCGTCTCTGCGTCGCGCATCTCCTCGAAAAGCCTGTTCGTCACCCTGAAAAATGGCGCCCGCTGGCAATCCGTTACATCCGGCAGGCAGAGCGCGAACTCCTCAGCCTTCAATCCCCACCAGCTCGGAAATCGACCCCTGTGTGTGGAGAAGCCTGATCGCCTCGCCTATCAAGCGGCCGATCGGCAGAATGTCCAGGCGCGCTTTCGGGTAACCAGTCTTGGCGAGCACCGCCGAGTCGACGCTGTCGGTGACGACGATTCGATCCATCGCTGGACTTTCGAATAGCGCATCAGCGCCCTTGCCAAACAGTCCGTGCGCGGCGATCGCATAAACGGTCTTGGCGCCGCGTTCGCGGCAAGCCAGCGCGGCCCGCAGCATGGTGCCACCCGTACTGATCATGTCATCGACAATGAAGACGGCCGAGCCTGAGACGTCGCCAGCAAACAGCTCTCCGGACACCACGTTCCGGCTGCGACGCTTCTCCATGAAGCCGAATCCGATTTCTCTCCCGGTTTCCGCCTCCAGGGCCTCCTTGAGCAATTGAGCGCGCTTCACACCGCCGCCGTCGGGCGAGAAGATCGTCACCGGCAGATCGCCGGTCAACTTGCCTATGAGGGGAGCGAAGAGCTTTCGCGTGTCGAGATGGACGCTCTCGCAGCGAAAGGCGTTCTGGAACGCCGCGAAATTATGGACGTCGAGCGTGACGACCCGGTCGGTGCCCATTGCCTCGAACAACTGCGCGACATAGCGCGTGGTGACCGGGTCGCGCGCCTTGGTCTGCCGGTCCTTACGCGCATAGGCGAGATAGGGAACGACCGCTGTTGTCTGTGCGGCGCCGTTCTCCCTGCACGTCGCCAGGAAGAACAGGAGCTTGCACAGCCTGTCGTTGGCGGACGCGCCGCCACTTCCGGCAAGGCTGTGCAGCACATAGACGTCCTTGCCGCGCACGCTAACGAGCGGGCGCGCCTTATGCTCTCCATCCTCGAAATCCCTCTCCTCATGCGGGTCGAGTTCGATCGCGAGCGCCCGCGCTGCCGCTGCGCCGAGTTTTTCCGAGCCTTTGAGTGCAAAGAAGCGCATGCTTCCTATTATCCAGTTTCGGGCACGGATGGATTGATGCGCATCAAGGATGCGGGCCGTCGAATGGAGCACCAATTAATAATCTTGAACTCCTGCGCTGGGGAAAGCCATGCCGGAGCCGCTTCGGACAATGACGCCGGATGAAGGCGTCAGGCCAATGATGACATCGGCGACGAAACCACGCCCCGAGAACATCGGGGTGGCAGCGAAACTCCGCGATTTTGCCGATCTCCTCGACAGCCAGGGCGCTGACGGTTTCCGCGCGCGGGCTTACAGATCGGCGGCCGATGTAGTCGCCAAGCTGGAGCGGCCCTTGGGCGAAATCCTGGCAAAGGACGGACGCGACGGCCTCGTCGCCCTCCCCGCAATCGGAACAGGCATAGCCGGCGCAATTGCGGAGATCATCGCGACGGGACGGTGGTCCCAATTGGAAAGATTGCGCGGCGAGATGGAACCGGAGGCGCTGTTTCGGTCGATCCCCGGCATCGGCCCACAATACGCGCACCGCCTCGCCGAGGACGCACAGTTCGAGAGCCTCGAAGACCTCGAAGCCGCGCTTCATAGCGGCGAGCTTCGTATCAAGGGAATCGGCCACAGGCGCAAGGAGATGTTGGCTGCGACCCTCGCCGAGCGGCTCGGCAGGGTTCGGCTGAGAACGACACATCAGCCTCAGCCCTTGCCGCCGGTGTCGATGCTGCTCGATGTCGATCGCATGTATCGCGAAAAGGCGGCTGCCGGCGCGCTTCGCAAAATTGCGCCGAGGCGCTTCAATCCGAAGGGCGAAGCATGGCTGCCGGTCCTGCATGCGCGACACGACAACTGGCATTTCACCGCGTTCTTTTCGAACACCAGGCTGGCGCACGAATTGGCGAAGACGCGCGATTGGGTCGTGATCTATTTCCAGGCCGAGGGTCAGCCGGAAGGGCGCTGCACAGTCGTCACCGAAACACGTGGGCCGATGGCAGGCAAACGCGTCGTCCGGGGACGGGAAGACGAAAAGCAATTGAAGGAACCAGCGTGATGAAAAGAGCAGCGACCAGGATTGGTGACGGCGAGACGGAACTCGAGGTTCCGCTCGAAACCGTATGCTTCATTATCATCAAGGCGCGCGAATTCGATGCCAAGGATCCAGTTACCGAACCCAGCCCCGCCTCTAATCCGTCAGATGATCATTCCGCCGCGATCCTTGAGGATCATGACGACGACCCGGTCCTTGAAGAACTGCGGTCGCTGATTTCCGATCTTTCCGTCGACGCGCAGATCGACCTGGTGGCTCTGATGTGGCTGGGCCGCGACGATCAATCCGTCGACGAATGGCAAGGCGTCCGCCAGCAAGCGGCTGACGCGCACAACGAGCATACGTCCGACTATCTTTGTGGGACACCCCTGCTTGCAGACCATCTCGCCGATGGTCTTTCAACACTCGGTTACTCGTGTGCCGAGTATGAGTGCGAGCACCTTTAGTCACCAGTTGCGCCCTGCGCCTGCCGAATGGATATGTAATGCTGCGGTGCTCGCCATTCGGCCATGTCTTCATCAGCGCATTCCCAATGCACGGGACTGTCGCAGGCGTGCTTCTCACGCCATTTGGGTCCTAGACCGCGCATATAGTAAAGCTCGAATAGCTGGTGACCGCGGTCGCATTTGCCGTTGTCTTCTATCTTGAGATGCTTGCACAGCCTGACAAGGCGAACTCAGCGAGCTTCGCACGCACACTTTCGGATCCGGCTAAACGGAGCCGGTTTTTGGCGGGCTGGGCGTGGTGTCCAGCTTGGCTGTGCCTATCGCACTCGTCGGCAGCTCGATACGTCAATTTGACGGTGCTGCTAGCGTTGCCGATCGAGGGATCACAAGCGTTGTCGGCACACGGCGGTAGGAACGAACCTTTTTCATTGCCAGCGATAAATCAATTTGATCCTGCTCAATGAATTCCTGGTAATTCACGGTTAATAATGCGTTTATGATGTAATTCTTTGGACTAAAAAGAATGCAATTATATAATGCAGCACATAGTTTTAATATAGCTGATGAATTGCAATTCATTCAAGGAGATTAACAGTATATTTTCGAAAGACATTATCGTTTGTGTTGAACGCTTGCAGAGTGTCAAGAAAGGTCAGTAAGATGCAAATCAGCAAGGGAGTGCTTAAACAGAACGGGGTGATACTCATGATGGCCGCATCCATTGCTGTGGCTGGATGCTCGCAAAGTAGCAGACTGATCAGCGCTTCGGGTCACCCCTATATGACGGAGCCTGACTGCCGCCGGACCGTGTCACTCGGTGAATTTGATGAGGTTTGCGATGAGCCTCGCCTTGGCTTCAAAAATTTTTCGCCTCCACCTACCGCTTTCGGATTCCATTCGGGCAAATGGCACGGAAAACCTGACCCAAGCTAGCTGCTCCAGTCGGATTGCATTGAACACAGCCAGTGGGCGCGACCAGCTACACTGCGGCGTGAACGTTTTTCTTTTGCAAGTCAGCGTCTTGCGCCGCGATTATCCCTCAGTTTTACCACCCGTCGGATCGCACATCTGCCGCTCCGACGGGGCATTTCCTTGTCTCATTGATGCGGATCAATGAGCCTGCTCCCGGCACCGGCTTTGATGCAATTCTCGTCAAGCCGAGGCGAATTTGGTGACGCGGGCGCGATGGACCGTGGCAAAACCGCGGATTCGCGAAGCAATGAACCAGTTTGGCAGCGACACCTGACGAGCGGGTCCGCTGACCTCCAGCTCTAGCGCCTATTGGGAGACCTGAAGGTGAGAAGGGTGGAGGCGGCGGCGCCTGTCGATCAACCCACTTTCGAGGATAAAGCCATGGCCGAAATTGCGACCAAACTGCCCATCAAATCAGAGAAAAGCACTGCCCCGGCGCCAGCCGGCAATTGGACGGCACCATTCGAAAGCCTGCGTCGTGAAGTCGACCGCCTGTTCGACGACTTCCATCCGTTCGATTTTCGCCTGCCGTCGGCACGCTCCATATTCGGCCGCGAACTGCCAACGCTGCGCAACGCCGGTTGGCCGGTCGCGCCGGCGATGGATCTTGTCGAAAAGGGCAAGGAGTATGAGATCACGGCCGAACTGCCCGGCATCGACGAAAAGAATGTCGAGATCAAACTCGCCAACCGGACGCTGACGATCAAGGGCGAGAAGACGGAAGAGAAGGAAGAGAAGGACAAGGATTAT
>NZ_VLKT01000024.1 GCF_007830515.1 Mesorhizobium tianshanense
CGAGATGGGCCTTTCCCCAGTCGGCGATCAGATCGTAGTCGTCGCAATCGCAGATCGTGCCGCAGACGACCAGGAACAGCACTTCGCTCAGCGGATGGGCGACTCGCCACGGCTCGCGCGGGTCCTCTATGGCGGCAAAATGGTCCAGAAGCGCCTTCAGGCGCGGCTTCTCGAACCCCTCGAGGGCAGCAATGGTCATGGCGGGCGCTCCGAATCAATGAGCGCCCATGGAATCAGCCAATCGACAACAGCGAAAGCGCGTTAACCTGAGTTCGGAGCCCTGGCCCCTTGCCCGACATGGTTGACAAAACCTTTCGTTCATCCTCCGTTCAGGCGGGAAGTTCCATGAATGGCGTTCTTCCTCGGGGTGTTCCGGGCGTGGGGCCTGAAATCTCATGGAGAGTGCAATGAACTCGCTCTTTTCTTCCACAGTCAAATCCGGGCTGATAGCCCTGGGTCTCATCTCCGGTATCACCGTACCGTCCACCGCCGGCCCGATCATGCAGGCGGATCTCTCGATTCCCGCCAGCGCCGCTGCGCCGACGATCACGCCTGTCCGCGACAGCTGGGCGGGCGGCAATGACCGGCAGTTCAACAACTGGCAATGGCGTCGCCATGACGGCCGCCGTTTCTCAAGGTCGGGCAATTGGGACCGCGGTAACTGGAATCGCAGACACTGGAATCGCGGGGATGACTGGCGTTGGCGCCATCATCGCCGCCATTACCGCGGTGGCTACTACGACAATGGTGCGGGCGCCGCGATTCTGGGCCTGGGCCTGGGGCTCGGCCTCAGCAGCATGTACAACAATTACAACTACTACGACGCGCCGGCACCGCGCCGCTACTATCGTGCAGGGTCCAGCGCTCACGTCCGGTGGTGCTATAATCGTTACCGCTCGTATCGCGCCTGGGACAACACTTTCCAGCCTTATGGCGGTCCGCGCCGGCAGTGCTGGTCGCCCTATAGCTGATCGACTGATGCATTCCAAACGGCGCCGCCCTCGCGGCGCCGTTTTCCGTTCGGCCGGGCCCCGCCAAATTGTTTTCGCCGCCGCCGATGATAACGCTATGTTTAGCAGGCAGGCCTATTCATCTTGCCAATACGACCAGATATGCGACGATCGCCCGGGAATTGTGCGCGATGGCTGAAGAGGAAAACAGGAACAAACGCAGGCAGCGCGTCTTCAAGGGCGCGACGATCCTGACCGGCATGACCCATTCCGAGGTCACATGCACGGTGCGCAACATGCATGACGGCGGTGCCGAACTGAGGGTGTCGATCGATGCACGCGTGCCCGACGAGTTCCTGCTCTATGTGCCGACCGACGGCATCGCCTACAAGGCGGTGGTCCGCTGGCGCCGAGAAGACCGCGTCGGCGTGATGTTCACCGGTACGGAACGGAAGCCCCACTGGCACTACGGCTGAACACAGTGTTGGCGCCAGCGGGTCGCCCACCGGTTTGATGCTTCGACACAGGAAGCCCGCGCGCCCGCGGGGCGAAGCCCGAGGACGCGCAAGGAAACGAACGATCAGTTCTTGGCCTTGTCGACCAGCTTGTTCTTCGAAATCCACGGCATCATCGCGCGCAGTTTGGTGCCGACTTCCTCGATCTGGTGGCTGTCGTTGATGCGGCGGATGCCCTTGAAGCGCGACATGCCGGCACGGTATTCCTGCATCCACTCCGAGGTGAACTTACCGGTCTGGATGTCCTTCAGCACGCGCTTCATCTCGGCCTTGGTATCGGCGGTGATGATGCGCGGGCCCGAAACGTATTCGCCCCATTCGGCGGTGTTCGAGATCGAGTAGTTCATGTTTGCGATGCCGCCTTCATAGATCAGGTCGACGATCAGCTTGACCTCGTGCAGGCACTCGAAATAGGCCATTTCCGGGGCGTAGCCGGCTTCCACCAGCGTCTCGAAACCGGCGCGGATCAGCTCGACCAGACCGCCGCAAAGCACCACCTGTTCGCCGAACAGATCGGTCTCGCATTCCTCGCGGAAATTGGTCTCGATGATGCCCGACCGGCCGCCGCCGACGCCGCAGGCATAGGACAGGGCCAGATCGAGCGCATTGCCCGAAGCGTCCTGGTTGACCGCGACCAGGCACGGCACGCCGCCGCCCTTCTGGTATTCGCCGCGCACCGTGTGGCCAGGCCCTTTCGGCGCGATCATGACGACGTCGACCGAGGCCTTCGGCTCGATCAGGCCAAAGTGCACGTTGAGGCCGTGGGCGAAGGCGATCGCCGCGCCATCGCGGATGTTCGGCGCAATCTCATTCTTGTAGATGTCGGCCTGCAGTTCGTCCGGCGTCGCCATCATCATCAGGTCGGCCCATTTGGCGGCCTCCGCCACGCTCATCACCTTGAGCCCGTCGGCCTCGACCTTCTTGGCGGTCGCCGAGCCAGCCTTGAGGCCGATGGCGATATCCTTAGCGCCGGATTCCTTGAGGTTGAGCGCGTGCGCCCTGCCCTGGCTGCCGTAGCCGATGATGGCGACCTTCTTGCCCTTGATCAGGTTGAGATCGGCGTCGCGATCGTAATAGACACGCATTTTTCTTCCTTCCCGTTTTGAATTCAGAGGCCTTGCGGCCCGGTTTTTGCTCCGTAAAGAGCGAGAAACTGCTGCGTTGCCCGGACGGCATCGCCGCCGATCGCCGCATCAGTCAATTCCAGCCGATCGCCGAGCAGAAGGCGAATCTGCACGTCGCGGGCGACCAGTCCGAAAAAGGTGCGGAACGCCGCTTCGGCATCCGAAAATTCGAGAAGTTCGGCTTGCCGACCGGCCTCCAGCACCGGCTTCAGGCGCCTGGCCAGCGCGAAGCGGCCGTTCTCCAGCACGATGGCGCCGAGATCATCCTTTCCAGAGCTGGCATGACTAACCGCCACACGGTTCAGCGCGATCGACGTGTCGCTTGAAATCACCTTGAGCCAGTCGGACGCAAAGCGTTCGAGGCTCGCCGTCAGCGAAGCAAGGTCGAGCCCCTTGCGGTCGACCGGCATCACCCGCACCTTGGAGGCCTGCCACTGCACCGTTGCCGTCAAAAGCCCGTCGCGATCGCCGAACCATTTGTAGAGCGTTTCCTTGGAACAACTCGCCCGCCGAGCCACCGCGGTCATGGTCAGGTGATCGCCCTCTTCGACCAGCAGGCGAAGTGCGGCGTCGAGGACGACTTTCTGCCGCTCCGTCAGCGCTTCGCCAGTGTCGATGTCGACGCTTGCCTGCAACAAACTCTTTTTCCTGCTCGATGACGGCAGCGCCCGCCCGTGCGTACCGTACGTTACGGTTCGGCTTATTGCGCAATCCGGTTCCCGGCGCAAGAGGGTCGACACACAAAATAGTCGGGAGCAGACGTGTAACACATGCCCAGGCAGGCTTTAGGTCAATCGCTGGCGGTTGGATGGCGAAGCCGCCTAAGCAGCCTCGATAATGCGTCGAGCTCGCTTGTCGAAAGCCTGGCGCCGACCAGTTCCGCGATCGATCGTCCGTAGACGGCCCACATGCGGCGGCGCGTCTCGCGCCCCTTCCCTGTAATGCGGATTGTCTGTCCTCGCCCGTCATCAGCAACCCTGAGCTTCTCGACCAGCCTGTCCGCTTCGAGCCGCGCCAGCAGCCGGGAGATATTGTATTGCGCAAACAGTGTGCGCTCGATCAGCTGGAATGGCCGCAACCCGCCCTCGCCCGCTTCGGCAAGCTCATGCAACACGTCGTACCAGGCAAGCGGCGGCAGGCCGCCGTCCTTCAGCGCGTCTTCGGCCCTTTCCACGAGCTGGCGCGAAACGCGCATCAGGCGGGCCCACGCCTTGATGGCTTCGGGCGAAGGGGTGGCTCTCTCCGACATGGTTGCAGCATAGGCGATAGATGCAGTTGCATCAAGATTGACAACTAGATGCAGATGCATCCATATGTAGATGCAATTGCAACTATATGCGGGAGAATGAAATGACCGACAAGCTCGTTATCGTCAGCCATCATCTCTGTCCCTACGTGCAGCGCGCCGCCATTTCGCTCCGCGAGAAGGGCGTGCCGTTCGAGCAGATCACCATCGATCTCGCCAACAAGCCGGCCTGGTTCAAGGCGATATCGCCGCTCGGCAAGGTGCCGCTGCTGCGCGTGCAGCAGAATGGCGAAGAAACGGTGATCTTCGAATCGGCGGTCATCCTCGAATTCCTCGAGGAAACGCAGGCCAGCCCACTCCACCCTGCCGACCCGCTGGCCCGCGCCCGGCATCGCGCCTGGATCGAGTTCGGCTCGGCCATCATCAACGCCATCGGTCGGTTCTATTCCGCACCGACCGAGGCCGCCTTCCTTGCCGAAAGCGAAGGTCTGTCGGCAATGTTCGATCGTCTCGAAGCGGAACTGGCGGCTGGCCGAACCGGACCATGGTTCGCCGGCGAAAGCTTTTCACTGGTCGATGCGGTCTATGGCCCAATCTTCCGCTATTTCGACGCCTTCGACCGGATCGGCGATTTCAGCATCCTGAGCGGTAAGCCGCTTGTCGAGGCCTGGCGGAAGGGATTGCACGAACGCAAGTCGGTGAACGACGCTGTCACCCCGGACTATCCACGGCGCCTTCATGCATTCCTGCAAGCGAAGGGTTCGCATCTTTCGAAAATCATCCGCCGCAACGATGCGGCCACTGCGCTTCCTTGGCCCCGATCCGCCTGAACGGATCGACCACCGTTCCAGCCACCATCGAGGCAAGGATACTTGGCATTGATGGTTTCACGCTTGGGTGTTGTCAAAAGCGGCGCGCGCGTCGCGCACGGCACCATGATTGCGCTCGGCCCACTGGAGCAGTTGATGCAAGGGCCCGAACATCGAACGGCCGAGATCGGTCAGACTATACTCGACGCTCGGCGGTTTCGTCGGGAACACCTCACGATGGACGTAACCGTCGCGCTGCAAATCATGCAGCGTCTGGGTAAGCATGCGCTGTGAGATGTCGGGCACCAGCCGCCGCAATTCGCCGAAGCGGTACGGCTTTTCGGCCAGCGCCATCATCAGCAGCGAACTCCATTTGTTGTTGATGCCCTGGATCACATCGCGAACCGGACAGTCCGCAATGTTTCCCCCGCCGCTGTCCGCTTTGTAGATCTCGAGCTTCGATCTCAGATTGACGATCTTGCTGTCCATCGCTGGTTCCCTGCACCTGCCTACCTCCCGCAAAACTGCCTTCTTTACGAGGGTCGGTCAATTCCTATTTTAGTGCTGGTCTCTTTTTGAGACTTATATAAGCACCCGCCGCTCCGGCGCAACGACAGGACTTCCCATGACCGAAACCCTTCTCGTCACCGGCGCCTCCGGCCAGCTCGGCCGCGGCGTCATCCATCATCTACTGGAAACGCTCAAGGTTGCGCCCGCGCGCATCATCGCCACCACGCGCAATCCGGAAAACCTCGCCGACCTGGCGGCGCGCGGTGTCACCATCAGGCAAGCCGATTTCGATGACACAGCGTCGCTCGTCGACGCATTCAACGGTGCCGACAGGGTCCTGATCATCTCGACCGGCGAGATCGACCTCGGGGGCAAGCGCCTCAAGCAGCATGAGAATGCAGTCGCAGCTGCCAAGAAGGCCGGCGTTTCGCATCTGCTCTACACCTCGATGCCCAATCCTGAGCCGGGATCGCCGGTGCTGTTTGCCGGCGATCACTACGGCACCGAGCAGGCGATCAAGGCGAGCGGCATCCCCTACACGATCTTCCGCAACGGCTGGTACCAGGAGAACCTGTTCATGTCGCTGCCGCACGCCATTGCCTCTGGATACTGGTATACATCCGCAGCCGACGGCCACATTGCCCATGGCGCCCGCGACGACATGGCCGCAGCGATCGCCGCCGGTCTTGCATCGGGCGCTGTCGAAAGCACCACATACACGCTGACGGGTCCGCAGGCCCATACGGTCGCCGAGATCGCGGCCCTGGTGACCGACGTCACCGGCAAGCCCATCGAGGTCGTCCAGCTTTCGGATGAAGCGCTGACCGAGGGACTGATGGCGGCGGGCATTCCCGAAGGGTTCGCCCCCATCATCGTTTCCTTCGATACCAACACGCGCTCCGGCCGTATCGGCATGGTGACCGACGCGATCGAGACGCTTTCAGGCAAGAAGCCGCAATCGCTCAGGCATTTCCTCGAGGCGAACAAGGCAGCTCTGGCTGGCTGAAGACGCAGAGGTTCTGACAGAGGCCGTGTCTTTCGACGGGCACGGCCTCTCGTCTATATAGCCACCTGCGTTCCTATCTCGACCACACGTCCGGTCGGGATCTGGAAATACTCGGTCGCATCCGCCGCCGTGCGCGCCAACCCGATGAACAGCTTGTCCTGCCACACCGGCATGCCGGAATTGGGTGACGCCTTGAGTGAGCGCCGCGACAGGAAAAAGGAGGTCGTCATGATGTCGAACTTCCAGCCTTGCTTGCGGCAGATCGCCAGCGCACGCGGTATGTTGGGCTGCTCCATGTAGCCGAAGGTCAGCGTCACCCGCATGAACAAATCGTTGATCGTCTCCATCTTGACCCGGTCGCTGTCTGGCACGAGAGGCTGCTGCGCAGTGACCACCGACAGGATGACATTCTGTTCGTGCAGCACCTTATAGTGCTTCAGGCTGTGCATCAGCGCGGTCGGCGCGCTTTGCGGGTCGCTGGTCAGGAACACGGCCGTGCCGGATACCAGCTGCGGCTTCTTCTTCAACAGATTGCCGGCAAGGAAATCGAGCGGAATCTCGTTCCTGCGCGTCTTGTCGAACAGATAGCGGCTCCCACGTATCCAGGTTCCCATGATGAGCCCCATGATGCAGGCAACAGCGATCGAAACCCATCCGCCCTCCACGAATTTCACGGCATTTGCCAGGAAGAAGCCGGTATCTATCGTGCCAAAGAGCAGCGCGAGCGCTGCGGCGAGTGCGACCTGCCATTTCCATTGCCACCGCATCACCACGAATAGCAAAATAGTCGTCATCAGCATCTCGCCTGTCACCGAAATTCCATAGGCGGAAGCCAGGGAGCTCGAACTGCCAAAGCCGACGACCAGCAGCATCACGCCGAGCGCGAGAATGAGATTCACGCGCGGCATGTAAATTTGGCCGAGCTGCATCTCGGACGTATGCTGAACCTCGATTCTGGGCAGAAGATTGAGCTGCACCGCCTGCCGGGTCAGCGAAAACGCCCCAGAGATAACGGCTTGGCTGGCGATGACGGTCGCGGCTGTTGCGAGCGCGACCATCGGTATCAGTGCCCAATCTGGCAGCATCTGGAAAAACGGATTGTCGGGCAGCCCACCATGAGCAAGAACGAATGCGCCTTGCCCAAAATAGCTGAGTAGCAAGCAGGGGAAGACGATCCAGAACCAGGCGAGCACGATTGGACGGCGACCGAAGTGGCCGAGATCGACGTAAAGCGCTTCAGCACCGGTGACCGCCAGAAAAACCGCGCCGACCGTAAGAAATGCGCCCGTTTTGGCTTCGGCAAGGTAGACGACCGCATAGTAGGGGTTAATTGCCAAAAGTACCGACACATCGTCAAGAATATGCACCAATCCGGCAATGCCGATCGCCAGAAACCAGAGTGCCGTCACCGGCCCGAAAACGGAGGCCACTCTACCGGTCCCGAAGCGCTGCACGGCAAACAGGATGGCAAGAATCACCAATGTAATGGGAACCACGTATGGATCGAACGCCGGCGTCACGACGCTCAGGCCTTCCACCGCTGAAAGCACCGAGATGGCCGGCGTTATGATCGCGTCGCCGAAAAACAGTGCGGCTCCGCAGAGACCAATGCCAAGAATGATGCTGGAACCAGCCGGATAAGCTTTCCGGGCCAGCGCCATAAGCGACAGGGTACCGCCCTCACCCTTGTTATCCGCCCGAAGCACGAAGGCGACGTACTTGATTGTCACGATAATCGTCAGTGCCCAGACGATCAGCGACAGAATGCCCAGAACGGCGCTGCGCGGATCGGTGCCGGACGAAGCATGCAGCGCTTCGCGAAGCGCGTAGATCGGGCTGGTGCCGATGTCGCCGTAGACAACGCCCAGCGCGCCCAGCATCAAGACCTTGGTGCTGTGCTTTTCGACCTCAGGATGGCTCGATTGTTCGACGGGTTCTGCCTCACTACCAGTGTTGGTAAGGGCCATAGGCGACACTCCGATAAGCGGGCGGTGCTCTACGCTTGCTGCGATGCAATATCAAGTGCCCCAACGTGATGGCTGCCATGTCCGCAATGCGAGGCTTCCATCTCTACCACCCACAAGCCTTCAGGTATCTCTTGACCGTACCTGCCATGCCATACTCCAACGCATCGGCTGTCAACCCGTGTCCGATCGACACTTCGGCCAATGCCGGGATGCGCTTTGCCAGTGCCGGCAGGTTCGCCACCACCAGATCGTGGCCGGCATTGACCTGAAGTCCGGCGGCAAGCGCGGCGTCAGCGGTTTTTCCCAATCTTTCCAGCTCTTTCTCCGCTTTTGCAGAATCGGAATGATAGCTGCCATACGGCCCCGTGTAGAGCTCGATCCGGTCGGCGCCGGTGTCGCGCGCGGCCCTCACGCCTGCCGGATCCGCATCGGAAAACAGCGACACGCGAACGCCGCCTTTCTTCAGGCGCTTGACGATCGGTTTCAGGAACGCAGCCTCGGCGGCGAAGTTCCAGCCATGGTCCGAAGTGGCCTGGGCGGGGTCATCGGGCACCAGCGTCACTTGCTCCGGCTGGTGCTTTTCCACAAGCGCCAGGAATTCCTCGCTCGGATAGCCCTCGATGTTGAATTCAGCCTTGTGGAATTCGTCATCGATCAGCGCCCTGATCTCCGGCAGGTCGGAATGCCGGGTGTGCCGCTCATCGGGCCGCGGATGCACCGTCAGCCCATGCGCCCCCGCGGCCAGCGCCAGACGCCCGAGCCCGATGACGCTTGGCCACGGCAGGTCGCGCCGGTTGCGCAGCATGGCGATGGCATTGAGATTGACGGAGAGTTTTGCGGGCATGGCTTTTCGGGTCCGGATGTATTTGCGGCCATCTATACCGCCTTTGGCGGGAACAGACAGGGGGTTTCCGGTGTTCCAGAAGGGCGGATAATGTCCAGCAAGAGGAAGGCCCCGTGAATTATCTTGAAGAAGTGCCGGCCGTTCGCCGCATCGACACCGACCGCGACGACCTTTTCGCCATCGACGTGGTTGGCCATGTCGCGGCGGCCGACGCGGAAAACCTGTTCGGATTGCTGGAGGCGGCTTATGCGCTGCACCCGAAAATCGACGTGCTGGTGCGCCTGATCGACCATGACGGCGTCGATTGGGCCGATGTGTCGGACGAAACGCTCGAACAGGGCACGGCCCATGCCGTGGAGCATGTCGGCCGCTGCGCGGCGGTCGGCGAACCGAACTGGGTGCCCGACGCGCAGGGTTTGCTGCCTGCTTCGTTGCCCGTCGAACTCAGGCATTTCGAGAGCGAGGATGAAGCGGCCGCCTGGCAATGGCTCGAAGCCAGGCCGATAGTCCCGCGGTAACGCAGTCGATCGGCCTATCTGACAATCGTCAGCCGCTCGGCCGCGCGTGTGATTGCGGTGTAGAGCCAGCGCTGGCGGGTTTCCTTGAACGCCCAGCTTTCGTCGAAAAGCACGATCTCGTTCCATTGCGAGCCTTGCGCCTTGTGCACGGTCAACGCGTAGCCGTAGTCGAAATCGTCGAAGCGCTTTTTCTGCTGCCAGGGAATGTCAGCGTCCGGATCCTCGAACGCCGCCTTGAGCAGCTTGATCTTGGCGACGCCGCGGTCCGGGTCGTCCTCCTCCGGCGAAACCAGGAGGTTGATGCCGGGCTTTACCGTCTCGCGCGACGAGGTCATCACCTTCCACAGCGAGCCATTGAGCAACCCCTTGGCCGGGTCGTTGCGCAGGCAGACGAGCTTGTCTCCGGCCTGCGGGTAATCGGAATTGAACCCCTTCAGTTCGCGCAGCCGCTGGTTATAGCGACGCCGCGTCCTGTTGGTGCCGACCAACACTTGGTCCGCCTTCAGCACCAGTTCCTGGGTGACGTCTTCCTTGCCGATCACCTGCGCCGTGCCGTAGTCGCCGCGCATGAATTCGCGGCCCTCGCGCACGTCGAGCGCCAGCCGGATGATCGGATTGTCGCGCGCCTGCCGGTGGATTTCGGTGAGCAGGATATCCGGCTCATGGTCGGTGAAGAAGCCGCCGCCCGAGATCGGCGGCAACTGGCCGGGGTCGCCGAGAACAAGGATCGGCGTGCCGAAACTCATCAGGTCGCGGCCAAGCTGTTCATCGACCATCGAGCATTCGTCGATGACCACCAGTTTCGCCCGCGAGATCGGGCTCTGCCGGTTGAGCGAAAAGGTTGGCGACATCGAGGTCTTGCCGGTCACCTCGTCCGACACCGATTCCTCACCCTTCGGCCGGTAGATCAGCGAATGGATGGTACGGGCGTTCACCGCGCCCTTGGAACGCAGCACTTGCGCCGCCTTGCCGGTGAAGGCTGCGAACTGCACCTGGCCGTCGACATGCTCGGCGAAATAGCGCGCCAGCGTCGTCTTGCCGGTGCCGGCATAGCCGAACAGCCGGAAGAGCTGCGGCCGGCCTGTCTTGAGCCAGTTGGCGACCGCTTTCAGCGCATCGTCCTGTTGAGGAGAGAATTCCATCAGCGCGAGAGACCGGATTCGCGAGGGAAAGACAAGGTCGGCCGTCACCATCGATGCTATCGTTCGCACCATGGCACCGCGATAAATCAGGCTATCAGGCAAGGATCGGAACGTAAAGAGAACAAAAGATCGGTCTCGCCACGACCTATCCGATCCGGCCGCCTCGACCTTCGGTCGGGCTGGGATCGTTCTGCAGCAGGACTGGCTTGCCATGCGGTGTTGCATGCGCGGCGCGTTCCCAGGCAGCGGCAAGCGCATCGACGTCGCCCTTGCCGGCAACGCCTTTCGCCGACAGCAATTTTTCCAGCGCCGCCAGCCAGTGTTCGTAATAGTCATGGCCGTCGCTTGCGGCACCGGGCCTCTTGACCTCGGCGGACAAGGCATCCGCCCATTCGCTCCAGGAAAACAGACCCTTGTCGTGCAGCGCGACCGTCATGGCGAAGGCTGTCGCTTGCCATGGCTCGGCGAACACCGGCGCATCGACGCCCGCCGGCAGCATGGCAGCGTGTGAGTTCGCCTCACGCCGGTTCAAGATAGCTCTCCCAGGCGTCGATCGATATTGTCAGCGTCGGGTCGGCGCCCTCGCCCCAGATCTCCGCGCCGTCGAAGACCACCGTATAGACCCATTGCGGGTTCTCGCCCTGGCCGTGCGCATTGTCATCGGGAAAGACAAAACCGTCGCGCACCGCCTCGACGACGCCTTGCTTGCCGCGTGCGTAGCGTGGCAGCCGCGTATGGCCGGTCGGATGAAAATTCTTCGTCCGCACGAGGTCGCCTGGCCCAAATCGCGCCGGCGTGGCAACCGGCCGGTCGCATGGGCCGCCCTTGGCCAGCACATCAGGCACATTCTCCGCCTTCAGCACCCGCTTTGGCGTCGTCGCTGGATCGACTGCCTTGCCCGCGGCCAGATCGCGTTCGCTGACGAAACCATGGCGCTTGAGCAGGGTTTCCAGCGCCTTGATCCAGATCTGGTAGTAGCTCGAGGAATAGTAGTCGGCGGGGTGCAGCGATTCGCGCGCATGCCGGCTTTCGTCGATATTCCAGGCGCCCATGGCGCCAGCGCACAGCGTCACGCCAAGCGCCCGCCTTTCCCAGGCGGCATGGAAATACGGCTCGTCCTTTTCGGGCGCGACCGAACCGAACCCCATCTGCCCGCCGAGATCCTGCGGCCCGTTCATGCCGGCACCCGCGCCAGTCCGGTGCCGATCATCGCGTCGCGCGTCACCAGATCCGCCAGCCGCTCCTCGCTCCAGTCCTCGGTGCCCTTCGGCCGCATCGGCACGACCAGATAGCGCAGCTCGGCGGTCGAATCCCATACCCGGATTTTTGTCGTTGCCGGCAAGGTCAGCCCGAATTCCTCGAGCACGCCGCGTGGATCGATAACCGCGCGCGAACGATAGGGCGGCGCCTTGTACCAGACCGGCGGCAAGCCGAGCACCGACCACGGATAGCACGAGCACAGCGTGCAGACGACAAGGTTGTGCGTGTCCGCCGCGTTGAACACGGCCTGCATGTGCTCGCCCTGCCGGCCGGTGTAGCCGAGCGAACCGATCGCAGCCGTCGCGTCGCGTTTCAGCCAGGTGGCAAAGTCAGGGTCGACCCACGCCTTCGCCACCACCTTGGCGCCGTTGCGCGGACCGATTTTTGTCTCGTAGGTGTCGACGATCACGTCGATCGCGGCCGGATCGATCAGCCCTTTCTGGGTGAGGATCGTCTCCAGCGCCCGCACCCGTGCGGCAAAAGGATCAAGCTCGTTGTCGTGGTCGTGATCATGGGACATGGGGTCAAATTACGATCGCGAGCCCCCGGCCGCAAGCGCGACGGCTTGGGCCAGCATAGGGCGAAACCAACGACCTCGCGGCGGCATGTTCCGCGGCCGCCTTCTGCGGCTCGTTCAGCGTTCAGGTGTGTTGAGATTCAAGGTCAGGCCGAGCCAGTTTCGAAGACAGGCGCGAAGCGGCCAAAATGATGGCTTCCGAAACGAAACGGAACGGAGCGTATAGTTTGGTACCAGAGTACCGTAAGCGCATTGCAGGCCGGCATCATCTGATATCAATGCACCTAGCGCAGCATCGGCCATAGCGTCGCCGCCAGCAATACGCCCATGGCGATGTTGAACCATTTCAGCCGCGCCGTATCCGACAAAAAACCGCGCAGCGCCGTGCCGAAACCTGCCCACACCGAAACGCTCGGCAGATTGACGATGGTGAAGGCTATCGAGATCAACGCCACCGACAGGAACGGGTGCTCCGGATTGGCGTAGACGGCCATGGCGGTGATCGCCATTACCCATGCCTTGGGATTGACCCACTGGAAAGCCGCCGCGTCGATGAAGCGCATCGGTCGCGCCTTGGTCTCGCCCTTACCACTGAGCGAACGCGACCTGGCGATCTTCCAGGCGAGATAGAGCAGGTAAGCGCCACCCGCGATCTTCAATCCGGTATGAAGAACCGGAAATGCCGTCAGCACCGCACCTAGACCAAAGCCCACGGCAAGCAGCAGCACGAGGAAGCCGATGCCGATGCCGAGCATGTGCGGAATGGTTCTGGCGAAGCCGAAATTCACGCCGGAAGCCAGAAGCATGAAGTTGTTCGGGCCCGGCGTGATCGACGTCACGAAGGCGTAGACCAGCAGAGCGAAGAATGCGTCGGGGGTCATGGCTTCCTCTCAATTAGGTCAGCATTATTGTCCTTTTACGACAGGCGTACAAAAGCCACCCCACGGCTGCAGCTGGGCCAGACGATCAGGATCTCAAGCGAGAGATATGCGCCGCGCCAGGGCGTCGTTTGGGAGAACCCAACGCTCGAAAAAAGACGGGCGCAGGACGACTACATCCCCTGCGGACCGCGGTTCATCGCCGCCACGCCGGTGCGGCAGATCTCCACCAGGCCGAGCGGCTTCATGATGGCGATAAACTGGTCGAGCTTGGAGCCCTTGCCGGTGATCTCGAAGATGAAATGCTCGGTGTTGGCGTCGATGACGCTGGCGCGGAAGGCGTCGGCCAGCCTCAGCGCCTCGACGCGGGCTTCGCCGGTGCCGGCTACTTTCACCAGCGCGAGTTCGCGCTCCAGCGGCCGTTCCTGGCCGAGCTCATGCGAGCGCACGGTGAGATCGACGACACGGTGCACCGGCACGATGCGCTCGAGCTGGTGCTTGATCTGCTCCAGCACATGCGGCGTGCCGCGCGTCACGATGGTGATGCGCGACAGGTGCTTCTCATGCTCGGTTTCGGAGACCGTCAGGCTCTCGATATTGTAGCCGCGTCCGGAAAACAGGCCGATGACCCGGGCAAGCACGCCCGGCTCATTGTCGACCAGCACGGAAAGCGTGTGGTTTTCCGGTCTTTCCGTCTCCTTGGCGATGAAGTAGGCGGAACCGGTGGGTTGAAGGTGCTGTGCGTTCATGACATGAGTCTCGATTTCAAACTTTTGAGCTAATTCTCTGTTTCCGCACGGCTTCTCCCGACAAGCCCTGCCTCGGCTTGGGCGTTACACCAGTTCCCTGCCCTTGGCGTCGATGGCGTTGGCCACCGCCTCGTCCGTCGCCTCGTCGGGCAGCAGCATCTCGTTATGGGCCTTGCCTGACGGGATCATCGGGAAGCAGTTGGCGAGCGTGGCCACGCGGCAGTCGAAGATCACCGGCTTCTTCACCGAAATCATCTCCTTGATCGCGTCGTCCAGCTCGTCCGGCTTCTCGCAGCGGATGCCGTGGCCGCCATAGGCTTCGGCCAGCTTGACGAAGTCCGGCATCGCCTCGGTGTAGGAATGCGACAGCCGGTTGCCGTGCAGAAGCTGCTGCCACTGCCGCACCATGCCCATATACTGGTTGTTGAGGATGAAGATCTTGATAGGCGCTTCGTGCTGCACCGCCGCGCTCATCTCCTGCATCGTCATCTGCACCGAGGCGTCGCCGGCGATGTCGATGACCAGCGCATCCGGGTGCGCGATCTGCACGCCAAGCGCCGCCGGCAGGCCGTAGCCCATCGTGCCCAGCCCGCCAGAGGTCATCCAGCGGTTCGGCTTCTCGAAATGATAGTGCTGCGCCGCCCACATCTGGTGCTGGCCGACCTCGGTGGTGATGTAGGTGTCCATGTCCTTGGTCAGCGCATAGAGCCGCTGGATGGCGTATTGCGGCATGATCACGTCGTGATTCATCTTGTAGGCGAGCGAATCCCGCGCGCGCCATTTCGCGATCTGCTCCCACCACGGGTGGAGCGCCTTCTTGTCGGCCTTGGCGGTCGCCCGCCACAGCCGCACCAGATCCTCCAGCACCCGGCCGACATCGCCAAGGATCGGCACGTCGGTATGGACGTTCTTGTTGATCGACGACGGATCGATGTCTATATGGATCTTCTTCGAGTTTGGCGAGAACGCGGTGAGCCGGCCGGTGATGCGGTCATCGAAGCGCGCGCCGATGCAGACCATCACGTCGCAATCATGCATCGCCATGTTGGCCTCATAGGTGCCGTGCATGCCGAGCATGCCCATCCAGTTCTTGCCCGACGCCGGATAGGCGCCAAGGCCCATCAGCGTCGAGGTGATCGGGAAGCCGGTCAGATCGACCAGCTCGCGCAGCAAATGGCTGGCCTCCGGGCCGGAATTGATGACACCGCCGCCCGTATAGAGGATCGGCCTTTTGGCGCCGGCCATCAGTTCGACCGCCGCTTTGATCTTCTCCAGATCGCCCTGGACCTTCGGCTGGTAGCTCGTGCGCGGCGCCGTCTGCGGCGGCACATAGATGCCCTTGGCGAACTGCACGTCCTTCGGGATGTCGACGACGACCGGACCGGGACGCCCGGTCGTCGCGACATGGAAGGCCTCGTGGATGATTGCCGCGAGCTCGTTGACGTCCTTGACCAGCCAGTTGTGCTTGGTGCAGGGGCGCGTGATACCGACCGTGTCGCACTCCTGGAAAGCATCCGAGCCGATCAGCGAGGTCGGTACCTGGCCGGTCAGGCAGACCAGCGGGATCGAATCCATCAGCGCATCCTGCAGCGGCGTCACCGCGTTGGTGGCGCCCGGCCCCGAGGTCACCAGCATGACGCCGGCCTTGCCGGTCGAGCGCGCATAGCCCTCCGCCGCGTGGCCCGCGCCCTGCTCGTGACGGACGAGGATGTGCTCGACCTCGTCTTGTTGGAAGATTTCATCATAGATCGGGAGAACCGCGCCGCCCGGATAGCCGAAAACATGCTTGACGCCATTGTCCTTCAGCGCCTGCACCACCATTTCGGCGCCAGTCATTTCGGATCTTGGCATTTCGCGCCGCTCGTTCTGTCCACTGCTCATCGGTCTGGTCCCGTACTGTCCGCCATCGGCGATTGCTGGTCGTTTAGTCGTGTTTCGGGCAATAAAAAAGGCCCCCAAGGGAGCCTGTGTCTTGCGCATGGGAGGTTTTCGCCCGGCGGTTACACCGCCTTGCCCACGCGCCTTCCTACTACGAGAATGAGTGCCGTTTTCATTGTGGCGGACAATAGAATTGGTTTTGCGCCGCTGTCAACGGCGAATGTACGCTTGGCTCACCGCTTGTGGGCCAACTCAAGACCCACATCCGCCCTTGAACAACCCGCGCGGCCTCTCGGCCGCGCGGGTCTTCCGTTTCAGGCCCTGAGCACCACGCCTCTCGCCTTGGCCCAGCGCTCGACGATCTTGCGCTCCTCCAGCGAGGCGAGACGATTGCTAAAACCACGCATCTGCACCGCACGGTTTTGCGGGTCGAGCTCGATCGTCAGCAACCGCTCGATCTTGCCGAGCGCTGTGCGTCGCAGCACCCAGATCGAGGCGTTGCCGGCGATGCATTTGGCCGCATACATCGAGACGCAATGATGCATCGCCCGGCTCTCGGCAACTAGATCCTCGGCTGTCTTCAACTGGCGAACAAAGAAACGCTCGCCATGCGCCTTCGCCTCCTTGGCCGATGGCTGCCAGTCCCAGTCCTCGAGGCGCGAGCCATCCCAGGCGCGGCCCTGCGACTGCATTGCGGCAGTACGCGGAGCCCGCCCGGCAGCGCGGCGGCGCATTGCCTCGATGCGTTCGATCGCGGCAATGTCGCGGTGCAATTCCAACATCTGCCGACGCAGCGAGGCGAGTGTGCGACCCTTCAGGCTGTACGCTGCATCGCGCTGGTGCATCGCGCCGATATAGTCGCACAGATCGTCGATCTCCTCCTTCGACGCCGGATGCCCGCAGAAAAATCGCGTCACCTCGCGCCAGAAGACCAACTCCCCGCGCGGCGTGCGCGCGATTTTGGTCCGCGCAAGTCGGGCCGCCAACCCCGGATCTTCCGTATAGGACCGGGCGATCGCCAACCAAAACGCCTCGTCGAAGGTGAAATCGCCGGACACGTTCAGGAAGCAATGCACCTCCTTGCGGGACAGCCAGGCATTGGCACCCGCCTTGTAGAGCGAGTCGCCACGTGCAACCGCGATATACCACGCCTTACGGAGCGCAATCCCATCGGCATCCAGCCCCGAACTGTCCAGCCAGATGCCCTCGAGCGCGGCCGAAACCGGGTAGCGCGCATAGAGATGGCGCGCCGCAGCCAGTCGCAAGCGCGCGCGGTCGCGCGTCTTCAGCTTTGGACGCCACAGCGCGCCGTCGCGGATCGCCAGACCAGCAAAGCCCCGGCGTGCTTCGTCAAGCGCCCGCTCGAAATCCGGAGCGGGACGCGGGACGGCAGAAACCCGCCGCAGCGTTACGGCATATGCTTCAATGCGTTCGCGCTCGGCTTCCTGCCTGCGCTGGATCATGGACTTCGCCATGGCCGTTCTTCCTGATTGGGCCCCTGTCAGCCGCACGCAATTCCAGCGTCGGCACGGAATGTGTCGATCTGGATTGCCGGGTCATTGACAGGTCTCCTTTCAGGACGAAGGGTTAGAATGGGCGGCTTCCATAAGCTCACAGCAAACTTGAGGCAAGGGCCATTCTTTCAACATTTACGATGGTGTGATGGGGTGTTGCAAAGGTGCATCTTTGGTCTTCAGGCAGCCACGATCGTCGCCGGAGAACTCTCGGCTCCCCGGTGCGCGCGAAATGTGGGCGAATGGTTCGCCGCCGCACGGACCAGCGCATGCCACAGTTTTTGCGATAAGCCATTGAAACCGCGCCAGACTATTTGACGACGTGACGCGGCGCTTTTGCCGCGATACTCCGATCGACGGGCTGGGAGGGTCCGGCAAAGCCACAATGACGACCAGGACTTCACGGGAGGAAATTTGATGCTCGACAAGGCTCCAGCCAAGAAACTGTCCGACCTGCTCGACCAATTCGGCGCAGCGCTTAGCGCCGGCGACATCGACAAGGCGGTCGGGTGCTTTCAGGAAGACTGCTACTGGCGCGACCTGGTGACCTTCACCTGGAACATCAAGACCATGGAAGGTCGCGACCAGGTGCGCGACATGCTGGTGAGCCAGTTGGCGAAGACAAAACCTTCGAATTGGGCGCTCGCCAAGGGCGAGGACGCCAGCGAAAGCGGCGATCTGCTGGAGGGCTGGATCAGCTTCGAAACGGAAGTTGCGCGCGGCTTCGGCCATATCAGGCTGAAGAACGGCAAAATCTGGACGCTGCTCACCACCATGGTCGAGCTGAAAGGGCATGAGGAAGCCGCCGGCTTCGCCCGGCCGTTGGGCGCCAAGCATGGCCACGGAAAAAACCGACCGACCTGGAAAGAAGAGCGCGAGAAAGAGGCGGCTGAACTCGGCTTCAAGACGCAACCCTACACGCTCATCATCGGCGGCGGCCAGGGCGGCATCGCACTCGGTGCCCGGCTGAGGCAGCTCGGCGTGCCGACCATCATCGTCGAGAAGAACGAGCGTGCCGGCGATTCATGGCGCAAGCGCTACAAGTCGCTCTGCCTGCACGACCCGGTCTGGTACGACCATCTGCCCTATATCGACTTCCCTCGGAACTGGCCGGTCTTCTCGCCCAAGGACAAGATCGGCGACTGGCTGGAAATGTACACCAAGGTCATGGAGCTGAATTATTGGTCCTCCACCGAGGCAAAGAGCGCCACCTATGACAACGAGAAAAAGGAATGGACGGTCGTCGTCCATCGTGACGGCCAGGACATCACGCTGAAGCCCAAGCAGTTGGTGCTGGCCACCGGCATGTCGGGCCGGCCTAACCTTCCGAAGTTCAAGGGCATGGAGAATTTCAAGGGCGATCAGCACCATTCCTCGAAACATCCCGGTCCGGACAAGTATATCGGCAAGAAGGTCGTCGTTATCGGCTCGAACAATTCCGCGCATGACATCTGCGCCGCACTCTGGGAAGCCGGCGTCGACGTCACCATGGTGCAGCGATCGACCACGCACATCGTCAAATCAGACACGCTGATGGATATCGGGCTGGGTTCGCTCTATTCGGAGCAAGCCTTGCAAAACGGCATGACCACCGCCAAGGCCGATCTCATCTTCGCCTCGCTGCCCTACAAGATCCTGCACGAATTCCAGATCCCGCTCTACCAGGAGATGAAGAAGCGCGATGCGGCATTCTACGAGGGACTGGAAAGGGCCGGCTTCATGCTCGACTGGGGTGACGACGGTTCCGGCCTATTCATGAAGTATCTCAGGCGCGGCTCCGGCTACTACATCGACATCGGCGCCTCACAGCTGATCATCGACGGCGCCATCAAGCTGAAGAGCGGCGTCGATGTGGAGGAGATCAAGGAACATTCGGTCCTGCTCAGCGACGGCACCGAGCTGCCGGCCGATGTCATCGTCTATGCCACCGGCTATGGCTCGATGAACGGCTGGGCGGCGGAGCTGATCTCGAAAGAGGTCGCCGACAAAGTCGGGAAGTGCTGGGGCCTCGGCTCGAACACCACCAAGGATCCCGGCCCCTGGGAGGGCGAACAGCGCAACATGTGGAAGCCGACGCAACAAGAGGCGCTCTGGTTCCACGGCGGCAACCTGCACCAGTCACGCCACTATTCGCAGTTCCTGTCGCTGCAGTTGAAGGCACGGCATGAGGACATCGAGACGCCGGTCTACGGGCTGCAGCGGGTCCATCACAAGGGATAGGACGCGACGCCTAGCTTGGCTTGTGGCTGATATCTTTATCTGGAGCGGCGGCGCTTACGGGCCGCCTTGATCTCGGTGATGCGCATGGCATCTTCTTCCTGCAGGTGGTGCCCGCGCTCCAGCAGTTCGAGCGTGTATTCCTCATAGGTCAGGCCCAGCCGCTCGGCCTTGTCCAGCCGCATCAGCATGACGTCACGGCTTGGCGCCTTCCAGGCCTTGGCATGAGCAGCCTGCCAGGCAAGGAAGATGTAGGCGTCGCCCTCGCCCCATGGCGGGCCATCATAGTCGTCGAGAGGCGGACCGCCATTGTCGGTGCGTTTCGGGCGACGCACCATCGCCTCAGCCTCTGGCCAGTGCGACCAGGTAGTCGGCGGCGTCCGGTCCGGGAGCGTGGAAGGCGCAATCCGACGGCGCGCCAAGCGCCAGGCAGTCGCCGGGTTCAAGACTGTGCACGATATCACCCTCGGTGAATTCCAACCGTCCGGAAATCAGCCAGATCTGCTGTCTGATGAAGGCATAGGATGCTGCCGGAAAACTTACCTTGGCTCCCACCGGCAACTGCACTCTGATCAGCTCGAGCGGCATGTCGGAGACCGGCGAAAGATGCCGCCTGATATAACCCGTGGCGGGATCGCGCCAGACCGGCTGATCGCTTTCGCGAAGCAGCCCACCGCCTTGCAGCTCGGCCCGTGCGATGAGGGTGGAAAGCGTCATGCCGAAGGCCGCCGCGATGCGCACGAGAAGCGCTGCGGTCGGGCTCGTCTTGCCGCGCTCTATCGTGCTGAGCATGGCTTTCGACACGCCGGAGCGATCCGCGAGCTCCGCCAGCGACCAGCCCCTCAAGGCTCTTTCGGAGCGTATTCTCCTGCCGATGGTCGAGGAGATATTGTTCGCTATATCATTCATTAATCCAGTATATTGAATTCACGGAGTCGAGCAAGAGGCCCGTTTGAGTCAATTTTCGCGAATGGCTTAACGGCCCCTACACCATCCGACCTCACCCCACCTTAACCCCGTCGGCGTAAAGTCGATCGCCTGGGGAATGGGAACACAGCCTGGCCATGTTCATCGACCGCGAAGTCTCCGTCGGAGAGCCGACATCGCAGGAGCGCCGCAAGGCCGACCAGAGCGACAAGCGCGTTCTGGGCAATGTCGTGCAGTGCGACGGCGCGCGCGCGACCATCAGCGCCTATGCCGACGATGTCGAAGGCACGGTCACCGGCCTTTGGACCGTCGGCAAGATGATCTCCATCAATCTTGGCACAACGCGAACCGTCGGCCTGGTCTACGAGATCGGCAAGTCGGATCGCGCCTGGAGCGATGAGGGCCAGAACCCGATCGAAGTCAGCATCGAGCTCATCGGCGAAGTGCGCGACGGCGCCGAGCCCGGCACCCAGCCGATCTTCGATCGCGGCATCACCACCTATCCGCATATCGGCGCCATCGCTCACCGCATCCGCAGCCGCGACCTGCAAGCGGTCTATGATCTCGCCGGACGTCATTCGATCACCATCGGCACGCTTTCACAGGACGAGGCGATCGACGCCAACATCGCCATCGACGACACGCTGGCGCGCCATTTCGCCATTGTCGGCACCACCGGCGTCGGCAAATCCACCGCCGTCTCGCTGCTTTTGCGCAAGTCGATCGCCGCTCGACCCGACCTGCGTGTCCTCATCCTCGATCCGCACAATGAGTTCGCCGCGTCCCTGCCCGAACACTGCGTCAAGGTCGATTCGACGACGCTTGACCTGCCCTTCTGGATGTTCAGGCTCGAGGAATTTGCCGAAGTGCTGTTTCGCGGGCGCGAGACGGTGCCGGAAGAGGTTGATGCCTTGCGCGATCTCATTCCCGCGGCCAAGAACCTGTATCGCAACCCGAATTCGGCTACCTATCTCAGGCGCGGCGTCGATGCGCTGACCGCGGACACGCCGGTGCCCTATCGCGTTGTCGATCTCATCAAGCAGATCGACGAGCGCATGGGATTGCTGGAAAGCAAGAACGACCGCCCCACCCTCAAATCGCTGAAGACGCGCATCGAGTCGGCGGCCTCGGATCCGCGCTATCGCTTCATGTTCAACTCGCGGCTGATCGAGGACACCATCCACGAGACGATCGGCAATATTTTCCGCGTGCCGCACCACGGCCGCCCGGTGACCTGCTTCGAGATGGCCGGTATGCCGTCGGAGGTGGTCAATTCCGTCTGTTCGGTGCTGGCGCGCCTGGCCTTCGACCTTGCGCTGTGGAGCGAAGGCCGGCTGCGGCTGCTTGTGCTGTGCGAGGAGGCGCACCGCTACATGCCGGCCGATCCGCGCCTCGGTTTCGCGCCGACCCGGCACGCGCTGTCGCGCATCGCCAAGGAAGGCCGAAAATACGGCTGCTACCTCGGCGTCGTCACCCAGCGTCCGGGCGAGCTAGATCCCACCATCCTGTCGCAGTGCTCGACCTTTTTCGCCATGCGGCTTGCCAATGAGCAGGACCAGGCGATCATCCGCTCGGCGATCGCCGATTCCTCGGCCTCGACGCTGGCATTCCTGTCCTCGATGGGCCAGCGTGAAGCCATCGCCTTCGGTGAAGGCGTGGCGACGACCATGCGGCTGAAGTTCGAGAAGCTATCCGAAGGCCTGATTCCCGGAACGATCAAACGGGAAGAAGCCAAGCCGTCCGAGGACGGCAACGATGTCGACCTGGCGGCGATCGTCGAGAGGCTGCGCAACGTGCCGAAGCCGCAACAGGCGATGGCTTTCGCCGAAGTCGTTGACACCAGCAGGCAGGCCGGCGATCCCGACTATCGTAAGCCGCCCGTCGCGCGCGTCCAGCCCGACGACGATTTCGACATGCGCTATGGCCTCAAGCCGGCGACCTTCGGCCTGCGCCCGCAAAACGATTGAGCGCCGCGTCAAACTTCTGAGATTGCGGCCTCGCTGGCCTACTTGGGTAAATCCCGCCAGGAAATTCGTCAGGCTGAGTCGGATGCTGCCATTTTCGAGAACCGGAGCGGAGCCTACTTAAAGTACGCGAGCACCGGCCTACGCCGGCCGCAGCCTTAGCTGCCACGACGCTCATTAATGGCTTCGGCCGGCGAAGGCCGGAAGCGCAGAAAACGGCGGCAGGCGGCCAGCCTCACGAATTATTTCCTGGCGGGATTTTAGGCGCAGACGCGGTTGCGGCCCTGCCTCTTTGCTTCATAAAGCTGGCGGTCGGCGCGGCGATAGAACTCCTCGGCCGTTTCCTTGCGGTCCCAGACGGCAAGACCGACGCTGGTGGTGATCTTCAGGCGAACATTGCCTGACAGTATCGACATGTTGGCGATCGCCTTGCGGATGCGCTCGGCGAATTTGGACAGAAGGTCGGCATCCATGTTGGGCGTGACCACGGCGAACTCCTCGCCACCCAGGCGCGCCACCACGTCGTGATAGCGCGTCATGTCCTTGAGACAGTTGGCGACCGCCCGCAATACCTCGTCGCCGACATCATGTCCGTGGGTGTCGTTGACCTGCTTGAAATGGTCGAGATCAAGAATCATCAGCCCGACCGGCTTCTCGATACGACGGAATTCCTCGAGATACTCCCTCAGCGCATCGTCGAAATAGCGCCGGTTCTGCATACCGGTCAGGCCGTCGGTCAGCGCCGCATGCTCAAGCGTTTCCGAACGGGCGCTGAGCGAAACCGTCATGGCGCGAAGCTTGCCTTCTTCCGTGGCCTGCTTGCGGATCAGCGGGTAGATGAAGAATACGCCGAAGAACAGCGCGGTTGCCAGAAGCACGCCGGTCGCGAACAGCAACTTGTTGAGGTAGGAGATCTGCTCGACCCGGTCCGGTGCGCTGACGCCGTCGGCGAAGGCTTGCAGAAGCGCATAGGCGTGCAGCGTCACCAGGCCAGCGGCAAGGATCACAAAAATGAAGACAAAAAAGGCTGATTCCGCCTTGTGGAAACGCATCTGCCCGCCGTTGGAAGATTCCTACGGACGTTATGGCATGGAGGGCCTTACGGACGGTTAACTTTGGACAACTTGGGCGGGAGTCTCCCCGCAAGATCAACTTTTTAGGTTGCACTAGAAAGAAGATTCAAGATCGTGGATTCCGCACGATCTTCGGGGCGCAATCGCAGCCATTCCGGACCCAATTGATGCCTGAACCAGGTCGCCTGCCGCTTGGCATATTGTCGCGTCGCGATCTTGGCGCGCTCGATCGCTTCGGGAAAACCCAGCTCCCCGGCCATTGCGGCCTGGAGTTCGCGAACGCCGATCGCTTTCATCGCCGGCAAGTCGGGATCGAGCCCAAGATCGGTCAACCGCCTGACCTCGTCGAGGGCGCCCTTGTCCAGCATGCGGTCGAACCGCGCCTCGATCCGCTCCACCAGCGCCGCCCGGTCCGGTTCGATCACGAAGAAGTGCGTGCTGGCCCTGTCGATCATGGGCCGGCCGCGCGCCGCCTGCCATTCCAGGATGGAACGGCCGGACGCGTCCAGCACCTCCAGCGCCCGCACGATGCGCTGGCCGTCGGTCGGCTTCAGCATCATACCGGCCGCGGAATCCTCGCGCAGCAGGATGCGGTGCAGCTTGGCCGCGCCCTGCTCCTGAAGCTCGTAGCGCCAGCGGTCACGGATCGACTGCGGAATGTCGGGCATTTCCGAAATGCCCTCCGCAAGCGCCCGGAAATAAAGCCCGGTGCCGCCAACGAAAATCACCGGCCGTTCGAAGAACGTGCCATCTGGCCGTTCGAAGAACGTGCCGCCTGGTCGTTCGAAGAACGTACCATCGTCGATGAGCTTCATCACGTCGCGCAGCCAGGCGCCCGTGGAATAGGCGGTGGAGGGTTGGACATGCCCGTAGAGATAATGCGGGACGCGAGCGAGTTCGGCGGCGGTCGGCCGCGCGGTCAGCACGTCGAGCACCGAATAGCCTTGCATGGAATCGGTGTTGACGATGACGCCGCCCTTGCGCTCGGCGATATCGAGCGCAAGGGCCGACTTGCCGCTGGCAGTCGGCCCGGCTATCAGGATCGCGTTCTTTACGCGGCCCTCGCCCGCCTGCCCGCTGGAATTTTCGATGCCCCCGCTTACTACGCCCTTGATCGCCACGCTTGTGTCCCATCCCGCCGGTCGTGCATTGTCGCCGGCGCTTGCGAATATGGCGTCACGGTCGGTCGGCGCAAGCATTGTTCACTGGCTGGCCGAGGGCATTGCCTGCGAATTCGTTTTGCCCGAGGCGGCCGAAGCCGCTGAAACGACCGCCAGCCTGCGCGCCGCGCTTGCTACCGAACCGGTCGACGTGATCGTGCAGCAGGCCGAGGGACGGCGAAAGAAGATCCTCATGGCCGATATGGATTCGACTGTCATCGACCAGGAGTGCATCGACGAGCTTGCCGACGAGATCGGCGTCAAGGATTACGTCGCCGCCATTACTGCGCGATCGATGAATGGCGAGATCGCTTTCGAGCCGGCCTTGCGCGAGCGGGTGGCGCTGCTGAAAGGCCTCGACGCTGCCGTGGTCGAACGCATCATCGCCAACCGCCTGACGCTGGCCTCCGGTGGCCGCGCCCTTGTCCAGACCATGCGGACCAACGGCGCATGGACTGCGCTCGTGTCGGGTGGCTTCGACGTCTTCACCTCACGCATCGCCGCCATGGTCGGCTTTCAGGAGAACCGCGCCAACCGCCTGATCGAGCAGGACGGCCGCTTCACCGGGCTGGTTGCCGAGCCGATCCTGGGGCGCGCCGCCAAGGCCGATGCGCTGCTTGAGATTTCGGCGCGCCTCGGGCTGGCCACCGCCGACGCCATCGCTGTCGGCGACGGCGCCAACGATCTCGACATGATCCGCCTTGCCGGCACCGGCGTGGCACTTCATGCCAAGCCGGCCGTGGCGGCTGAGGCAAGGTTCCGCATCGACCACGGCGACCTGACCGCGCTTCTCTATCTGCAGGGCTACCGGCGGGAGGAGTTTGTGGGGTGAAACCGATCCGCACCGAACGCCTGATCCTGCGCAACTGGGAGGATCGCGACCGCGAGCTCTTCCACCGGATCAATTCCGACGAACGCGTCATGGAGTTTTTTCCATTTCGCCGCGACCGCGCCCAGGCCGACGCCAAGATGGATGAATTGCGCGCCGTCATCGACCATGACGGTTTCGGCTTCGCAGCCGCCGAAATCGTCGCAACCGGCCAATGCATCGGTTTCGTCGGCATAACGCCAACCGATTATTTGCCTTTCTTGCCTGCCGGCACCATCGAGATCGGCTGGCGGCTGGCTCCCGAATTCTGGGGCCGTGGCTACGTCACCGAGGCAGCCGAAGCCTGGCTCGGCTATGGCTTCGAAACCCTTGGCCTCGACGAAATCGTGTCCTTCGCCGTCAAGGACAATCGCCGGTCCACGGCCGTCATGGAGCGTCTGGGCATGATCGCCGACCCGGCCAGCGATTTCGAGCACCCCGGCATTCCGGACAGCCACGCCAGACTCAAGCGGCATGTGTTCTTCAGGCTCTCGCGCAGGGAATGGCAGGCAAGAAAAAAGGCAGCTCGCTAGCCGCCTTTTTCCTTAAAATCAAAGAGCTCCAGACTTTACCGGACTCAATCCATCCGGATCGTCACAAACCGCAATTCGCCGGTCTTCGACGCCAGCATCAGCAACGCGTTCTTGCGCCCCTGCTCCTTTAACGCACCAATCCTGTCCATGACATCCTTGGGCGTAGCGACCGATTCCTGCGCGATCTCGGTGATCACCTCGCCGGCCTGGATGCCGCGTTCGGCAGCGGCCGAATCCTTGGCGACTTCGGTGATGACGACGCCGGAAACTTCGGCGGCGATGCCGAATTTCGTCCTCGTCTCGTCGTTGAGCTCGCCAACCGTCATGCCAAGCACGGAAGCCGCCGAAACGGCAGGCGCCTCGTCGCCATTGTCCTGGTCGGCGTTGCCGTTCTCGCCGCTGGCAAGCTTTTCGCCATCTTCGAGCCGACCGAGCGTCACCTTCACGGTTTGCTCGACACCTTTGCGCACGATGACCACGTCGACAGCCTTGCCGACCGTGCTTTCCGCGACGACGCGCGGCAGGTCGCGCATTTCATTGACGTCCCTGCCGTCGAACTTGATGATGACGTCGCCCGCCAAGATGGTGCCATTATCGACGGGCCCGCCCTTGATGACGCCAGCGACCAGCGCGCCCTTGGCGGTAGCCATGCCGAGGCTTTCGGCAATGTCGTCCGTCACCGGCTGGATGCGCACGCCGAGCCAGCCGCGCCGCGTCTCGCCGAACTGGCGGAGCTGGTCGACGACGCCCAATGCGAGCTGCGAGGGAATGGAAAAGCCGATGCCGATCGAGCCGCCGGACGGCGATATGATCGCCGTGTTGATGCCGATCACCTCGCCGTCGCTGTTGAATAGCGGTCCGCCGGAATTGCCGCGGTTGATCGCGGCATCGGTCTGGATGAAATCGTCATAGGGTCCGGAATTGATATCGCGGTTGCGGGCCGAGACGATGCCGACCGTCACGGTGCCGCCAAGGCCGAACGGATTGCCGATCGCCATCACCCAGTCACCGACACGCATCTTGCTGGAATCGCCAAATTTCACCGCCGTCAGCTTGTGCCCTTTCGGATCGACCTTCAGCACCGCCACGTCGGTCTTGGTGTCGGTACCGACCAGCGTTGCCTTCAGCGTCACGCCGTCGGAGAAATTCACCTCGATGTCGTCGGCATCGGCGATCACGTGGTTATTCGTCACCACGATGCCCTGCTCGGCGTCGACCACGAAGCCGGAGCCCAGCGACTGCACCTTTTGCGAGGGATTGCCCTGCTCGCCGGGACGGTTCTTGAAGAAATCGTCGAAGAAATCCTGGAAGGGCGAGCCTTCTGGAAGCTGCGGCATCGGCACCGCGCCCGGACCTTCCGTGCCCTTCACCCTCTGCGAGGTCGATATATTGACCACGGCGCCGAGCAGGCCCTGCGCGAGATCGGCGACCGATTCCGGGCCATCCGCGGCTACCGTCGGCGACACCAGCGACGGGACGGTAAAGGCGGCGATGAGAAATGCCGCAGCACCCGCGGTGGCCGTCCGCCGCGCCGCGCGCAAAAAGCTGTTGGATGTCATCGAGAAGTCTCCCGGTGTCTCTGAAAAGAAAAGCGCTCGCCGAAAACGCTGCGTCGAGTCATGTTGGCAAGAAATACGGCACGTTTGCGGCTATGGCTATCGGCATAGGATAAATCCTGCGTTATCCCGAAATCACAGACCGACCATGTCATCCACCGCGCACCAGCCAGACGACGCCGACGCCAACGGCGATTGCGATCAGCCCGGCAATCCGCAGCGCATTCTCCGGCATCGACAAAACTTCGCCGGCTAGCTTCTTGGCGAGGCCGGGAAAGCCGCCATAGACCAGGCCCTCCACGACGAGGACCAAGCCTATTGCCGCCAGAAAGTCCTGCATCGGCCGTTACTGGCCGGTGCCTGGCTGCGCTGGTGCTGCCGGTGCAGCAGGTGCTGCCGGCGTGTCCGCGCCGGCGGGATTGCGGAAGAAACGGAAGAATTCCGAATTCGGCGACAGCACCATCGTCGTCCCGGTATTGTCCAGCGCCGTGCCATAGGCATTCATCGACCGGTAAAAGCCGAAGAAGGCCGGATCGCGCTGGTAGGCGTCGGCGAAGGTGGCGCTGCGTTGAGCTTCGCCTTCGCCACGCAGGATTTCAGATTCCCTCCGTGCCTCGGCGACGATCTCCACCACTTCACGGTCGGCGCGAGCCTTGATGCGCTGCGCCGCCTCGTTGCCGCGCGCCCTCAGCCGCTCGGCTTCGGCCAGACGCTCAGCCTTCATGCGGTCGTATGTCTGTTGCGAGACTTCCGCCGTCAAATCGGTTCGGCGAATGCGGACATCCTCGATCTGCAGGCCGAGCGACGTGGCGTCGGGCCTCAGCTGATCGCGCACTTCACGCATCATCACGGCTCGCTCTTCCGAGAGCGCCGCCTCGAAGTCGCGCAGGCCGTAAACACGGCGCAAGGCGGCGTCGAGGCGCGTCCTCAACCGTGCCTCGGCCAGCTCGATCTGACCGGACACTGCGGAGCGGAACACGCGCGGATCCGAGATGCGATAGGCGATGAAGGCGTCGACCTCATAGAACTTGCCGCCCGAAACCTGGACGCGGATGTTGTCGAGGTCGAAGCGCAGCACCCTGTTTTCGATCAACTGCACGCTGTCGGCATCGAAGAAGGCGAACGGCGCCTTGAAATAGATGCCCGGCTGGCTCTTGACGTCGACGATCTCGCCGAACCTGAGCACCAGCGCCTGCTGGCGCGCATTGACAACGAAGACCGACGAATAGAGCAGGAACAGGATGACCGCGGCGATGACTGCGATGACGGGAAGACGGTTGGCCATCACTGGTTTCCTCCGAGGACCGGCGCTGGCGCCGGCGCCTTCTGCTGCAACGCCGGCAGCGGCAGATAGGGAATGACCCCTTGCCCGTTGCCTTGCTCGACAATGACCTTGCTGGAATCCCTCAGAACCCTCTCCATCGTTTCCAGATAAAGCCGCTGGCGCGTCACGTCCGGCGCCTTGGCGTATTCGTCATAGACCGAGATGAAGCGCTGCGCCTCGCCTTCGGCCTCCTGCACGACCCGATTCTTGTAGGCGGCCGCGTCCTCGCGGATCTGTGCGGCCTCGCCGCGTGCCTGACCAAGCTTCTGGTTGGAATACTGGTTGGCCTGCTCGACGAACTTGTCCTCGTCCTGTTCGGCGCGCTGCACCTCGTCGAAGGCGTCGGCCACTTCGCGCGGTGGTGCGGCATCCTCGATCGAGATTGCGTTGACGTTCAGGCCGGCCCTGTAGCCGTTGAGCGTCGTCTGGATGAGTTCGCGCACGGACGCAGCAATGCCCTCGCGATCGTCGCGGAAGATGTCCTGCGCCGGTCGCCGACCCACCGCTTCGCGCATGGCGCTTTCGGCGACCTGCCGCAGCATGCCGTCGGGATCGGACACGTCGAACAGATAGGCCCTCGGATCGGAAACCTGATAGGCCACCGAGAACTGGACGTTGACGATGTTCTGGTCGCCCGAAAGCATCAAACCGGAGCCGTTGCCGGTGGCCGTGCCGCCGCCGATGTCAACGAGCTGTTCGGAGATGTTGGCCGTCTCGACCGTTTCGACGGGCCACCAATGGAAATGCAGGCCCGGCTGCGAGAACTCCGCCTTTGGCACGCCGAATCTGAGTTCGACCGCAACCTCGTCGGGCTGCACGGTATAGACCGCCTTGAACGCCCACAGCGCGACAAGCGCTGCCGCGATCAGCCCGAACACGGCGGGGCTGGCGCCACCGCCGCCCGGCAAAGCACGCCGCAACCTGTCCTGGCCGCGCCGAATGATGTCTTCGAGATCGGGGGGCGAGCCCTGCGGGCCGCTGGGTCCCCTTGGCCCTTGCCCCCAGGGACCCTGATTGCCGCCGCCGCCCCATGGGCCGCCGCCTCCGCCACTCTTGTCATTCCAGGGCATGAATGTCCTTTCGCTCCCTCACGCGCCGGCCTGACGACGCAAAAATCCAGTATCGTCCTTCTATAGGGACGCAATGGCGCGCTTTCAACGCGATCGGTCGTCGACGCAGTCCGTTTTGGACCGTCGCGACCCCTTTGTCGTCTCTCAATGCACGTTGCGGCGTCGCTCGTAAACCGAATAGCGTGTCGCATGGCTGTCCTTTTCACCAGCCGGAACGTCCTGAGAGCGGACCGTGCGCCACAAATCCGGGTCGATCGGCGGGAAATGCGCGTCGCCGTCGACGGGACCAAGGATATGGGTGACATGCAAGCGGTCAGCCAACGGCAGCGCCTGGGTATAGATCTCGCCGCCACCGATGACGCAGATTTCGTCGGCGCCGGCCATGCAGCGCCCGCGCACCTTCGCCAGCCTGATCGCCTCGTCGAGCGAATGCACGACTTCGACGCCCTCGGCGCGCCAGGCCTTGTCGCGAGTCACCACGATGTTGAGCCTCCCCGGCAGAGGCCGGCCGATGCCTTCATAAGTCTTGCGGCCCATGATGATGGGTTTGCCCATTGTGTCGGCCTTGAAGCGCTTGAGGTCGCTGGAAAGCCGCCACGGCAACCCGCCATCGCGCCCGATCACGCCGTTTTCGGCGATGGCGACGTAGATCGCGACGTCCATCAGCCGCCGCTCCCGCTGTCGCTGTCCGACGGCACCACCAGGAGTATATCGATGTCGCGTTCGGGATAGAAATCCTGCGCCGTCATTTCGAACGTCGTCGGCCCAACCTTCTTGACGTTGTCGCCGCAGAACGAGACCAGGCTCTTCGGATTGCCCTTGTCGACGGTCAGCTTGAACTTGCCGATAGTGCCCGCTGCCCAGTTGCCGCCCGTGGTCAGAATGTAGGAGATGCGGCTCTCGAAATATCTCGGGGTGCCGTCGGGATCCTCCTTGACTGCCTTGCGCACTGCGTTTTCGAACGAGTGGTCCATGCAGTAGCGGGTCTTGTAGGCGGCGTATTGGCCCTGGCCGTCAGAGAAGGAGCTGACCGAGGACGTGCCGCCGACGCTGGGCTTGTAGCGGTGGGCGACGTGGACGGCCTTGTTGGCTGTAAAGGTCGAGCGCCACCAATAGGTCGAGCGCAATTGCCAGAACGGCGCATAGACGGTCTTCATGCCCGTACCGTCGTCGGCGGTGTCCTCGATGATGATGCCGCGATCGACCCAGTCGTCGGCAACCGCTTGCGGCAACTTTGCCAATGCCGCCTTGGCCGCGTCGCCGAACGGATAGAACGGCACGTTCTGCGCCTTCAAATCGGCGCCGATATCGATGCCGAGCGCGAAAACCTTCTGCTCGAGCTGTGGCTTTACCGCGACGCCGTCGATCGTCACCTCGAAGCCAAGGAAGTTGTCGCTCTGGTCGTCGGGAATCGCCAGCATCTCGTAGGGATCACCTTCGATATCCGGCATCGGAAAGGCAACGATAGCATCGACGTCCTTGTCGGTATTGTTGCGGAAGACATAGTCGACCGTCACCTTTTCCGACGAGATGTAGAGGTCCTCGCTCTCCATGGCGATGGCGTCGCTGCGTGACAGGATCAGTCCGCCGGTACCCAATTCGGCGATCGAATCATTGGCGAAGACGGGCGTGGCCAAGAGTGCCAGCGCTGCAGTCAGGACATAACGTAACATGGACGCTCCTCGGCAGAGAATGTCCTATGACCCTAACCGTTTCGATGTGGCGTTCAAAGCCCTTCCGCGCGCCGCGGAAGCTTGCCCACCGTGCCAGGCTTGTCTGGACACCGACGTTGCGATCGGGCAGGAGTTCGCCCATGCGCAAGCTTCTCGTCATCGGCATCGGCGCCGGCAATCCCGACCACATGACCGTCCAGGCCATAGACGGCTTGAACCGCGCCGACGTGCTGCTCATTCCCGACAAGGGCGCGAAGAAGAACGATCTCGCCGAACTGCGCCGTCATATCTGCGACCGCTTCGTCACCAACCCGAACTCGCGCCGCGTCGAATTCGACGTGCCGGTGCGAGCCGAGCCGGCGCCCTCTTATCGCTCGACCGTCGATGACTGGCACGAGGCGATCGCCGCGATCTATGAAGACCTGATTCGCGACGAGCTTTCGCAAGATGGCTGCGGCGCTTTCCTGATCTGGGGCGACCCCTCGCTCTACGACAGCGCGCTGCGCATCCTCGAGCGCGTGCGCATGAGGGGCAATGTCGACTTCGAACTGGAGGTGATCCCCGGCATTACCGCTGTTCAGGCGCTTGCCGCCGGCCACAAGATGGCATTGAACCGCATCGGCGATGCCATTGCGATCACCACCGGCCGCCGGCTCACCGAGGAAGGTTTGCCCGACAATGCCGGCAGCACCGTCGTCATGCTGGACGGCAAATGCGCCTTCAACACGCTGGACGACAAGGACCTCGTCATCCACTGGGGCGCCTATCTCGGCACTCCCGACGAAATCCTCATTTCCGGCCGCCTTGGTGACGTCGGCGACGAGATTATGAAGACACGCGAAGAGGCCCGCCGGAAAAAGGGCTGGATCATGGATACCTATCTGCTGCGCAAGCCCGGCGAGCCGGAGGATGTTGATTCATAGCTCAGCCTAAGAGTCCGTTCGAAAATTCGCTCCGCCGCGATCGATGGCGCGATTTTCGAGAACCGGAGCGGAGCGGACATTCAAGTCCGTGAGCACCGGAAGCGCAGAAAATCACGTCAGGCATCCGGCGGAGTAGAGTTTGCGTAGGCCTCTTACCCGGCGTCGATTTCCGCCTGTAATGCCTCCATATGCGTCGCAGCCGCGGAAGCCGCGGCCCGTTCGATGGCGCGAAAGCGGCTGACCACCGCAAGCCCCACCGAGGTCAACTGGGCGCCACCGCCCTTTTTGCCGCCAGTCTGCGCCGCAACCAGCGGCTTGCCGAACACCCGGTTCATGTCCTCGACCAGATCCCAGGCGTGTTTGTAGGACATTTCCATGCCGCGCGCCGCGGCCGAGATCGAGCCGAAGGCGGCGATCTGCTCCAGAAGCTCGACCTTGCCCGGCCCGATGCGGCCGTCTGGATCGAGGTTTATCCGCAAGCTCAGCGACGGCATTTGCTCCTCCGCAGTCACGCCACGTCCATACTAAAAGCTCTCCGGCGATACCGCTATTCCAAAATGATATAGCGACAATCATCCGCCACTCATCCATCCGCCTCGACAGGCAAGCCGGCGCTCGTATTCGCTCGGTCGAAGCTCACCGTCTTGACCACGGCATAGACGTTTCGACCGAGCCCAAGGTTCAGCGTCTGCCGCGATTGCTCGGTGATCCGGGCAAGCACGGTCGCGCCATTGCAGTCTACAGCGATCTCGACCGTCGGCCCCTCGCCAGGCTCTATCGCCACGATCGTGCCCGGCAAGATATTGAGCGCGCTCAGGCCCGTCGGCTGCTCGGTGGCGATCATCACGTCGCGGGCACGGATGCGGAGGCGGACCGGCGCACCGGCCGGCGTTGCCAGAAGCGGCACGCGGATGTCGCCCGCCGCCGAGCCAAGCACGGTCATGCCAAAGGCTTCGTCATGGCGCAGCACCGCGGTATCCAACACCGCGCCGCCCTCGCCGCGTTCTTCCGTCGGCAACAGGTCGAGCCGCTGCATGATCGTCCCGGTCGGGCCGGTGGCAGCGACCTTGCCTTGCGCCAGCACAACGACGTCGCTTGCCAGCCGCACCACCTCCGAGATCGAATGACTGACATAGACGATCGGGATTTTCGTCTCGTCGCGCAACCGCTCGATATAGGGCAGGATTTCGGCCTTGCGGGCCTCGTCGAGTGAGGCCAGCGGCTCGTCCATCAGCAACAGCCTTGGACTGGCGAGCAGCGCCCGGCCGATCGCCACGCGCTGTTTCTCGCCGCCGGAAAGCTTTGCCGGCCGCCGGTCGAGCAAAGGACCGATGCCGAGCAGGTCGACCACGGCACTCATGCTCGCATATCGTTCCACCGTCGGCGTGAACCAGCGACCGTAGCGCAGATTGCTGGCCACGCTCATGTGCGGAAATAGCCGCGCGTCCTGGAACACCATGCCGATGCGGCGCTTATGCTTCGGCACGAAGAGGCCGGCATCCGTATCGACCAGCACGCGGCCGTCGGCCTCGATCCGCCCCTTGTCGGGCCGGATCAGTCCGGCAATCATGTTGATCAGCGTCGTCTTGCCGGAGCCCGAGGGCCCGAACAGCGCGGTCAGCCGTCCGGCGCTTTCGAAGCGGGCGTCGATCTCGAAATCGCCAAGCCGATGGCTGATGTCGACCACGACCGTCATTCGATATCCATCCGCTTGCCGACGCGACGCGCCAGCACCTCCGACGCGATAAGTGCCGCCATCGAGATGACGATCGAGATCAGCGTCAGCCTGAGCGCGCCGGCATCGCCGCCCGGCACCTGCGTGAACGTGTAGATCGCCGACGGCAGCGTCTGCGTCTCGTTAGGGATGTTGGAAACGAAGGTGATCGTCGCGCCGAATTCGCCCATCGCCTTGGCGAACGAAAGAATTGCACCGGCGATCAGGCCGGGCAGGATCAGCGGCAGCGTGATCGTCCCGAATACCCAGAGCGGATTGGCGCCAAGCGTTCCGGCCGCCGCCTCGATCCTGCGGTCGACCGCCTCGATCGACAGCCGGATCGCCCGCACCATCAGCGGAAAGCCCATCACGCCGCAGGCCAATGCCGCACCCGTCCAGCGAAACGAGAAAACAATGCCGAAATGTTCGGCAAGGAAGGCACCGGCCGGACCGCGCCTGCCGAAAGAGAGCAGCAGCAGATAGCCGGTGACCACCGGCGGCAGAATCAGCGGCAAGTGAACCAGCCCGTTGAGCAGCGTTTTGCCCCAGAATTGTCCGCGGGCAAGCACGAGCGCGATCAATATGCCGGGCGGCAGGCTGGCGATCATCGCCACCGTCGCCACCTTGATCGACAGCCGGACCGCATTCCATTCGTCGGGAGTGAGGTCCAGCAGCCAGTTCATCTTTTGGCGTCGTGCCTCAGTTGCTCGGCGTAAGGACCGTAAAATCCTGTGCCTTGAAGAGCTCGCCTGCCTTAACGGACTGCAGGCATTTCAGGAATGCCGGCGCATCCTTGTCCTTCGAATCCGCCGTCTGGGCAACCGGGTAGACGATCGGCGGATGCGAATCCTCCGGGAAGGTGCCGATCACTTTCACGCCGGGCTCGGCGTGCGCGTCGGTAGCGTAGACGATGCCGAGTGCTGCTTCGCCTGTCGAGACCAGCTTGAGCGCGGCGCGCACATTCTCGGCCTGTGCCACCTTGCCTTCCACCGAGGACCAGACGCCGAGCTCTTCAAGTGCCGCCTTGGCATATTTGCCAGCCGGCACCGCCTTGGAATCGCCCATGGCAAGCCTGCTCTCGCCGATCAGCCTGGCAAGATCGAAACGCTTTTCGATCTTGGTTTCGGCCGTCGAATCCTTCGGCGCCACCAGCACGATCTCGTTGCCGAGCAATTTCACTTCCGTGTCCGGCTTGATCAGCTTCTTGTCGGACAGATATTTCATCCAGTCGAGATCGGCCGAGATGAAGATATCGGCCGGCGCGCCGCCCTCGATCTGCTTGGCCAATGCGGAGCTTGCCGCATAGGAAATGGTCGCCGCCTCGCCGACGTCGGCCTCGCAGGCGGTGTTCACGGCGTCCAGGGCGTTCTTCATGCTTGCCGCGGCGAAGACGATCAGCCTGTCGTCCGCGTGGGCAGCCGGCATCGCGGCGATCAACATTGTCGCGAGGCCGCCAATGGCGGCCGCCTTCAATCCAAAACCCTTGCGCACCAGCATGAAACTCTCCTGGACTTGAAATCCGATCGGCGCAAGGCCTGCCAATCGATATATCCGCAAGAATATAACAAGGGAAGGATTTTTGCCAGACTTAGCCCGGATAATGGCCCAGCCAATGGCATTGTGTATCGCTGCCACCGCTCGCGATCAATTGAGGTGGATACAGCGCAACGTTGTGGGCCGATGCCGTAGGTCAACGCATCGGATATCGCGGTCGGCATCGACGAGCGGACGGCATCCGAGCGATTTTGAGACAGGGTGGGTAGAAGCCCAATGTTTGCGGCTCACACCGCGATCGGCGCCTTGATCGTCGCGTCGGCGAGATAGTTTTCCAGCCGGAAATCCTCGAAGCGGAAGGCAAAGAGGTCCTTCACCTCCGGATTGATCCATAGCGTCGGCAGCGCCTTGGGCGTGCGCCGCAACTGTTCGCGGGCCTGCTCGAAATGGTTCGCGTAAAGATGCGCGTCGCCCAGCGTATGGACGAAATCGCCAGGTTTGAGCCCCGTCACCTGCGCCACCATCAGCGTCAGGAGCGCATAGGAAGCGATGTTGAACGGCACGCCGAGAAAGATGTCGCCGGAACGCTGATAGAGTTGGCAGGACAACCTGCCTTCCGAGACATAGAACTGGAACAGGCAATGACAGGGTGGCAGCGCCATGGCTTCCACTTCGGCCGGGTTCCACGCCGAAACGATCAGCCGTCGGGAATTAGGATTCTTGCGTATCTCCTTCCGAAGATTCGCAATCTGGTCGATGGCGCCGCCATGGCCGTCCGGCCATGAACGCCATTGTTTGCCATAGACCGGGCCAAGGTCGCCATTCTCGTCGGCCCATTCGTCCCAGATCGAGACGCCGTGGTCGTTGAGGTATTTGATGTTGGTGTCGCCGGCCAGGAACCACAGAAGTTCATGCACGATCGACTTCAGGTGAAGCTTCTTTGTGGTGGTGACCGGAAAGCCGCGCGCAAGGTCGAAACGCATCTGGTAGCCGAACACCGAGCGCGTTCCGGTGCCGGTGCGGTCGCCGCGATCGGCGCCATTTTCCAGCACGTGCTTCAAGAGGTCGAGATATTGGCGCATCGGCTTCGGCTCGATTCGGGTTACGTCCATCATAACCGACTGGCTGCCGGCCGAACATATCAAAGCGCAGAATGTTCCTACAAGCGGCTACACTCTGGGCTGGCGCGGAAATAGCGCCAGCATTCCGCCTGATGCAGGATGATTGTCAAAGGCTGGCAAGCTTGCCCAGGTCCTTGGCGACCAGGTAATAGAAGGTCACGCGGCTCTTGGTGTTGTCGGCCTCCATCGCCTTGCAGGTCTTTTGGATGGCCGCGTCCGCCTTGCTGCCGTCGGCGATGCCGAGCTTCTTGGCAACCCAGTTGTCCTTGACGCGCTCGAGTTCCTTGGGATCCGTGCAGGACACCAGCGAGGAATCGCGGTTCCTGAGCGCAATGCCCAAATGCTTCACGATCTTGGCGACCGCGTCGGCATCTGCCGCGGAATCGTATTTCTTCACGTCTGCGAGATAGTCGGCCATCAAATTTCCCCTCGTCGGCGCCACCGGATCCGGTCGATGAGGGTTGTGGCGCGCTGCCGCAAAATGTGCGCTAGGTCGGTAACTCCTCACCGCCGCAAAGCTTCGGTTGAGACCGTTCACAAGTCAACCCTTGGCGGTACTGTTTGACACAGCGACAAAGCGCCGTTGAGGCCTTTCATTTTCCACGATCGATCCCTATATTCGCGTTGTCGGCTTGACCGACTATGGCGATAAACAGGCGATGAAATAAGCCGTTCGGACCCGGGGGCGGTACCCGGCGCCTCCACCAAAAACCGCTCTTCGAAGAGCGGCTTTTGCTGGGGGCGAAATAGGATCGACGAAGGTGTAAAGATCGTACTTTTGCCCGGCATTGTACCACCGTTATCGGGCTAAACTTATAGTTGCCAACGACAACTATGCGGAAGCACGTCTCGCCGCGTAAGCGGTGCGATAGCTTCAATTCAAGCCCTAGTGGTTCGCACTTCTAGGCGGGGTTCGGAGGTACCTGGCAACAGAAACCTCCACTTCCCCTCTGATCCCCATCTCCCCTCGATATTGTAGCGGCAGCAGGCTTGCTGGCCGCGCTTCTTGCGCTGCGTCCATCGCGACGCTGTCTTGCCGGCAAATGCGGGCGGCCGCATCCATCCAAAGGACTGAAAAATGCAAAACGATTCCGATCGATTCTTCGTGCTGACCGGCGGTCCGGGTTCCGGCAAGACCACGTTGATCGAAGCCTTGCGGTCGGCCGGCCTTGCAACCGCGCCCGAAGCCGGACGCGGCATCATCCGCGACCAGTCGGCGATCGGAGGGCCGGCCCTGCCCTGGCACGATCCGGCGCAGTTCGCCGAACTGATGCTGTCCTGGGAACTGCGCTCCTATCGAGCCGCCCTCGAACGGAACGGTCCCGTCTTCTTCGATCGCGGTGTGCCGGACACTCTTGGCTATCTGCGCCTCACCGGCCTGCCGGTGCCCGACCATGTCAGGAATGACGCCGAATGCTTCCGCTACGCCGGTCAAGTCTTCATCGCACCGCCGTGGCCGGAGATCTTTCGCCAGGACAGCGAGCGAAAACAGACCCTCGAGGAGGCCGAACGCACCTATCACGCGCTGACCAGCGTCTACACGGAATTGAGCTATAAGCTAGTCCCGCTGCCCTTGGCGCCGGTCGAGGCGCGACTGCGATTTATCCTCGCCGAGGCAGGCTTGTAGTTTGAGCCCGGACATGAAAAGGCCGGGACTAACCCGGCCTTTTCATGCTCTCGTTGGACGGCATCTATTCCGCCGGCGCTTCGACAACTTCCCGCCCGCGGCCGAGCGTCACCTTGGCCAGCATGAAGGAGATCACCGCGCAAAGCGTGATGCCGGCCACCATCGGCAGCGGCGTGCCGTCGAAGAACACGCCGGCGATGCCCATGGCGACCGCACCGATGGCGAAGTGCAGCGTTCCCATCAGCGCCGAGGCCGTGCCGGCGATCGCGCCATGCTCCTCCATGGCCAGCACCGAAGTCGTCGGGATCACCAGACCGAGGAACCCGTAGCCGACGAACAGCAGTACCGCCATCACGTCGAGCCGGTCGACGCCGGATGCCATCACCGCGAACAGCACCACCATCGTCGTCGCATAGCCGACCACCGCGACCCGCACCACGGGCCTCAGCCCGAACCGTTCGGACAGTACCCCCGTCAACTGCGACATGCCGATGAAGGCAACCGCGTTGATCGAGAAGAACACGCTGTAGACCGACGGCGACAGCCCATAATGGCCGATCAGGATGAAGGAGGAACTCGACAGATAGACGAAGAAGCTCGCGATCCCGAAGCCGGCGATAGCCGTCAGGCCAAGGAAATTGCGGTCGCCCATCAGAAAGCGGTAGGCCGTGAGCGCGGTACCGAACGAACTGCCTGCACGCGCCTCGACCGGCCGCGTCTCCTTGAGCGAGGTCGCCAGCAGGATGGTGGCGAGCACCGCCCCACCCGTCACTGTCCAGAACACGGCACGCCAGCCGAAATTCTCGATGATGACGCTGCCGGTCAGCGGCGCCAGGATCGGCGACACCGAAAACACCAGCATCAAGAGCGACATCAGCTTGGCAGCGTCGGTGCCGGTGTGCAGGTCACGCACGACGGCGCGCGGCACCGCCATGCCTGCGCTGGCGCCGAGACCTTGCAGGAAACGGAAGGCGATCAGCCATTCGATCGAAGGCGCCAGCGCCGAGCCGATGCCGCCGACCATGAACAGCGCGAGACCGCCATAGAGCGGCAGCTTGCGCCCGACCATGTCGGAGATCGGCCCGACGACGATCTGGCCAAAACCCATGGACAGAAAGAAGATCAGCAAACTCATCTGCACGGCAGCGGTGCCGGCCTCCAGATCCGCGCCGATCGAAGGCAGCGCCGGAAGATACATGTCGATGGCGAACGGGCCGATGGCGGTCAACAGGCCGAGCACGACCGCGATGCGGAGGAATTGGGGACTCATGATAGCAGGCTTCTTTCAAGTCTGGTTACCGCCGTCGACCGGCGTAAACCCTAGGACGTTCCATCCCGTGAAATTCAGACTCTACTACCGAGTCGAAATCCCTTCGTGTTAAGTCCACAAATTTAGACACTCTTGTCTAATTCGTCAATCACCTCTATATAGTTTTCATGAAGCTCAACGTTTCTCCTGACACGATCCCGCCACGCGGCCATGAGGCCAAGCGCGTCTCCATCATGGACGCTGCCGGCAAGGTGTTCTGCCGCGAGAGCTTCGCCGGCGCCAACATCGACATGATTGCCGCCGAGGCCGGCGTTTCGCGCCAGACGATCTACAACCACCATGGCGACAAGGAGAACCTCTTCGTCGCCATCGTCCGCGACCTCACCGAACGCTGCAATGCCGGCATCTTCGCCACCATTTCCACCTTTCCGGACCAGCCGAAGGATCTCGAGGCCGATCTGATCGCCTTTGCCGTGCGCATGAACCGCAACTGTGTCTGCAACCGCGATGGAAAATTCCTGCGCAAGCTGATCCAGACCGAGGGCGAGCGCTATCCCGAGCTCTTCGCCGAATGGCGCGAACAGGGACCGGGCAGGACATGGCCGGCGATCGCCGCCCGTTTCGCCCGCCTCGCTCATGCCGGTTTCCTCGACATCGAGGATCCCGATGTCGCGGCTCGCCAGTTCCTGGCTCTTGCCAATGCCGAACTGCAGACGACCTTCATGCTCGGCGGCACGCCTGATGACGATGAGGTGCTGCAATCCGCGACGCATGGCGTCCGCACCTTCCTGCGCGCCTTTGGCAAGCGCCAGCAGGTGGCCGATGCACAAAAGCACAGCCCGCCCACTGGCGCCTGAGCGATCAAATCTCGGACATTGCCCCTTCGCATCTGCGCGATCGGCTTCTATATCCGGTTTACGCCGCCCTCAAGCTTGATTACAGCTATGCGGGACGATTCAACGGAACCCGACAGCCACATGGCCGACGACCATATCCGCTACGACATTTTGGCCCAGGAGGCGTTGCGCGGCGTCATGCGCAAAGTCCTGGCCGAGGTCGCACGCACCGGCCTTCCCGGCAACCATCATTTCTTCATCACGTTCCTGACCGGCGCCCCGGGCGTGCGCGTGTCTTCGAGGCTGCGCGAGCGTTATCCCGAACAGATGACGATCGTCATCCAGTTCCAGTATTGGGACCTGAAGGTGAGCGACACCGGCTTCGAGGTCGGGCTGTCTTTCTCCGACGTGCCGGAAAAGCTGGAGATCCCGTTCTCGGCGGTACGCGGCTTTTATGACCCGTCCGTTAATTTCGAGCTCGAATTCGACGTGAAGACGGAAACCTCGGCGGACGAGGAACCGGCCGGCGGGCCCGCCCCCGAAGCGCTGGCCGTCGTCGCCGAGAAAAAGCCTGACAAGAAGAAGGCCACCGAGGCCGAAAAGAAGCCTGCCGTGGCCGACGCCGCCGCCAAGGGCGCCGACGTGGTATCGCTCGACGCCTTCCGCAAGAAGTGAACCGACGGGCCGCGCGGCATGGCCGACATCGTCAATCTCCGCCAGGCCCGCAAGCAGAAGGCTCGAGCGGAGAAGGAGCGCCTGGCCGAACAGAACCGGACGCTGCACGGCCGCTCCAAGGCCGACCGGGAGCGTGACCGTCTGATCGCCGACAAGGCGGAAAAATTCGTCGCCGGCCATCGCCGAGAAACCTCGGGCGATCCGGATTCCCCGAGCATCGGACCGAAAAGTGCGTTGCGGTTTTCGGATAAATCCGATGCCTGAGATTGAATGAGTCACGTCCGGTGAGCCCGGTCGAGAAACGCTCGGTGACCATTCGCGGCCATCGCACCAGCTATTCGCTCGAAAAGCCCTTTTTCGACGATCTCGTCGCCATTGCGGCTGCGCGAAAACTGACGCTCGCCGCTCTCGTCGCCGAAATCGACGAGGCCCGGCCGCGCGATGCCAACCTGTCCTCGGCACTCAGGCTGTATGTGCTGGGCTGGGCGAAGCGAGGGACGAAAAATTCTTTCTAGACCACGATCACGAACCGAAGGCCCGCGTCAGCAAAAAGTGGGAACCTCGGATAAGATCATGGTCAAACAAGAAGATAGAGCCCATTCCGTTTCTGTCGGGATGGAACGGCGCAGGCTCTAGATCGAGCTATCCACCGCCCAGCGACTTCAGCAGATTGTCGATCGACGAAGGTTCGAGCTTTGGCGCGGATTCAGCTGGCGGCGGGTTGTCATTGGCCGGCGGCTGAGGCGCACGCTCCATTTTCTGCGCCCGCGCCGCGGCGGCCCTGCGTTCGGCGTCGAGCTTCGCCTTTTCTTCCGAAGCGATCCGCATCGCCTCTTCCGCCCTCTGGCGTTGCTGTTCCTCGACCTTCGCCGCCTCGTCGGCCGCCTTTCGCGCCGCCTCGGCCTTCGCTTCGGCATCCGCCTTGGCCTTTGCGTCCGCCTCGGCCTTGGCTTTGGCCTCGGCTTCAGCCCGCGCCTGCGCATCCGCCCTGGCCTTCGCCTCTGCTTCGGCCCGAGCCTTTGCTTCGGCCCGAGCCTTTGCCTCGGCTTCAGCCTTTGCCTTGGCCTCTGCCTCGGCCTGCAGTCGCGCCGCTTCCTCCCGCTTGCGCAATTCCTCGGCTGCCCTGTCACGCTCGGCTTGCAGGGCCGCGTAGTAACGCACCTCGCGCCGCAGCCGCTGTTTTTCAAGCAGTGCCGCCTGCATGGCCTCGACCCGCTGCTGCTCCTTTTCCAGCGCGCGCTGGGTCAGGAATTGCGCCAGCGGCTCGCTGTCGAACTCCCGTTTCGCGGCGCCGAATGGCCCGCCGACGCTGAAATTCACAGTTGGATCGGAGCCGACCAGCGCTTCGTCGCCGGGCCGATACGTGATCGAACCACTGGTGGCGACCGTGCTGGCGTTCAGATCCGCCGTGACGTCGGCGGACAGCGTCGCCGCCGGATTTTCAAGGTTGACCGGCGGTGCCCTCAACGTGCCGCCGGCGATTGTGAACGCGATGTCGGTATCCCCAGCCGGAAAACTGCCGTCCGCTGCGATCTGCGGCGCGAAGCCGGCGGTCTTGGCCGCATCGATATCGCGCCCGATCGCATCGGCCTTGGCGATGAAGGCGCCAAAGGCGTCGGGATTGACGCCGGCAATGGTCAAGCCTTTCAGCGCCGCAGTGCCGGAGCCGGACAGCGCCGCAACCATCGCATCGACCGATTTGCCGCCGGTCGAAAGCGCCGCCGAGAAATCGCCGCTCCCGCTGATGCCGGCCTGTGGCAGCACGGTCGCCAGATCGGCGCCGGCAAGTTTCATCTGGCCGGAGAAAAGCCCGGTGCCGTCATTGTTCTTCAACTCGAACAGCCCGGAAAGCGCGCCACCGGAGAACTTTGCCTTGAGATCCGAAACGCGGATGCCTTCCTGGTCGAGCTTCAGCGCCAGCGCCGCATCATAGGCCGTGGCGAGCGGGCCGACGGCCAGCGATGCCGCGGTCAGGTCGAGGTCGGCGGTGAACGGCAGGCTGGACTTCTGGCTGAATGGGGCGGTCGGCCAGGCGCCGCCGGTGCCCAGGAAGGCCTGGTCGCCCAACAGCGACACCGCCATCGGGTCGAGATCCAGTTCATCGAGCGCCAGCGCGCCGGCAAGATGCGGCAGCCCGTCCTTGACGTCGACATTGACGTCGCCGGAAACCGCCGCCTCGTTGATGGCGCCGTTGAGGCCGGACAGCACCAGAAGGCCGCTGCCGAAGTCGGCGTCGGCCGCAAACCACGTCGACATCCCTGTCCCCATGCCCGGCAGGCCGACGCCTGTCGTCATCAGCCACGGCTCGATGTCGGCGGCCTCCAGGCTGACCTTGCCCTTGGCGGTGGGGCCTTGGGGCGTACCGGCGACCGTCCCGTCGAAGCCGGCCTTGAAGTCGTCGCCGGCTAGGTTGAAGCTCGTCGCCATGCCGCCGCCAAGCGTGCCTTTCGCCGAGACATCGGTGGTCGCCTCGCCAACCATGCCGAGCGGCAGCGCCGGCAGGCCGTAAAGCGCCAGAAGTGCGGTGGCGTCGGCATTCCTGGCGTTGAAGGTCAGCGCCACCGGCGCCTCGAGAAGCCGCTCGGCCACCCCTTTGCCGGACAGCGATGCCGAAAACGCCGAGCCGCCGGCCTTGCCTTGCGCGCTGACCGCGAGCCCTGTCGTCCCATCGCCATTGGCGGCGGCACTCGTCACCAGATCGATGCGCGCATCCTGGAACAGCTCGGGATAGGCCGCCACGCGTGCCGCCAGTCCCTTCAGCGCGGCATTGTCGGGATAGTGCCGCGCCGCCACGTCCACCAACGGCTTGAGGTCGACGGCGACGACGGAGGCATCGAGCTTGCCGGTCGGGCTCACTGGGAAATCCTTGATCCGGCCGGTGGCGCTGATCGAAGCGCCGGCAAGCCCACCGAGCGAAAGCCGGTCGATTTCGAGCAGCCCGTCGCGCAATCTCAGCGCCGTGTCGACCATATCGGCGGTCAGCCCGCCGGCACTGACCGGCCCGGCCTTGATCTGGAAATCGAGGTCGCGGTCGGAAAAACGGTTGGCGCCCTTGTCGCTGATGAAGATCGAGGCGAAGGCAGCGAGCCCATCGACATCGAGTTCGCCACCGTCGAGCCGCATAAGCACCGACGGCCTGGCGTCGTCGGGCTGGCTGGAATCGATGCGGCCGGAAAATCTCGCCTTGCCGAGAACGAGCTCGAGGTCGCTGAAGGCCTGGCGCTTTTCGCTCAGCTCGACCTCGGCCTTGAAGCCGGCGGCCGGCAGCCGGCGGATCGCTTCGTCGACATCCTTCGACAACCAGGCGGCAAAGCCGGAAGGCTGCCCCACGGCCAGAAGCAGCGAACCGGTGAAGCCGAAATGATCCTCGACGCTGAGCATGCCGTTTGCTTCGAGCTTGGTGCGGCCGGGGAGCGTCGCGGCCAGCGACTTCACCGACCAGCCGCCATCGGCCGGTTCGGCGGAAAGGCGCACATCGCGAACCGTTGTGTCGCCGGCCAACACCGCCGGCAGCTTCACCTCGACGGTGCCCGGTATGGTCGGCTTGGGCAGATCGAGCAGTGCCTGCTCCAGCGCCGCGACACGCGCCGACAGCGTCAGCCCGGTGCCGGCTGGGGCGCCGACGGCTTCATCGAACTGCACCTGAGCGCCATGGGCCTCGATCGAAAAGCTTGGATTCGGCCCAAGGTCGACGGCAGCCTTGCCATCGGCGGTGTAGGGATTGTCGAGCGGCCCGGTCTCGAAGCGGAATTCGTCGACACCAAGCTTCCGGTGGTCGAGCGAAAATTTGCCGTTCAGCCTGAACCCCGGCTCCACCTTGCCAGCGCTGGCCTGCATCGTCCCACCGGCCGTGCCGTTAGGCTGCGCCGAACCCTTGTCGGCACCATTCTTGTCGGAACCTGCGACCTTGAACTGGCCCGAATAGATCGCGGCACCGTTGACGATACCGGCATTGCCGTCGGCTTCGATGACCAGCGGATAGGCATCCGGATCGGCCTTGAGCCGAACCCGCATCTGCCCGTCGTCACCGGCCTTGCCGGTGGAGGCGATGACCGTGCTGCGCAGGCCGTCGAGCCGGAGCGAACCATCCATCCGCCAAGGTCCGGCCAGCGATTTGGCGGAGATCGTCGAATTGATCTCGGAAAGGAGATGGCTGCGCCCGCCGGCGGCATGGCGCAGCGCGATCTCTCCGTCCGTCACCGTCAGCTTCTCGATCGAGATCTGATTGGGATCGAAGGGCGAGGACGGGCGTATCGCCCAGTCCACCGTGCCGTCGGCGGCAACATCGATTGTCGCCTTCGGCCGCACCAGCCGCATGTCGAAGATCAGCACCTCGCCGCTCAGGAAGGGCGCCAGTTCCGCATCCATCGAAAAGGTCTCGACGGTCATCGCCGGCTGGCCGCCGGGGCCGCCGGCAACGGTGACGTTCGAGAAGGTCACCGAGGGAAACGGCAGCAGCCTCGCCGTCGCATCGCCCCGAACGATGACCTTGCGGCCCAGGATGGCGCTCGCCTCGCGCTCGAAATCGGCACGGTAGCCCGTCCAGTCGATAAAATACGGCACCACCAGCGCCGCACACAGCACCAGCACGAAAAGGCCACCGAAGATCACGAACAGGCGTGCGAGCATCAGCTCCCGAGCAATTGATTGAAATCAGCCGCACTCTACCTGCATCAGCGTGTCGATAAAGAGGCAATTCCGTTGTCGATCGCCCCAAGAGCAAAGCGGCTCTAGTCGGCGGGCAGTATCTTCCCAGGGTTCATGATGTTCTGTGGATCGAGCGCCTGCTTGATCGTGCGCATGATGTCGACGCCGTGGCCGAGTTCGTGGCGCAGGAAGCCGACCTTGCCTTGTCCGATGCCGTGCTCGCCGGTGCAGGTCCCATCCATGCCGATCGCCCGCATGTTCAGCCGCGCGACAAACTCTTCCGTCAGCGCGATTTCCTTCGGATCGTCCGCGTCCATCAGCACCAGCACATGGAAATTGCCGTCGCCGGCATGGCCGACGATCGGCGCGATCAACCCCATCTCGGCGATGTCGGCCTCGGTCTCGGTGACGCATTCGGCAAAGCGCGAGATCGGCACACAGACATCGGTCGAAAGCCCCTTGGCGCCAGGCCGCAGCGTCAGCGACGACCAATAGGCGTCGTGCCTGGCCTTCCACAGCTTCGTCCGCTCCTCGGCGACGCTGGTCCACAGGAACGGGCCGCCGCCATACTCGTCGGCGATCGCGCCGAAGGTCTCGGCCTGTTCGGCAACGCCGGCGTCGCTGCCATGGAACTCGACGAACAGGCACGGGCTTTCGGGATAGTCGAGCTTCGAATAGCTCTTCATCGCACGCATCTGCAGCGCATTGACCAGTTCGATGCGCGCCACCGGAATGCCCATCTGGATCGTCGCGATCACCGCGTTGCAGGCCGCCTCGACGCTGGGAAACGGGCAGACGCCGCCGGAAATCGCTTGCGGAATGCCCTGCAGCTTCAGGGTCAGCTGGGTGATGATGCCGAGCGTGCCTTCGGAGCCGATCAGGAGCCGCGTCAGATCGTAGCCGGCCGAGCTCTTTTTCGCGCGTTTTCCCGTCGTCACCGTCTCGCCGTCGGCCATCACCGCCGTCAGCGACAACACGTTCTCGCGCATCGTGCCGTAGCGCACCGCATTGGTGCCCGACGCCCGCGTCGCCGCCATGCCGCCGAGCGATGCATTGGCGCCCGGATCGATCGGAAAGAACAGGCCGGTGTCGCGCAGATGCCGATTGAGGTCCTCGCGCGTCACGCCGGGTTCGACGGTGCAGTCGAGATCCTGCGGGTTGACCGTGAGGATGCGGTTCATCCGCGAGGTATCGACGGAGATGCCGCCGCCCGGCGCGTTGGTGTGGCCTTCCAACGAGGAGCCGACGCCGAAGGCGATCACCGGCACGCGGTGCGCGGCGCAGGCCGACACGATCTCCTGCACTTCCGCCGTCGTCTCGACAAACGCAACGCCGTCCGGCGCCTGCGTCGGGATGTAGGTGGTGGTATGCGCGTGCTGGGCGCGGATCGCCTCGCCGGTCTGGAACCGCTCGCCCAGCCGCTGCTTGAGGATGCCGAGCACCGCGGCGATTCCTTCCTCGTTGCGTTGGACCGGATTGAGGTCGCTCAGAGCCATCGATTCCTCCGCGAATGGACCAGTGCCCACCCTTGTTATGGATTTATGGATGCGTAGTCTCGCCTACCACGCTCTGTCCAGCCAGAAGGAAGTTTTCGATGCCCATCCCCGCCCCCTTCGTCTCCCGCGCCATGGACATCGAGAAGGACTGGATCGACTACAACGGCCATCTCAATATGGCCTACTACAACGTGCTGTTCGATCGCTGCTCCGACGAAGCGTTCGAGAGGATGGGGATGGGGCTGGACTATGTGAAGCAGCGGCGGCTGACGATCTACACGGCGGAGGTCCATGTCTGCTATATCCAGGAGCTGCATCTCGACCACAAGGTCAATGTCTCCTTCCAACTCCTCGACCATGACGACAAGCGGCTCAGGGCCTACCAGGAAATCCGTCATGTCGACGGCTGGCTCGCCGCCACCTCCGAATCACTATCGCTGCATGTCGACATGTCCGGCCCGAAAGTGGCGCCCTTCCCGGCCGATGTCCTGGCCAAGGTGGAAGCCATGCGCGCCACCCATGCCGCGCTGCCGATGCCTGAGCGCGCCGGCCGTTCCATCGGTATCCGTCGCAAGACGCTTGAACCGCACTCGGACCGCCGTTAACCTTACCGAGGTTTTAACGTGAACAAGCCGAATTGAGGCGTTGAACGACTCAGCGCGGCGTTGGAAAACCCCCCGCATCGGATTGATACGGGGGGCGGAGCTGAAGCGGTTCGGGGAACGTGCATGAAAACCGACATCAAGGTCGAGGCGGACAGGCTGGCGGCGGACCCACGCATCACCGACTATGATTTCTGGCGCTCGCTGAAGAACCTCAACAACGAGATTTTTCACATCGCCAACAACAACGAGCCGATCCCTTTCGCCATGATCCGCTGGCGCGCCATCCTGAAGCAGGCGCGCTCGAAGCGCGGGCATGCCTAGCGCCGCCATTGTGAAATAGTTCCCGGCCGCGCCGCCTCATCCGCTTGCCGGCACCTACTCGCCATCGCGCCAACGCGTTCCCGAGACGGTTACAGCGTCGGTGAATTGCATTGTATAATCCCTGCCGATATGGATTGCTGGCGGATCGCGATGGAGATGCGGGATGGCGAAGGGCTCGCTATCTGAAATCGAAGCAGGATTGCCGATATGGGCGGCGGCAATCGCCAATAGACTTGACTTCTTCCGGCGCAGGCATTCCAGCAAACGCAGCATTGGCGAGTTGACAGTCGTTCTGGCCGCGCTTCGCCGCCGCGTCGCCGCACCAGATGGCGGGCATCAGGCTCTCCTCGCTTTTCTGCACGCCTGCCTAGCGTTGCTTGAGGAGGCAGCGGCCTCGCGAGCGGACCTCGCGAGTATCGCCCGTGACTTGGCAACGCTGAGTGATATGGCGCGAACATCCCTTGACGGCGATTGCGACGATCGGCCGTTGATCGCCCACGAGGACAATATGAAGGGTTTGTCTGGTGCATCACGCTGGGCCGCCCAAGTGCCAGGTCGCGTGGTTTGGTTGGCTGCTATGGCTGCCGAAGCACCTGATGCAGAAGCCGAAGCCGCCATTATGCTGGTGAACGACCTAGCTTCCGTTGATTCGGACTTTCCTCTGCGCGCCCTTCGCACGGCTGTACGAGCTTGAGCGTCGTCCTGCGGCTTCTGGCTCTGCTCCGGTGCAACCGCTGTTGCCAACTCACTCACGAAATGATCGCCTCTCTCTTGAACATCAAGGCAGCCGCTTCACCGCCTCCAGCGGCGAACGTGCCACCACCGGCGACGACTGGATGATCGCGGTGTTGGTCATCGCAAACGGGATGATCCGGTCGATCACTCTTTCGAGTTCGGCCACCGAGCCGACATGCGCCAGCGCGATGAAACAGTCCTCGCCGGTCACCCGGTCGCATTGCGCGATTTCCGGCAAGTCGCGGATGATCTCGGCCACAACGGCCAATTGCCCCGGCACCGGCCTGATCCGCAGCCATGCCGACAGCTTCATGCCGAGCGCGGCCGGGTTGATCCTGACCGTGTAGGCCACGATCACGCCGCTCTCCTGCAGCCGCCGGATGCGCTCGGCAACGCTCGGCGCCGACAGGCCGACCGAGCGCGCCAGTTCGGCGGTGCTGGTGCGGGCGTCCCTTTCCAGCAGGCGCAGGATTTTCAGATCGGCCGCATCCAGGTCGGCATTTTCGTTTCGAAGGCATTTCAACGAAAACTCCTTGTCTTTGGAAAGGTAACCGCCTCCCTTGCTGACTATCATCCATATAAACCAGCAAGATCGCCTGCGATAATGACCGCATGGAAGATCGAACACAAGCACCCGCTGCGGTCCCTGCCCTCGCCGGCCCCGCCTTTGGCAAGCTGGCGACCTCGCTGCCGCCGCATGTCTGGTTCGGTGTCAGCGCCGTGTTCCACTATCTCGGGCCGGCCTTCGCCGTGCTGCTTTTCCCGCATGTCGGCGTGCTCGGCATGGCCTGGCTACGCATCGTCACGGCCGCCCTTGCCTTTGCGCCGCTAACCCGGCCCTGGACGGTCTTCGCCCGCGCCGACCGGCCGACACGACTGCTGCTCCTCGCCTTTGGCGCCTGCCTCGGCGTGATGAATTGCTCCTTCTACCTGGCGCTCGACCGTTTGCCGATCTCGCTGGTCGCGGCGATCGAATTCGTCGGGACCATCGGCGTCGCGCTTGTCGGCGTCAGAAGCCCGCGCAATCTCGCGGCCCTTGCCGTCGCCGTCACCGGCACCTTGCTGCTGATCGATGTGAAATGGTCAAGCGACCCGATCGGCCTGTTCTGGGCCTTCCTCAACGGCGCGCTGTTCGTTGGCTACATCGTGCTTGGCCATCGCGTCGCCCGCGCCGGCGACGGCATCGCCGGCCTGGGTGCCGCCATGGCGGTCGCCTTCCTCATCGTGCTGCCGATAGGCTTCACCGATGCGCTGCCGGCTTTCTCGGCGCCGCCACTGCTCATCGCCGCGATCGGCGTCGGCATCTGCTCGTCGGTCATCCCCTATATATGCGACCAGCTTGCCATGTCGCGGCTGCCGCGGTCGAGCTTCGCGCTGATGCTGTCGTTGCTGCCGGTCACCGCCACGCTGATCGGCGTCATTGTGCTCCGCCAGATACCCAGCCCTACCGATTGCCTCGGCATCGCGCTGGTGGTGGCCGGCGTCGCTTTCCACAAACCGGCAAATGCCTGATCAAGCAAGCTTTTCCCTGAGGAAGGCGCTCGTGCGGCCCCAGGCGAGATCCGCGGCGTTCTTGTCGTAGCGAGCCGCGGACGTGTCATTGTTGAAAGCATGATTGGCGCCTTCATAGACATAGGCCGTGTACTCGACCTTGGCCGCATCGAGTTCCTTCTTGAAGGCGTCGATACCGGCATTGATGCGGGTGTCGAGCCCGGCATAATGCAACATAAGCGCCGCCTTGATCTTCGGCACATCCTCGGCCTTCGGCTGCATGCCGTAATAGGCGACAGTGGCGACCAGATCGGGCGCGTTGGCAGCCAGCGTGTTCACCGTTCCGCCGCCCCAGCAGAAGCCGACCGCGCCGACCTTGCCGTTGCCATCCTCGTAGCCTTTGAGAAAAGCGACAGTTGCGACCGCATTGGCAACGGTCTGCGCCAGATCGAGCTTGGAAAACTGGTCCCGTGCCTTGTCCTCGTCGGCCGGCGTGCCGCCGAGCGGCGACAGGAAGTCCGGGGCGAGCGCCACGAACCCTTCCAGCGCCACGCGCCGCGCCACATCGCGTATATGCGGGTTGAGACCCCTGTTCTCATGCACGACGATGACGGTGCCGAGCTTGCCGGACTGGCCGGCTGGCTTGACCAGATAGCCCTTCATCTCGCCACCGCTGCCAGGATAGCTGATGTCCTCGCCCGTCACGCGTGAATCGTCCTCGGCGACGATCGCCGCCCGGGCCGAATTCGCCGCCAGCAGCGGTGCGATCGCAGCGGCCGCGGCACCTGATCCGGCAAGCCTGGTCAACTGTTCCATGAAGCGGCGCCGGTCGAGCGTCAGATGCGTGTATTCGTCATAGGCGTCGATCATCGCCTGGGTGATGGCAGGTCTCGTGACGGCCGGGCTGGCAGGGGTCGATTTTGTCATGGCGCTCTCCTCGGCTTCGGGAAACACTCCCGCCGCGCAAGATAGGGCAGAAGCCCACATGGTCCAGTCACGGATGAGTGAGGCCCGGCATGCAACGCGCCCCGCAACGTCCTCAGAATAATCCAGGAGGACGGCCGTGGCCTTATTCGGCGCCGTCGCCAAAGCCTGTCTGCTGGTGTCGGCATGAAAGCCGTGACGCCATCTCGGGCTTTAAACGATGCCCTACTTCGGCAGCGTATAAGCCATCACATAATCCCCCGGCTTGGTGCCGACCGAGCCATGGCCGCCGGCGACGATGACCACGAACTGGCGTCCGTCGGCGACCGTGTAGGTCATCGGCGTCGACTGACCGCCGGCCGGCAGCCGGGTCTGCCAGAGCTGCCTGCCGGTCGTCAGGTCGTAGGCGCGAAGGTAATCGTCGACCGCGGCGCCCAGGAAAGCGACGCCGCCGGCGGTGATCATCGGCCCACCGATGCCTGGCACGCCGACCTTGAACGGCAGCGGCAACGGCGTCATGTCGTAGACGGTTCCGTTCCTGTGCTTGTAGACGATCTTGCCGGTCCTGAGATCGGCGCCCGCCACATAGCCCCAGGGCGGCGCCTGGCAGGGAATGCCGAGCGGCGACAGGAACGGTCCCATCACCACCGCATAGGGCGCGCCCTCGTTGCGGTTCAAGCCTTGCTCGCTGCCGCGCCCCTCGTCCGGCGGCGGCACCTGGTCGCGCGGAATGAGCTGCGACTTGAACGCCAGATAGGTCGGCATGCCGAACATCACCTGCCGCACCGGATCGACGGCCACGCCGCCCCAGTTGAAGGTGCCGAAATTACCGGGATAGATCAGCGAGCCCTGAACCGAAGGCGGCGTATAGCGACCCTCGTAGCGAAGGCCCTGGAATTCGATCCGGCAGGCCAGCTGGTCGAACATGGTGATGCCCCACATGTCGGCGCCAGTCAGCGGCTTTGGATTGAAGCTCAGGTCCGAGGCCGGCTGTGTCGGCGATGTGTGGTCGCCCTCGATCGCGCCGCCCGGCGCCGGGACTTCGTTGACCGGGACGATCGGCTCGCCGCTGCGCCGGTCGAGCACATAGAGGTCGCCCTGCTTGGTCGGCCCGACCAGCGCCGGCACCACGCCATTGAGCGTGGTGATGTCGACCAGGGTCGGCTGCGCCGGCACGTCCATGTCCCACAGATCGTGATGCACGGTCTGCCGCACCCAGCGCAGTTGTCCGGTGGCGAGATCGAGCGCGGTGATCGAGGAGGAGAATTTCTCGACATTGGCGCTGCGCCCCATGCCGAGCTGATCCGGCGTCTGGTTGCCGAGCGGCACGTAGAGCAGGCCGAGCTTCTCGTCGGCACTCGCCGTCGACCACATGTTGGGCGAGTTGTGGGTATAGGTCTGGCCCGGCGACAGTGGCGTCGTCTGGTCCGGATTGCCCGAATCCCAGTTCCACACCAGGGCGCCAGTATCGACGTCGAAGGCGCGGATGACGCCTGACGGTTCCTCCGTCGAATAATTGTCGTTGACCGCGCCGCCGACAATGATCTTGCCGCCTGATATCAGCGGCGCCGAAGTCGAATAGTAATAGCCCGACTTCGGATAGGGCATGTTGGCGAGCAGGTTCAGCGTGCCGCCTTCGGCGAATGCGGGACAAACCTGGCCATTCGCGGCGTCGAGCGCGATCAATCGCGCGTCGGATGTCGGCAGATAAACGCGGGCCGCGCAAGGTTGGCCAGCGGCGATCTTGGCATCCGCATAATAGGACACGCCGCGGCAGGTCTGATGCTGGCGATCCTTGTCCAGCTTGACCTGTGGATCGTAGCGCCACTTCTCCTTGCCGGTCGCGGCGTCGATGGCGATGGCGAAATTATGCGGCGTACAGATGTAGAGCGTATCGGCGACCTTCAGCGGCGTCACCTGATAGGTCGTCTCGCCGACATCGTCGGGCCCCTTCACGTCGCCGGTGCGGTAGGTCCAGGCCGGCTGCAAATTGGCGACGTTGTCTGATGTGATCTGGTCGAGCGGCGAATAGCGCTGGCCGTACTGCGTGCGGCCGTAATAGTGCCATTCGCCGGCGGGTACATTGCCGCCGAGATCGGCGGTCGGCGTGATCTCGTCGGCGTTGAGTTGGCCGGCAATATCCTTCGGATCGGCGGTCATCGAATAGCCGGCGACGCCGAGCGAGGCCAGCACCGCCAGGATCAGCGGCGCCCGACCGTCTGGGCCGGTGAGACCCCGCCTCGCCCATGGCGTCAGCAACCACAACGCGACAAGGACGATGATGCCGCCGCGCGGGCCGAGTTCCCACCAGTCGAAGCCTGTCTCCCAGACCGCCCAGCCAAGCGTGCCGATGACGATTGCCGCGTAGAGCCACAGCGCCATCGACTTGCGCCTGTAGAGCAGCCAGGCGGCAACGAGGAAGGCGATGCCGGCAATGACATAGTACCAGCTGCCGCCCAGCGAAGCTAACCAGATGCCGCCGCCGCCGAGCACCAGGCCAATGATGAAGAGGATGAGGGAGGTGATGACGACCGCCAAGACGATGCTCCTTCGACTGGTGCGCTCCGCGACACGCCCATGGGCAACCCCGCATTGCGCTCCCACCCCGACGCAACTTTCTCCGGCCCGCTGAGCCTGTCAAGCAGGCCCGGCGCCATAGGTTGTGTGCTACCGGATTTACAGGTCCCCGGCGTGGATCGAGAACAAAACGGAGACACTTCTGGCCTTTCGCCGCCGAATCACTACATTCGGGGGCAATGTCCGGCTTTTCGGAAGACATGCCCTTTTTTGACGAACCGAATGCGCGGCCCCCGGCCCCGTCCGGCATCGCCGCGCGCGCCATGGCTGCCCGCAGCGGCCACAACAATGCGCCCGACTATCTGAACGGCCTTAATCCCGAACAGCGGCTGGCGGTGGAAACCACCGAGGGTCCGGTTCTGGTGCTGGCCGGCGCCGGCACCGGCAAGACGCGCGTCTTGACCACCCGCATCGCCCACATCCTCGCCACCGGCAAGGCATTCCCGTCGCAGATCCTCGCTGTCACCTTCACCAACAAGGCGGCGCGCGAGATGAAGCAGCGCATCGGCCTGCTAGTAGGCGAGAAGATCGAGGGCATGCCGTGGCTCGGCACCTTCCACTCGATTGGCGTGAAGCTGCTTCGCAGACACGCCGAGCTTGCCGGGCTCAAATCCGACTTCACCATTCTCGACACCGACGACGTCGTGCGGCTGATCAAGCAGCTCATCCAGGCCGAAGGGCTGGACGACAAGCGCTGGCCGGCCAAGCAGTTCGCCCAGATGATCGACGGCTGGAAGAACAAAGGGCTTGGCCCCGCCGACATTCCCGAGGGCGACGCCCGCGCCTTCGCCAACGGCAAGGGTCGCGAGCTCTACAAGGCCTATCAGGAGCGGCTGAAGACGCTGAACGCCTGCGACTTCGGCGATCTTCTGTGCCACCCGATCCGCATCTTCCGCGCCAATCCGGACGTGCTGAAGGAATATCACAAGCGCTTCCGCTACATCCTCGTCGACGAATATCAGGACACCAACACCGCGCAGTACATGTGGCTGCGCCTGCTGGCGCAGCGGCCGGAAGGAGCGGGCAAGAGCGCCGGCGCAGGAGGCAAGCCAGTCTCCCCCCATGTGGGGGAGATGTCCGGCAGGACAGAGGGGGGCGCGCAAGATCGCGGCGCCTCCAAGGATCACAATGGAAATGCCGGCGGGACAGCGCCCCCCTCTGTCGGCTCCGCCGACATCTCCCCCACAAGGGGGGAGATTGGGCACTCTTCGGCCGAAACCCGCGCCACCGTAAATATCTGCTGCGTCGGCGACGACGACCAATCCATCTATGGCTGGCGCGGGGCCGAGGTCGACAACATCCTGCGCTTCGACAAGGATTTTCCCGGCGCCACCATCATAAGGCTGGAGCGCAACTACCGCTCGACCGCGCACATACTTGGCACCGCCTCCCACCTCATCGCCCACAATGAGGGCCGCTTCGGCAAAACGCTGTTCACCGAAAAAATCGCCGAGGACGACGAGAAGGTGCATGTCCATGCCGCCTGGGATTCCGAGGAGGAGGCCCGCGCCGTCGGCGAGACCATCGAGGCCTACCAGCGCCCAGATAAACAAGGAAATCGGCACAATCTCAACGACATGGCCATTCTGGTCCGCGCGTCCTTCCAGATGCGCGAGTTCGAGGACCGTTTCGTCACGCTCGGCCTCAACTATCGCGTCATCGGCGGCCCGCGCTTCTACGAACGCCTCGAAATTCGCGATGCGCTGGCCTTCTTCCGCGTCGTCGCGCAAGGCGCCGACGACCTCGCCTTCGAGCGCATCGTCAACGTGCCGAAGCGCGGGCTTGGCGAAGCCACCATCCGCCAGATCCACGACACGGCGCGCGCGCTCCGCATCCCGATGCTGGAGGCCGCGGAAAAACTCGCCGAGAGCGACGAGTTGAAGCCGAAGCCACGCGCCGCACTGCGCGAGGTCGCCGCCAATTTCGAGCGCTGGCAGAAGGCGCTGGAAACCACGCCGCACACCGAGCTTGCCGAGACCATCCTGGAAGAGAGCGGCTACACCGACATGTGGAAGAACGACCGCTCGGTGGAAGCGCCGGGACGGCTGGAGAATTTGAAGGAACTGATCCGCTCCATGGAGGAGTATGAATCGCTGCGCTCCTTCCTCGAGCATGTCGCACTGGTGATGGACGCCGAGCAGAACGCCGAGCTCGACGCCGTCAACATCATGACGCTGCATTCGGCCAAGGGCCTCGAATTCGAGACCGTTTTTCTCCCCGGCTGGGAGGAAGGCCTGTTTCCGCACCAGCGCGCCCTCGACGAGGGCGGCCGCTCCGGGCTGGAGGAAGAACGGCGGCTGGCCTATGTCGGCCTGACCCGCGCCAAGAAGAACCTGCACCTCTGGTTCGTTTCCAACCGCCGCATCCACGGCCTGTGGCAATCGACCATACCGTCGCGCTTCCTCGAGGAACTGCCGGAAGCTCATGTCGATGTCGCCGAGAGCGGCAACAGCTATGGCGGCTACGGCAATTCCTATGGCGGCGGTTCCTTTGCGTCCGGCCGTGGCGGCAGGCAGAACCCTTACGGCGCCTCGCGCTTCGACAACGTTGGCGGCAATACAGACGGCGAGAAATCCGGCGCCTTCTCCAACACCTATGCGACGCCGGGCTGGCAGCGCGCGCAGCAGAATCGCACCGAAGCCACCGACCGCAACTGGGGCTCGCGCTCCGGCCATCAGGTCGAGCGCATCGGCTACGGCGAGACCGACAGTGGCTATGGCGCCGGCCGCACCAGCGTCAAAGGCCGCACCATCGACGGCGAGCTGGTCGCCAAATCGGTCGCCGACACACCGTCGGCCTTCAGCGTCGGCGACCGCGTCTTCCACCAGAAATTCGGCAACGGCAACATATCGGCCATCGACGGCAACAAGCTGACCATCGACTTCGACAAGGCCGGCCAGAAACGCGTGCTGGATGGGTTTGTCACCGGGGTGTGAGCGCCACCCTCACCGATACCGCGCCTGGTTCCACTTATGGCCGAGCAGCGACAGAATGATGATCAGCCCGTTGAAGAACTGGACGTAGAAGCCGCTCAGGCCCGCCGCCACCACGCCGGTCTGGATGAACGACACGGTAACCGCGCCGATGGCGCCGCCGACGACGGTGCCGACGCCGCCCCAGGTCGGGGTGCCGCCGACGAACACCGATGCCAGCACCGGCAGCAGGTAGCCGTCGCCGGCCGTCGGCCACCAGGTGAAGTTGATCATCACCGAGAACGTGCCGGCGATCGCCGCGCCGATGCCGACGAAGACGAACACTTTCACGCGCACGCGCTTGACGTCGATGCCCATCTGCTGGGCGCTGTCGGGATTGTCGCCGACCACCTTCACCTGCGCGCCGAAGCGATGCCTGTTGTAGAGCAGCGCCGACAGCACGACGAAGCCGATCGCCCAGAATATCTGCACCGGGATGCCGTAGAGCTGGCTGGAGAAGATCTTGTAGGCCCAGCTGTCGGCAAGGCTGGTCAGCGCCGTCGACTTGCCTTCGTTGATGATCTGTATCAGGCCGCGCAGCAGGAAGTTCATGCCGAGCGTGGCGATCAGCGACGACAGCCCGCCATAGACGACCAGCGACCCGACGAGGAAACCGAGCAGCGTGCCCGTTGCAATGGCGGCAGCGATGCCGAGGAATGGATCGTAGCCGGCCTGCACCACCAGCGCGAACACCCATGAGGCAAAACCCATCGTCGCCGGAAACGACAGGTCGATCTCGCCGCAGGTGACGACGAAGACCAGCGGCACCACCACGAAAAGCGCTACCGGCAGCGTGGTCAGCACCGAACTGTAGAGATACCAGGTGGTGAAGACGGTCGGATTGGCGGTCATGAACACCGCCATCATGACGATGAACACGGCAAGCGTGCCGAGCGCGGCGCGGTTGGCGAGGATGAAGCCGCGCATCCAGTTGTCGGATGGGTGTTTCCACTCTTTCCGGGAATTGCCGGGACCGGAAATGCCGGCGGACGGCTCGTGCAGATCGGGCTCCATTGTCTTGCTCATCGTGCTCTGTGCTCCGCGTCGCCGGCGTCGTGCAGCCCCGGCAATCCGCCGGGGTGTGCCACGTCTTCCATGAAGTTGATGAGGTCTTCGGCCGACTTGACCTGGCTGCGGTCGGCGGTGAGCGCGACCTTGCCGCGGTCCAGCACGACGAAGCGGTCGGCGATGTCGAAGACGTGGTGGATGTTGTGGCCGATGAACAGGATCGAGCGTCCGCTCGCCCGCACCTGGCGCACGAAATGGAACACCTTGGCGGTTTCGGTCAGCGACAGCGCCGTCGTCGGCTCGTCGAGGATGATCAGGTCGGCCTGCTTGTAGATGGCGCGCGCGATCGCCACGCCCTGCCGTTCGCCGCCGGAGAGCTGGCCGACGATCGACTGCGGCGTGAACACTTTCGAGGTGAAGCCGATCTCCCGCATCAGCCGGCGCGCCTCCTCGATTTCCTTGTTGACCTTCAGCCAGCCGAGAAAGCCGGTAAGTTCGCGGCCCATGAAGATGTTGCGCACGATCGTCTGCTGCACGGCGAGCGCCCGGTCCTGGAACACCGTCTCGATGCCGGCGTCGCGCGAGCGCGCCGCGCTCCAGCCGGTCACCGGCTGGCTGCGGATGAGGATCTCGCCGCTGGTCGGCTTGACCACGCCGGAGAGGATCTTGATCAGCGTCGACTTGCCGGCGCCGTTGTCGCCGATCAGGCCGACCACCTCGCCGCGGTCGACGCTGAGATTGACCCCGCCCAGCGCATAAACCTGACCGTAGGACTTGCTGATGTCGCGCAGTTCGATAAGGCGTTCGGCCATGGCGATCCTCGCTTGGTTCCGGCTGCCGGCCGGGTCCACCCGACCGGCATGCCGTGGTTACGGGTCAGCGCAGCGCCTGCTTGGCGAGCTCGGCGACGATCTCGTAATTGTCAGGCGTGACAAAGCCGGCGCCGGTGTCGACATTCATCGGCGCCAGCCCCAGCACCACCTGCTGGCAGAGGCTGAGGATCGGCAGATAACCCTGCAGGAACGGCTGCTGGTCGGCCGTCAGCTGCACCCAGCCGCCCTTGAAGCCCTCGACGATCTGCGGGCTGGTGTCGAAGCCGAAGTTGAAGATATCGCCCGGCTTCCTGCCCGCCGCCTGCATGTAAGTCGGGACGTTGCCAAGCATCTGTCCGCCGGGATAGCCGACCGCCTTGACGTCCGGATTGTTGAGCAGTGCTGCGGTGATCACCGGAATGGCCAGGTTGGGGTCGGACGCCCATTCGCCGCTTGGCGGCGATGAAAGCTGGATGACCTCGACGCCCGCCTCTTTCAGGGCTGCGACCGTGCCGCGCTCACGCGCGCCGCGGCTCTCGTTCTCGAACGGGCCGATCATGATCGCTTTGTCGCCGGCCTTGAGCCCGGCCAGCTTGAACGCCTCGGCGCCGAGCGCGCGGCCCTGCTCTTCCTGTTGGGCGCCGACATAGCCGCCGCCGAACGCCGCCGTGACCTTCGGCACAGGCACGTTCTGGTACATCATCCTGATGCCGTCCTTGTGCGCCTGTTCGGCCAGCGGCATGATCGAGGCATCGCCCGGGTGGCCCATCATGGCGATGCCGCCGGGCTTGACCGCGACAGCCTCGCGCAATTGCTGCACCATCTTCTCGACATCCCACTGGGAAAAGATGTAGTCGACCTTCGGCCCGAGATCGGCCTCGGCCTGCTTGGCGCCATTGTAGACGATGGTGCCGAAGGCGTCGCCCTCGGCGCCGCCGACGAAGAAGCGGATGTGGACGTCCTTGCACCATTTTGCATCGAGCGCCTGGGCGGGCAAGGTGGAGATTGCGGCGGCGAGCGCCGTGGCGGCCGCCACGACGGTCGAGCGCAGAACTGTCCTTCTCATCGTGATGCTCATGCACTTATCCTCCCTTTGTTCCCTCGCAAGCCGAGGGTTTTCGACGAATGCTTCGGCTTCTCGCCGCAATGCTCCGCTAGCCGGCTCCTCCCGCCGGCCCATCCTCACGCCGGGTTCGGCAGGTAGGTCGCACCTCCCCGGCACTGTTTGAGATAGTCCAGCGCCCGCGCTTGGCCCGTGATCTCGAGATCGCCGCGATAGACCGGGTCGTGCCAGCCCTCGATGTCGATCGCGCCCTTGTAGCCGGCCAGCCGCAATTCGCTGATCACCCGCGTCCAGTCGCTGTCGCCGAAGCCCGGCGTGCGCATTTGCACGAATGGCAGCCGGCCGAACACGCCATGCTCGCGGATCACGTCCCAGCGCACGGTCGCGTCCTTGCCGTGGACATGGAAGATGCGCGGCGCCCATTTGCGGATCTGCGGGATCGGATCGATCAGGTAGACGAGCTGGTGGCAGGGCTCCCATTCCAGGCCGAGATTGTCGTCGGGCAATTCGTTGAACATCAGCTCCCAGGCGTCCGGATTGTGGGCGATGTTCCAGTCGCCATCGGCCCAGTTGCCGTCCATGGCGCAGTTCTCGAAGGCGATGCGCACGCCCTTGTCGGCGGCGCGCTTGGCCAGCGGTCCCCAGACCTCGCGGAAGCGCGGCAGGCTGTCGGGCAACGGCTTGCCGCGGATGCGGCCGGTGAAGCCGCTCACCATCGAGGTGCCGAACAGATGCGCGTTGTCGATGGCCGTTTCCCAGGCGTGAAGCACGCCGCGATCGACATCGCCGCTTTCCAGCGGATTGCCGAAGACGCCGAGCGAGGAGACAATGACATCAGCGTCGCCGATCGCCTCGCGGATCTGACCGGCAAGGCGCGGAAGGTCCTTGCCGGCCAGCGTCTGCCAGAAGAAGGGCTGGATGCTCTCGAAGCCGAGCGGCAGGATCGCCTTGATATAGGCGGCCGGGTCGTCGAGATTGGCCCGCACCATGGTGCCGATCCTGATGTCGAGAAGCGGGTTTGGCATCGTCATCCTTCCTGCGCGATCGCAACCCGGCGCCCGGTTTCGGCGCTTTCGATCGCGGCAAAGACCATGGCCAGGCTCTTGATGTTGTCGGCGCCGCGCGTCTCCGGCTCGCTGCCGGTCTCAATGGCGCGCACAAAATCCTGGATGATGCCGAGATGGCCGCCGATGCGGTCTCTCGGATCGAGCGGCGGCACGGCGAGCGGCTCGGTGCGATCGAACAGGCCCTCGCGGATAGGCCGCGCGACTTCCGCCCTCAGCCCGTCCTCACCATCCCAGACCAGGCTGCCGTGCTCGGCGACGATGCGCCACGTGCTCTCCCAGCTGGTGCGGAACCCGTCGGCGCACCAGGAGCCCGCATAGGTGAACAGTCTGCCGCCGCCGAGCTCGAAGATTGCGGTGGCCGACGATCCCTGCCGGTACCAGGAATTGGCCGGCTCCCATTCCTGGCAATAAACGCTCGCCGGCTCACCACCGACCATGTAGCGGGCGGCGTCGAAAGTGTGGATCGCCATGTCGAGCAGCAGCACATGGGGCATCTCCTCGCGAAACCCGCCGAAATGCGGCGCGACGAAGAATTCGGCGTGGATGCTGGTCGCAGCACCGATGGCGCCGGAGTCGAGAAAGCGCCGGATGCGCCTGACATTGGCGACGTAGCGGCGATTCTGGACGACGGCATGGACTCGGCCGGCGCGCCGGGCAGCCTCGACGATGGCGCGCGCGTTCTCAGGGCTGTCAGCCAGCGGCTTCTCCGTCAGGAGATGGCAATGATGGGCAAACGCGGAGAGCGCGACCTCGCGCCGGGCCGCCGGAACCACGACGTCGAACACTGCGTCGGGCTTGGTTTGGTCGAGCACGGCGTCAAGATTGGTTCCGATGATAGCGCCGGCAAGCTCATATTCGCGCGCCCTCACCTTCGCCCTATCGGCGGCGAGGTCGACCAGGCCAACGATAGCCAACCCGTCGATCTGCCTCGCCGCATCGAGCCAGTGCTTGCTCATCGCTCCGCAGCCGACCAGGACGACATCCATCATCCACCGCTCCTCCTCCGCTCGGCCCCTCCAGACCGATCGTCACGGCATTCACGGCGTGACCGTAAACGTTTTTCCGTAAACGTTTACGAGAACACACCCGTAGGCGTAGAATGTCAATCGGCCGCTCGCGAAAATCACCTTTATCGCCTTGGCCTGAAGAGCGGCCGGTGATAGCCAGGCAAGGGGAGAACCGTCCTTTGGCGTCCAGCATCCACGACCTTGCGCGTCACCTGAACATTTCGATCGGCACCGTGTCGCGCGCGCTCAACGGCCGTGCCGACGTCAATGCCGACACGCGCCAGCGCGTGCTCGATGCGGCGGCAAAGCTGAATTATTCGCCGAACCAGTCCGGCCGCAGCCTGCGGCGCGGCGCCACCCATTCGATCGCCTTCATGCTGCAGCCGCATCCGGGCGACCAGCAATATGGCGAACCGTTCTTCATTCCGTTCCTGACCGGGCTGCAGGCGAAACTCGCCGAAAGCGGGCTCGACCTGATCGTGGTGATGGGGGCGCCGGGCGACTATCAGCAGGAGCGCCTGCGCCGGGTGGTCGAGACGCGCCGGGCCGATGCGGTGGTGCTGGCCTGGACGCGGCGCGAGGACGAACGCATCGACTATCTGACCAGGGTCGGCTTCCCCTTCGCGACGCTCGGCCGCAGCCGCTCCGGCGGCAAATCCTACCCGTCGCTCGACCTCGATTTCGAAAAGGCCGGGGCCGAAGCGGTCGACCGCCTGGTGGCGCGCGGCCACCGCCGCATCGCCGCCATCCGCCCGTCCCTCAGCCTCAATTTCGGCTATCTGTTCCTGGCCGGCTATCGCAAGGCCCTGGGGCGGCACGGCATCGAGGTCGACCCTGGGTTGATCGCGGAAGGCTTCATCAACGAGGCCGGCGGCTACGAAGTGACGCCGCAGGTGATGCGCTCCAAGGACCCGCCAACCGCGATCATCTTCAACAATGACGCGATGGCGCTAGGCGGCTGCAAGGCGCTGGCCGAGATGGGCGTCAAGCCGGGCCACGACATTGCGGTGATCGTCATCGTCGACACGCCGCTGTGCAGCTATTTTTCACCGGCGCTAACCGCCTTCCGCCCTCCCCTGGAGCCGATGGGACGGCGGCTGGCCGAAATGCTGCTGGCCTCGATCCCGGCCTTCGCCGGCGCCGAAGGCGCGCGGATCATCCGCGAGGTCTGGCCGCTGGAGCTGATCGCGCGCGACAGCGATTGATGATGGACGCACTCACCTTCCCCCTCGTTGTTCGGTGAGGAAGCGCAGCGACCGCAAGGGAAAGATCTCTACGTCCTGGTCGCCATGATCTGACTGATGCCGGACACGCGGTTCGAAAAGCAGATCGATAAATAGGCCTGCCTATCCTCGCATCGCCTTCAGCTTTTCCGCGACCGAGCCCGCGAGGTCGGCGTAACGCTCTTCCAGCCGCTCGGCCGCCTTGATCACCGAAAAATCATGGCCGAATTTCTCCAGCGCCATGCGCAGCTTCTCGACGAACTCCGCCTGTTTTTCGAGTGCCGAAAACAGCGTCTTCACTTGCGTTTCGCTGATGTCCGGATTGGCGAGCATTTGCGACACTTCGCGGCCCATCTGGTCGCCGGTGGCGGTCTGTTCTTTCAGGATCTCGATCCAGTCGGTCAATCGGTAAATCTCCTTCTTGCGCGGACAGCATGCGCAGCGCCTGCCGATGCGGTCAACCCGAGGACGCCGAAGCGGGCTTGCGCGAACCCCTCGCCGCGCTAAGTTCGGCACAGCTTGAACGAGGACACTCCCCCATGACCGCCGACGCCGAAATCCAGACCGCCTTGCCTGCGCTTTCCTCCGGCAATGTCGCCGTCATCACCGGCGGCGCCAGCGGCATCGGCCTTGCCGCGGCCAAGCGGCTGGCGGCAATGGGCCTGAGAATCGTGCTGGCCGATATTGGCGGCGCGCGGCTCGATGAGGCTGCCCGCGCCGTCGCCGCGATCGCCGGTGACAGCGCGTTGCTCGCTGTCGCCACCGACGTCGCGAAAGCCGACGACGTCGACCGGCTGGCGGAGAAGGCATTCGGCACGTTCGGCAGCGTGTCGCTGCTGATGAACAATGCCGGCGTCGGCAACAATCCCGGCAAGCCGTGGGAGAACCGCGACGCCTGGAAGCGGCTGCTGGATATCAATTTCTGGGGCGTCGTCCATGGCGTCGAGGCCTTCGCGCCGCGCATGCTGGCCACGGGGAGGCCTGGCCTGATCGTCAACACCGGCTCCAAGCAAGGCATCACCACGCCGCCCGGCAACCTTGCCTACAACGTTTCCAAGGCGGGCGTGAAGACCTTCACAGAAGGCCTGGCACACGCACTGCGCAACGAGCCCGGCGCAAAGGTTGCTGCGCATCTGCTCATTCCGGGGTTCACTTTTACCGGCCTTACCGAAGGTGCGACCGAAAAGCCCGCCGGCGCCTGGACCGGCGAGCAGGTAGTCGACTTCATGCTGGCCGCGCTGGTGCGTGGCGATTTCTACATCCTGTGTCCCGACAACGAGGCGACGCGGCCCATGGACGAAAAGCGTATGGCCTGGGCGATCGGCGACATCATCGAAAACCGCCCTGCTCTGTCGCGCTGGCACCCGGACCACAAGGCCGCCTTTAAGACGTTTATGGAGAGCTGACGCTCACGCCGCTTGCTTCTTCGAGCCGCGTTTTTGCGCCGTGGCCTTCTTGACGGCCGTCTCCGCGATCTTCCGGTCATGGCGCTTCGCCGCTTCTTCGCATTTGGCGCGAATCTCCTCGACCTCGGATTCGGTCAGGTGCTCGATGCCGATAAAGGTGTTGTGCGCTTTGCCGGCCCGGATCAACTCGTCGAGTTTCGTCTGGATCGCTGCGCCATCACGGTTCTGGGTGTTTTGGATGAGAAACACCATCAGGAAGGTGACGATCGTCGTGCCTGTGTTGATGATGAGCTGCCATGTGTCCGAAAAGCCGAAAATCGGCCCGCTTGACGCCCAGACAACGACGATTAGGAAACAGATGGCGAATGTCGACGGCAGGCCGGCGAGATGGGCGACGTAGTTGGCGATCTTCGTGAAACGCTTCTCGATCATGGCAGGAAGAAACAACTAACCAGCGCTCTGGTTCCCTGAAAAAAGGGATTCCACGGGCACAACCGTGCACGCACCCCGCAAAGTCAGGGGATGTCGTTTTCCCAGCGATCGAGAAAGGCCTCGATCGGCATGGCCTGCATGTCGGGGATGGCCCTGGCCAGTTTCTCGACCGGCCAGTCCCACCAAGCGAGGCGTTCGATCCGCGAGGCAACATCCGCGGCGAAACGCTGCCGCAACGGGCTGGCCGGAACGCCGGCGACGATGGCATAGGACGGCACGTCGCGCGTCACCACCGCATTGGCGCCGACGATCGCGCCATTGCCGATGCTCACATCAGGCATGATCACCGCGCCATGGCCGATCCAGACATCGTGGCCGATGCTGACGGTTTGCGCCCGCCGCCGCTCCCGGAACGCCGCGTCGACGCCCAGCCAGCGAAAATACTCGTTCGGCCGGTAGCTGACCTTGTGCTGGGTCAGCCGCTCTATCGGATGCTCCAGCGCGTTGATGCGGCTGTTGGCGGCGATCGAACAGAATTTGCCCGTTGTCGTGTAGATCGCCTCGGCATGACGTTCGAAATAGGAGAAGTCGCCGACCGACACCTCGCGCAGGATGACCCGTTCGCCGATCGAGGCGTAGCGTCCAAGCTTGCACGCCTTCAATTCCGCGGTCGGATGAATGCGCGGCTCGGAATCCTTGGCGACAAGATTTTCGGGACGATCCATGCCAGCGGCTTTACTCCCGCGCAATTGCTCCCGCAAGGCGGGAGCAATTGTCGCGTCGCCGATTGGTCCCGCAAGCGGGACCAATCGTCCGTCACCTGTTGCGAGAGCCTATTTCGGCTTGCCGTTGGTCCACACAGCATTTTGGCCGTAGAGCGGTACGGTGGTGACCGACATTTTCGCCGAACCGTCCTGCACCTGGCGCGAATGCGACAGGTAGATCAGCGTCTCATTGGTTTTGTCGTAGATGCGGTTCACCACCTGCTTCTTCCAGATCAGGCTGATGCCTTGCTTGAACACTTCCTCGCCGGCCTCGCTCATGTCGATGTCGCCGATGGTGATCGGCCCGGTCTGGCGGCAGGAGATCGAGGAATCGGACGGATCCTCGAACCAGTTGCCCTTCTGCAGGCGGTCGATCACGCCACGGTCGAAATAGGAGACGTGGCAGGTCACGCCTTCGACCTTGGGGTCCTTGATCGCCTCGACGATGATGTCGTTGCCGAGCCAGTCGACGCCGACCTTGCCAACCTCCTGGGCGACAGCCGCACCGGCGCCAACGACAAGGCATGCGGCCAAGGCGCCGCCGATTAGTTTTAGCAAGGAAGCCTCCTGCGGTTCGAGTTTTGCCGATCTCAGGTGGGACGGGCGGCAGCGCTTTGCAAGCAGATCACCTTTTGACCGGAATGCCGGTTGCGGCAACGCGACATCTTTGCGTGCACGAGGTCAAACCGTTAAGAGTGTTCGCCGAAACAGGCTCCATGGCGCTGATATAGTGCAATGAAAATCACGGCGGACACCAATTGATGATGCGTTCAATACTGATCGGCATTCTCGTCCTGATGGCGGCAGGCATCGGCTGGCTCACCTTCGACTGGTACCGCGGGCATTACGGCGGCGAGCCGTTCGGCGCGCCGTTCACGCTGGTCGACCAGAAGGGCGCTCCGGTCACCGAGGCCGCGTTTCGCGGCCAGCCCAGCGTCGTCTTCTTCGGCTTCACCCATTGCCCGGAAGTGTGCCCGACCACGCTGTACGAACTGGCCGGCTGGCTGAAGACGATGGGGGACGACGGCAAGAACCTGCGCGCCTATTTCGTCTCGGTCGACCCGGAGCGCGACACGCCCGAAGTCATGAACGCCTATATCAGCAATTTCTCCGACCGCATTCTTGGCATCACCGGCGATCCGGACAAGGTCCACGCCATGGCCAAATCCTTCGGCATCTATTCCAAGAAGGTCGATACGGGCGACGGCGACTACACGATGGACCACACCGCTTCGGTGCTGCTGCTCAACGCCAGGGGCGACTTTGCCGGCACCATCGCCTATGGCGAGAGCCCGGACACCGCCATCGCCAAGCTGAAGCGGCTGGCGGCGGAAGGTTAGTGCATGATCCCGAAGAAGCATGCCCTCGGGCCTGACCCGTGGGTGGGAACCGGTTTTCGGATAAGATCATGCTCAAACCAGACCACCGTTTGATGACCCAGACGCGGCTTTATTTCACCACCGGCAAGAGCGAGGCCGACCGCATCTTCGCGGCGTTCGAAGCGGCCTTCGAGGACGAAGGCCTGCCGATCGCCGTGCTGGAGATCGATGAGGATCGCGACATCCACGAAGTGTCGCTCTACGCCGACGGCGATGTCGATGCCATCGAGGCGCGCGTGAAGGAGATTCTCGCCGGGCTTGCCCTTTCGCGGCCGATCGCGCGGGAGGCCGTGCCGGATGTCGACTGGGTTGCGCGCTCGCTGGAGGGATTGAAGCCGGTGCGTGCCGGCCGTTTCTTCGTTCACGGCGCGCATGACCGCAGGAAGCGCCGCAGCGGCGAACTCGCCATCGAGATCGAAGCGGGTCTCGCCTTCGGCACCGGCCATCACGGCACCACCGCTGGCTGCCTTGAAATGCTGGATCAGGTCGTGCGGCGCGAGCGCCCGCGCAACGCGCTCGACCTCGGCACCGGCAGCGCGGTGCTGGCCATCGCGCTGGCGAAGCTCGCGCATATCTCGGTGCTGGCGACCGACATCGATCCGGTCGCCATAAAGGTCGCCGCCGCCAATGCGCAGCTCAACCATGTCAAGGCGCTCATCGAAACGGTGACGGCGCCGGGCTTCCACAATCCGATCTTCGCCGCGCGCGGCCCTTTCGACCTCATCGTCGCCAACATATTGGCGCGGCCGCTGATGCGGCTGGCGCCGGAAATGGCCGGGCATATCGCCCTGGGCGGTTCGATCGTGCTGTCGGGCATCCTCGACCGGCAGCGCAACGCCGTGGTCTCGGCCTATGTCGGCCAGCAATTCCGCCATGTCAGGACCTTGCATCGCGAGGGCTGGGTGACGATTCACCTCAAGCGGTGACGCGCAGCGCCTTCAAACGCGAGCCGCAAGTTCGCTCAGAAGTAGGGCGACCTTGCCGTTCTCTTCAGTTCTTCGCGATCATAGCCGTGCGCTTTCAGCGTTTTGTCGTCAAAGCCGAGCAGAACGCCGCTCACATATCGGCGCGCTTCGCGCTGGCGCGATTCGATGAGAGCGTTCATGGCGCTTCTGAAAAATCCGGGTCTGGTTGAAATCGTGGACATGATGGTCTCCTTTGCAGGGCATAGGACTCGTTCCTCCACACTGGACAGGTAAGCTTTGCTGACCTGTTTGAAAATCGCTGTTTCTGCATGGCGTCTATGCGCAAAAGCGATGCTGCTGGACCGCGTCCAGCCGGCGCCGCACATCCCATTGGCATAAAAACCGCAGTGCTTTGATTTGCGCGTGATCCTTTCCAAAAATCGGACTCATGCGCTACGGTCACACCAGCATCCGAGGAGGCCACATGTTCCAGACCTTTGATTCCGCCGGTGATCCCGCCGTCGGCAAGCCGCGTGTGGCGCTGCTGCGCCAATGGCTGGCGGCCAACGGGCTGGATGGCTTCATCGTGCCCCGTGCCGACGAGCATCAAGGCGAATATGTCGCCGACCGCTCGGCACGGCTGAAATGGCTGACCGGCTTCAGCGGCTCGGCCGGCGTCGCCATCGTGCTTGGCGACCGGGCCTTCATGTTCGTCGACGGGCGCTACACGCTGCAGGTGCGCCAGGAGGTCGATCTCGACATCTTTTCGATCGAAAGCCTGGTCGACAATCCGCCCGCCACCTGGATCAAGGACAATCTCGGCAAGGGCGTGCGGCTTGGCTTCGACCCGTGGCTGCAGACGCTCAGTGACGTGAAAGCGCTGAAGGCGTCGGCCGAAAAATCGGGCGCGACACTGGTGCCGCTCGAGAAGAATCCGATCGACGCCATCTGGGAGGACCAGCCCGAACCGCCGCTGGCGCCGGTCGAGCTCCATCCGATCGCCTTTGCCGGCGAACTGGCCAAGGACAAGCTGGCGCGGCTGGCGTCGGCCATCGGCAAGGATGGCGCCACCCATACCGTGCTGACCGACCCGTCCTCCATCGCCTGGGCTTTCGACATCCGCGGCGGCGACCTGCCGCACACGCCGCTTGCGCTCGGCTTCGCCGTGCTCGCCGCCGATGGGTCGCACCTGCTTTTCATGGACCAGCGCAAGTTCTCGCGCACCGTCGCGGCCTATCTGACGCAGCTCGCCGAACTGCACGAACCCGGTGAATTCGAAGCGGCGATCGCTGCATTGGCCAAGGATGGCGCAAAAATCGCGCTGGACCCGGTGCTGGCGGCGGAGAAGCTCAGGATGCTGGTCGAGGACAATGGCGGCACCGTCATTGCCGCGCCCGACCCTGCCCGCATTCCACGCGCAACGAAAAACCAGGCCGAGATCAACGGCGCCCGCGCCGCGCATCGCCGCGACGGTGCCGCCATTGCCAGGCTGCTCTGCTGGCTCGACCGCCAGGAACCCGGCACCCTCGACGAAATCGCGGTCGTCACCAAGCTCGAGGAGTGCCGCCGCAGCACCGGCGAGGAAACGCAGATGCCGCTGCGCGACGTGTCCTTCGACACCATCTCGGGTGCCGGTCCGAACGGCGCCATCATGCACTATCGCGTTTCCCGCGCCACCAGCAGAAAGCTCGGGGATGGCGAGCTGTTCCTGCTCGATTCCGGCGGCCAGTACCAGGACGGCACCACCGACATCACCCGCACCGTGCCGGTCGGCCATCCGACCGAGGAAATGCGCGAACGCTTCACGCTGGTGCTGAAGGGCATGATCGGCATTTCCATGCTGAGCTTTCCCCAGGGCACGCGCGGTTCCGAGATCGATGCCGTGGCGCGGCTGGCGCTGTGGAAGCATGGTTGCGATTTCGCCCATGGCACCGGCCACGGAGTCGGCTCCTATCTGGCCGTGCACGAGGGTCCGCAGCGCATCGCCAGGACCGGCACCGAAAAGCTGCTCGCCGGCATGATCGTCTCCAACGAGCCAGGCTACTACAAGGAAGGCTCCTATGGCATCCGCATCGAGAACCTCGTCCTGGTGACACCGACCGAGCCGATCGAGGGCGGCGACATCGCCATGCACGGCTTCGAGACGCTGACGCTGGCGCCGATCGACACCAGGCTGGTGCGATCCGACCTTTTGACGCGTGACGAGTTGCACTGGCTCGACGAATACCACGCACGCGTGCTGGCCGAGATCGGACCGATGCTCGACGGCGAAACGCTGGCCTGGCTGGAAAAGGCAACCGCACCGCTGCCGCACGACCTCAAGCAGTAGCGGGCGGTGTTGACCTTCGTTGAGATTGGGAGGCACAAAAAAACCGCCTCGGTGGACGGTCGTTGGCGCAAATCAGCACCATGAATAAATTCCTAGCATAACTGCCGTCACCTGTCAAGTTAAGACTACCCACAGTTGCGAGGCAACCGCTTCAGATTTGCGCTGCCCTCATTGCCCTGCCGGTGTCCAGCCGATAGATGAGTAACAGATTGAACCGGATACATGGGTAACAGTTTCTCCCCTATGCGTCCGCCGCAGCGCCGACGAGGCGAAAAGTCGATCAGCCAACGAACTGCCTGGCGAGGACCAGCACGGCGGCGCCGGCCAGAAACATCGTCATCAGCCCGCCGCGCTGTGAGACCAGCGCGGCGACGATCAATGCCGCCCATTCAGCCGGCCCGGCGCCAAGTGCCGCCGGCGCCACCAGCGTGGTCAGCACCGCCGCCGGCACGGCGTTCAGCCCAGCCTCGACGCGCGGATGGATGTTTTCGAAACGCGAGATCACCAGATGGCCGCCGATGCGGGTCAGATAGGTCGCGATCGCGCCGGCGATGATGATCCATAAGGTTGTGCTCATGGCCGCGCCTCCACGCCGCTGTGGTGCGGCGGCAGGATGACCGCGAGCAGCACGCCGGCCACTGCGCCAATGGAGGCGTGCCAGGGCGAGCCCACCGTTTTATAGGCGAGGATGGAGGCGGCGGCGCTGGCGACGACCACCGGCAGCCACAGCGGCCGTCTGCGAAAGCTCATGACCAGGCCGAGAAAATAGATCGGCAGCAGGAAGTCGATGCCCAGCGCATGCGTGTCGGGAATGAGCTTGCCGAACACCGCGCCGAGCGCGCTTTCGGTCACCCAGAACCCATAGACCGGCAGGGCAAGCCCCATATACCAGGCGAAGCCGACCGTCTCGCCAGCCTCCGCCTTGCGTTCGGCCACCGCGAACTGCGGATCGGTAAGCACGAAATAGCCTACCGCTTGCTGGACCAGCGGCCAGTGCGCGATGCGCCGGCCGATACCGGCGGAGTAAAGCACATGGCGGAAATTCACGGCGAAGATCGACAGCACGATCAGCCACGGCGCGACATGCTGGCCGAACAATTCGATGCCGACCATCTGGCTGGCGCCGCCGTAGACCATGGCGCTCATCAGGACGGCTTCGAGCACCGAAAAACCATTGTCGACGGCAAGCGCCCCGAACAGCAGCCCGAACGGCGCCGCCGCCACCACGATGGGCATCGAGAGCCGCACGCCTTGCCAGAAATCGCCTTTCGCGCGGTTTTCGGAGATTGCTTCCGCCGACATCGACCACTCCTTGGGGAAAGGCCGTATGTAGGGAGAGCCGCCTGCCTTGTCACACCAATTCGCTTGAGCCAACGATCAGCGGAAATGATCCCGACGACATTGACGCACGCCTCAGCTAACGAAATAGCGCTGCCATTCGAAGTCGGTGATATGCGATGCCTGCCAGGCGTCGAAGGCAGCCTGCTCGGCACGGCGGCTCTCGGCATAATTGTCGCGAAACACCTCGCCAAAGGCCTCGGCGCAGAAATCGGAACCGGCGAAGGCCTCGATCGACGCGTTGAGCGTGCGCGGCAACTTGGGTTTGTCGAGATTGGCCAGGTTGGATGTTACCGGCGCCTCGATCGGCAGGTCCTTCTCGATCCCCTCACAGCCAGCCGCAAGGATGGCCGCGATCGACAGGTAGGGATTGATGTCGGCTCCGGGCGCGCGATGTTCCAGCCGGCAGGCGCCATCATTGGGCGTGGTGATGACGCGGATCGGCGCGGTCCGGTTCTCAAAACCCCAGGCGACGTCTTCCGGTGACCACGCGCCGCGATCGAGGCAATCGCGATTGCCCTCCTCGAAGCGGGCGCATCCGTTACCGCCATCGACGTGAAGGCGCGACCGGCCTCGCTGGCTTCCCACAGCGATCGGCTCACTTTCGCGCAGGGCGACCTCACCGACGCCGCCTTCGTCGAGCAGATCGTCGGTACGGCAGGCCGTGAACGCGGCGGCATCGACTATCTCGCCAATGTAGCCGGCGTGCTCTGGTTCGGCCGCGACAAGTCCGCCCTCGACATGGATCTCGACGTCTGGGACGAAGTCTTCAACATCAACCTGAAGTCCTTCGTGCACACGGCGCGGTCGGTCGTTCCCTACATGCGCGCGGGCGGGCGCGGCGGCGCCATGGTCCATTTCTCGACCATCCAGTGGTATCGCGGCGATCCCAACCCGCAGGATGCCTACCAGGCATCGAAGGCGGGCGTCTGTGCCCTCTCCAAATCACTGACCATGCAGCTTGCCGGCGAACGCATCCGCTCGAACGCCATCTGCCCGGGCATGGCACTGACACCGCTGCAGGCGCGCTGGGACACCGAGGAGATGCGGACGGCCGTAGCGAATTACACACCGCTCGGGCGGATCGGGACACCGCAGGACATGGCCAACGCCGCGCTCTTCCTGCTCTCCGACGCGGCGAGTTACATCACCGGAATTGAACTTGCCGTCGACGGTGGGCTTTTGATGCGGATGTAGTCCCTATATCCGAATCGCGTCACGGACCGGGACCGCACGCGACCGCCCCCCTAATCCTTGGGAACCTTGCCCTCGATCGCCCTGCCCCAGTCGAGCAGCGGCTTGGCGCGCAAGGTGAAATCGACAAGCTCGTCGACCAATGCCGGCCCGTGGATTCCGGCCGGGTCGATCGCGTGCCGGACGACGAAATGCCGGTTGCGGATGGCTACGGCGAGATCGGCCTCCGCGACATGCTCGAAACCGCGTGGCGTTCGCTTCATGCACCCTTCCGTGTCCAGTTCGAGGCCGGCTTTCTTCAACGTCGCGATCAGGGTGCGGAATTCGCCCGGTCGCGTGGCGATGGCCTGGCGCATCGCCAGCAACAGCGCCGGCCCCGGCTGCCACCAGGCAACGCCGGCAAAACAGCGGTCGAGCCCGATATAGACGAACAAGACACCCTGCTCCATCTTGGTGCCGTCGGGCGAAAGGATTGCCGACAGATGCCGGTTGTAGGGCCGTTTGTCCTTAGCGAACCGCACGTCGCGATTGATCCGGAACAGTGACTTCTTGCGATCGCCGCGCAGACCCATCCCCGCTGCCGCGAAGCGCTCGGAGAGGGTTTCGACCAGATCGCCGAAGGGGTCGCGCAGCTCGCGTTCGAAGAGGTCGCGATTTTCCTGGAACCATTCCCGGTTTTGATGGAAATCGAGCGCCTTGAGGAAGGGAATGGCCTTTTGGCCGAAGCCGTCGAATGCGCCGGCCATTACGCCTTGCCGATCCGCTGCAACCAAGCGTCTTCGTCGATCACCTCGATGTCGAGTTCGGTGGCAAGCTTCAGCTTGGATCCTGCACCCGGTCCGGCCACGACGAGATCGGTCTTCTTCGACACCGAGCCGGCGACCTTGGCGCCGAGCTTTTCGGCCATCGCCTTGGCCTCGTCGCGCGACATTTTTTCCAGCGCGCCGGTGAAAACCACGGTCTTGCCTGAGACGGGCGAATCCGACACCGGCCGCTCGGCGTCGATCACTTCGACCTCGGCCGCCAGCTTCTCGACCAGTGCGCGATTGTGCTCCTCGCCAAAGTAACGCGCGACGGAATCGATCACGGCGTCGCCGATGTCGTCCAGCGCATCCATTTCCTCGCGCGCCTGCAGATCGCCATCGCCGATGGCCAACGCGGCATCGTGGAACGCTTTCCAGGATCCGTAGACGCGAGCGAAGGTGATGGCGGTGCGCTCGCCGACATGGCGGATGCCAAGGCCATAGATCATGCGATCGAGCGCGATCTTTCTCCGGTCCTCGATCGCCGCAAACAGTTTTGCCGCTGACGTCTCGCCGAAGCCGTCCTTGTCCCTGAGCTTTTTCAGGTTCGCCGCGTCGCGCCGGGCGATCGAAAAGATGTCGGCCGGGCTCTTCACCGGCAGGTCCGCGTCGTTGAAGAACAGTTCGATCTGCTTTTCACCGAGCCCCTCTATGTCGAAGGCGCGCCGCGAAACGAAATGGCGTAGGTGTTCGATGCGCTGATAAGGACACGCGAATTCGCCGCTGCAACGCCTGACCACGCCCTCGATGCCACCTGCCGTCTCCTCGCGCACCACCGCAGTATGCAAATCGCAAGGGCAGACGGTCGGAAACGCGAACGGCTTTGCATCGGCCGGCCGCTTCTCCAGGTCGACACCAAGGATCTGCGGAATGACGTCACCGGCGCGTTGGATGTGAACCGTGTCGCCGATCATCACGCCAAGCCGCTCTATCTCCTCGGCATTGTGCAGCGTCGCATTGGTCACCACGACGCCGCCGACCGTCACCGGCACCAGCCGCGCCACCGGCGTCAGCGCGCCGGTGCGGCCGACCTGGATGTCGATGCCGGAAAGGATCGTCGACGCCTTCTCGGCCGGGAATTTGTGCGCGATCGCCCAGCGCGGCGAGCGCGAGACGAACCCCAGCCGCTGTTGCAGGTTGAGGCTGTTCACCTTGTAGACGACGCCGTCGATGTCGTAGCCCAGCGTCGCCCGGTTGGATTCGATCAGCCGGTATTGTTCGAGCAGCCCCTCGACACTGTCGAACAGCTTCATCAGCGGGTTGACCTTGAAGCCGAAACGTTCGAACGCCGCCACCATGCCCATCTGCGTGTCGGCAGGCATTTTGCTCACCTCGCCCCAGGCATAGGCGAAAAAACGCAGTGGTCGGCTGGCGGTGATCGAGGTGTCGAGCTGGCGCAAGGAGCCTGCCGCGGAATTGCGCGGGTTGGCAAAAACCTGCTTTCCGGCTTCGGCATTGCGGCGATTGAGCTCGGCGAAATCGGCGAGGCGCATATAGACCTCGCCACGCACTTCCAGCACCTTGGGGAAATCCTCGGTAAGCACGTTGGGGATCTCGGCGATAGTCCGGGCGTTGGCCGTCACGTCCTCGCCGACTTGGCCGTCGCCGCGCGTCGCCGCCGACACCAGCCGTCCGGCCTCGTAACGCAGCGACAGCGACAGGCCGTCGATCTTCGGCTCGGCCGTCATGGCCGGCTCGTCGGCACCGAGCCTGAGAAAACGCCGGATGCGGCCGACGAAGTCGGTCACATCCGCGTCGGCAAAAGCGTTGTCGAGCGACAGCATGGGAATGGCATGGACAACCTTGCCGAACCTTTCCGACACTGCTGCGCCGACTCTGCGTGACGGCGAATCCTCGCGCACAAGAGCGGGAAACCGCTGCTCGATGGCGAGGTTGCGCCGCCGCAACGCGTCGTAGGCCGCGTCCGAAATCGTCGGCGCGTCCTCGGCATGGTAACGCAAATCGTGGCTGGCGATTTCCTCGGCCAGTCGCTTCAACTCGCTTGCGGCCTCCCTTTCGCTGAGCGAATCGACTGGTTTTTCGGCCATGCACTGCTCCCTTCACGGTGGCGCGACACAATAGAACAGGATTCTCTCATAAGGGAGAGACCAGACACGGGAAAATCATTCCTGAACAGCGGGATGGAGCCATATCCTGACTCTGTCCGAAAGGCCGGACTTTCTGTGTCGGACAGCGTCCAAAGCGCGTCGCGTTTGAACGGATTCATGCGACGCGCTTTAAGCCTTGTTTTTATGCATGTCGTTATCGCAAAACCGCTGCACACTTTTGCGCGACATGCACTAGCTAAGCCGCCGCGGTGTTCTCCCGCAGCAGCCGCTCGGCTGCCGCGCGCGCCTCGTCGGTGATGGTCGCCCCGGCAAGCATCCGCGCGATCTCTTCCTGGCGCGCCGCCCGGTCCATCTCCGCGATGCCGGTGGCGACGCGATCGGCCCCGCCGGATTTGGAGATCAGGAAGTGCGTCGCCGCCCGTGCCGCCACTTGCGGCGCGTGCGTAACCGAAAGCACCTGCACGCGCTTCGACAACCGCGCCAGCCTTTGGCCGATGGCGTCCGCCACCGCGCCGCCAACGCCGGTGTCGATTTCATCGAAGACCAAAGTCGGCGCCGAGCCGCGGTCGGCCAGCGCCACCTTCAGCGCCAGCAGGAACCGCGAAAGCTCGCCGCCGGAGGCGACTTTCATCATCGGGCCCGGTCTTGTGCCGGGATTGGTGCGCACCCAGAACTCGACCTGATCGATGCCCTCTTCCATACGGCTTTCGGCCTCGCTTGCCATCTCGACGATGAACGCGGCCCGTTCGAGCTTCAATGCCGGCAATTCGGCCATCACCGCCTTGGTCAATCCGGCCGCCGCCGCCTGGCGAAGCGACGAAAGTTGCGCCGCGGAAATGTCATAGGCCTCGCGAGCAGCGGCGGCCTGCTTTTCCAGCCCGTGCAGGCGCTCCTCGCCGGCATCGAGATCGGCGAGATCGGCCGCCATCGTATCACGCAATTGCGCCAGGTCGTCGACCGCCACGCTGTGCTTGCGTGCGGCGGCACGCAACGAAAACAGCCGCTCCTCGGCCTGTTCCAGCCGCTGCGGATCATACTCGGTGGCGCGAAGTGCCGCGTCCACGCCCGATTGCGCCGCGTCGAGCGACAGCATCGCCTCGTCGAGCGATTTGACCACGTCGTCGAGCAGGCCGGGCGCCTCGGTCACCTTGCGCTGCAGCCGCCGCAACAGGCTGGCGAGTTGCGGCAAGGGCGAGGACGGGCCCGAGAGCACATCTTGCGCATCATGGATTTCCGAGGCGATCTTTTCCGCCCGCATCATCGAGGCGCGCAGTTCGGCAAGGTCGGCTTCCTCACCGGGCTGGGGGTCGAGCTTCGTCAATTCGGCGACCGCGGCGCGCAGATAGTCGGCCTCGCGGGTCGCCGCTTCCACCTTGGCGCGGTGTCGCGAAAATTCCTGCTCACAGGCCCGCCAGTGCCGCCATGCCTCGCCGGTCGCGCGGACGGCGCCGAGATGACCGCCGAAGCTGTCCAGCAATTCGCGATGGGCGCCGGGATCGACCAAGGCGCGCTCGTCATGCTGGCCGTGAATCTCGACCAGCGCGTGGCCGACATCGCGCATCAGCGTTACGCTGGAGGGCTGGTCGTTGACGAAGACGCGGGTACGGCCATCCGCCGTCTGCACGCGGCGCAGGATGATGTCGCCATCATCATCGATGGCGTTGTCGGCAAGCAGCATGCGGGCAGGATGGTTGCGCGGCACGTCGAACACGGCGATGACCTGGCCCTGTGCCGCACCATGGCGCACCAGCGAAGCGTCGCCGCGGGCGCCAAGCGCCAGCGACAGCGCGTCGAGCAGGATGGATTTTCCAGCGCCGGTCTCGCCGGTCAGCACCGAAAGGCCGGACGAAAAGTCGATGTCCAGCTTCTCGATCAGAACGATATCGCGGATCGACAGCCGGGAAAGCATGGCGACGCGCCGCTTCAGGCGCCGGTGATCAGCTTCCCGGCCTTGGAGATCCACGACCCGGCACTCTCGCGCGGCTCGAGTCCACCAGTCTGCAGGAGCTTGTAGGAATCCTTGTACCACACGCTGTCGGGGTAGTTGGTGCCGAGCACAGCCGCGGCAGTCTGCGCTTCCGACGTCAGCCCCATCGCGTAGTAGCTTTCGGTGAGACGGGCAAGCGCCTCCTCGACATGGCGCGTGTTGGAATAGGTCTCCACCACAGTGCGGAACCGCTTGACGGCGGCGATGTATTCACGCCGCTCGAGATAGTAGCGGCCGATCTGCATCTCCTTGCCGGCGAGCTGGTCGTTGGCGAAGCGGATCTTTTCCTTGGCGTCGTCGACATATTCCGAATCGGGCCAGCGCGTCACCAGATCCTGCATCGTCTGCACGGTCTGACGCGCTTCCTTCTGGTCCTGGGTGACGTCCTTGATCTGCCGGTAGTAGCTGAGCCCGATGATGTACTGGGCATAGGCGGCGTCGTCGGTCGTCGGATAGAGCGTGAGATAGCGCTTGGCCGAACCGATCGCCTCGGTATAGTTGCCCTGGCGATAATCGGCAAAGGCGCCCATCACCATCGATTTGCGGGCGTATTCCGAATAGGGATGCTGGCGGTCGACCGCACCGAATTTGCGGCTCGCCTCCTGCAGGCGCCCCGCATTCAGATTGGCAAGGCCCTGATTGTAGAGAACATCGGCCGGCTCGGTCTGCTCGACATAGGTCGACAGGTCGACATCCTTCTCGGACGACATGCAGGCCGACAGGAACAGCGATGGCACGACCACCGAAAGCGCCAGGAAAACAGCCCGCTGCGGCGCTTCCGATTGACCAACTCGCTTGAAAAACATGATTGGATTCCGCCCTTTCGGCGCCATTTCAGTCGTCATTCGCTCTGGGGCAGCAGCCATAAACCATAACCGCCATGCCCGGCAACGCTATCTCCGGCCAATCGCACATTTTTGTGGCGGTCTGGCGCAGCCTGCACACTTGCATGATTTCGCCGGCCGACGATGCATTCCTGCAACACAGGCCGGCGGCTATAAAACCCCGAAAAACGTTAAGAATCAGATCATCCAGGGCGCGTAAACGGGCGCATAGACGGCGTTCATCTCGGCGGTGCGACCGCGCTCGCGGCGTGTCGTCTCGACGATCTCGAACGCCGAACGGTCCGACAGAAGGCGGCGCAGCGCTGCCGCGTTCAGCCTGTGGCCGCCGCGATAGGAACGGAAGCAGCCAATGAACCGGGCGCCGGCCAGCGCCAGATCGCCCAAGGCGTCCATTGTCTTGTGCCGCACGAACTCGTTGGGATAGCGCAAGCCTCCCACGTTGATGACGCGGTTGTCGTCGCCGATCACCAGGGAGTTTTCCAGCGAAGAGCCAAGCGCATAGCCAGCCGCCCACAGCCGCTCGACGTCCTTCATGAAGCCAAAGGTGCGGGCGCGCGCGATATCGCGGCGGAAAATGTCGGCGTTCATGTCGGATGCGAAGAGCTGACGGCCGATCGCCGGACTTTCGAAATCGATCTCGATCTCGAAGCGCGTGCCGTCATAGGGCCTGAATTCCGCCCAGGAGGCACCGTTCTCGATGCGAACCGGCTTGATCACCCGGATGTAGCGGCGCTTGACCGGCAGCGTATCGACGCCCGCCTGCTCGATAGCCTCCACGAACGCCATGGCGCTGCCGTCAAGGATCGGAACCTCGTGGCCGTCGATCTCGATGACGATATTGTCGATGCCGAGCCCGAAAAGCGTGGCCATCAGATGCTCGACGGTGGCGATATGCTCGCCTGCCGGATCGCCGAGCATGGTGCACAGATCGGTGGCGCCGACTTCGGAAACAAGCGCGCGGAACTCACGGCTCTCGCTTCCGCTCGAAAGCTGGAACACGACACCCGTATCAGCGTCTGCCGGCAGGAAATGAACGGTAACAGGCTTGCCGCTGTGAACGCCGGTGCCCGTCAGCGTCGCACGCGATTTAAGTGTCGTCTGATAGTCCTGCAAGACAAACCCCATAGCCCACTGCCCAAGTCCGCTTTATCAACCCGAAGGGCACGGCTCTTGATTTGATCGGCTGGCAGGGGCCACTTCCCCCGAATCCCGGCAAACCGACGTTGGTCGGAGGCGAAGATAGTGATCCGGCAGGGAGACTCCAAATCACGGTTTCTTACTTTCTGTAACCGCAAGCAGAGGTGTGCATGGTCACCTAATATACTGTTTTAAAAGCACTTTTTGCGTTAACAGGCAAACAATCCCTTGTCTGCCTGTTAACAATTATTACGGACCGTTATCAGATCAATTGGCCTGGCGGCGCAGGAACGCCGGAATCTCCAACTGATCGTCTTCCTGGACAGCCCTGCTCTGCGGCGTCAGCCGGCCCTGATCGTCCAACTGGCCACGGCGCGGCGCGTAAAGCTGCGGATCCTGGCTGGCAAGGCGGCGCACTTCGGGCGCCGCCTGGCGCAGTTTCGGCTCGCGCGGCTGCGCCGGCTGCAACCGTGCAGGCTCCTCTTCGCGGCGGGTAAGGCCGTTCGTCAGGCGCTTGAGCAGTCCCATCGGTCCGCTGTTCTCATGATCGGCGGCCGGACGGCCCTTGGCTTCCACTTCGGCTTTCACCACCGGCGGGAAGTCCTCGACACGCGGCATGCGCTGGGGGGCCGCGGCGACCGGCTGAAGCACTTCGCGCTGCGGCGCGGGCTGCATCGGCTGCTGCTGCACGATCGGCTGCGGCTGGGCCGGCGGCGCCTGGAAGATCTTGCTCTGCGGGCGGAAATCTTCCGCATGGGCAGCCGACGCGGGACGCGCCATCGCCGCGGCATTCGCCTCGGCAAGCTGGATCGCCTCGGCTACGGGATCGACGGCGCGTGGCTCGTAGCCGCCCTGCTGGACAGGCGCCGGACGGCTTTCCGCGGGCGGAGCTGTCGGGCGGCTGACCGGCTTTGGCGGAGCCGTGCGGATGGCGATCGGCGCGGCGGCGATTTCAGCCGCCGATTTGTCGATGCCGGTCGCGACCACCGAGACGCGAATGACGCCTTCGAGATCCTCGTCGAAAGTCGCACCCAGAATGATGTTGGCTTCCTGATCGACCTCCTCGCGAATGCGGGTCGCCGCCTCGTCGACTTCGAACAGGGTCAGGTCGCGACCGCCGGTGATTGAGATCAGCAGGCCCTTGGCGCCCTTCATCGAGGTCTCGTCGAGCAGAGGGTTGGCGATCGCGGCTTCGGCGGCGGCCATGGCGCGGCCCTCGCCGGAAGCCTCGCCCGTCCCCATCATCGCCTTGCCCATCTCGCGCATGACCGAGCGGACGTCGGCGAAGTCGAGGTTGATCAGCCCCTCCTTGACCATCAGGTCGGTAATGCAGGCGACGCCGGAATAGAGCACTTGGTCGGCCATGGCGAAAGCATCGGCGAAGGTCGTCTTGTCATTGGCCAGCCGGAACAGGTTCTGGTTGGGGATGACGATGAGGGTGTCGACACATTTCTGCAATTCCTCGATGCCCAAATCCGCCGTCTTCATGCGGCGCTGGCCTTCGAAATGGAACGGCTTGGTGACGACGCCGACGGTGAGAATCCCCTTCTCACGAGCGGCACGTGCAACGACCGGCGCGGCCCCGGTGCCGGTGCCGCCGCCCATGCCGGCAGTGACGAAGCACATATGGGTGTTGGAGAGATGATCGACGATCTCGTCGATGCATTCTTCCGCCGCCGCGCGCCCGACTTCCGGCTGCGATCCCGCACCCAAGCCCTCGGTGACATGCGCGCCGAGCTGGATCAGGCGGTCCGCCTTGGACATGGTCAGCGCCTGTGCGTCGGTATTGGCGACGACGAACTCGACGCCGCGCAAGCCCGCGGTGATCATGTTGTTGACGGCATTGCCGCCGCCGCCGCCGACACCGAACACGGTGATACGCGGCTTGAGCTCGGTGATGTCCGGCTTTTGCAGATTGATGGTCATTGTCTCCGTCCTTTGCCTTTCCCGCCGCTTCGCCGCTGCGGCCGCCTATGGGGCTGCCCCCGTCAATTTAAAAACTGTCTCTCAACCACTGACTCATTCGATGCAGTTTTCCGCCCGTTCCAGTCATCCTGAGACCAGAAATTCCTTTCGCCGGATGGCTCTCGAAGCTTGCCATCTGCGGATAGATCAGAAGCCCGACCGGCGTCGAGAAGGCCGGCCCCTTGGCCGCCTCCGGCAGGCCCGCCACGCCGAGCGGACGGCCGATGCGCACGTTGCGTCCGAGAATACGGCGCGCCGCCTCGGGCAGGCCGGAAAGCTGGCTGGCGCCACCGGTCAGCACGACGCGCTTGCCGACGGCGTTGCCGTAGCCGGACCTGTTCAGCCGGTCGCGCAACATTTCGAGCGTCTCGTCGATGCGCGCCCGGATGATGCGCGTCATCACCGAACGCGGTACCTGCAGCGGCACCTCGCCATCCTCGCCGATCGGCTGTATCGAAACCAAGTCGCGGTCGTCGGCACTGCCGGGCAGCGCCGAGCCATGCATCACTTTCAGCCTCTCGGCGGCGTCGAGCGAGGTCGACAGGCCCTTGGCCATGTCCAGCGTGACGTGGTTGCCGCCGATGGCGATGGCGTCGCCGTGAATGAACTTGCCTTCCGAAAAGACCGAGATCGTCGTCGTGCCGCCGCCCATGTCGATGCAGGCCGCGCCCATCTCGAGTTCGTCGTCGACCAGTGCGGCGAGCCCACTGGCATAGGGCGTCGCCACCATGCGCTCCACCGACAGGTGCGAACGGTTGATGCATAGCTCCAGATTGCGCAAGGGTGCGGCGTCACCGGTCAGCACATGCATGTCGACGCCAAGCTGGTCGCCGACCATGCCGCGCGGATCGCGCACGCCGCGCTCGGCGTCCAGCGAAAATCCGACGGGAAGCGAATGGATCACCTCGCGCTCGGCCCGGAGCGCCTGCTTGGCGCCGGCGGCAAGCACGCGCCTGATATCGGCCTCGTCGGCTTCGTGGCCGCCGAGGTTGATGGTTGCCGAGAAGCTTTCGCTCTTCAGCCGGCCGGCCGTCATGTTGACGATCAGTGAATCGACAGTCAGGCCAGCCATGCGCTCGGCGGCATCGACGGCTAGGCGGATGGCGTGCTCGGCCCTGTCGAGATCGACGACGACGCCCGATTTGACGCCTTGCGATTTCTGGTGGCCGATGCCGATCACCTGGATGCGATGCGAACGCCCGCGCAGCAGCTTGCCGTCCTCGCGCGGCTTGAGCTTGGCCACCACGCAGCAGACCTTGCTGGAACCGACATCCAGCACCGTCAGGGTGCCGGACCGGCGCGACGAGGCGTCGCTGTTGCCGCCAAGCCAGCTCATATTTTCGTCTCCGGCTTGCGCTTCGGCATTTTCGGCTTTTCCTTGAGCGCGGCCTCGCGCTGCATCGCCGCTTCCGGCGTCAGTTGGACGACGAGACGGTCGGAAAGGCGCATGTCGACGGCGGCGATGTCGCGCGTCAGCAGCCCGTTCTCGCGATCCATCCTGACCAGATCGGCGATCGCCTGATCCTCGCCATCCTCGGGAAGCTTGACCGTGATGCCGTTCTCCAGCTTCAGGTCCCAACGCCGTTCGCCGATGCGGATATAGCCTTTGACCCGCGCGGCAAGCTCCGGGTATTTTTCGATCCTCGCCAGGAAATCCGGCGCCTTGGCCGGCGCGCCGGTGCCGACGATCAGCGGCAGCAATGCCTGCTTGCCGCCGGAGAACGGCGCGATCACCGCGCCGGACCGCTCGATGACGGAAAGCTCGCTGCCCTGTTGCCAGAGCGCAAAGGGCTCACGCTCCTCGATGCGCACCTCCAGCGTGTGCGGATAGACCTTGCGCACCGCCGCAACCTCGACCCAGGGCAGCGTGGCTATGCGCTCCCGCGCGGCTTCGGCATCGAAGCCGATCAGCGACGTCCAGCCGTCGAGCTGCATCCTGTCGAGAATATCGATCTCGGAGGTTGCGCGGTTGCCTACCACCTTGATCTGATCGACGGCAAAACCGGTGCGGGCGGTGATGCCCTGAACGATGCCGTCGACGTGCCCGCCGAGATAGGCGCCATAGGCAGTGCCCAACACGAGCAGCGCCGCCGACAGGATGGCCGCGGAGAAAGGCGGCACCTCGAAGTCGTCCTCGCCCAGGCGCGCCAGCACGCGCGCCGGCCGGCGAAGCAGACGCGGCAGCACGAAGTGATCGAACGACAGCGGCATGCCGAACAGCGTCGGCCCGGTCGCGCCCTTCCCCTTGCCCTGTCCCCACTTCAACGCAGACACGAAGCGTCCTCCACCATCCAACTCAACAAATCGCCGAACGAGTGCCCCGCTTGCGCAGCGATTTCTGGCACCAAGGATGTCGGCGTCATGCCCGGCTGAGTGTTGACCTCGAGCCAGACAATTTCGCCGTTCTCGGAGTGTCGATCATCATAACGGAAGTCCGACCGGGAAACGCCCCGGCAGCCGATAGCTTGGTGAGCCTTGAGCGTCAGTGTCTGTATTTTTTGGTAAATATTCGGTGAAATTTTTGCAGGGCATTCGTGTTTTGATCCGCCCGCGACGTATTTTGAATCATAGTCGTAGAAGGAATGGCCGGTCGGGATGATCTCGCAGACGCCGAGCGCGACGTCACCCATCACCGCGCAAGTCAACTCGCGCCCGTGCACGTAGCGCTCCACCATGACGGTGTCGCCATACTTCCAGTCGGACGAACCGATGACCTGCGGCGGATGCGACTGGCCTTCATGCACGATGACGACGCCGAAGCTCGACCCCTCGTTGACCGGCTTGACGACATAGGGCGCCCTCATCGGATGCTTGCCCTGGATGGCGAAGCGATTGACCACCTTCGATTCCGCAACCGGAATGCCGACGGCTTTGGCGACCCTCTTGGCTTGCTCCTTGTTCATGGCAAGCGCCGAGGCGAGCACGCCGGAATGAGTGTAGGGAATGGCAAGATATTCGAGGATGCCCTGGATGGTGCCGTCCTCGCCGAACGGGCCGTGCAGCGCATTGAAGGCAACATCAGGCTTGAGCTCGGCGAGCACAGAGCCGACATCGCGCGAAACGTCGACGCGAGTGACCTGGTAGCCTTCCTTCTCGAGCGCATCGGCACAGGCATTCCCCGAAGACAGAGACACGGGCCGCTCGGACGAGAATCCCCCCAGCAGAACGGCCACATGCTTGCTTTTCATTTCCCGTCATCCCCTCTCACGGCGGGCCGGCATCTCTCGATCAGAGCAGTCTTTGCTCTCACGATTTCCGCGACTTTGAGTCCGAGTCTCCCGGCAGGTTGCCCCCCAGACGGAAAACGCGGGAAACGCGTCGAACGACTCAAATCAGGAAACGCTTTCGAGCAGAGAATCAGAGAGTTGATTCGCTGGCAAGTGCTTACGATTCCGAGAGATTCACTTTCCGTAAAAACGGCCACAAAAACTGCGCTGTGAGTCTTTGGCGCAACGGTCGCGCGGTGATTTCACACCGTTTGAAGTTCAAGCATCACATGAACATCCGACGGCGCTAAAGTAGCTGTCCGAGGAACTCCTGGACCTCGTGCCCCGGCCGGAAATTGCCGATGCGCTTGATTTCCCAATGCAGCCGGATGCCCGACTTTTCGAGCACGCGCGTGCGCACGGTCTCGCCAAGATATTCGAGGTCGTAGCCGGTCGCCGTTCCCGTGTTGATCATGAAGTTGCAGTGCATCGGCGACATCTGCGCGCCGCCGATCATCAACCCCCGACAGCCCGCTTTGTCGATCTCCTTCCAGGCCGAGGTGCCTTCCGGATTCTTGAAGGTCGAGCCGCCGGTCTTTTCGCGGATCGGCTGCACGGTCTCTCGATGGTGCTGGACAGCATCCATCGCAGCCTTGATCTTGGACTTGTCTCCCAGAACACCTTCGAACAGCGCCGATGTGAAGATCAACCCGGCAGGCGCGGCCGAATGGCGATAGGCGTAGCCCATATCGGCGTTGCTCAGCGTATGCACATTGCCCTTACGGTCGAGCGCCCGCACCTCGACGACGCGCTCGCTCGTCTCGGCGCCATTGGCGCCGGCGTTCATCCGCAGCGCGCCGCCGACGGCGCCCGGAATGCCGTGGTAAAACTCAAAGCCGCCTATGCCGGCCTGGTAGGCAACCGCCGCAAGGCGCTTGTCGGGCGTGGCAGCTCCCGCCTTGATCGTGGTCGGCGCAATCACTTCGGCCTCGCCAAAGCCCTTGGCCGAAAGCCGGATGACGAAGCCCGCAATGCCGCCGTCGCGGACAAGCAGGTTCGATCCGACGCCGACGATGGTCAGCGGTATTTCTTCGGGAACCGCCCTCAGGAAAGCGGCGAGATCGTCCTCATCGGCCGGCTGGAACAGCGCGTCGGCCAGCCCGCCGGCGCGGAACCAGGTGATCTTGTCCATCTCGGCATTGGGCGTGATGCGGCCGCGCAGGCCGGCAAGCCGGCCGCCAAGCTTGTCGATCAACGCCTGGCCGCGCATCATGAAACCGTCCCGCCGAGTTCCCCGGGCAGCGCGTAAGCCCATTGCGTGATATTGCCGGCGCCGAGGAAGACGATGAGATCGCCTGGTTTCGCCAGGTCGCGGATAACAGGCGCGATCGCCGCGGGGCCTTCGATGTAGCGCGCGTCGCGATGGCCGCCGGCGCGGATGCGGAACACCAGTGCCTCGGAGGTCACCCCGTCGATCGGCTCTTCGCCTGCCGCATAGACCGGCGCCACCATCACCGTGTCGGCATCGTTGAAGCAGACGGAAAACTCGTCGAACAGGTCATGCAGCCGGGTGAAGCGGTGCGGCTGGGCAATGGCGATAACGCGGCCCTTGGTGGCGTCGCGCGCCGCCTTCAGAACCGCCGTGATCTCGACCGGATGGTGGCCGTAGTCGTCGAAGATTTCGACGCCGTTCCACGAACCGGTACGGGTGAAGCGCCGCTTGACGCCGGCGAAGGACGACAGGCCCTTCCTGATCGCCTCGGCCGAAAGGCCGAGTTCGTGCGCGACGGCGATCGCCGCGGTCGCGTTGGAGACGTTGTGACGGCCGGGCATCGGCAGGCGCAGGCCCGATATCGTCGACTGGTCGCGGGTCTTGCGGTCGCGGATCACCACGTCGAATTCCGAGGTCGGGCCGTCCATCCGGTGATTGGTGAAACGCACGTCTGCCTGCGCGTTCTCGCCATAGGTGATGACGCGTCGGTCCTCGATGCGGCTGACCAGCGCCTGCACCTCCGGGTGGTCGGTGCACATGACGCCGAAGCCGTAGAACGGCACGTTCTCAACGAACTGGCGAAAGGCCTCGCGCACTTTGTCGAAGGAGCCGTAATGGTCGAGATGCTCCGGATCGATGTTGGTGACGACGGCAATCTCGGCCGGCAGCTTCAGGAAGGTGCCATCGCTCTCGTCGGCCTCGACCACCATCCATTCGCCGTCGCCCATGCGGGCGTTCGTGCCATAGGCATTGATGATGCCGCCATTGATCACGGTCGGATCGAGCCCGCCGGCTTCGAGCAGCGTCGCCACCATCGAAGTCGTCGTCGTCTTGCCGTGCGTGCCGCCGATGGCCACCGCCTGCCGGAAGCGCATCAGTTCGGCCAGCATCTCGGCGCGACGGACGACGGGAAGCAGTTTCTCGCGCGCGGCCTTCAGCTCCGGATTGGATTTCTTGATCGCCGTCGAGACGACAACCACTTCGGCATCGCCGATATTGTCGGCGTGATGACCGACAAAGCACTCGATGCCCTCGTCGCGCAGCCGCTGCACGTTGGCGCTGTCGGCCTGGTCGGACCCTTGCACCTTGTAGCCGAGATTGTGCAGCACCTCGGCGATGCCGCTCATGCCGATGCCGCCGATGCCGATGAAATGCACAAGGCCGATCGTCTGCGGCATCTTCATGCGTGCGTCTCCTTCCTGAAGTCCGAAACGGTTTTCTTCGACGCAATAGCCTCTGTCAGATCGGCGAGCAACCGTGCCGCGTCCGGTTTTCCGGCCGACTTCGCCGCCGCCGCCATTGTGGCCAGCCGCTCAGGATCGTCCATCAGCGTCCCGACGAGCGTGGCGATGCGTTCGGACGAAAGCGTGGATTGCGGATGCACTTCGGCGCCGCCTGCCGCCGCCAATGCCGCGGCATTGGCGGCCTGGTCGTGGTCGAGCGCGTGGGGATAGGGCACCAGCAGCGCCGGCCGGCCGATCACCGCGATTTCCGATACGGTCGATGCGCCGGACCGCGACATCACCAGATGCGCCGCAGCCATGCGCGCCGCCATGTCGGTGAAGAAGGGCGACACCTCGGCCTCGACGCCAAGGGCGGCATAGGCCGCCCTGACCCGCTCCACATCGTCGGCGCGCGCCTGTTGCGTGATATCAAGCCGCTTGCGTTGCGCGTCGGAAAGCTGTCCGATCGCCGCCGGCATCGCGTCGGAAAAGAACTGTGCCCCCTGGCTGCCGCCGAACACCAGAAACCGGAACGGCTGCTTGCCCGTAGACGCCACATAGGGCGTCTTCGCCGCCTCCAGCACTTGCGGCCTGACCGGATTGCCTGTCGTCACTGTCTTGACGCCCGCGGCACTTGAATCCTCCGGCAAAAACCCACCGGCGATGGCATCGACGCGGCCGGCCAGCGCCCGGTTGGCGCGCCCCATCACCGCGTTCTGCTCGTGGATGAGCGTCGGTACCTTGCGCCGCGTCGCGGCATAGAGCGGCGGCAGCGTCGGATAGCCGCCGAAACCGACCACGACGGCGGGCTTGATCCGGCCGATCACGGCGGATGCCTGCCGCACGCCGCCCCAGATTTTCCAGAAGGCGGCGAGCATCGCAAAGGGATTTTTCGAACTCATCGTCGCCGACTTGATCGGATGGATGCTTGCTGCCGGAAACTGGCCGGCAAAACGCTCGGCACGATCATCGGTGGCGAGATGCACCGTCCAGCCGCGCCCGGTCAGCTCGTGCGCCAGCGCCTCGGCCGGGAAGAGATGCCCGCCCGTGCCGCCGGCCGCCAGAAGGATGACCCCCGTCGCCATTTCACTCCGCCGCCATCGCGCGCTGCGACGGTGCGAAGCCCAGCTGCTTGCGCTTTTCCGGCCGCCTGCGTGTCAGCGCCAGCACCATGCCCATCGAGATGGCGATGGCGATCTGCGAGGAGCCGCCATAGGAGATGAACGGCAAGGTCATGCCCTTGGCCGGCATCAGCTGCAGATTGACGGCCATGTTGATGACCGACTGCAGACCGAACACCGTGACCAGGCCGCCAACCGCATAGCGCGTGAAATCGTCCTGCTCTTTGAGCGCGGTGCTGAGCCCGCGCAGCACGATGAAGGCGAAGATGGTCATGATGAAAAAGCACATGATCAGTCCGAATTCCTCGCCGGCGACCGAGAAGACGAAGTCGGCATGGCTGTCGGGTATGACCCGCTTGACGGTGCCCTCGCCCGGCCCGACACCGAACCAGCCGCCGTTGATCAGCGCATCGCGGCCCATGTCGACCTGGAACGTGTCGCCTTCGCCGGTCATGAAGCGGTCGATTCGGCCGGCGACGTGCGGAAACACCGTATAGGCGGCGAACACGCCGCCGACGCCGGCAGCGCCCAGCGCGATGATCCACAGCCATGGCAACCCGGCCATGAAGAACATCACCCCCCAGGTGCCGAGCACCAGCATGGTCTGGCCGAAATCCGGCTGCGCCACCAGCAGAGAAATGACGAGGGCCAGCAGCAGCATGGCGAAAAGATTGCCCGGAATGTCGGGCTGGCGCTTGTGTTCGGCAAACAGCCAGGCGCAGATGACGACGAATGCCGGTTTCAGGAATTCCGACGGCTGGATCGACACGCCGGCGAGCGACACCCAGCGCCGCGCGCCCTTCACCTCGACGCCGATGTACAGAACCGCCACCATCAGCACCAGCATGATGCACAGCATGGCCAGGGCCATGCGCCTGATCTGCCGCGAGTCCAGGAAGGAGACGACCAGCATCATGCCAAGGGCGGGGATCGTGAAGATGATCTGGCGTGTGGCGAAGTGGAAACTGTCGAGGCCGATGCGCTGGGCTACCGCCGGGCTCGCCGCGAAGGACAGCACGATGCCGAGCCCCATCAGCGACAGGAACGCAGCCAGGAACCAGCGATCGACCGTCCACCACCAGGTGGCAACTGGGCTTTTGTCGAGACGGCTTTGCATTATCGTGTCCCTCCGATGGGCTTCACGCCATCAATTATGCTCGCGGCCTGCCTAAAGGCTTCGCCGCGCACTTCGAAATTCTTGAACTGGTCGAAACTGGCGCAGGCCGGCGAAAGCAGCACCACCACCTCGCCGTTGTTATCATCCTTGGCCGCGTCGCTTGCGGCGTGTTCGACCGCTGCGGCCAGCGTGCCCGAGATCTCATAAGGCACCGCCTCGCCGAGCGTCGCCGAAAAGGCCGGTGCGGCTTCGCCGATCAGATAGGCCTTGGCGATGCGCGGAAAAAGGCCGCGCAACGGCTCGATGCCGCCCTCCTTCGGCAACCCGCCGGCGATCCAGTAGATGCGCGCAAAGCTGGACAATGCGGGCGCTGCCGCATCGGCATTAGTGGCCTTGGAATCGTTGATGAAAAGCACATGGCCCTTGCGGCCGACCTGCTCCATGCGGTGCGCCAGCCCGGGAAAGCTCTCCAGCCCCGATTGGATCTCGCCCAGCTCGAGCCCGACCTTGAGACAGGCGGCGACGGCGGCCAGTGCATTCTGCGCATTGTGCTGGCCGCGCAGCGAGCCGATGCCTTCGAGAAAGGCAACGCGACTGTAACGGCCATGCACCGCTTCCATCAGATCGGTGCCGTCGGCGAAGTAACCGTCGGTCAGCGGCAGGCGCCGGGAAATGCGGATGACGTGCTGGCCTGCCCGCTCCAGCCGGTCGGCGGTCTGGGCGCCCCAGGAATCGTCGACACCGATGATGGCGGTTTCGCTGCCGGCCGCCAGCCGTTCCTTGATCGCGGCGTAGTGCTGCATCGTGCCGTGGCGGTCGAGATGATCGGGCGTCAGGTTGAGCAGGACGCCGGCTGTCGGATTGATCGAGGGCGCAAGGTCGATCTGGTAGGACGAGCATTCCACGACATAGTGCCGCCCGGGCTCCGGCGGATCGAGCGTCATCACCGCGCGACCGATATTGCCGCCCATCTGCGTGTCGCGCCCGGCCGATTTCAGGATATGCGCCGTCAGCGCCGTGGTCGTCGATTTGCCATTGGTTCCGGTGATGGCGATGAAGGGTGCTGCCGGCGCCAGCAAGGTCCGCTCGCGGCAGAAAAGCTCGATGTCGCCAATGATCTCGACGCCTGAAGCGCGCGCGAGTTCCACCGTCCAGTGCGGCTTCGGATGCGTCAGCGGCACGCCGGGCGACAGCACGAAAGCCGAGAACTTCGCCCAGTCGGCGCCGCGCAGATCGCCGGTCGCGATGCCAACGGCCTCGGCCTTGGCGACGCTGTTGGGATTGTCGTCCCAGGCCAGCACGTCCGCTCCGCCCTCGATCAGCGCGCGCGCCGTGGCAACCCCGGAGCCGCCGAGCCCGAAGAGCGAAACGCGCTTGCCTGCGAAGGATGCGGCGGGGATCAAGTGGCCTCCTATCTGAGCTTCAGGGTCGATAGGCCGACCAGCGCCAGGATGACGGCGATGATCCAGAAGCGGATCACCACTTGGCTTTCGGTCCAGCCGAGCTTTTCGAAATGGTGGTGGATCGGCGCCATTAGAAACACGCGCTTGCCGGTCATCTTGAAGTAGCCGACCTGGATAATGACCGACAGGATCTCGACGACGAACAGGCCGCCGACGATGACCAGCACGATCTCGTGCTTGGTGGCGACCGCGATCGTGCCGATCAGGCCGCCCAGGGCCAGCGATCCGGTATCGCCCATGAAGATCGCCGCCGGCGGGGCGTTGAACCATAGGAAGCCGAGGCCGGCGCCGATGACCGCGCCCAGAACCACCGCCAGTTCGCCGGTGCCGGGCACGAAATGGATCTGCAGATATTCGGCGAACACCGCATTGCCGGAGAGATAAGCGATGACGCCGAAGGAGGCCGCCGCGATCATGATCGGCACGATCGCCAGCCCGTCGAGGCCATCTGTCAGATTCACCGCATTGCCGGCGCCGACGATGACGAAGCAGGAGAACGGGATGAAGAACCAGCCGAGATTGATGAGAAATTCCTTGGCGAAGGGAAAAGTCAGCGACGACGAGAACGGCGCCTGGCCGTTGTGCATGATTACCCAGGCGGCGATGCCGGCGATGACGAATTCAAGCCCCAGCCGCGCCTTGCCGGAAAAGCCGAGATGCGATTGCTTCGTCACCTTGAGATAATCGTCGTAGAAGCCGATCGAGCCGAAACCGAGCGTCACCAGCAGCACCACCCAGACATAGATGCTGGACAGGTTCGCCCACAAAAGCGACGAGCCGACGATGCCGCACAGGATCATCAGCCCGCCCATGGTCGGCGTGCCGGCTTTCTTGAAATGCGTCTGCGGCCCGTCGGCGCGGATCGGCTGGCCCTTGCCCTGCCGCAGCCTCAGCGAATTGATGATGGCCGGCCCGAAGATGAAGACGATCAGCGCCGCGGTGATCAGCGCGCCGCCGGTGCGGAAGGTTATGTAGCGGAAGACGTTGAAGACCGAGATCTTGTCCGCGAATTCGACGAGCAGTGTGAACATGCGATGCGGTCCCCGGACCTGGCTCTAGGTCTGTTTGACGGTTGTGGTCATGGCCGGAAATTTTCCGAGCAATGCGTCGACCAGCTTGGAAAAGCCGATGCCTTTCGACGATTTGATCATCACCACATCGCCAGGCTTCAGCGCCGACAGAAGCACCAGCTTCAGATCCTCGGCACTGGGGCGATACTCCGTCTCGATCTCGTCGGGCAGGACATCGGCCAGCGCCCGCATTTCCGGGCCGGCGAGGAAGACCGTGCGCGTCTCGGTGCCCACGATGAGACCGGCAAGTGCCGCATGCAGCTTCGCCGAGTGGTCGCCGAGTTCGAGCATGTCGCCGAGCACGGCGATGCGCCTGCCTTCGCCCGACACCGGCGTCGCGTTGAGCAGCGCCATTGCAGCGCTCATCGACGCCGGATTGGCGTTGTAGCTCTCGTCGATCAGCGTGATCGGCCCCTTGGGGTGGCGCAGCACATGGCGCTTGCCGCGTCCGCGCTCGGCTGAAAGATCGGCCAGCGCTAGCGCCACCCTGGCGATGTCGGCGCCGACCAGATGTGCGGCGCCCAGCACGGCCAGCACATTCTGCACCATGTGTCGGCCCGGCGCGCCAACCCTGGCGGTGATCTCCTGTCCGCCGATCTTGGCGGTGATGACGGAATGATCGGCATGCAGCGCACATTTGAGCAGTTTGAAGGTCGCACGGGCATTCTCGCCAAACCCGTAAATGTGCTCAACGCCGGCGGCTCTCGCCATCTTGTCTAGAAGCTTCCAGCGCGGATCGTCGCGGTTGAGAAGGACTGCACCGTCCGGCTCCAGTCCCTCGAAAATCTCGGCCTTGGCCTTGGCGATTTCGTCCAGGTTGCGGAAAAAGCCGAGATGTGCCGCCGCGATCAGCGTGACAAGGGCGACATGCGGCCGGACCATCTTGACCAGCGGCCGGATCTCGTCCGGATGGTTCATGCCGATCTCGAAGACGGCGTAGTCGCAATCCGCCGGCATCCGCGCCAGCGTCAGCGGCACGCCCCAGTGATTGTTGAAAGACTGGGCCGACGCGTGCACCTTGCCGACCGAAGACAACACATGGCGCAACGCTTCCTTGGTGGTGGTCTTGCCCGCCGAACCGGTCACCGCGATGATCCTGGCGTTCGAGCGCGCGCGGGCGGCCAGCCCTAGCTTTTCCAGCGCGGCCAGCACGTCCTGCACGACGATCATCGGCGCCGTCAGCCGCCCTAGCGACGGCAGCTTGCCCTCGGCGACGACCAGCACGCCGGCGCCGGCCTTGATGGCGGCGGTCGCGAAATCATGGCCGTCCATCGCCTCGCCCTTGATGGCGAAGAAGGCATCGCCCGGTTGCAGGCTGCGGCTGTCGATCGAGATGCCGGAAACGCCCTCCGGCATCTGACCGAGCGGCCGTCCGCCCATGGCTGCGACGAGATCCTGGGAGGTCCACAGAAAACTCATGCGGCTTGCTCCTGGAGCGCGGAGCGGACCTCCTCATGGTCGGAAAAATGCAGCGTCTCGGCGCCGATGGTCTGGCCTTCCTCATGGCCCTTGCCGGCCACGATCAGCGTGTCGCCGGCATGGAGCATGGCGACGGCCTCGTGGATCGCCCTGCGCCGGTCGCCGACCTCGATGGCGCCGGGTGCAGCGGCAAGGATCGCTGCGCGGATCGTTTCGGGCACTTCCGAGCGCGGATTGTCGTCGGTGACGATGACGATATCGGCGAGCCGCGTGGCGATCTCGCCCATGATCGGACGCTTGCCCCGGTCGCGGTCGCCGCCGCAGCCGAACACGATGATGACGCGACCGGTGGTGAACGGCCGTACCGATGCCAACACGTTTTCCAGCGCGTCCGGTTTGTGCGCGTAATCGACGTAGACCGGCGCGCCGTTGGATGTCGTGCCAACGAGGTCGAGCCGACCCGGCGCGCCTTTCAATTTCTCCAACGCCATCAGGGCTTTGGCGGCAGGCGTTCCAGTGGAGATGGCGAGGCCCGCCGAAACCAGGGCATTGGCTATCTGGAAATCGCCGGCCAGCGGCAGGTCGACCTCGTGGAGAACGCCATCGACTTCCACCTCGGCACGTTGGCGGTGGCGCTCGTGCTCGACCCGCTTCAGTCGCAGGAAGGCGCCATGACGGCCGACCGTCAGCACGTCCAGCCCCGCCGCCCTCGCCGCCCGGATCGTCGGCTCCGACCACGGATCGTCGGCAAAGATCACGGCCGGCGCGCCCTTCGGCAGCAGCGTGTCGAACAGGCGCAGCTTGGCGCGATGATAGTCCTCGACCGTCGGGTGATAATCCATGTGGTCGCGGCCGAGATTGGTGAAGCCGCCAGCCGCAAGCTTCACGCCGTCGAGCCGGCGCTGGTCGAGGCCATGGCTGGAGGCCTCCATCGATGCGTGGGTGACGCCGGCATCCGCCAATTCCCTCAACAGCCTGTGCAGATCAACCGGATCGGGGGTGGTCAGCGAGCCATATTCGTTCCGGCCCGGCGCCACCACGCCGGTCGTGCCGATCGAAGCCGCGGTAAAGCCTGACTGCTCCCATATCTGCCTGGTAAACGCCGCAACCGATGTCTTGCCGCTGGTGCCGGTCACCGCGACCATGGTTTGCGGTTGACCGCCGAAGTAGCGGGCGGCGCTCAGCGCCAGCGCAAGGCGCGGATCGTCGACGACGATAACCGGCACCCGCAGGCCGGCGACGGCGCTGCCCTTGCCGGCCACGATCGCCGCTGCGCCGCGTTCGGCGGCATAGGCGGCATAGGCCGCGCCATCCGCCTTGGTGCCGGTGAGCGCAAAGAAGACCACGCCCGGTCTCACCTGGCGGGAATCCGACGAAATCCCGGTAACCTCCACATCGAAGGAAGCTGTTCCCTCGACAGGCAGGATACCGGCTAGATCTTTCAGCTTCATCGAACCCCGTTCATCACAACAAAATAGCGCGCAGTTGCCGGCGCGCCCTAAGAATCACTGATAGGAAACCAGCGTTGCGCCATTTTCATGGCTGAAATCTGGCTTTACGCCAAGCATGGAAGCTGAACGTCGGATGATGTTCGCGGCCATGACGCCTGCATTCGAGGCGGCCGTCGCACCCATGCCGGGTTTTTCCGGCTTCGGTTCGTCGGCGATCGTAAGCACGACGTATTGCGGGTCGTCCATCGGGAAAGCCGCGACGAAGGCGTTGAAATTCTTGTCCTTTGAGTAGCGGCCGTTGACAACCTTCTCGGCCGTTCCCGTCTTGCCGCCGACGCGATAGCCCGGAACCCTAGCGTTCCTGCCTGACCCTTTCTCGGCATTCAGTGCGTAGAGATAGCGCATGCTCTCGACGGTCTTGTCGCTGACGACTTTCTTGGCCACCGCCATCGCCTGTTCCTGCGCGCGCTTCAGGAATGTCGGCTGGATCAGATAGCCGCCGTTCAGCAGCGCGGCGCAGCCGACCGCCGTCTGCAGCGGCGTCGTCGACACACCGTGACCGAAGGCGATGGTGATCGAATGGACCTGTTTCCAGACTTTCGGTTCGGTCGGGCGGGCGACCTCGGGCAGTTCCGTCTGCATCCTCTCGAGGATCCCCAGGCGATGCAGGAATTCGCGATGCCCCTGGATGCCGACCGCTTCGGCTTCCTTGGCCGAACCGATGTTGGACGAGTAGATGAACACTTCGGGCACCGACAGCACCCGGGCCTTGCCATGAAAGTCATGGATGGTCTGACGGCCGATCCTGATCGGGCGCGAAGCGTCGAAACGGCTTTCCAGCGTCACCTTGCCGGAATCGAGCGCCATGGCGGTGGTAAAGCTCTTCAAGGTCGAACCCATTTCATAGAGACCGGCCGACATGCGGTTCAAGCGGTCCTTGTCCTGCGCATTGTAGGGATTGTTGGGATCGAAATCCGGAACCGAGGCCATCGCCATCACTTCGCCGGTCTTGATGTTGAGAACGACGGCGCCCGCCGCGATCGCGCGGTATTTCTCCATGCCGGTGGCGACCTCGTCACGCACGATGTGCTGGACGCGCAGGTCGATCGAGAGCCGCACCGGCTTCAGATCCTTGGCAACCGCCAGGCCCGACGCCTGAAGGTCGCTCAGCCCCTGTTCATCGATATATTTCTCCATGCCGGAGATGCCCTTGTTGTCGATGTTGGTGAGACCGACAATGTAGGATGAGGTTTCACCGGCCGGATAGAATCGGCGCTTTTCGGTGCGGAAGCCAAAGCCGGGAATGCCGAGCTGCATGATGTCAGATTGTTGCTTAGGCGTCAGTTGCCGCTGCAGCCAGACGAAGCCAGCGCCGCTCTTCAGCTTGTGGTAGGTCTGCTCGTAGTCAATTTCGGGAAGCACCATCGACAGTTTTTCGATCGCTTCGTCTGCGTCGACGATGCGGCGCGGTTCGGCAAACAGCGACGCCGTTTTTATGTCCGTAGCCAGCACTTCGCCGTTGCGATCGACGATGTCGGGCCGTGACGCCGTTACCCGGCTCTGCGGGCCGCCGGACAGGTCGGGATTCTGGAAACCCAGATAGACCAGCCGCCCGGTGATGGTCGAATAGATGCCGAAGAAAACCGCCATCGTCATCACGATGCGGGTCCTTCCCTTGCCGCCGGTCGCCTTGCGGGCGCCTTCGACCACAATCGATCCGCCTTCCGACTTGGCGCGGCCCTTCAGCAGCCTGGAGATCGATGGAAGCCTGGCGATCATTGGACGATGCCTCCGGTCACCACGGGGTCCTTGCCGTCCAAGGATCCCTCGCCAGAACTGTCGGCCATGCCGCCCAGCCGCTGGGACGAAAGGTCCTCGATGGTGACGGGTTTTGCCGGCAGATCGTCCAGCCCGATGATCTGGCGAGCATTGACCGGCTCGAGCGCGAGCTGCGATTTGTAGATCTCAGCCAGCTTTTGCAGGCGCGACGGCTGGGTAAGCAGGCTCCAGTCCGCCTTCAGGAGGTCGATTGTGTCCTCCTCGTAGCGGATCTGCGCCTGGAGCTTGTGCACCGCCGCCAATTGTTCCTCGGCCTCGCGCTTGGTCTTGTAGGTCAGGGCCGCAGCCGAGACCATGACGGCGATAAGGACTATGTCGCTGGTACGAAACACGTGCTCACCTCTCTCCCGGCCTGTCGGTGCCGGGAAGTTTTGGATCAGGAAGTTTTGGAAGCCCGAAAATCGAAAAGTCGCCGGCGCGCGCCGGCGCGTCGGTGCGCACAGCAGTGCGCAGCCTTGCCGAGCGCGCGCGCGGATTGGCTGATATCTCGGCGTCATCGGGCGTCACGCCGCCGCCTGCTTTTTTGAAGGTGGCGGTGCGCGCCTGGACCTCGGGCAGGTGCCGCGATCCGGTCGCCGCATCGGCGCGATCGGCGATGAAGCGTTTGACGATGCGGTCTTCCAGCGAGTGGAAGGTCACCACGGCCAGCCGTCCGCCCGGTTTCAGCACGCGTTCAGCCGCAAACAGCGCTTTGGCCAGTTCGCCAAGTTCGTCATTGACGAAAATGCGCAGCGCCTGGAAGACGCGGGTCGCTGGATGAATCTTGTCCTTGGGCGCGCGGCCGATATGCGTCTCGATAGCGTCGGCAAGGTCGAGCGTGCGCTCGAACGGACGTTTTTCGCGACGGCTTTCGATCATGCGGGCGATGCGGCCGGCATGGCGCTCTTCCCCGAGAAACCCGAAGATGCGGGCAAGGTCTCCCACCTTGAAGCTGTTGACGACATCGGCGGCGCTCAGGCCTGTTTGCGCCATGCGCATGTCGAGCGGCCCATCGGCGCGGAACGAAAAGCCGCGCTCCGCTTCGTCGATCTGCATGGAGGACACGCCGATGTCGAGCACGACGCCGTCAGCGCTTTCAACATGCTCGTCCAATGTCGAGAACGGCGCCTGAACGAGCCTGAGCTTGCCGCCCGCTTGTTGTTCGAGGACACGACCCGCAGCGATCGCATCCGGATCGCGGTCGATGGCGACGACCGAGGCGCCGCTTGCCAGAATGGCTTTGGTATAGCCGCCGGCGCCGAAGGTGCCGTCGACGATCACCTCGCCGGCTTTGGGCGAAAGCGCCTCCAGCACTTCGGCAAGGAGGACCGGAATGTGACGGGCCGGTCCGCCAACGGCGTGAGGGTCATCGCCGTAGCCCGCCATCATTCCGGTCGCTCCCCAGGCTTCGTCCCCTGCCGAAGCTGCAAAAGCCGGGCGCGTGCTTCCGCCCCATAGGCGGTGAGCCGTCCAGGTTCCCAGATCTGAAAGAAATTGCCGCGGCCGACAAAAGCCACTTCCGCGGCAATGCCCGTATGCTCGCGGATGAAATCGGTCATCGTGATGCGGCCGTCCTGATCGAGCTTCAGGAAGGCTCCGTCGCCGTGGCAGAAGAACGACATGTCGTCCGCCGTCTGCAGGAAAGGGTCTTCCTGCGCGATGCGCTGCTCGTAGCGGTCGAGGAGGTCGAGCCCGCCGACATCCATCGCCGGACGATCCAGGCAGCGAAGCCCATAGAGTTCCGAATAGCCGCGTTTCTGCACAACCGCACGGAAATGCGCCGGAACGGACACCCGCCCCTTCGCATCGACCTTGTTCACCGCGTTTGACAGAAACCGGTCCATTACGCGTTACGGCCGCTTGCGCCGCCGCACCCCTCTGCATCTTCCCGCCGCGCCGCCGCGGCGCGGTCCCTGCCCAAAACTCACTTCGTTCCGAGAGGCGAAAACAGGCAAACGCGCAGCCGCCGCGGCTGCCCGATTGGCGTACGCTTCACCCTGACGCGGAACGAAGGCTTGAATATCGTTATGGGATATCATGGGGTGTTATGGGCGTCAACGGGAACAGGCTTCACAAACGCGCACGCCACGACCGTGAGAGCAGCTTTGACGGCACTCCCGTCTTTATCCTCCATTAAGCCTAACGAAGCGTTTAGAGCCGCTTGGCCTAACCGGAGGCGGCTTGCCGCGGATCGCCACCACGCATAGCGTCGGCCCGTCTTTTCTTGGTCAGAAACAGATTCTTTTCCCGGTTAGAAACAAGGTTTGAAATCCATGCCCGACACAGCCAGGTCACGCGCCGCGACCCTTCCCCACCTGCGCCGAGGCAGGCTTGCCAAAGGCGACCCAATTCCCCTGCCCCTAACTATGGCCGCCATTTTTCACGCGCCTGGCGACGCCACCGGCTTCGATCAATACGGCCGCTTCAGCAATCCGACCTGGGATGCGGTCGAGCACATGCTGGCGCACCTGGAAGGCGCGCCATGCGTCACCTTTCCTTCGGGAATGGCTGCGATCTCGGCGGTTTTTTTCGGGCTGCTAAAAGCAGGCGACCGTATCCTGCTGCCGTCGGACGGCTATCACACCACGCGGGCGCTGGCAGAACGCTTCCTCAAGCCTTTCGGCGTCGCCTACGATCTCCGGCCGACATCGACCTTCCTCGATGGCGGCTTCGATGGATATCGACTGGCCTTCGTCGAGACGCCCGCCAACCCAGGATTGGATCTCTGCGACATTGCCGCTGTCGCCGAAGCCGTGCACAAAGCGGGCGCAATCCTTGCGGTCGACAACACGACGATGACGCCCTTCGGCCAGCGCCCACTCGATCTCGGCGCCGACATCGTCGTTGCCGCCGACACCAAGGCGCCCAACGGCCATTCCGACGTCCTGTTCGGCCATGTCGCCAGCCGCAATGCGGACATCATCGCCGCCGTATCCGGCTGGCGTGAGACCTCAGGCTCTATTCCTGGCCCGTTCGAGGCATGGCTGGTGCATCGCGGCCTCGAAACGCTGGAGGTTCGTTTCGACCGGATGTGCGCTTCCGCCGAAGTGATAGCGCGCCGGCTGAAGGACCATCAGGCGGTCAGCGGCTTGCGCTTTCCGGGTCTGGAAAGCGACCCTTCGCACAATCTCGCTTGCGCCCAGATGGAGCGCTTCGGTTTTCTGATCTCCTTCGTGCTCGCCTCGGAGGACAAGGCCGAGGACTTCATCAACAATTGCGCACTCATGCAGGCGGCGACGTCGTTCGGAGGCGTGCATACCTCCGCCGAACGGCGGGCGAAAAGAGGAGATGCCGTTCCGCTAGGCTTCGTTCGCCTGTCGGTCGGCTGCGAGCCGGTGGAAGAGCTTTGGCAAGCGATCGAGGCGTCGCTAGACGGCGTCAGCGGCTGAACGACCCGATCACGAACTCAGATCGTCGGCTTCGATACTGCGTCGGCCATGCAGCAGGCGCAGAATTTCGATCGCATCTTCGCCGACACGGTACAAGGTAAGATATTCGCCGACCACCAGATAGCGGATGCCTGGCGCAATGTCTTCGCGCGGCGCGCCCGAGAAGGGATAAGTCGCCAGTTGCTGCCAGCGGGCTTCGATCCGGTCGAGCAGCCGGTCCGCGGCAGCCTCGTCGTCTCGCGCGATATGAAGCCAGATCGCGATCAAATCCTCTTCTGCATTTGCAGTTCGGATGATGGGCAGCAAATTCATGCCGCGTTATCGGATTTCAATCGTCTACGCGCTTCGGCCTTGATTTCGTCGATCGACGCAAATCGTCCCGGCCCGCTGTCGATCCCTTCCTGCACCAGTTTACGCAACTCCTCGACCGTATAGCCGTGCAGATCGCGCCGGTCCTTCCATTGCCTGAGCGCGTCGCGGATCACCTCGCTCGCCGAAGCGTACTCGCCGGCGGCAACCACGTCGTCGACCGCCGCCGCCAGTTCGGGCGAAAGCGTGATGCTGCGTTTGTCGACCTGACCCATAATGCGCTCCTGACACTATCCACCGCGGATGGTACGATTTAATCGCACCGACTTCAAGAATGTCGCCATGTCTCGCTGCTTCCGGCGAAGCTGATTCAGTTTCTGAACCGCCTGAACCAGCAGGCGCGCCCGAAGGCGCAACCTACTGATATCAGGGATTTTCTTGTAGAATCTGGAGAAATTGCCAGCTGGCCTGTAAGCCGGGTTCTGTATGGCCCTCGCCCCTGCCGGGGCGAGAACGTGGCGGCCATTCATCTTGGGCGCATGTTGCCATGTGCCTCACGCAACCTACCCGGACGGTGGGCCGGAAACAGCCCCCGAGGGTTTCCCCTCGCACCGTCCCTATTCGGTCTTGCTCCCGGTGGGGTTTACCGTGCCGCTCCTGTTGCCAGTCGCGCGGTGGGCTCTTACCCCACCCTTTCACCCTTACCACGGTAAAACCGTGGCGGTCTGCTTTCTGTGGCACTTTCCCTAGGGTCGCCCCCGCCGGCCATTAACCGGCACCGTGTCTCCATGGAGCCCGGACTTTCCTCACCCGCAGCCTTTCGGCTTCGCGGGTGCGGCCGCCCGGCCAGCTGGCAAGGCGTATAAAGGGGTTCACGTCTGAAAACGCAAACAAAAAAGCAAGTTCCGGCTTATTACGCCGGCGCTCCAAGTGCGGCCAACTGCACCTTGACCTTGCCGCAATAGGCCGCGGACACCGGGTTCATGCGCTTGGCGCCATGGCCGGCATTGTATTTGAGGATCGTGCCGCAGGTCGTGCCGCCGCCGAGGTCCCGCGCCATGGCGAGGTATTTCATGCCGTATTTGATGTTGGTATCCGGATCGTAGAGACCCTTGATCGAACCGCTGTACCCCATCATCCGCGCCGTCGACGGCTTGATCTGCATCAGGCCGATCTCGCCTGCACTGCCCACCTGGTTCGGCTGGAAGTTGCTCTCGATCTTGATGACGGCCTTGGCGAGCGAGACCGGCACACCATAGCTGGCCGCATGACGCTCGATGATCGTCGAGAATTGACCGCTGCCGCCAGCGGCCGCCGTCGACGCCGCCTTGCCTTTCCGGCCGATCGACGCCGTCGTCGTCCGGTCGATGCGTTTCCTGTTGCGCTTCACATGCCGCTTGGAGACTGCCTTTTCTGCAGAGACTTGCTTTTTTGCAGAGGCTGGCTTTTTTGCAGAGGCTGGCTTTTTCACCTTTACCGCAGCCGCTTTTTCCGCCTTTGCGGAGGCCGTCCTTTTTATCTTTTTCTCCTTTGCGCTTTGGCCGGCTTTTGGTACGGCGGTTTTGCCAGATGCGGTAATGAAACCCTGGTCGGCCCGCTGGCTCAGCGGCGCGCCATTGGCCGCACCGATGGCAAAAGTCATTACGCCGACAGCAACAGCTGCCGTTACAACGGTCAATTTCTGCATGTGATCCTGTTCTGTTTGAACCGCGCGAAGAGTTTCACGCAGCTACCCTAATTCAACATCGGAACATCTCGGAGGGTGTTAGATCCGACAACTTGCACGGATCGCCTTTGACGATCGAATTGGCGGCAAAGAAGGCGAAGCAAATCACTTTGAGTGACAAATTGTAACTCAACGAGCAGGAAAAAGACTATCTGGGCGGAACTGTCCTCACGGAAGCAACCAGCCTTTCCAGCGTGCGGATTGTCGACCCGTCCGCCAAACCATCGACCAAACGCTGCCGGAAGTGCCGCTGGAAAGCTTCGACAACGATTTCGGTCTGCCGGTCGAAAACGCCCGATATCTCCACGCCATAGCCGTAGAGCGCCAGCATCGACTGCAGCGCCTCGACCTCTGCATTCGCGTCCGCGGCCTTCAGCACCGCGCCGCGCCTGACGGGTGCCGCTTCGACGAAATGGCCGACACCGGCCTCGAACAGGGCCTTCCAAGGGAATTTCTCGCCGGGATCGATTTTGCGTCCCGGCGCCACGTCGGAATGGGCGAGCACGCGTTGAGCTGGAATAAAATGGCGCTGGACGATCCCCTCGCACAGGCCGATCACCGCATCGATCTGCCGTTTGGGAAAATTCCGATAGCCCAGCGAATGCCCCGGATTGACGATCTCGATGCCGACCGAACAGGAGTTGATGTCGGTGCGCCCGAACCAGGAACCCTTGCCGGCATGCCAGGCACGGTCGCTTTCCCTGACCATCTGGACGATGTGGCCGTCCTCATGGACGAGATAGTGCGACGACACTTCGCTGGCCGGATCGCATAGCCAGGCTTCGGCGCCGCCGCCGGTCTTCATGCCGGTGTAGTGCAGCACGATCATGTCGGGCTTTGCCGTCTCGCGGCGTGGACCGAAATTCGGCGATACTCTTACCTCGGCGCTCGGCTCGTCGGGCAGGAAGCCGCTCATGCGTGCCGCAGGCCTCGTTCGATCATCTCATAGGCCGCGTTGATCGCCGCTATCCTGCTCGTTGCGATCTTGATGAATTCCTGCGGCAGGCCGCGCGCGATCAGCCGGTCCGGATGGTTGTCCGAAACCAGCTTGCGATAACGCTTTCGGACCTCCTCGAACGGTTTTCCCCGTTCGATGCCGAGCACGACATAGGGATCGGCCGCACCCAGATCGACGTGCCGCGCCAGAATGCTCTGGTAATGCGCCTCCTCGATCCGGAAGATCTCGGCGATGCGATGCAGGAACTGGCCTTCCCGCTCGTGGACCAGCCCGTCGGCCTTGGCGATATGGAACAGCCCGTCGAGGATATCCTCCAGCATCACGCAGTTCGAATGGCCTGAGCCGCAAAGCTGCGCCATCCGCTCGGCATAGGTCTCAAAGCCGGCGATGTCGCGCTTGGCCAGATCGTAGAGCCGCGCCACGTTACGCGTCTGCTCCTTCGGCACTTCGAATATTTCCTGGAAGGCGCGCACCTCGTCCTGCGTGACGATGCCGTCGGCCTTGGCCATCTTGGCCGACAGCGCGATCATCGCCACCGAGAAAGCAACGCGCCGGCGCAGGTCCGCATCGCCGGAGAAAACCGTTCGCACGGCCTCGACGACGTCGGCGACACCCGACGAGGTTGAGGACGAAACGCGTGTGATGAAGTCGCCGAGGCGATCCCAAATCGACATGAGCACCTATTAGGGCCAACCGGCCACCGCTATCAAGCGAAGACAGTGCCGCAGGGCCCGACCCAATCGATTTCGCGGACTCTGGTCGTTCGTTGCCCTCCTCACGGCGAGCTTCGGCCTTCTCGGGGAAACTGGCGCGGAAAATGCCGGGCTGGGACGGCCCTGGGCGAAAAAGTGATGGGCGCGGCCACGCTTTCGCCTTTGCGGTGACGGCGGTTACCGCTTTCGACCGCAAGGCGCGTGTCCCGAATCCGTCAGAAGGCCGGCGTCACGCCGGCCTTCTGTTCGTTACATCAGACCTACTCCGCGGGCGCAGCTGGCTCTGCTGGAGCCGGCTCGGCCGGCTGCGTGGCGTCAGGAGCCGGCTGCATCGGCTGTTCGGCCGCCGGCGGATTGGTGCTCTGCGTGGTTGTACCGTCCCCGCCCGTGCCGCTGTCGCTGCAAGCGGCGACGCCAAGCAGGGCAAGCGCCGAAACCGACGCAAGAATGAGTTTCTTCATGATATCTCTCCTCTAGTCACGCCCCCGCTACCGGTGGCGATCTAGGACAGAATGCATAAGGTGCCTATGAGTTTCATAACGTTGCATTTCCGTATGTAACATCCTCCTCTTTGGCTGTTGCCGGCCAAGCCATGGCGAATTAACACATTGAATCAATAAAATGCCTGGAGCAGCTGCCGTGACCGCCAAATGGGATTTCTGGATTGACCGCGGCGGCACCTTCACCGATGTCATCGGCCGTGACCCGAAAGGCGGGCTGCATCCGCGCAAGCTGCTGTCCGAGAATCCTGAAGCCTATACCGACGCCGCCATACAAGGCATTCGCGAGCTGCTCGGATTGAAATCCGGCGCGCCGATTCCGTCCAGCGTGATCGGCGACATCAAGATGGGCACCACGGTTGCCACCAACGCGCTTCTGGAACGTAAGGGCGACCGTGTGCTGCTGCTCGTCACCAGGGGATTTCGCGACGCGCTGAGGATCGCCTATCAGGCGCGGCCCGACATCTTCGCCAAGGAGATCATTCTTCCCGAACAGCTCTACGAGCGCGTTATCGAGGTCGACGAGCGCGTACGCGCCGACGGCCGCGTCGAACGGCTGCTCGACATCGCCGCCGTTCGCCCGGCCATCGAACAGGCCAGGGCCGACGGCATCGACGCCGTGGCGATCGTCTTCATGCATGCCTGGAAATATCACGACCACGAAAAGGCGGTTGCGAAAGTCTGCAGAAAGCTGGGCTTTCGCCAAGTCTCGGTCAGTCACGAGGTCTCGCCGCTCGTCAAGTTGGTCGGCCGGGGCGACACCACCGTGGTCGACGCCTATCTGTCGCCGATTCTGTCGAGATATGTACAGAAGGTTGGCCAAGAGCTCGGCGTTCTCTCCCCCCTTGAGGGGGAGATGTCGGCAAAGCCGACAGAGGGGGTCGCCCAAGACAGCGTGAGGCCTCAAGGAACGTCGAACCCAGTCGAGCCGACCCCACCCGGCGGCTTCGCCGCCACCCTCCCCTCGGGGGGGAGGGAAAGCCCCCGCCTCATGTTCATGATGTCGTCGGGTGGCCTCACCGCCGCCGACATGTTCCAGGGCAAGGACGCGTTGCTGTCCGGCCCGGCCGGCGGCGTCGTCGGTATGGTCGAGACGGCGAAGCTCGCCGGTTTTGGCAAGGTCATCGGCTTCGACATGGGTGGCACATCTACCGACGTCGCCCACTACGACTGCGACTATGAGCGCGCCTTCGACACCGAGGTTGCCGGCGTGCGCATCCGTGCGCCGATGATGCGCATCCACACCGTCGCCGCCGGCGGCGGCTCGATCCTGCACTACGAGGCCGGCCGCTTTCGCGCCGGGCCGGATTCGGCCGGCGCCAATCCCGGCCCGGCCGCGTACCGGCGCGGCGGCCCGCTGGCCGTCACCGACGCCAATGTCATGCTGGGCAAGCTGCAGCCCGATTTCTTCCCGTCCATTTTCGGACCCGGGCAGAACGAGCCGCTCGACGTGCAAACCGTGCGCGAGAAATTCGCGGCACTCGCCGCCCAAATCGGCGATGGGCGCTCACCGGAGGCTGTCGCCGAAGGGTTTGTCACCATCGCCGTGGAAAACATGGCCAACGCCATCAAGAAGATTTCCGTGCAGCGCGGCTACGACGTCACCGAATATCTCCTGAACTGTTTTGGCGGCGCCGGCGGCCAGCACGCCTGCCTCGTTGCCGACGCACTCGGCATGGAGGCGGTGCTGATCCATCCCTTCTCCGGCCTGCTTTCGGCCTATGGCATTGGGTTGTCCTCGGTTTTTGCTTCGCGCCAGCAGGCGCTGCTGAAACCGCTGGCGCAAGACTCCTGGCCGGCAATCGACGAGCTCATCGCGACATTGCGAAAAGCCGTCATCGACGAGCTTGCAGCGCAAGGCATCACCGACGACGCCGTCGCCTCGAAACCGGTGCTGCAGGTCCGCTACGACGGCACCGATACCGCGCTGCCGGTGAATTTCGAGCACGGCTCGATCGAACGGGCCAAGGGCGATTTCGAAACGGCCCACAAGGCGCAGTTCGGTTTCGTCTATGACGACAAGCCGATGATCGTGGAATCGGTCGGCGTCGAAGGCATCGACACCGGCGACGCCGGCCGCGAGGAAAGTGATTCAGTCCTTGAGGACATGGCCGCAAACCCTTCGGAGCGCCGGCAAATCTTCACCGACGGCACCTGGCGCGACGCCGGCATCTTCCGCCGCGAGGCGCTCAAACCGGGGCACAAGGTTGCCGGCCCTGCCCTGATCATTGAGCCGAACCAGACCATCGTCGTCGAGCCGGGCTGGCAGGCCGGGATCACCGGCAGGAACCATGTGCTCCTGCGACGCATCGAGAAAAAGCGCCGGCAGGCGGCGCTCGGCACCGAGGCCGATCCGGTCATGCTGGAGGTCTTCAACAATTTGTTCATGTCGATCGCCGAGCAGATGGGCGTGACGCTGCAAAACACCGCCTATTCCGTCAACATCAAGGAACGGCTGGATTTCTCCTGCGCCGTCTTCGACCGGCATGGCGCGCTGGTCGCCAACGCGCCGCACATGCCGGTGCATCTCGGCTCCATGGACCGTTCGGTGGAAACCATCATCCGGCTCAACTCCGGCGACATCCATCCCGGCGACGTCTTTGCCCTCAACGCGCCCTACAATGGCGGCACGCATCTGCCTGACATTACCGTTGTCACGCCGGTGTTCGAAGGAGAGCGCCCGGTCTCCCCGCTTGAGGGGGAGACCGGCCAATCGCCGAAGATCCTCTTTTACGTCGCCTCACGTGGCCACCATGCCGACATCGGCGGCACGGCGCCCGGCTCGATGACGCCGCTTGCCACCACCGTCGACGAGGAAGGCGTGCTGTTCGACAATTTCCGCATCGTCGATCGCGGCAGGTTTCGCGAGAAGGAACTGGAAACGCTGCTCACGGACCACCCTTACCCGGCACGCAATCCGCACCAGAACATCGCCGACCTCAAAGCGCAGATTGCCGCCAACGAAAAGGGCGTCGCCGAGCTTCGCAAGATGGTCGCGCATTTCGGCCTTGGCGTGGTGGAGGCCTATATGGGCCATGTCCAGGACAACGCGGCCGAAAGCGTGCGCCGGGTGCTGGAGCGGCTGCCCGACAGTTCCGTATACGAGTATCCAACCGACACCGGCCAGATCATCAAGGTGAAGATATCGGTCGACCGGCAGAAGCGTGCGGCGACCGTCGACTTCACCGGCACGTCGCCGGTGATGAAGAACAATTTCAACGCACCGGAGCCGGTCGCCCGCGCAGCCGTGCTTTATGTCTTCCGCGTCATGGTCGAGGACATGATCCCGATGAATGCCGGATGTCTCCGGCCCATCAACATCATCATCCCCGATGGCTCGATGCTGAAACCCGCCTACCCGGCTGCCGTCGTCGCCGGCAATGTCGAGACCTCCCAGCATGTCACCAACGCGCTGTTCGGCGCCATGGGCGCGATGGCCAACGCGCAAGGCACGATGAACAATCTCACCTTCGGCAACAAGCAATACCAGTATTACGAGACGATCTGTTCCGGCTCACCGGCAGGCCGGATGAACTCCGGCCACGGCTTTGCCGGCACTTCCGGCGTCCACACCCACATGACCAATTCGCGCCTCACCGACCCGGAAGTGCTGGAACTACGTTTTCCCGTCCTGCTCGAGGATTTTCACATCCGCGAAGGCTCCGGCGGCAAAGGCAGATGGAGTGCCGGCGACGGCACCAGGCGCACCATCCGTTTCCTCGAAAAGATGGAGTGCGCCATCCTGTCCTCGCATCGCAACCGCCCGCCGCAAGGCCTGGACGGCGGCGGTGACGGCGAGGCCGGCTCGACCAAAGTCCGTCGCAAGGACGGCGGCGTCGAAATCCTGAAGGCCTGCGACCAGACGGTGCTTGAGGCCGGTGAAGCCGTCATCGTGACGACGCCGACGCCGGGTGGGTTTGGTATGGCCTGAGCTGGCATCAACAAGACTGTCACCCGCCTGTCATGACCCTGCGTTACCCGCTTGCGCCAGAGCAAATGGGGAATCACCTCGTCATGACGGATCTTTCCGGAGAACTGGTTTTTCGCCGCGGCAAGGAAGTTGGCAAGGCCGTCTATCAGAATCGCCCTCTTTCAAAGGCTGGTCTCTCCGAACGGCTCTTCGCCTTCCTGTTTTCCGGCCTCGTCTATCCGCAGATCTGGGAAGATCCTGACGTCGACATCGAGGCGATGCAGCTTGGCCAGGGCCATCGCGTCGTCACCATCGCCTCGGGCGGCTGCAACATCCTCGCCTATCTCACCCGGTCGCCGGAAAGGATCGACGCCGTCGATCTCAACGCGGCCCATATCGCGCTGAACCGCATGAAGCTGGAGGCGGTGCGCCATCTGCCGTCCCAGGGCGACCTGTTCCGTTTCTTCGGCGCTGCCGAGACCCGTCACAATTCGCAAGCCTACGACCGCTTCATCGCGCCGCATCTCGACCCGGTCAGCCGTCACTACTGGGAACGTCGCAACTGGCGCCGCCGTCGCCGCATCATCGTCTTCGACCGCAATTTCTACCAGACCGGCCTGCTCGGCCTGTTCATCGCCATGGGCCACCGCACCGCCAAATTCTTCGGTGTCGACCCGGCCGGCATCATGGGAGCCAAAAGCCTTGCCGACCAGCGCCGCTTTTTCAACGAGGAGTTGGCGCCGGTCTTCGAAAAGCCGCTGCTGAAATGGGCCACCTCGCGAAAAGCCTCGCTGTTCGGGCTCGGCATTCCGCCGGCACAGTACGATTCGCTGATCACCTCGGGCGACGGCACCATGGCCAGCGTGCTGAAAGCCCGGCTCGAAAAGCTCGCCTGCGATTTTCCGTTGAAAAACAACTATTTCGCCTGGCAGGCTTTTGCCCGCCGTTATCCCAATCCCGGCGAGGCGGCACTGCCCGCCTATCTCGAAAAGCGCAACTACAAGACGATCCGCGATAACGTCGACCGCGTCGCCATCCACCATGCCAATCTGATCGAATTCCTCGCGGGCAAGGATGCCGGTTCGGTCGACCGCTTCGTCCTGCTCGACGCGCAGGACTGGATGACCGACGACCAGCTCAATGCGCTGTGGGCCGAGATCACCCGCACCGCTTCGACTGATGCCCGCGTCATCTTCCGCACCGCGGCCGAACCCAGCCTGTTGCCCGGCCGGGTCTCGAATTCGCTGCTCGACCAGTGGAGCTATGCGGACGAGGCTTCGCGCGAATTCTCGGCCCGCGACCGTTCGGCCATCTATGGCGGCTTCCACCTTTATGTGAAGCGGACCGCATGAGCACGAGCGAGCTGCCAGCCAGCCATGCCGAGCTGATGGACGGCGTCTATCGCTGGCAGCGCCATTTCTACGACCTGACCCGCAAATACTACCTGCTCGGCCGCGACCGGTTGATATCAGGGCTTGACGTGCCGGCCGACGGCACTGTGCTCGAACTCGGCTGCGGCACCGGCCGCAACATCGTGCTTGCCGCTCGCCGCTATCCCGCCGCACGTTTCTTCGGCCTCGATATTTCGGCCGAAATGCTGGAGACGGCGAGCGCCGCCATGATCCGCGAAGGCCTGTCCGGCCGTGTTGCGCTGGCGCGCGGCGACGCCACTGATTTCGACGCGAAAGCGCTATTCTCTGTCGAAAATTTCGACCGCATTTTTGTCTCGTACTCGCTGTCGATGATTCCCGGCTGGGAAAGGACGGTTTCAGCGGCACTTGCGGCCCTGTCACCTGGCGGCTCGCTGCACGTCGTCGATTTCGGCCAGCAGGAGGCCCTGCCCCGCTGGTTCCGCACGCTGTTGCGCGGCTGGCTGAGAAAATTCCACGTCGAGCCGCGTGAATCCCTGCGCGATGTCCTGGAATCGGAATCTGCAAAAATCGGCGCAAGCCTTCGATTCAGAACACTTTATCGCGGCTATGCATGGCTCGCCGTGGTCGGGCAGCGCAGCTAGTCAGGGTGTGTTGAAATTCAGGTCAGGCCGAGCCGGAGTCGAAGACAGGCAACTTCGCGCGTCAGGAGCGGACATTGCCGTCCATCTCGCCACGCTCTTCACGAGAACGAACTCTGAATCGGATTAGACTAGACTTGGCGAACGCCGCTTGTGTTTTCCGGCGCGAAAGGCCAACGCTCAACCGAGTATCCTCTTGACTCGTCCGGGCTTCCCGGTGCGGTCGCGCCATTTGCAAACATCGGCTCTCCAACAGCGACGGGGATTTTTGGCGACCGCAATGCAACTCAACCAGATATTGCGACTTGCCACACGGAGCAGCTGGAAATTTATCCTGCCCTCCTTCTACAAAACGCGAGAGCAGGCCATGATGGGCTAGTCGTATTCATCGCGAGACCGCTATCCTAGGAGAAGCGAAGCGGCCAAATGCGTAACTGGGTGACAAAGTTCTGGCGCTCGCTTTCTGCCGGCGGCCTCGTCGTGGGCACGCTGTTCTTCGTAGCTTCTCTTACGCCGACCCTTGTTCCTCGAACCTATCTGACCCAGGGCGTGCTCTCCGGGGCATGTTTCGCCGCCGGATACGGCATCGGAGTCGCGTGGCGCTGGCTGTGGGCCTATATGGAGCTTCCGGAACCGCGTGAGCGGTTCCTGCTTGCTCTCAAGATCGCCGTCGCGGCCATTTGCGCAGCAATCGCCATCTTGTTTTTATGGTGGGCAGCGGAATGGCAAAATTCAATCCGTCAACTGATGCACCTCGAACCCGTGACGAGCGCGCATCCGCTTGAAGTCTGCGTCATCGCGATCGTCACGTTCCTGATGCTCATCGCGCTGGCCCGGCTCTTCAAACGCATCTCCCGTTTGATTTCAGAAAGGTCGGGCCGCTTCGTCCCCCGCAGGGTTTCGAATGTGATCGGTTTCACTGTCGCGATACTGTTGTTCTGGGCGGTCGCAAATGGCGTGCTCGTGCGCTACGCGCTCTACGTCGCCGATTCGTCCTTCGCAACGTTTGATGCCCTCGTCGAACCGGATCGAGCGCAGCCGACACCTCAGCTCAAGACCGGCAGTGCCGCTTCCCTCGTCAGCTGGAAAGAACTTGGACGGGCAGGACGAGAGTTCATCGCGACGGGACCTACCGCTAGCGAGATAAGCACGTTCACGCAAAAGGATGCGCGCGAACCCATCCGGGTCTATGTGGGGCTTCGGGCGGCCGACACTGCCGAAGAGAGGGCGCAACTTGCCCTTGAGGAATCAAAGCGTGTCGGGGCCTTCGAACGCTCCGTACTGGTCGTCATCACGCCTACCGGAAGTGGCTGGATCGATCCCGCCTCGATGGATTCGGTTGAATACCTCCACAATGGCGACGTGGCGAGTGTTGCCCAGCAGTACTCCTATCTGTCGAGCCCGCTATCGTTGTTGGTCGAGCCGGAATACGGCTCGGAAGCAGCAAGGGCTTTGTTTGCCGCAGTCTATGAATACTGGACGACGCTTCCCCACGACAGGCGACCCAAACTCTTCCTGCATGGCCTGAGCCTCGGAGCGATGAACTCCGAGAGATCGGTGGAGCTTTTCGAGATCCTTGGTGACCCTGTCCAAGGGGCGCTGTGGAGCGGTCCGCCCTTTGAGAGCAGAATTTGGCGCAGCATAACGGAGCATCGCAATGCCGGTACGCCCGCTTGGTTGCCGCGGTTCCGGAACGGTTCGTTCGTCCGCTTCATGAACCAGAATGGCGAGACCGGTCCGGCGGACGCGCCTTGGGGTCCCATGCGCATTGTCTACCTCCAATATGCCAGCGATGCGATTACGTTTTTCGATTATCGCGACTTCTATCGTCGTCCCGAGTGGATGGACGCTCCACGCGGCCCGGACGTCTCGCCGGAACTGCGGTGGTATCCGGTGGTATCGATGCTACAGTTGGCCCTTGACATGGCCGTCGCGACCAATACGCCGATGGGCTATGGTCATGTCTTTGCGCCCGAACACTACGTCGACGCGTGGCTCGCGGTGACTGATCCGCAGGGCTGGTCTGCCGACCAGATCGCGCGATTGAAGCAGTATCTTGCCGCTCGCGGCAGGATGTGATCGCTGCCTGCGACGAGTGCGTTATGCGAGCGGTTTGCTTACGAAAGTCAACACATTTGGCATTCGACTTTGGCTTTCCACACGACATAAGGAGATCCTCATCATGTCGGACAAACCTAAAAAAGGCCTCGACCGCCGGGATCTAATTGTAGCATCCATTGCCTCGGTAGGCGCGGCGGCCGTCTTCGCGGCCAATGCTGGTTCTGCGAACGCCCAGGACTCAGCGGCTTCATCTGTTAGCCCGACACCGGGTGCGCCATCAGCAACGGTCTATACCGGCGATGTGATCCAGGGGAAAAAAGTCGTCAGCGTGCTCGACGTCACCGACCTAGAGCCCGGCAAGAAGCATTTTTTGTATTTTCAGGGCGCGCAGATGCCCACCGGACAGCACTGGTATGTGTCTGTGACGGTCGCTAGGGGGGCAAAGCCGGGCAAGCGCGCTGTCCTGGTCAGTGGTGTGCATGGTGACGAGATGAGTTCTGTGCATGCGGTCCAGACCGTGATGAACCAACTTGATCCGGCGGAGATGTCGGGCACAGTGATGGCGGTCACGGACGTGTCCCGTCCAGCCATGGAAAGCATGCAGCGCAGATGGCCCAATTCTGGCAGGGGCATTGACCTGATCGACATGAATAGGGAATGGCCCGGCAACGAGAACGGTGCCAGTGCGGCCAGCCGCCACGCCGGTCTCCTGTTCAACCGGCTCCTTCGGCCGAACGCTGACATCGCAATCGACTTCCATACCGGGACGACCGGATTCGATGCCTCCGCATTCAATATTGGCGACATGGATGTGCCCGAGATCAAGGCGATGCTGGAACTTTATCCAGTGGGCCAGATCTTCGACAATCCTGTGTATCCAAGTGTCCTTCATAACGCGTTTGTCGCCGCGGGTATCCCATCCTTTTGTCCGGAGGTTGGTGCTGCGCGTATCCTCGACCTTGAGATGATTCCCCTATTCGTTGAAGGCACGATGAACGTCCTCAAGCATCATGGCATCCTTGCCGGGCCAATGGGACGCACGGGTAAGGATGTGAATGTTTTTGTCGGCAACAGTGCGTTCCCGATCCTGGCAACTCAGGCCGGGTTCGTCGAGCATCTGGTCAAGCTGAACGACAAGGTCGGACCCGGACAGAAGGTGGCCATTCAGCGTAACAGCTTCGGCGAGGTGGTTGCGGAGTACACCAGCAGCGTGGCTGGAGAGGTGGCGGGGCTGCGCAGCGATACGACGGCCGAGGCCGGCAATACGTTGGTATTTGTCCTTTTCCACAGGACGGCGTCGGAGGGCGTCGAGACTTATCCCGAGTAGTTCACACCCTGCCGAGGCGGCTTAGGTGAGCTGACCAGCGATCGCGGCAATCCAAACACGTCGCCGAAGTGGAGGCCGCGCCGACAGATTGAGCCTGACCGTGCTCGTCGGATCCGTACTCCAAAAACGACTGGCGACGGAGCGTCCGCTTTCCCACCCAACCTGCGTCGTCCCGGCTCTCGGCGTCAAATGTCCGAGAAGGGTCCGATTGTGTTGAAGAAGTCGGTGATTAAGCCGGGCGTTCTTTTCGCCGCGACGAGTTGCGATTGGGTCGAGGCGGCCTCCTTGCCCTAACTGGCTGGGATTGGCGTCCGGGTAGTGCAGATCTTGGCCAATTTCCTGAGGTTCTGGGCGATGGCTGCGAGGTGGAACTCATCGCGGGCACCACAGGGGCCGCGCAATCGCAGTCTGTCGAGCTTCAGGATGCGCTTGAGGTGCGCGAACAGCATCTCCACCTTCTTCCGTTGATAGCGTGAGGTTTGGTAGGCGTCGGTCTTGGCGATGTCGCGGGCCATGTCGCGCGCACCCTCATAGATCGAGCG
>NZ_VLKT01000025.1 GCF_007830515.1 Mesorhizobium tianshanense
CCAGCGTCAGTTCCCCCGTCTCCGCCATCCGCCGGCGCACGAAGGCGGCATGCGGCGCCAGCTTGCCAACACCCGGCGCATGGCCCTGGCGGCGAGGTTCGAGCGACCCCGTTTCCCGCCGCAGCTTCATCAACTCGTTCACGAAACGAGGCGAAATGCGGAAATGCCGGGCGGCTTCCCGGTGTCCGTGCCCCTCGTCGACATACCCAGCAACACGCTCACGCAACGCCATCGGTAGCGGCTTGCCCATCGCGGTTCTCCTTCAAACCGCAATGAATCACGCCGCAGCCTCAATGGGAATCCTGAATCACGTCAAACGCGACACGCTCTAGCGAAAAATTATTGGCAGACCCAAGCGATGGCGTTCAGTCGACGAATTCCACCGTGACGCCCGGCGACACAACCTTGGCCAGTTCGCGCGCGTCCCAGTTGGTCAGCCGCACGCAGCCATGACTCTCGGTCCTGCCGATCTTGGAGGGATCTGGCGTGCCGTGAATGCCGTAGGTCGGCTTGTCCAGCGCGATCCAGACCGAGCCGACCGGGCCGTTCGGACCCGGCGGAATGGTCAGCACCTTGTCGTTTTCGCCCTGCTTGAAATTGATCTTTGGGTTGTAGGTGTAGTTCGGGTCCAAGGCGACCCGCGACACCGTATGCAGGCCTGACGGCGATGGCGTGTCCGCCGAGCCGATGGTGGCCGGATAGGTCGCGACCAGCTTGCCCGACGCATCATAGGCACGGACCTGCTTGTTGCCCTTGTCGGCGATGATGCGCGCCACCGGCTTCGCCACCAGCTTGCCGAAATTGGCGACCTTGATGATCGTGCCGGGACGGTTGAAATTAGCTTCCGGATTGAGCGCCTTCAGGTATTTCTCGTCCATGTGGAAGCGTTCGGCCAGCGCTTCAGTGACGGAGGTGTAGCTCAGCCGGTCGAGTTGCGCCTTCTGGCCGTAGTCTTCCGGCACCGAGGCGACATAGGGGCCGGCCGCATCCTCGGGCGTGATCTCGTAGGAGGCGAAGGCATCGCCGCCGGTTTGCTCAAGGGCCGCCTGGATGCCGACCGCATCGGTCGACCGCAGGTTACTGCCAGTGATCTCGTTGTAGGCGGCGAGCGCCTTGTCGACATTCGAGCCGAAGCGTCCGTCGACGACGCCGGGCGAAGCGCCGACGCGGTCGAGCAGCACTTGCAACGCAGCAACATCCTCGCGTGCACCGAGCGAAAGCGACGGATCGGCGATAGTCTTGCCGCCGATCTTTGGCGGCAGTGCCGCCTGGTCGCCCGGCGCTGTCGGCTCGAGCGGTTCGATCGAAACCTCGTTGAGCGGCTGGCGCTCGACGGTGCGCGGCTGTGGCGCTTCCGGATAATCATTGCCATAGCTGCCATCATCGCGCGGTGCTTCGGGAAAAGCTTCCACCGAATTGTTGTAGGAATCGTATTCGTCGACCGGCGGTACGACAACCAGGCCTTCCTCTTCCAACTGCCTGCGGCGCAAGCGCGCCGTATCTTCCGGATCGTCGAGATAATAGCGGTCGTCCTCGACCGGTCCGAGATTGCGGTCGCGGTCGCGGCGGAGCGTACGGCGATCGAACCTGGTCTGCGGCGGCTGGATGGCGAGGACCTTGCCGGTTTCAGCGTCGACGATGACGCGGTTTCCCCTGGCGTCGTAGTAGACGTCCAAATCGCCGTTCTGGGCAACCAGCACACCACCGGCATCGCCTGCATGGGCCGATCGCGGCGCGATGTCTTCCGTCGGCGCGGCCATTGCGCTCGAAGAAAGCAGCCCGGCGGCGAACGCCGAAAGGGTGAAGATCGTGCGGAACATGTTGGCCAAATTCTCCGGTCCGTAATTGCCGCTGCCCGGCATTGCCTCTTTGGAGCGCCGCACGTCGTTTCGGACGCGCAAAGGACGCTCTAACGCCATGAATCTCCGCATCGTGCCTTCCGAAAATCGACTTCGATTTTCGGACCGACGCCTTAGGCGAACCCCTTCGCCAGCAAATCAGTCACCGAGCATAAGGTTCCAACATGAACCGGGCATGAAGATGGCGGATTTCTGGCGGTGAGAGCAACAAAGCTAGCTGGCGGAGAGTCCCAATTCCCTGCGCGCCTGCTTCGTCAGTTTCAGCACGACAAGGCGATGGCTTTCGCGCAGATAGTCCTTCAACGCGTCATCGTCCATGCTTCGGCTTGTCTGGCGCTGGATCCATTTCATGCCGCGTGACGCAAGATAGGGCGCGGGCCGAAGACCCGGCTGTTCCTTCAGGATGTCATAGGCGATATCGGAGCATTTGAAGGTGACGGATGGCTCCTTGCCGTCGCCCCAGCCGCCGATCGCAAAGACCTTGGCTCCGACCTTCCGGACATGGGCGCCGCCCCACTGGACGACGTGGATGGCCGAAGGCAGCGAGGCGCAGAAGCTGTCGTAATCGTCCAGCGTCATCCGCGCCCCGCCGTTTAAGTATGTGGCGGCCTGGAAAATCAGGCGGCCGCCTCAGTCGCCACGACCGTGGGCTTCGAGCGGAAATTCAACCGGTCGGAACCGGCGGTAACCTTGACGGTCGAGCCATCAAGGATGTCGCCGAGCAGGATCTTTTCCGCCAGCGGATCCTGCAGGTCCTTCTGCATCACCCGCTTCAGCGGCCGCGCGCCATAGGCCGGATCGTAGCCCTTGGCCGCCAGCCAGTCGATCGCCTCCTTATCCAGCGAAAGCGTGATCTTGCGATCGACGAGCAGGTTTTCCAGCCGCTTGAGCTGGATCTCGACGATGCGGCCCATATCCTGCCGGCGCAGCCTGTGGAACAGGATCACCTCGTCGACGCGGTTGAGGAACTCCGGCCGGAACGACGCCCTGACGACGCTCATCACCTCGTCACGCACGGCATCGACGTCCTGGTCCTCGCCGAGATTGACCAGATATTCGGCGCCGAGGTTCGACGTCATGATGATCAGCGTGTTGCGGAAGTCGACCGTGCGGCCCTGCCCGTCGGTCAGGCGGCCGTCGTCGAGCACCTGCAGCAGCACGTTGAACACGTCCGGATGCGCCTTCTCGATCTCGTCGAACAGCACGACCTGATAGGGCCGGCGCCGCACCGCTTCGGTCAGCGCGCCGCCTTCCTCATAGCCGACATAGCCGGGAGGCGCGCCGATCAGCCGGGCGACCGAGTGCTTCTCCATGAACTCCGACATGTCGATGCGCACCATGGCGCTCTCGTCGTCGAACAGGAAGCTCGCCAGCGCCTTGGTCAGCTCGGTCTTGCCGACGCCCGTCGGCCCGAGGAACATGAATGAGCCGATCGGCCGGTTCGGATCCTGCAGGCCCGCGCGGGCACGACGGACGGCTTTCGATACCGCCTGCACCGCCTCGCCCTGGCCGACGACGCGCTTGCCGATCTCGTCTTCCATGCGCAACAGCTTGTCACGCTCGCCCTGCAGCATCTTGTCGACCGGAATGCCGGTCCAGCGCGACACGATATGGGCAACGTGATCGGGGGTGACCACCTCTTCGACCATGCCCGCCTTGCCGTCCTGGGCCTCGGCTTCCTTCAGCTTCTTTTCCAGTTCCGGGATATTGCCATAGGCGAGTTCGCCGGCACGCTGGAACTCACCCTTGCGCTGGGCAATGGCGAGTTCGTTGCGCGCCTCGTCGAGTTGTTTCTTCAAGTCGGCGGCGAGCCCGAGCTTCTGCTTTTCGGCCTGCCACTTCGAGGTGAGTTCGGTCGATTCTTCTTCCAGACCGGAAAGATCCTTTTCGAGGCGGGCGAGCCGGTCCTTCGACGCATCGTCCTTCTCGACCTTCAGCGCCTCGCGCTCGATCTTGAGCTGCATGATACGGCGGTCGATCTCGTCCAGCGCTTCAGGCTTCGAATCGACCTGCATCCGGAGCCGTGACGCGGCCTCGTCGACAAGGTCGATCGCCTTGTCCGGCAGGAACCGGTCGGCAATATAGCGGTTGGACAGCGACGCTGCAGCGACCAGCGCCGAATCCGAGATGCGCACCTTGTGGTGCTGCTCGTACTTTTCCTTCAGGCCGCGCAGAATGGAGACGGTGTCTTCGACGGTCGGCTCATTGACGAAGACCGGCTGGAAGCGACGGGCAAGGGCCGCATCCTTCTCGACATGCTTGCGGTATTCATCGAGCGTCGTCGCGCCGACGCAGTGCAGTTCGCCGCGTGCCAGCGCCGGCTTCAACAGGTTCGACGCATCCATCGCGCCATCCGCCTTGCCGGCGCCGACCAGCGTATGCATCTCGTCGATGAACAGGATGATGCCGCCGGCGGCAGCGGTAACTTCCGAAAGCACCGCCTTCAGCCGCTCCTCGAATTCGCCGCGATATTTGGCACCGGCGATCAGCGCTCCCATGTCGAGCGCCATCAACTGCTTATCCTTGAGCGATTCCGGCACGTCGCCGTTGACGATGCGCAACGCCAGCCCTTCGGCGATCGCCGTCTTGCCGACGCCGGGTTCACCGATCAGCACAGGATTGTTCTTGGTGCGGCGCGACAGCACCTGGATGGTGCGGCGGATCTCGTCGTCGCGGCCGATGACGGGGTCGAGCTTGCCGGCGCGGCCGTCGGCGGTGAGGTCGCGCGCGTACTTCTTCAGCGCGTCATAGCCCTGCTCGGCGCTCGCCGAATCGGCGGTGCGGCCCTTGCGGACATCGTTGATCACCTGGTTCAGCGCCTGCGCGGTCACGCCGGCCTTGGCCAGGATGTCGGCGGTCTTGGCGGATTTCTCGACCGCAAGCGCCGTCAGCAGCCGTTCGACCGTGACAAAGCTGTCCCCGGCCTTCTTGGCCAGTTCCTCGGCGGTCGAGAACACCTTGGCCAGCGGCTGCGCCAGATAAAGCTGCCCGTTGCCGCCTTCCACCTTGGGCATTGCCTCCAGGGCCGATTCGACGCCAAGCTTGACGTCGCGAAGGCTGCCGCCAGCGCGCTCGATCAACGACGCGGCCAAGCCCTCGTCGTCGTCGACGAGCACTTTCAATATATGTTCGGGGGTGAATTGCTGGTGGTTGCGCGAGAGCGCCATGGTCTGCGCGGACTGGATGAAGCCGCGCACGCGCTCGGAGTATTTTTCAAGGTTCATATCTGTCTCCTTCCGTCACCAGCCCGCTTTGCGGCACCGGATCAGATTGCGGTGACGGACCCGCCCGTTCGAGCCAAGTCCTGTTCACGCGAGATATGGTGCATAGCCCATGGTCTCTCAAGACGCCTTGATGTCGGTCAACTCATAATATTCCACGGGGACATTCCACGGGCGCGCCAGACAAAAACGGCGGAGATTTCTCTCCGCCGTCCAGGAATGTCTGAATGCCCTGCTCGATCAGTTGTTGACGTCGACGATGGCGGGCTCGCCATCAGCGTCTTCCGCCGGCGCCGCATTCACCTTATCGGCGCCAGCATCACCGCCATCCGCCTGATCGGAATTGACACGCGGACGGCGCGGACGCCTGGGGCGGCGGGCAGCACCGCTTTCGGCGACTGCTTCCTTCATCTCGGCCTGGGCGGCGAGACCCGCCGGCGAAAAGTCTTCGAACTGCGGCGCGGGTTCGGCAGCAGAAACAGGCTCGACCGCAGACACGACTTCCGCCTGCACGGGCGTCTCGTTCTGTACCGGTGTCTCGCTGCGCTGGTTCTGACCACCGCGCTGTCCGCCCTGCTCGCCACGCGAGCCAAACTCGCTGCGCTGGCCGTTCTGGCCGTAGCCGCCATTGGGACGACGGTCGCGATGGCGGCCGCCATTGTCGCGGCCGTTGCCGTCGCGCCCGCTGTTATCGCGCCCACCGTTATCCCGATTGTCGCGGCTGTTTTCCTGGTTGAACGCCAACTCGGCCGGCGTGCCATCGATGACCGGCTGCGGACCGGCACCGTGATTGACCACCGGAGTTGCAGCCTCTCCGACGTTGCTGTTGCCGATATTGTCGAACTGATCGCGATCCTCGTCGCCGTCTTCGTCGAAATCGTCGCGGTTTTGCTGAGTATTCTGGATCGGTATCTGCGCCTGCGCGGCAGCGATGATGCGATTGTAATGCTCGGCGTGCTGGAGATAGTTTTCCGCCATTACCCGGTCGCCGGAGCTTTGCGCGTCACGGGCAAGGGTTGCGTATTTTTCGGCGATCTGCTGAGCAGATCCGCGGATCTTCACATCCGGACCGTTGCTCTCGTAGTTGCGCGTCAGGGGATTTGGACCCTTGCGGTTGTTGTTATTGTTATTGCCGCCGCCGCTGTTGTTGCGACCGCGCATGCGCCTGTTCTGCTGTTGTGGCCTCATTCGACTCTCTTCATTTTGAAATTTTCGAAAACTTTTCACGCACGGAGGCGCTCATGCAGCCAGCCGTTTCGTTTCTTCACCGGCGTTCGCCCGCATCGATTGCGCTGGCGCCACGTGTCATCCTGTTCCGGTTACATCACTTGTCGGACGATTCCCACACGAAGCTTGGGCGTCGTTTGCGCAAGAAGGCAGCTATTTCCAAGGAAACCGAATCGCTAAGAGCACTGCCTGCTTCGTCTCATCCGGTTAAGGCGACCCTAGCCGCATTCCCCGGCATTGCCAAGCGTTTTTTCGCACTGCATCACGGCTTTGTCAGTTCGAAGATCAGAACTCTGCCGTTTCCGCCAAGATCGCGGAATACTCCCGCCGGTGTGTAGCCGGCTGCGCAGAATATATCCGTAACCTCTTTGCGTTGCGTGTGGCCGATCTCGACCGCAATCCTGCCCTCGGCTTCCAAAAAACCTGCCGCCTTGGCGGCGATGATCCTGTATGGACTCAGACCGTCCACGCCGCCATCGAGGGCTTGGCGTGGATCGAAATCGCGGACTTCGTCCTGCAGATTTTCAATGTCTATCGAGGCTATATAGGGAGGGTTTGCGACAATTACATGGTATCGGCCAGAAACTTTTTCGAACCAGTCGGATTTGAGCACCTGGAACCGGTCGGCTAGCCCCAATTCCCTAGCATTGCGCATGGCGGTAGCCAGCGCGCCTTGCGAAATATCGACACCGGTGGCGATCGCCGCCGCAACGGCGCTCAGCAGCGCCAGCGCAATGGCGCCGGTGCCGGTGCCGAGGTCGAGGATCCGGCATTCGCCTTGCCGCGCCGCTGTCGCCTTCACGAAGGGCAGCACCGCTTCGACCAGCGTTTCGGTATCCGGTCGCGGCTCCAGCGTTTCCGGTGACAGCGAAAGGCGCAAGCCGTAGAATTCGCGATGGCCAAGGATGCGATGCACCGGCTCGCCGGCGATGCGTCGCCTCAGGGCTGCATCGATCGCGGCAATCGCGCCGGCATCGACCTTGCATTCGGGATCGGCGATGGCTTGCGTGCGGGTCGTGCCGGAAAGATGTTCGACGATCAGCCTTGCATCCAGCGCTGGATCGGCGACTGCGGCCGCGGCAAGGCGTGCCTGCGCCGCTTTCAGCAGCGGCCCTAGCGTACCCGGCAGACTGTCAGCCATCGAGGCCGATATCGGCGAGCAGCTTCGACTGGTGATCGGCGATCAGAGCGTCGATGATCTCGTCGAGTTCGCCCATCATCACCCTGTCGAGCTTGTAGAGCGTTAGGTTGATGCGATGGTCGGTGACGCGCCCTTGCGGGAAATTATAGGTGCGGATGCGCTCCGAGCGATCGCCCGAACCGACCTGCGATTTGCGCGATTCGGAGCGTTCCTCGTCCGCCTTGCCGCGCTCGAGGTCGTAGAGCCTGGCCCGCAGGATCTGCATGGCCTTCGCCCGGTTCTGGTGCTGCGACTTTTCCGCCTGCACCACCATGATGCCGGTCGGCAGATGGGTAATGCGCACCGCCGAATCGGTGGTGTTGACATGCTGGCCGCCGGAGCCCGAGGCACGCATCGTGTCGATGCGGATGTCTTCGGCCCTGATGTCGATGTCGACCTCTTCCGCCTCGGGCAGCACGGCAACCGTCGCCGCCGAGGTGTGGATGCGGCCGCCGGCCTCGGTCGCCGGCACGCGCTGCACTCGATGCACGCCGGACTCGAATTTCAGATGGGCAAAGACGCCCTTGCCGGAAATGGTGGCGATGATTTCCTTGTAGCCGCCGACCTCGCCCTCGCTGGCCGACGCGGTCTCGAAACGCCAGCCGCGTGCCGCGGCGTAGCGTTCGTACATGCGAAACAGGTCGCCGGCGAAGAGAGCTGCCTCGTCGCCGCCGGTGCCGGCGCGGATTTCGAGGATGGCATTCTTCTCGTCGGCGGCATCCTTGGGCAGAAGCAGGATCTGGATGTCCTTCTGCAGCGCTTCGATGCGCTCCTCGACCTCAGGCAGGTCGGCCTCGGCCAATGCCCGCATTTCCGCGTCGGTGCTTCTGTCGGCGAGCATTGCCTCCAGGTCGGCCTGTTCATGCTCGGCGGTGCGCAGCGCCCTGATCTTTGCCACCATCTCCTCGATGTCGGCGTACTCCGACGCCATCCTGACATAGGCGTCAGGCGCCGGTCCGGCCGACATCTGCGCTTCGAGCATGTCGAAACGCTTGACGACTTGATCCATACGGTCGCGGGGCAGGTTGATCATGGCGAAAATCTATAGCGGAATGGAGCGGTCGTCGGCAAAGGCTTGCAGCAGCGCCCGCATCGGCAACTTCTGGGACGGCGCCATGAGATTGTCGTCGAAGAACGCTTGCAGCTCGCTGAGCGGCAGTTCCGTCAGCATTGCCTTGACCGGACCGATCGAGGCCGGTGACATCGAGATCGACCGGTAGCCAAGGCCGATCAGCGCCATCGCCGAGATCGGCTTGCCGGCCAGTTCACCGCACAAGGTCACCGGGGTTTGATTGCGCAGCCCGGCGTCGGCAATCTGCTTCAGAACGCGCAGGAACGGCGTCGACAGCGCATCGAAGCGGTCGGAGAGCTGCGTGTTGCCGCGATCGACCGCCATGACGAACTGGAACAGATCGTTCGAGCCGACCGAGACGAAGTCGACGGCCTTCATCAGTTCGTCGAGCTGGAACAGCAGCGAGGGCACTTCCAGCATGGCCCCGAGCTTCAGGCTGGTCGGCAAATGATGGGCAAAACGCGATAGATGCCGCACCTCGCGATCGATGATTTCGCGCGCCTGCGCGATTTCGCCGAGCTCTGTGACCATCGGCAGCATCAGCTTCAGTTCACGCCCGCCGCAGGCCTTCAGAAGCGCGCGGATCTGGGTACGCAACAGGCCCGGCCGGTCGAGAGTCAAGCGGATGGCGCGCCAGCCGAGTGCCGGGTTCTCTTCCTGGACCGCGTCCTTGAAGTAGGGCAGCACCTTGTCGCCGCCGATATCGATGGTGCGGAATGTCACCGGCTTGCCGCGCGCCGCGTCGAGCACGTCACGGTAGAGCCGTTCCTGGGCCTCCGCACGCGGAAAGGTCGAGGCGACCATGAACTGCAGCTCGGTGCGGAACAGTCCGATGCCGGCGGCACCCGCCTCGGCAAGCTGCGGCAGATCGACGGCCAGGCCCGCATTCATCAGAAGATCGACTTGGACGCCGTCCTTGGTCACCGATGGCTTCTTGCGCAGTTCGCGGTAGACCTCCTGCCGCCGCGCCCGGAAGCGGACCTTTTCGGCATAGGCGGCTTCGAGATCGGCCTGAGGGCGCAGGTGGATTGTGCCCTCTACGCCGTCGACAATGATGGCGTCGCCGTTTTCCGCCATGGAAACGGCGCCTTTCATCTGGCCCGCGACCGGTATGCCCATGGCCCGCGCCACGATGACGACATGGCTGGTCGCCGCGCCGTCCTCCAGCACCAGCCCGCGCAGCTTGTCGCGCGGATAGTCGAGCAGTTCGGCGGCGCCCATGGAGCGAGCGACGATGATGGCGTCCTTCGGCAGCGCGGCCGCGACATCCTCAGGCCCACGCCCCATCAACTGGCGCAGCAACCGGTTGGCGAGATCGTCGAAATCGCTCATCCGCTCGCGCAGATACGGATCGGTCATGTGCAGCATGCGGGCACGCATGTCGCTCTGCACTTTTTCCACCGCCGCTTCCGCCGTCAGGCCGTTGCGTATCGCCTCTTCCAGCCTGCGAACCCAGCCACTGTCGTTGGCGAACATGCGATAGGCTTCGAGCACCTGGCGATGCTCGCCCTCGAAGGCGACCTCGCGGCGTTCCAGCATGTCGTCGATGGAGAGCCTGAGCGAACCGAGGGAGGCATCGAGCCGCCTGATCTCCTCCTCGCTGTCCTCGTTGAACAGATTGGTGACGACGATGCGCGGCTCGTGCAGCACGACATGGCCAAGCCCGACGCCCTCGTTGAAGGACAGGCCGGTAAAGCTCACCGGGCGGCGTAGGTCGAGTTCGAGCCCGGGCCGGGTCAGCCGGGCAAGGTCGCCGGTGGCGATCATCTCGGCGATCACCATCGCTGTCGTTTCCAGCGCCTCGACCTCGTCGTCGCGGTAGTGGCGCATGGTCTTGTTCTGGACGACCAGCACGCCGAGCGTGCGCCCCGCCCTGAGCACCGGCACGCCGAGGAAGGAATTGTAGATCTCTTCCCCCGTCTCCGGCAGGTAGGCGAAGGCGGGATGTTCCTGCGCATTGGAGAGATTGAGCGGCCGTGCCGAGGCCGCGATCGTGCCGACGAGGCCTTCCCCCAGCCTGAGCTGCGCCAAATGGACGGCGTTCGGGTTCAGGCCCTCGGTGGCATAGAGTTCGAGCACCGAATCGGCGCGCAGCACATAGAGCGAGCACACTTCGGCGACCATGTTGGAAGCGATGTCGCGCACGATGCGGTCGAGCCGCTCCTGCGGCTCCAGCGGCTCCTGCATGAGCTCGCGGAGCCGTTTCAGCAAAACGCGCGGGCCGCTGGCCGTATCACGCATCGCGGCTTGTTCTCCAATGGACATTTTGCCCGCCGCAGTTTCTCCCGCGGCCGGCGCTCACGCAACAACTCAATTAGAGCCCCGCGCGTCCAATTGGACGCACAAAGGACGCTCCAAGACTTCGATCCGCTGCATCGGGCTTTCCGAAATCGACTCCGATTTTCGAGCCGGTGCAGTCTGCTACTGCTTATCCAGACCGTAGACGGAATGCAAAGTACGAACCGCAAGTTCGGTGTAGGGACCGTCGATCAGGATCGAAATCTTGATCTCGGAGGTCGTGATCGCACGGATGTTGATCGCCTTGTCGGCCAGTGCCTTGAAGGCGGTGGCGGCAACGCCCGCATGGCTGCGCATGCCGATGCCGATCACCGAGACCTTCGACATGCCGGCTTCCGATTGCACTACGTCGTAACCGATCGTGGCCTTCAGCCGCTCGAGCACGGCAAGCGCCTTGTCGACATCGCCGGACGGCACGGTGAAGGTCATGTCGGTGAACTTGCCGTCCTCGGAAATGTTCTGGACGATCATGTCGACATTGATGTTGGCCTCGGCCAGCGGCCCGAAAATGCCGGCGGCAACGCCCGGCCGGTCGCCGACACGGCGCAACGAAATCTGCGCTTCGTCCTTGGCGTAGGCAATTCCGGTGACGACCTGCTGTTCCACGATCTCTTCCTCGTCGCAAATAAGCGTTCCGGGCGGATTGAGCAAATCCCCCATTCCGGGCGCGTCGGGATCGTCGAAGGACGACCGCACGAAAGTACGCACCCTGTGCACCATGGCAAGCTCGACCGAGCGCACCTGCAGGACCTTGGCGCCGAGCGAGGCCATTTCAAGCATTTCCTCGAAGGAAATCTTGGCCAGCCGCCGCGCCTTCGGTTCGATGCGCGGATCGGTGGTGTAGACCCCGTCGACATCGGTGTAGATGTCGCATCGGTCGGCCTTGACCGCCGCCGCGATGGCAACAGCACTGGTGTCGGAGCCGCCGCGGCCGAGCGTCGCGATGCGGTTGTCCGGTCCGATGCCCTGGAAGCCGGCGACCACCGCCACCTGGCCCTCGCCGAAGCGCTTGATCAGGAAGGCGCCGTCGATGTCGAGAATGCGCGCCGCGCCATGCGCATTGTCGGTCTTGATCGGGATTTGCCAGCCTTGCCAGGAGCGGGCATGGACACCCATGTTCTGCAGCGCGATCGCCAGCAGGCCGGCGGTGACCTGCTCGCCGGAGGCGACGACGGCGTCATATTCGCGCGCATCGTGCATCGGCGAGGCTTCGCGCGTCCATTGCACGAGTTCGTTGGTCTTGCCGGCCATCGCCGAGACGACCACCGCGACCTCATGGCCGGCATCGACCTCGCGTTTGACATGGCGCGCCACATTGCGGATGCGGGCGATGTCGGCGACGGAGGTTCCGCCGAATTTCATCACGATGCGCGCCATGGAAGCGAACTGCCTTTGACTGGGTGCCGTGCCGACGGCCGAAAAACGGAAAAGAGAGCGTCCGGCTGGGCCGGCCGCTGAATGCGCGGCCTCCTTAGCCAAATGCTCCGGGTTTCGCAAGGCGTGCCGCCGGTTGCGGCTGACGAAGAAGGCATCACGCGAGCGGAGCAGCGCGTGCCCGCAACGCCTGCCGGGAAATGGTGGTGGCTTCAGCCCAGGCGCGCCGCGTCTCTCCACAGGCCCGGATAATCGACAACGAAGCCGGCCGGCGAGACTTCCAGGACCTCGTCGTAGCCGAACATCGGCGCGGCATAGGCGTAACGGGCCTCGTCGAGACGCCGGTAGGCCTGTCCGAGGCGCACCAGCCTCAGTTCGGGAAATGCCAGATACGCGGCCGGAGCGGGTGTCGCCATGCCGACCTCCAGGTCGAAACGGCGGATCGCCAGCAGGTTGGTGGCGGGCGTGAAACCGAGATCGACATCGATGAGGCCAGCGACGTCTCCTTGGCGTTCGCCGTTCAGCATCCATCCGCCGTCGGCATGTCGTTCAATCGCATAGTGCAGGTCTTGCATGCCGAGAAAGCCGTCGACGCGCGCCGATCGCGCATGCCAGTCGGCATCGCAGGTCACCTCGTAGGCAAGGCTGCACGGCTTGTCGTCCTGGACGAAGAGGGCCTGCCCCTTGAGGCTGCGCCCGCCATCCGGTTGCGAAAGCCGGCCAGATTCGGACGGCAGGCCAGATTCAGACAGGAGGCACGCGTCGTGGCCCTCCAGGTCAAGCCGGCGCCAAAGGATCGAAGCTACGATTCGCATCTTGGTCCACTCCCTTTTGAAACGATGTCTTTCGTTCGCTCGTCCGAGCAATTTGTTTCCTGACGGGGCTAACAAGCTGACATGTGCTGACGGAACGCAGCCGGCAACACCGACATTCGCGGGCATCGTGAGCACCGCCCTGCCAGCAGCAAAAAATGCTGTCTTGACATTCGCTGCCTCGCGCCCGACTTCCTAACGTCACCAGAGCGCGATCAGCAAAAGTGGTATCCTGTTTTGCGTCTGATCGCGCTCTGAACTTTTGAGCCTTCGGGAGACCAATCGATGCCAGAACCCAGACGGTCGACGATCGATGCCGGAGAAGTGGAGCGCTTTTCCGCCCTTGCCGCCGAATGGTGGAATCCGAACGGCAAATTCCGCCCGCTGCACAAGTTCAATCCGATCCGGCTTGCCTATATACGCGACCAGGTGGCGGCGCGCTTCGGCCGCGACCCGCGTGCGGCGCGGCCGTTCGAAGGCCTGCGCTTCCTCGATATCGGCTGCGGCGGCGGGCTGTTGTGCGAGCCGATGGCGCGGCTTGGCGCCGAAGTGGTCGGCGCCGACGCATCGGCCACCAACATCGAAGTGGCCAAGCTGCATGCAGCGGAAGTCGGCGTGACGGTGGATTACCGTGCCACGACGGCGGAGGATCTGGCCGACGCCGGCGAGAAATTCGACGTCATCCTCAACATGGAAGTGGTCGAGCATGTCGCCGACATCGACCTGTTCGTGGGCAAATGCGGCGAGATGCTCAAGCCCGGCGGCATCATGTTCGTCGCCACCATCAACCGCACGCTGAAGGCGCTGGGCCTGGCCATCATCGGCGCCGAATATGTGCTGCGCTGGTTGCCGCGCGGCACCCACCAGTTCGGCAAGCTGGTGCGGCCGGACGAGCTGGAAAAGGCGCTTGCCGGCGCTGGCCTGGCCATCATCGACCGCACCGGCGTCACCTACAATCCGCTCGCCGATCGCTGGCAGCGGTCGAAGGACATGGACGTCAACTACATGGTGCTGGCGGAGAAGGCACCCGACGGCGATACGGCCTAATTAGCCCTTGGGTCACGCCGTCTGGCTTTGCGCCTTTGTGGCGATCTGGCTTTGCGCTTTGGTGGTGATGAAGACGCCGGCGGTGATGATGACGGCACCCGCCCAGGTCAGCAATTGATAGTGCTCGCCGAGAAAGACCGTTCCGGCAAACAGCCCGACCGCAGCCGCGACATAGCCGATCTGGCTGAGATAGACCGGGCCGCCGACCGCCTGCAGCCGGAAGAAGAAGGCGAACATCGCCGCGGCTGACGCGACCTGCCCGACGACCACCAGCGGCACGCCGCCAAGCAGGGCGAGCGATCCGCCGCCCTGCAGCGTGAGGATGCCGCCAAAAAGCAGCGCGGCCGCTGCCAGATGGCTGCCGACGGCAAGCTCGATCGGTCCGGTCCCTTCGGGCCAGTCGACCGTGCGGTAGATGTTGCCGGCGGCAAGGCTGACCGGGATGAGCAGCCCCAACGCCACCCAGAAGAATTCGGCCGGTTGGCCGGCCTCGCCGCGCGTCACCGCCACCATCACCGCGCCGGCAAAGCCGACGGCAATGCCGACCACGCCAAGCAGATTGGGGCGCCGGACGCCGAGCAGGATCGAAAACACCAGCGTGATCACCGGCGACAGCGTGAACGTGATGCCGGTGTAGCCGGCGCCAAGATGCGGAATGGCCGAAAACATCAGGAGATTGGGGAAGGCGTAGGACACCGCCGCAGTGACGAAGAAATAGCGCAGCTTGTGCGCCGTCAGCCGGATGCGTTCGCCGCGTAACAGAAGCGCCAGCAACAGCACGCCGCCCGCGCCGAGCGAAATGACGAAGGCCCAGACCATTGCCGGCACGCCGGCCGCCGTTGCCAGCTTGCCGAAAGGCAGCGTCAGGCCGAGCAGGCCGCCTGTGACGACCAAAAGGCCGAGCGCCGAATCCCAGATAAATTTCATTTCGTAGCCTTGTCGCCTGTTAGCGGCTCTTGGCCGGCATCGTAACTTGAGATAAGATAATACAAAGATTATTAACGTCAAGATACTTTACGGTGAGATAGATGGATCGCGCAGCGAAGGCCATCGAGCAGTGGAACAGGGAACGGCCGGATCTCGACGTCTCTCCGATGGCCGTGCTGGGACGGTTGAACGAGGCCTCGTCGCTGATAGCACGAGAACGCCTCGCTCCGCTGTTTGCGCGTTTCGGACTGCAATCCGGGGAATTCGATGTGCTAGCGACGCTGCGCCGTTCCGGATCGCCTTACGCGCTGACGCCAACCGCCCTCTATGAGGCGACGATGGTGACGTCGGGCGCCATGACCAACCGGCTCGACCGGCTGGAAAAGGCCGGCTTGATCCTGCGCGGGCCGCACCCCAACGACCGGCGCGGGATCGTCGTGCAACTGACCGCGAAAGGTCTCGCCTTGATCGACGAGGCGCTTGCCGCCCACGTCGCCAACGAGCACGAGATACTTTCCGGCCTGACGCTATCCGAGCGGGAGATGCTCGCCCATCTGCTTGGCAAACTGATCGAAAGTGTAGTCTAGCCGATCAGCTTGCTGGCTGCCGCGCGAAACGTCGCCGGTGTCGCCGCCGCCGGTATGATACGGTGAGATCGACAAGCCAAGCCGGCATGTTGAGGTAGAGAAGAGCATCTCGCAAGCCGTCGAGATAGCGCTCGTTCATTGCCTTGTCGGAGAAATCCGGCATGGCGGCAAGTGTCGCCTCAACTTGTTCAAGCCGATCCGTTCCGGCAGGCAATTTGGCCGCAAAGGCGATCTCCCGACGCAGACAGACCCGCTCCACGCGATCCCGCAACTCCTCTTCGTAGCCGATACCGCATCGCATCAACCGGGCATGCGTGGCCTCATGGACGATACACGAAGCGACGAGTTCGGGAGTCGTCTCTTGGTGGATGACGTAGCGCTCATCCAGTTCGCAAGCCCGTGAAGAATCTGCCCATTGAGCGACCGAAGACGGAAGAGTTGTGACAAGAATCTGCCTGACGTCGCGGAGCAGCCGTTTGTACCGGACGGGGTCAAAATCACGAATAAGGCCAAGCGCTTCGACTATCTTGTCAGTGCCCTTATCGCTGACAATCAGCGAGCCATCGATTGTTAGGTTGCCACTGAACTTGATTACACCTAGGCGCGCCAAGCGGCCAATAAGTGACCGTATACCACGCTGCGGCTTGGTCCTTTCCGGTCGGCGCAAATCTCCGTTGAGACTCAGTTCCGGTCCTCCGGAAAGCTCGGGATCGGCATGAATTCGACGCCGTCCTCGGCCAGACTCTTGGCCTCCTCCAGCGTCGCCTCGCCATAGATGCCGCGCGGATCGCTCTCGCCGAAGTGGATCTTGCGCGCTTCCTCGGCAAACTTGTCGCCGACATAGTCGGCGTTCTCGCGCACCTTCTCGGCCATCGCCTTCAGTTGCGCCAGCGCCCACTTCTGGGCCTCGCCCATGGCGAGCGCAATCTTCTCCTGCTTGCGCCCGGTGGAGACCGCCGGCGCCATCAATGCCTTTTCTATCCTGTGCGAGCCGCAGTTCGGACAGTCGACGAAGCCGCGCTTCTTCTGGGTGTCGAAATCGTCGTTGCTGCGAAACCAGCCTTCGAATTCGTGGTCGTGCTCGCAGATCAGGGAAAAGCGGATCAAGACGCCGCACCCCTGAGAGGCACGGCCTCGGCCGATCCGCCGTTCACGGCGAAATCCCGTGCATTTTTCAGGTTCGGGATCTTCTTGCGCGCGGCAAGAGACTGCGCCGGGTCGATCTCGGCGACGATCACGGCAGGCTCGTCATGCGCCGCCTCGGCGAGGATACGGCCCCAGGGATCGACGATCAGCGAATGACCGTAAGTCTCGCGGCCGTCCTCGTGCAGTCCGCCTTGCGCCGCGGCCACGACATAGGCGCCGTTCTCGATGGCGCGCGCCCTGAGCAGCACATGCCAGTGCGCCTCGCCGGTCTGGCGGGTGAAGGCGGCGGGCACCGAAAGCAGGTCGGCGCCGGCCAGCGCCTCGGCGCGGAAGAGCTGCGGAAAGCGCAGATCGTAGCAGACGGCGAAACCCAGCCTCGCACCGTCGATCCCGGCGCCGCTGATCCCGGTGACGACGGCTTCGGTGCCCGGCTCGTAGGCGGCGGATTCGCGCCAGCTCTCGCCATTGTCGAGATCGACGTCGAACATGTGGATCTTGTCGTAGGTGGCGATCGTGGCGCCATCCGGCCCGAACAGAAGCGCGCGGTTGGCGAGCTTGCCGTCGGCGCGCAGGATGGCGGTCGAACCGATATGCAGGAAGATGCCAAGTTCCTTCGCCAGCTTCCGCGACGTCGAGACGATAATATCCTTGTCCTCGGACGTGAAGGAGGCGGCCCGCGCTCGGCTGTCGCGGACCAGCGCACCGGTCATTTCCGGGGTCTGGACATAGGCCGCACCCTGGCCGGCCGCCTCGCGCACCAGCCGCTCCAGATCGACCGCGTTGCGCTCGGGGCTGGTGCCCGAACGCATCTGGATCGCCGCCGCCTTGAAAGCACCCATCGTCATGTCCTCAGTTCGTCGAGCCATTGGCGAGCAGACGGTCCAGCCGGCCCTCCGCCTCCAGTTCATGGAGATCGTCGGAGCCGCCGACATGCGTATCGCCGATGAATATCTGCGGAAAGGTCGAGCGGCCGTTCGCGCGGGAAATCATTTCCCGGCGCAGTTCCGGCGAGAAGGATGCGTCGTGCTCGGTGTAGGTGACACCCTTGCGCTCGAGCAGCCGCTTGGCCGCCGTGCAATAGCCGCACATCATCCGTGTATAGATCGTCACGTCGACCATCGGTCAGCAATCCTGCCTTTCCTCAACCTATATAGTCGCGGACTCGTCGGCCCGAAAGTCCCCCGGCAGCACGCGCGCAAAGGTCAGCACGTCGACCGCCCCGGCGCCGCCCCTCTTCAGCGCCTTGGCGACCGCGCGGACAGTGGCGCCGGTGGTATAGACATCGTCGATCAAGAGCACCCGGCGGCCGGCGATCTCGATCTCGGCCTCCTCGGGCACTCTGAACGCGGCACGCACATTCTCCTCGCGTTCCCGCCGCTCCAGCCCGACCTGCTGGCGGGTGAGTTTGACACGCCTGACCGCGGAGGGCGCGAAAGGCAGGCCGCCAAGCTGCGATACCGCCCTTGCCAGTTCCGCCGACTGGTTGAACTGACGCCTGAAGAAGCGCCGCCAGTGCAGCGGCACCGGCACGACCACATCGGCTTCCGCGATCAGTTCGGCGCCGGCGCGCAGCATCCAGCGCGCCATCCATGGCGCCAGGTCGGTGCGATCCTGGTATTTCAATCCTTGCACCATCTGGCGGGCGACGCCGGAGTAAGCGACCGCGGCCCGCGCGCGCTCGAACGGCGGCGGGTCGGCGATCGCCTCGGCCGACAGGAACCCCTCGCCCATGTGGTGGATGAACGGCGTGCCCATCACCGGGCACCACGGCCGTTCCAGAAGCCTGAGCTTCGGCCAGCAGGCGCCGCACAGCACGCCGGGCTGCGAGACATGCCGCCGGCAGCCGGCGCAAACCGGCGGAAACAGGAGGCGCGCCGGCCAGCCCAATGCCTTTCGAGCGATACTCTTGATATCTGGCATTGGATCGGCCACGTGGTTGGTTCTCCGCCACCCTATATCAGAGAGCGGAAACCAGGAACCAGCCGTTGCAGCCTATAGTCGATACATCTCTCTGGCTGGCGCACAAGCGCCGGGCTCTCGCCCATCCGACTGCCGGCGCGGATTTCCTGATGCGGCGGGCGGCCGAGGATCTTGCCGAGCGGCTGGACGCCGTCGAGCGCAAATTCGACAGAGCGGCCGTGCTGTTTTGCCAGACGCCGGCGGCGTCCGACGTGCTCGCGACAAGCGGTAAGGTGGCGGACATCGTGCGCGTGGAGGCGGACGCCGCGTTCCTGGGCGGTGCCGCTGGATTGGTGGCACCGCTGGAAACCGTGCCGTTCGAGCCGGAAAGCCTCGACCTCGCCGTCTCCCTTTTGTCTCTTCAGGCAATGAACGATATTCCCGGCATGCTGGTGCAGATCCGCCGCGCGCTGAAGCCCGATGGTCTTTTTCTCGGCGCTTTTGCCGGCGCCGGTACGCTTTCCGAGCTGCGCGAAAGCCTGCTCGCCGCCGAGACCGAGCTTTACGGCGGCGCCAGCCCACGCGTCATCCCGTTCACCGACGTGCGCGACGCCGGCGCGCTTTTGCAGCGCGCCGGCCTGGCCCTGCCGGTCGCCGATGTCGAGACGGTGACGGTGCGGTACGGAACCCTGTTCGGCCTGATGGCGGACCTGCGGGCAGTGGGCGAGACCAGCGCGCTCGTCGACCGCAGCAGGCGACCGGGCACACGCAGACTGTTTGCCCGCGCCGCCGAAATCTACGCCGAGCGGTTTTCGGACGCCGATGGTCGCGTCAGGGCGAGTTTTCCGATCGTCTGGATGTCAGGATGGGCGCCCGACGCCTCGCAGCAAAAGCCGTTGAAGCCGGGCTCGGCGAAAATATCGCTGAAGACAATACTGGAAAATCCCGGCGGGCCAGGCGGACGTTGACCGGATTGCTATGGTTGGGGGGTGGTCGCGAAAGCGTTCACCAGCCTGCTGTTGTTGTCGCTGAACAGCCACTTGATGGCATCGAACGCCTGGCTGGCGCCGCCTACGATGGTAAGCGACAGCACGGCCACGATCAGCCCATATTCAATGGCCGTCGCGCCGGTTTCGTCTTCCAGAAATCGTTGCAGCAATGTCTTCATGACCGTCGATCCCGCTTGCCGGAACCCTAGCGCCGACCCGTTAAGAAAGGTTAACGGCACAGGCTTAACAGGCGATGAAACGACGGCTTTAAACATGTCAGCAGTCGCCGCTGCGCTTGCCATTGTCGCGTATCACGCAGATTGAACTGGGCAACGGCTGCAGCACGCTCCTGCGCAGCGTGTAGGTGTCGCGGCGGCCGATCGAGCCTGTGCTGATCGTATCGAGGTCGGCAAGTTCGGCGCGGGCGGACTGCGATCGTATCCGGCTGTCGAGGAAAGGCGTCGCGATCAAGGCCAGCGCCACCGCGGCCGAGCCGAACAGCAGCGTGATACGCAATATGCCCATGCCGGCATTGGCGGCGCTATGATTGCGGTCGGGTCGGATCGATTCCCAGTCCCTGTCGAGGCTCATGCAACCGCTCTCCGGCAAAGGCCCGGACAGGCCTTGCTTCAATTTCCACGCCTCTCAATTTTTCACGGCAAGATAAATCTTCGATTAACGCTGTCTTAAACTCGGGCCGTGAAGGCGCAAATCACAGAAGATCGATGAGGAACTGGATCAGCGGCGCGTCGGCCGGCGGCATCGGAAAATCGCGCATCTGGCGCGGCCGCACCCATTTCAGCACCTGGCCCTCCTTCGGCTGCGCGATGCCGCGGAAGCGACGGCAGACGAACAGCGGCATCAGCAGGTGAAAATCATCGTAGGAATGGCTGGCGAAGGTGAACGGCGCCAAGCAGGGAATGTCGGTTTCGATGCCGATCTCCTCGTACAACTCCCGGATGAGGCATTCTTCCGGCGTCTCGCCGGGCTCGACCTTGCCGCCCGGAAATTCCCACAGGCCGGCGAGCTGCTTGCCTTCAGGCCGCTGCGCCAGAAGCACGCGACCGTCGGTATCGACCAGCGCACAGGCCGCGACCAGCAGCAGGCGCTTGCCAACAGGGCTCGCGCCGGTCATGCGCCGGGCGGCCGGCGATAATGGTAACGATAGACTTCGTCGAACCCGAGCGAGCGATAAAGCGCCAGCGCCGGCGCATTGTCGGCCTCGACCTGCAGCCAGGCTTCCCGGGCGCCGCGCAGCCGCGCCCATTTCAGCGCCGACATAATGAGGTGGCGGCCATGGCCCTGGTTGCGCACCGATCTGTCGGTGGCGATCTCGAACAGCCCTGCGAGATCGCCATCATGGACGCAGATCAGCGTCGCCAGCGGTTCCGTACCCTCTTCGAGCGCGAACAGCCCGGCTTCCGGCTGGATGGCGCCGATGATCTCCGACAGGCCCGGCCGCAGCGACACGTCCGAGCCGCTCACCTTGAGCGCCGCGCCGATGAAGCGGCTGATGTCCTTCAGCGGAATCTGGTCCATGGCGACGTCGAGCTGGGCGTCCGCCAGCGGCAGCCGCATGACCAGCGATTCCGCGAAGCTGCTCCACCCCTCGCTGTCGAGATGTTTCGAAAGCACGGAGCCCGACAGCGGCGATATGCGGAAGGTCAGCGGCCGGCCATAGGCGTCGAAACGGCGGCTGGCGCGACCGATGCGCTCGGCAATGTGCTGGATGTCGCCCGGATCGAGCGGGTTGACCGAATTCAGCCGCTTGGCCGGATGGCCTGCCGTCAGCCGCACCACCCAGGTGCCGTCATAATGGACGGCCGCCGCCGGCCAGGCCCGAAAACCGGCCGCCTCGTAACGACGCACGATGGCAAGCACGCTTGCCGGATGTCTGGAAACCAACGCCATCAGCTCCGATAATCGCCGTTGATGGCGACATACTCCTTGGTGAGGTCGCAAGTCCACACCGTCGCCTTGCCACGGCCGATGCCGATATCGGCACGGATGCGGATCTCGTCGCGCTTCATGTAGGCCGACGTCGCCTCTTCGGAGTAGCTTGCATCGCGCTCGCCCTCATGCGCCAGCCTGATATCGCCGAACCAGATCGACAGGAGGTCGCGGTCGGCCGGTTCGCCGGCCTTGCCGACGGCCATGACGACGCGGCCCCAATTGGCGTCCTCGCCGGCGACCGCCGTCTTGACCAGCGGCGAATTGGCGATCGACAGCGCGATGCGCTTGGCCGAGCGGGCCGATTTCGCGCCGGTGACGGTGACCTCGACCTGCTTGCGGGCGCCCTCGCCGTCGCGCACCACTTGCAGCGCCAGCGATTTCAGCACCTTGCCGAGCGCGCGGCGGAAGGCGCCGAGGCGCGCATCCCCGGCATCGGTGATGTCAGGCGCGCCGCGCCTGGCGGCCGTGCCGGTGGCGAAGATCAGCAGCGTGTCGCTGGTCGAGGTGTCGCTGTCGACGGTGACCGCGTTGAAGGTCTTGGCGGTGCCGCGCGACAGAAGATCCTGCAGCACGGGCGCCGCGATCGGTGCGTCGGTGGCGATGAAGGAGAGCATCGTCGCCATGTCGGGCGCGATCATGCCGGCGCCCTTGGCAATGCCGTTGATGGTGACGTCGGCGTCGCCGAGCTTCACCGTCGCGGTCGCCAGTTTCGGATAGGTGTCCGTGGTCATGATCGCCTTGGCGGCTTCGGTCCACAGGTCCGGGCGGCCGTCCTTGACCAGTCCGGCGAGCAAATGGCTGAACTTGCCGGCGTCCAGCGGCTCGCCGATGACGCCGGTCGAGGCCAGAAACACCTCGTCCGGCGTGCAGCCCGCGGCCTTGGCCGCGGCTTCGCCGGTCATTGCCGTCGACGTCCGGCCCTTCTGGCCGGTAAAGGCATTGGCGTTGCCGGAGTTGACGACCAGCACGCGCGCCTTGCCCTGCCCGAGATTCTGCCGGCAGAAATCGACCGGCGCCGACGGGCATTTCGACTTGGTGAACACGCCGGCGACCGTGGTGCCGGCGTCGAAGACCATGGCCAGCAGGTCGGTGCGGTTCTTGTACTTTATCCCGGCCTCGGCGGTGGCGATGCGAACGCCCTCGATAGCAGGCATCTTGGGATACTTTTTCGGCGCGAGCGGCGAAATCGTGGCTGACATGAAGACCTCGGGCGGGAAAACGCAAGGGGAACGCCCGTTTGCCCGATAGCGGGCGCCGGCGCAAGGGTGTTTTCGGCCGTTATGAGCGACGCCGGAAACCGCCAGCTGGTGGCCGAGCAAGGCCGCTCTGCTTTCGACGTCTATCAGCGGCTCAAGCGCGTCGACAATCCCGATACCGGAAACATCGAGGATGATCTCGTCGGCTTCCTGAAGAACCGGCCTGTGCACTTGGCTGTGACGGTTTGGCAGGTTGGAGGGACAGCACCCCTCTGCCTTGCCGGGCGTTCGTCGTTCGGAAAGCCAAGCAATTGGCTTTCCGTCCGCTGCGCGGACCACTCCTCAACCCCCGCAAGGGGGAGATCGGCAGCTTCGCCGACGGCAGGCCTACTTCGCGTTCTCCAGCGCGTCGACCGTCTTCTTCAGCTGCTCGTCCGGGATCTCGACTTTGGCGTCGGCGCGCAGCGTCTTGACCAGCGCGATATACTTGTCGCGGATGACCGCCTGACGGGCCTGATCCCTAACCTGCTCGAAGGCCGGCGGCTGCTTGGCGCGCTTGTCCTCGACCTGGATGACGTGCCAGCCGAACTGCGACTGCACCGGCTGCTCGGTGTATTTGCCGACCGCCAGCGCGAAGACCGCCTTGTCGAATTCCGGCACCATCTGGCCGGGTCCGAACCAGCCGAGATCGCCGCCGCTGGTCTTGCCACTCGGATCGCTGGTGTGCTCGTTGGCGAGCTTCTGGAAATCGCCGCCGCCGTCGAGCTGCTTGATGATCGCGTCGGCCTCTTCCTTCGTCTTCACCAGGATGTGACGGGCATGCACCTCGTTGGTCGGCGGCGTGTTGGCGATTTCCTGGTCGTAGCGGGCGCGAACCTCGGCATCCGTGACCTTGTCGACGACGTCCTTCTCGACCATTTGGCCATGCAGGGCGCGCTGCTGCAGGAACGCCATGCGGCGCTGGAAGTCGGGATCCTTGTCGAGGCCGGTGGTGACCGCCTGGGCCGCCATGACCTTGATTTCGATCGCCGCCGAAAGCGCCGCGGCGCGGCGCTGTTCAGGCGGCATCTGCGCGAACTGCTGCGACAGCTCGCCTTCGGCAAGCGCAAGGTCTGCCTCGGTCAGCTTCTGGCCGTTGATCGTGGCGACCACGGCGTTCGGATCGACCGGCGCGGCAGGCTGGGCAGGCGCGGCCGGCTGGGCGGGGGCGGTGTCCTGCGCCATCAGTGGCGACAGCGACAGAGCCGACAGCCCGAATGCCAGGCCAAGGCTGGCGAGCGACGCGCGGCGGAACAATAAGGACATACGATTAACTCCAATGGGGGATAGCTAGAGCGGGATGGCTTCCAGATCAGCCAGTTTGTGGCCGAATTTGGCGCGGTCGACAGGGCGAGCGCGGCGTTGACATCGATTGAGCCCCCTCTTATCTGTCCAACGACTTTGCGTCCAGAACCGTTTTCCGGGCGCTTTTTGCGTTTGTCCGCGTTTCACGTGGATTTGATGGGGCCGGCCGGCAGCCGTCGCAACGACTTGGAATGCTATCGAAAGGACCATTGAATGGTCAGTTTTGGCGGTCTCGCCCGTAAGGTTTTCGGCTCCTCCAACGATCGTCGGGTCAAGTCGACCCGGCCGCGCGTCGAAGCGATCAACGCCATGGAAAACGAGATGCGGGCGCTCTCCGACGCCGAGCTGGCGGCACGCACGGAAAAATTCCGCCAGGACGTCGCCAACGGCGCCAGCCTCGACGATCTCCTGGTGCCGGCCTTCGCCACCGTGCGCGAGGCGGCGCGCCGCGTGCTCGGCATGCGCCCGTTCGACGTGCAGCTGATCGGCGGCATGGTGCTGCACAATGGCGGCATCGCCGAGATGCGCACCGGCGAGGGCAAGACGCTGGTCGCCACGCTGCCCGTCTATCTCAACGCGCTCGCCGGCAAAGGCGTCCATGTCGTCACCGTCAACGACTATCTTGCCACGCGCGACTCCGAATGGATGGGCCGCGTCTACAAATTCCTCGGCCTCACCGTCGGCGTCATCGTCCACGGCCTGTCCGACGAGGAGCGCAGCGCCGCCTACGCCGCCGACGTCACCTACGCCACCAACAACGAGCTCGGCTTCGACTACCTGCGCGACAATATGAAATACGAGCGCGCCCAGATGGTGCAGCGCGGCCACAGCTACGCGATCGTCGACGAGGTCGATTCGATCCTGGTCGACGAGGCGCGCACGCCGCTGATCATTTCCGGCCCGCTCGAGGACCGTTCGGAAATGTACAACACCATCGACGCCTTCATGCTGAAGCTCGAGCCGGCCGACTATGAGATCGACGAGAAGCAGAAGACCTCGATCTTCACCGAGGAGGGCACCGAGAAGCTGGAAAACCTTTTGCGCGACGCCGGCCTGCTCAAGGGCGAGTCGCTCTACGACGTCGAGAACGTCGCCATCGTCCACCATGTCAACAATGCGCTGAAGGCGCACCAGCTGTTCCAGAAGGACAAGGACTATATCGTGCGCAACGGCGAGATCGTCATCATCGACGAGTTCACCGGCCGCATGATGCCCGGCCGCCGCTATTCGGAAGGCCTGCACCAGGCGCTCGAGGCCAAGGAGCATGTGGCGATCCAGCCGGAGAACCAGACGCTCGCCTCCGTCACCTTCCAGAATTATTTCCGCCTCTACAAGAAGCTCGCCGGCATGACCGGCACGGCGCTGACCGAGGCCGAGGAATTCGGCAACATCTACGGCCTCGAGGTCACCGAGATCCCGACCAATCTGCCGGTGGTGCGTGTCGACGAAGACGACGAGGTCTACCGGACCGTCGAGGAGAAATACAAGGCGATCGTCAAGGAGATCAGGGAAGCCAGCGCCAAGGGCCAGCCAACGCTGGTCGGCACGACCTCGATCGAGAAATCCGAGCAGCTGGCCGAACGCCTGCGCAAGGACGGCTTCAAGGGATTCGAGGTGCTGAACGCCCGCCACCACGAGCGTGAGGCGGCAATCGTCGCCCAGGCGGGAAAACCCGGCGCCATCACCATCGCCACCAACATGGCCGGCCGCGGCACCGACATCCAGCTCGGCGGCAATGCCGACATGCGCATCGCCGAGGAACTGGCCGACATGCCGGCCGGTCCCGAGCGCGACGCGAAGGAAAAGGAAATCCGCGAGGACGTTCAGCGGCTGAAGGAAAAGGCGCTGGCCGCCGGCGGCCTTTACGTGCTCGCAACCGAACGCCACGAGTCGCGCCGCATCGACAACCAGTTGCGCGGCCGCTCAGGCCGCCAGGGCGATCCCGGGCGCTCGAAATTCTTCCTGTCGCTGCAGGACGATTTGATGCGCATCTTCGGCTCCGAGCGCATGGACGGCATGCTGCAGAAGCTCGGCCTCAAGGAAGACGAAGCGATCATCCATCCCTGGATCAACAAGGCGCTGGAAAAGGCGCAGAAGAAGGTCGAGGCGCGCAATTTCGACATCCGCAAGAACCTGCTGAAATATGACGATGTCTCGAACGACCAGCGCAAGGTGGTGTTCGAGCAGCGTCTCGAGCTGATGGACGGCGAAGGGCTTTCGGAAACCATCGCCGAGATGCGCGAGGGCGTCATCGAGGAGATCGTCGCCAAGGCCATTCCCGAAAACGCCTATGCCGAGCAGTGGAACGTCGCCGGCCTCAAGGCCGAGGTCGCCGAATTCCTCAATCTCGACCTGCCCATCGACGACTGGGTCAAGGAAGAGGGCATCGCCGAGGACGACATCCGCGAGCGCATCACCGAGGCTGCCGACGCTGCCGCGAAGGACCGCGCCGAGCGTTTCGGCGCCGACGTGATGACCTATGTCGAGCGCTCGGTGGTGCTGCAGACGCTCGACCATCTGTGGCGCGAGCACATCGTCAACCTCGACCATCTGCGCTCGGTCGTCGGCTTCCGCGGCTACGCCCAGCGCGACCCGCTGCAGGAATACAAGGGCGAGGCGTTCGAACTGTTCCAGGCAATGCTGGGCAATCTGCGCCAGGCCGTCACCGCTCAGCTGATGCGCGTCGAGCTGGTCCGCCAGGCCGCCGAAGCCCCGCCGCCCGAGGCCCCCGACATGTTCGGCAGCCATCTCGACGGCACCACCGGCGAGGACGATTTCGACGGCGGCGAGACCGGGCTTCTGGTCCGCCAGGAAACCAACGCCATCGTCGCCCCAGAAAACCGCGACCCGAAAAACCCCGCCACCTGGGGCAAGATCGGCCGCAACGAGGCCTGCCCGTGCGGGTCGGGGAAAAAGTACAAGCACTGCCACGGGGCGTTTGCGTAAGGCGCGCCTTTCCCTTCTCCCCGTTCACGGGGAGAAGATGCCGGAAGGGCGGGGCAGCACCGGCGTTGGCGATTAGCCAATCTCCCCACCTGAGGAATGAGAAGCGGTCAGCGTAGCGGACGAAAAGCCAATTGCTTGGCTTTTCGAGCTTCGAACGCCCGAAAAGCCGGCAGAGTGCAACAAGCGCAAGAAAAAACCGGCGGGGCAAAAATGTGCTCCCGGCAAGGTGGTTGATCGGAAAGACGAAAGCGGCTAGCGCTGCCAGCGTCTTTGTCGGCTACGATAGTGCCCGCAAACGGACCCTATTCGCCCCGGAACGCGCCGAGAAAGCCATCAAGGCCATGGTCGGCAAGCGCCTTACCTATCGGCGGATTGACGAAGCCGGTCACGCTTAAGCCGAAGGCGCGAAGGCTTCTCCACAGGCGCAAGAAAAGCCGACTCGACACAAAATAAGACTCGGCCCACTCTTAGATTTCCACAGGCCCGATAAGGCCCCAGACTTGCCTGTCTGGTCACCCCGAGTCGGAACACCCTGCGGCCCATGCCGAGCCCGCAACGGAATCGCCATCAAACAGCGAAAAACCTAGCGACAACCTTGGAGGCACATGGGATTCACTGGCGGCGGAAGTACAACGCCAAGAGTGAGCCGATACACCGGCGAACGACGGCTTATTCGTAACGCTGGCATGACTCACGAAACCTTTTGGTTCCGTGGCCACGGACCGAGGGATTTCCAATGAAACCCAAGGTCACGATTGAAGTGAAGGTGAACGTCGCGCTCTGCCTATTTGGCATCGCGGCCATTCTCTCGATCTTCTTTTGATAGGGGCGTCCCGGAGCGATCCGGGCGCTTCTCTGTCTTTGGCTTCGGCGGCGTATTCAAAACGCGCTTCGCCGGCTCGTCGCGGCGCTGGTCGGCCTTATCCTGGTCTTTGTTTTGGGGGTTTCTGACATGGTTGAATACGTTCCTGGTACTGTAGTGCCTCAACATTTCCTGCCGGCGCTTGGCTTCGTTGACGTGAGGCAAACGCAGATGGACAGGGCAGTTAATCTGACGATCGGCCATCTGACAGGGCTTGACCATAGCTCGCTGATCGCCCTGCTTTCGCCCGTGATGAACCTCACTACACGGCTGGCAATGTTGGAACAAATCATCCCTTTGAAAATGCAGGATAAGGCGGATAAATGCAAACTTGAGGTCGTTCGGCGGGAGGTTAAAGACCTGAATAGCCAGCGCAACCGGCTTATCCACGATTTGCCGTATGGCTATTCACCAAGCGAAGACTCGCTGATGCTTGTGCGTTCTGAGACATGGACGGACCCGCAGATTAAAGCCAATCCCCCAAAACACATCACTACGGAAACGCTGTACGAACTCGGTAACAACATGTGGCAAGCCGAAATTTGGCTCGGCATGCGGTTCCAATTAAACGGTGTCAGCTTTAAACCGCATCCCGACTGGTTAGACGACGACAAGTTTCCATGGCGCGATAGATTCGAGAAACTACTTCAGAACTTAAATCAGGCTCCGGGTTAAAGCCAGAAAGCTCCGTCTCCCCCACGTTTTCATTGCGGGTGTGATCTCAATTTGTGGTGCGGCACGACTGACACTAACACTCGCAAGCAGTGCTACCAGAATATAGAGAACTTCTAACATAGACAGCCGTGTTCGCATGTGAAGAATGGGAAGCGTCACCAATGGAGGGACCACCCCAATGATCACTGACAAAGCCGGATACAAGAGAGAACGGACCTATGTTCTGCGGAAATATGGCAAGTCCGTCGAAACGTGCCATGTCGCTCACGTTAAGCGCGTGTTGGGTCTCACGAAGGGGCCAGCACCAAACCGGATTGACTCCAGCGTCGGGATTAAGGACTGCCCGCCCGCTCTATGGCCGATAGTCGAGGAAGCCGTGCGGCATATCCATGCCGTCAGGCTGGCGACCATGTAGGTAAAGACTATGCCTAATCGGAACCTCACGAGTGACGAACTAAAGCAGGCCAATAAACTACTGACGAATGTTAGGGCGCAACTTGCGGAACTTGCCGGCGACGACCCGCTGCTGCTCTTTGCCTATCGTCGAAAAGTGGTGAAGGAGCTTAACTATAAGGAGCTTAACTATGATGAACGGAGCAAGCCGGCCCATCGCAATAAGCTCAAAGCACTAAAATGGCGGCTGCAAGGGCGAAAGTGCGCTCACTGTGGCCAAGAAATGCCGCTCAAATATTCCGAGCTAGATCGACAGAGCGCGGCTGACGGCTACACGGAAGAAAATACTGAACTCGTACATGCCAAGTGCCATTATGAGCGGCAGGCCGCTAAGCGCTATACGTGATTGTTGGGTCACACATTATATAGGTCCCAGTCTTTACACTACGCGCAAAACGTCATGCCACCGGCATGACGAATGCGTGCACCGCGCCTCCTCCCACCCAACCGTTTCTTAATGTGTTCTCGCTACACGCAGACCCAGAAAAGAGGCGGAAAACGGAGAGTATTGAGTGCGCTTTTCCGCGGCGACGACAGCCGGGCGGTTCCTGCCGCAGCGCCTTGCGCTGCGCGTAAAACCGTTGCTTGGCCGCATCGATGCCGTGCTGTTCACCGCCGACGAGCGCGGCGAGGCTGGGCGCATGTCGCTGATCGCCTTTTCCATCCGCATCGTCAGCGCCGTCATCGCCTTCGTCAGCCAGGTGCTGATGGCGCGCTGGATGGGCTCGTTCGAATACGGCATCTTCGTCCTCGTCTGGGTGACGATGGTCATCGTCGGCAACCTCGCCTGCCTCGGCTTCCACACCTCGGTCATCCGCTTCATTCCCGAATACCGCGAGCGCAACATGCTGGCCGAACTGCGCGGCATCGTGCTGGCCAGCCGCCTGTTCGTGCTGGTTGCCTCGACCGCGATCGCCGGGCTCGGCGCGCTCGGCGTCTGGCTGCTCTCGCCCTTTATCGAAAACTACTATGTCGTGCCGTTCATCCTCGGCGTCATCTGCCTGCCGATGATCGCCATGTCCGACCTGCTGCAGGGGATGTCGCGGGCGAACTCATGGGCGCTGTTCGCGCTGGCGCCGACCTATCTGGTGCGGCCGGTGCTGATCCTGGCGTTGATGGCGCTGATGCTTCTGGTCGGCTTTGCGCCCGACGCCAGGACCGCGATCTTCGCCTCGATCGCCGCCACCTATGCCACCACGATCGGCCAGCTCATCGGCGTCACGGCGCGCATGGACAGGCATATCCCGGCCGGGCCGATGAAGGTGCGTTTCGCGCGGTGGTTCTTCGTGTCGCTGCCGATCTTCCTGGTCGAAGGCTTCTTCTTCCTGCTCACCAATGCCGACGTGCTGATGGTCGGCGCCTATATGGAGCCCAACGACGTCGCCGTCTATTTCGCCACGGTCAAGACGCTGGCGCTGGTGCATTTCGTCTATTTCGCGGTCAAGGCGGGCGTCGCCCAGCGCTACGCGCAATTCACCCATGGCGAGCCCGAAAAGCTCGCCGCCTTCGCCCGCGAAACGGTGTCGTGGACCTTCTGGCCGTCGCTGTTCATGGCGCTGCTGGTGCTGGTGCTGGGCCAGCCGATGCTGGCCCTGTTCGGCGCCGAATTCGTCGCCGGCTATCCGCTGTTGTTCCTGCTGGTCTTCGGCGTCGTGGCGCGGGCCGCCGTCGGCCCTTGCGAAAGCCTGCTCACGATGAGCGGCAACCAGAACATCTGCGCCGCCGTCTACGCCATGACGCTGGCCTTCAACATCGGCCTGAACGTGGTGCTGATCCCGCTTTTCGGCCTGTGGGGCGCGGCGATGGCGACCGCCTTCGCGATGATCTTCGAGGCCGGCGCGCTGTCCTTCACGGTCTGGCGCAAGCTCGGCATCGCCATGGCCATTTTCGTGCCCTTGAAAGGAGCCGCGTGATGGCCGCCGTCCCGTTGCTCGAGGAAACCAGCGGCGGCCCGGCCGGCGCCATGGTGTCCGGCCTCGCCGGGTTCGTCCGCGACGCCGATCCCGCCCATATCGAACTCTTGGCCAACGACCGGCCCGAGCGCAAACTGGCGATCTACCCGGCCTCCGCCGGCTTCGACCTGGTCGAGGAACTGGACTATCTCTGCACCCGCACGATCGAGCCCAACGTCTTCTTCAACCCGCGCTTCCTAGCGCCCGCCATGCCGAGGCTGGAAGACCGCGAGGTGCGGCTGGCGGTCATCCGCGACGGCGATGAATACCGCAACCGGCTGCGCCTGCTGGTGCCGTTCTCGGTGGAACGGCCGCCGCTCGGCGTGCGGGTCATGCGCACCTGGTCGAGCCCGTTCGGCCCGATCGGCACGCCGCTGGTCGACCGTGACGATCCCGTCGGCGTGCTCGAGGATTTCTTCTCGATGCTGTCGCGGCCGCATCTCAAGCTGCCGAAGGTCTTTGTCCTGCCCGACATCCGGCTCGACGGCCCGGTGGCCAGCCTCTTGGCCACCGTCGCCGAGACGCGCGGCCTGACGCTGGTCGCCACCGGCAAGGCCGAACGCCCGGTGCTCGAAAGCGAGCTCGACGGCGATGAGTACCTGAAGGCCTCGCTGCGCTCGCACCACTATCGCGAATTCCGCCGCCTGAAGCGCCGCCTCGCCGATCTCGGCCAGCTGGAGCATCTCGTGGCCCGCGGACCGGACGAGATCCGCCACGCCATCGAACGTTTCCTGACGCTCGAGGTCGCCGGCTGGAAGGGCCGCGAGCGCACCGCCATGGCCATCGACCGCTACCGCGCCGCCTTTGCCCGCGAAGCCGTGCACCGGCTGGCCGAGCAGGATCTGTGCCGCATCCATTCGCTGACGCTCGACGGCCGCACCATCGCCTGCCTGATCGTCTTCGTCGAGGCCGGCGTCGCCTACACCTGGAAGACGGCCTATGACGAGACGCTCGCAACCTATTCGCCGGGCACGCTGCTGATGATCGAGGTGACCAGGCAGCATCTCGACGATCCCAACATCATGATGACCGATTCCTGCGCCATGCCCGACCATCCGGTGATGAGCCGGCTATGGATGGAGCGCAGGCCGATCGGCACGCTGGTCATCGGGCTTTCGCCGGACGCCGACCGCCTCGCCCGCCAGGCGGCGTCGCAGCTTCACCTCTACCGCGAAACCCGCAACATGGCGCGCATCCTGCGCAACCGGATGAAGAGCCTGCTGGGGCGGCGGTAACGCACGTTTGCGGAAAATGGTGTTCTTTGGCCGGCGCTGACCACAACTGCAGGAACTGGCTGAGCGCGCGTCAAAGCGGCCGCTGTCGCGGAGCACACGGTTTCCTCTATTGAAGACCTTCGGGCGCGCCCCGGCGTGCGCCGATACGCCTTAACTTTCGATGTATCCGGGCTCGAATCCGGCAAGCTTCGCCAGGCCCGGTTGATCGAGCACGCGAACATGGCCCTGGCGGAATTCGAGCAACTTGCGCTCACGCAGGTTCCGCAGCACCCGATTGACATGAAGCGGAGTGATGCCGAGGGCGTCCGCGAGATCGTACTGGGTGAGAGGGCACTCATAGCTATCGCGGGTGACAGCGCCGACTCGCTCCAGGCGCGCCCTCAGTTCGAGGAACAGATGCGACGTCCGCGCCAAGGCGCTGCGTCGTCCTACATTGGTGAGATGTTGAGCGACAAACGCTCCCCGATGCACAAGGGTCTCGATAATAAGCGAGAAGAGATGGGGCGACTTCATGGCAGCAAGGGTGAAGGTCTTGGTCGAAGCCACCAGCACCGAAAGTTCGGTTTGAGCCACAAACGTCTCGAGAGCGCTGCCCGCGTACGCCTGAGGCAGGACGGTATCGCCTCTCAGGGCAAAATCCAATATCTGGCGCTGCCCGTCCGCGAGTTCATGAGAAATGCAACCCCAGCCCGACTCGACTATGAATATGCGATCATTGTCCTCGCCCTGGCTGACGATAACCGTCTCCGCCGGATAGCTCTTCGGCGTGAACCCCAGCGTCTTGATAAGCGCCGCATCGTCGTCGTTAAGTCCGACATATGATGGACGATTTTCATTTCCGCGCAAAAAAAGATGTGACGTATACGCCATCTGCAAGCACGCCCCTTCCTCGATCGGATAGAACGTACATCAAAATTGATGCAATGAGTATCCGTTCAATTGCCACTATCGGACGATGTCGCAACGGCACTGTTCGCTGACTGTACAGGCTCCACTGGCTTGCCGAAGCCACGATTTGAAATCGCTATGGGATGGCACCGGTCAGGTTTTGTTTCTCCTGAAGTTTTCCCGCATGGAATCGACTATTTCGCTGGCAATGAGACAACTCCGGTTGTCTGTTTGCTCGGCGGCATTCCGCAAAGTCATGGCTGCGTCCTTGAGCAATCCCCTGATCTCTGCTGCCGACAACAGTTCGGATGCTTCGAGTTCCAGCAGCACGGATTCACTCACGTGCAGCGCGGCAAGCGCAACCGCTTTCGGCCTGGTGGCAAGCAGCTTCAGGAGGTCACTACTGGGCTTGGTACGCGATTTTTTTTTTGCCATAGTTACGTCTCGACCGTCCTGACAAAAGGTTCATAGGCTCAAATTACAACGCCTCGACGAGTTTAACCGCAGCTCCGAGCTTGGAAGACCGATCGTATTTTATGAGGCATACTATCCCGGTTTGCAGCCTCGACACAGGAGGCAAGGGATACCGAATTCGCCGTAGCTACCCACCCCCCTACCCACCTTGACATCACCGTGGTCACAGGCGGCTCTCCCGTCAGGCGGCTCGGCCGCCGTCAGCGCAATTGTGAGGAAAATGGTGCCCCTAGCCGGGATCGAACCAGCACTCCTTGCGGAACTCGATTTTGAGTCGAGCGCGTCTACCAATTCCGCCATAGGGGCTCAGGCCGGGCGGCCTGGATGGGCGCGGACTATACGGTTGGAGGCCTGTTCGTCAACTGGCCAATTCCCGACATCCGACCTTCGCTCGGCCCCAGCCTTCGATTTCGTGCCCAGCCCTTCGATTTCGTGAAGCTACGGCCATTGTGCAGCGCGGAAAATCTTTCTAGACAAGCTGCGCATTGAAGCGCGTCGCGTCTGGAGACATTCATGTGGCGCGCTTTTGGTCTTTGTTCGTGCATGTCGTGATCCAAACCCGCTGCGCATTTTTGGGCGACATACATTAGGGATGCCGATGCTTCGCGGACTTTACGACTGGACCTTGTCGCTGGCGGCAAGGAAATCCGCCGAATGGTGGTTGGCCATCATCGCTTTCGTCGAAAGCTCGGTGTTCCTGGTGCCTGCCGACGTGCTCTATCTGCCGATGGCGCTGTCGCGGCCGGATCGCGCCTATCGCTACGCGCTGATCGCCACCCTCGCTTCGGTGCTGGGCGGCATCGCCGGCTGGTACATCGGCCACTATGCCTATGACGCGGTGGCCAGGCCGATCCTCGAATTCTATGGCAAGTATGACGACTTCGAGGCGCTGCGCGTCTCGTCGGGCATCGGCTTCATCATTCTGATGCTGGTCACCTCCGGCCTCGCCCATCTGCCGCCGATCAAGGTGGTGACGATCCTGTCCGGCGTCATCGGCGTCAATCTCCTGTTGTTCATCGTGCTGGCGATCGTGGCGCGCGGCGCCCGCTTCCTGTTCCTGGCCTGGCTGCTGCGCCGCTATGGCGAACCAATCCGCGAATTCATCGAGAAGCGCCTTGGCATGATCGCGGGCACCGCCGCAGCCGCCCTGATTTTGCTCTATATAACAGCCAAATACGCCCTCTAGAGCTGGTCCCGAACCGAAGGACCGGTTTTCGGAGAAGATCATGCTCAAGGTCGAACGCAACGGACGGTAGATCGATGACTGCGACCGTAAATGCCGACACTGGACGCCAGCGCACGCAAACGGCCTTGTTTCTGGCCGTCGCCATGGCCGCGACCGTCGGCTCGGCATTGGCCTTCCAGCACCTCGGCGGCTACATCCCCTGCAAGCTCTGCTTCGAGCAACGCACCCCCTATTATGCCGGCGTGCCGCTGATGCTGCTGGCGGCGCTGTCGTCGGCGCTGCGCTGGCCGGCCTGGCTGACACGCGGCCTGCTGGCCGTCGGCGGCCTGCTGATGGTGTATGGCCTCTATCTCGGCGTCTATCACTCCGGCGTCGAATGGGCGTGGTGGGCGGGACCGACCGATTGCGCCGCGGCGGCGGGACCGGTGGACACCGGCGGCAAGGGCGTGCTCGATGCGCTCGACAAATTCGTCCCGCCCTCCTGCGACAAGGCGGCGCTGCGCATACTCGGCCTGTCGCTGGCCGGCTGGAACGCCGTCGCCAGCTTTATCCTGGCAATCATCGCCTTCCGCGGCGCCTTTGCCCGCGATTGATCTAGCGCGGCGCGAGAGTTCGTCCAGAAATTCGCCAGCCCGGAGCGCATGGCGTGGCTTTCGAGAACCGGAGCGGAGCGTACTTAAAGTACGTGAGCACCGGCCTACGCCGGCCGTAGCCTTAACTACCACACCACGACCGCTCATGAGTGCTTCGGCCGGCGAAGGCCGGAAGCACAGAAAGCTGCGTCAGGCGACCGGGCTCGCGGATTTCTGCCGAACTCTATGGTTCCAGTTCGACATCCCAGTACAGATAATCCATCCAGCTTTCATGCAGGTGGTTGGGCGGGAACAGGCGGCCATTGTTGTGCAGGTCATGCACCGTCGGCTGGAAGGGCTTCTGCAGCGGCCACATCTTGGCGTGCGCCGGCATCATGCCGCCCTTCCTCAGATTGCAGGGCGAGCAGGCGGCGACGACATTCTCCCAGGTCGTCGCCCCGCCGCGATGGCGGGGAATGACATGGTCGAAGGTCAGATCCTCCGGCGTGCCGCAATATTGGCACTGGAAACGGTCGCGCAGGAAGACGTTGAATCGGGTGAAGGCCGGATGCCGCGATGGCTTCACATAGGCCTTCAGGCTGACGACGCTCGGCAGCTTCATCGAGAAGGTCGGCGACGACACGGCGTGCTCGTATTCGGCGACGATATTCACCCGCTCGAGGAACACAGCCTTGATGGCGTCCTGCCACGACCAGAGCGACAGGGGGTAATAGCTGAGCGGACGGTAGTCCGCGTTCAGCACCAGCGCTGGAAGCCCATCCGGAGATACGGCAACCGTCACGTCATTGACCTCCTTGGTTCTCGAAGCGATCGGCGCGGATACTGTAAGCCCGACATGACAGGGATGTGAAGCGGCTTGTCGGCCACACGACGCGCCAAAAGCGCCTGATTTCAATGCTTTTTTGCAAATTCAGGCCGGAGGCGCGGCGTCCCTGCCCTTCAATTCGCGATAATACGCCCAGAAAAGCCGCGATGCGACACCTCGCCACGGGCTCCATGATTCGGCGAGTTGGATCAGCATTTTCTCGGGTGGACGCGGATCGATGCCAAGCGCGTGGCCGACCGCGCTCTGCAGGGCAACGTCGCGTGCCGGGAAGACATCGGGGTGGCCGGCGGCGAACAAAAGATAGACTTCCGCCGTCCACGGGCCGATGCCCGCCACCTTGGTCATGGCCGTGATGGCCTCGGCGGCATCGAGCAGGCAGAGGTGATCGAGGTCGAGGCCGTCGACCACCGCCTGGGCCACGGCGATCAGGCCGCGCTGCTTCGGCCGTGACAGGCCGGCCTCGCGAAAAATCGCCTCGTCGGCGGCAAGGATGGCTTGCGGCGTCAGCGGATCGACGAGTTTTGTCAGCCGGCCGAAGATGGCGTCGGCGCTGGCGCGGGAAACCTGCTGCGAGACGACGATCGAGGCCAGGCTTCTGAACCCCGGCTCGGAGAGCCGGAGCGGCACCTCGCCGGCCATGCCGCGCACCTTTGCGAGGCGCGGGTCGAGCAGGCAAAGCGCGTCGAGCCCTTGCGAGATGTCGTCGAGCGTGGCGATGCGTTGCATGTCTGCTTGTTCCCTAACCGCGCAAAATCAAGTTCCACAACGCCCTTTGTGCGTGCCGGTGGACGCGCGGCGCTGCAGGTGCAAAGTAGCAATTGGCGAAAGTTCCGCACAACCCGATTGCCGCCGAAGGATGACACTCCTGACATTCCGCTTCGCGCCAAGCCCTAATGGCGAACTGCATCTTGGCCATGCCTATTCGGCGCTGCTCAATCAGAAATTGGCGAAGGCAGCGGGCGGGCGCCTGTTGCTGCGCATCGAGGACATCGACACGACGCGCTGCACGCCGGAATTCGAAGCCGGCATCTTTCGCGACCTGAAATGGCTCGGGCTCGGCTGGGAAGAACCGGTGCGCCGTCAATCCGAGCATTTCGCGGATTATCAGGCGGTGCTCGACCGGCTGACCAGGGAAGAACTCGTCTACCCGGCCTTCATGAGCCGTAGCGAGATCCGCGCCTTCATTGCCGACAGCGAAAGGCGCGGGCGCGACTGGCCGCGCGACCCCGACGGCGTGCCGCTCTATCCCGCCGTCGACAAGGTATTGCCGACCAGGGAACGCAAGCGGCGGATCGCCGAGAATGCGCCATTCGCCTGGCGGCTGGACGTCGATGCCTCAATGGCCCGCGTCGGCGCCGAGCTGTCATGGGTGGAATTCTCGGATGAGAGGCTTTCCGCGACACACACGGTGGAAGCCCGCCCGCAGGACTGGGGCGACGTGATCGTCGCGCGCCGCGATATCCCGACCAGCTATCATCTCGCCGTCGTCGTCGACGACGCGCTGCAAGACGTCAGCCGCGTGGTGCGCGGCCAGGACCTCTATTCCGCCACCAGCGTGCAGCGCCTGCTTCAGGCGGTGCTTGGCCTGCCTCAACCAAGCTACTTCCACCATCGTCTCATCCTCGGCCCCGACGGACGAAAACTGTCGAAGAGCGCCATGGATAACGGCCTTGCCGCCTTGCGCAAGGCCGGCGCATCACCCGACGACGTCAGGCGGCTGATTGGGTTCTAGATCATGTTTCGGCCTTGAAATCTCCCTGACCCAACGTCCCTTCAATTCGGATGAGCCTATGGATCAACCGTTTCGTTTTGCTTGCCAGGTTGAACCACATTACAGCAGGCGCGACAGTCGACCTTCACCGGATTCACGGGCAGCCTCCAGAAAATGCACAGCGTCAAGCGGTTCATCCCCGCCTCCTTTGTCGTCCTGTGGGCGACCGGCTTCATTGGCGCGCGCTATGCCATGCCATGGGCCGAGCCTTTCACCTTCCTGGCCGTGCGCTTCGTTCTGGCGGCCGTCCTGTTAGCCGTCTTGATGATGGCGCTTGGCTCCAAGCGGGCGACGCGCATGGCCCTCCACGCGACCGGCGCCGGCATCCTCATGCATGGCGTCTATCTCGGCGGCGTGTTCTGGGCCATCCACAGGGGCATGCCGGCCGGGCTTTCGGCGTTGATCGTCGGGCTGCAGCCGCTGATCACGGCGGTGATGGCCGGCAGGTTTCTCGGCGAGGCCATCCTGCCGCGCCATTGGGCCGGCCTCACTGTCGGACTTGCCGGCGTGGTCATCGTGCTTTGGCCGAAGCTCGGTGCGCTTGGCGGCGGCGTGACGGCCGAGACGCTGGCCGCCTCGCTTGTCTCGGTGCTTGGAATGAGCGCCGGCACGATCTGGCAGAAGCGCTTCGCCTCCGGCGGCGATCTCGTGGCGGCCACCATGTGGCAATATGTCGGCGGCGCGTCGCTGATGGTCCTGGCCTCGCTGGCTTTCGAGACGCGAACGGTCGTCGTCAACGGCGAGCTGATCTTTGCCATGGCATGGCTGGTGCTGGTGCTGTCGATCGGCGCCATCTTCCTCTTGATGGTGATGATCCGCGACGGCGAGATGTCGAAAGTCGCGTCGCTGTTCTATCTGGTCCCGGCCGTCACCGCCGTCATCGCCTGGGTATTGTTCGGCGAACAGTTGAATCTGGTCCAGATCGTCGGCATGGCGATCGCGACGCTCGGCGTCGGGCTGGCAACCGCTCAGCCAAGCAGGAATCAGCCAACCCGGGCGCGAGCCTCCAGATAGCGGCTGATCGCGGCGTTGAGCTCACCGCCGAGGATGAAGATCGCCGAGACGATGTAGAGGAAGACGACCGCAACCATGATCGAGGCAAGGCCGGCATAGGTCGTCACATAGGACGAGAAACGATCGAGATAGGCGGCGAAGATGGTCGACCCGATGAGCCAGGCAATCAGCGTGAAGATGATGCCTGGTACGATCGAGACGAAACGGCGGTGGCCCGCCGGCAGCCAGAAATGCACCGCGAACAGCCCACCGACGATGACGACGGAGGCGATGATGTACCGCCATAGCGTGATCGTGCCCATGTAGGGTTCTATCCATTGGAAATTGGCTACGGCCAGCCGGCCCAGCAATGGCGCGAAGACCAAAAGCACGCTGATCACCAGGAAGCCTGCGGTGGCGATCAGCACGAAGGCGATGCTCTGCACACGGCGATAGATGATGCCGCGCGTTTCGGAGACGCGGTAGGCGCGGTTGAGCGAGGTGCGCAGCGCCTCTATCCCGTTGGAGGCGAAGAAAGCGGCGAGTAGCACGCCATAGGTCAACAGGTCGGTGCGCTGGACGGTGAGCACGTTGAGCACTTCGCGCGCGATCGGCTTGGCGATCTGCTCCGGCCAGGTGTCGAAGACGAGATGCACGGCCGTGTCCGCAAAAGCCTGTGCGCCAAGGAAGCTGGCCAGTGTCGTGGCAAATATCAGAAAGGGGAAAAGCGCCATCAGCGCTGTGATCGCCAGATGACTGGCCATCGCCCAGCCATCGTCCGCGTTGAAATGGCCGAGCGCATCATAGAGCACGCGTTTGACGGCTACGATCGTCCGCAACAAGAACCGCGTTCCCTTCGATTGTCTCGACGCCGCGAATATGGGAAGGGATTGCGGTAAATGACAAGCCTAAGTCAAACCGCTTCTGCTCCGGCGAAGGAATTGCGCACCATCATCGTCACCGGTGCCTCTTCCGGGATAGGCGCCTATTGCGCCCGGGCGCTGAAGGCGGAAGGCTGGCGGGTCTTCGCAACGGCGCGCCAGCCCGCCGATATCGCTGCCCTCGAAGCCGATGGCATCGAGGCCTTCTATCTGGATTACCGCGAGGCCGGATCCATCGAGACGCTGGTGGCGTCGGTGCTGGAACGGACGGGCGGACGGCTCGATGCCCTGTTCAACAACGGCGCCTACGCACAGCCCGGCGCCGTCGAGGACCTGCCGGTCGCGGCACTCAGGGAGCAGTTCGAGGCGAATGTTTTTGGCTGGCATGACCTCACCTGCCGTGTCGTGCCGGTGATGCGCCGCCAGGGCCATGGCCGTCTCGTCCATTGCTCCTCGATCCTCGGCCTGGCGCCGCTGCGCTTTCGCGGTGCCTATTCGGCGTCCAAGCACGCCATCGAAGGGCTGATGCTGTGCATGCGTCAGGAACTCGAGGGCAGCAGCATCCATGTCTCGCTGATCGAGCCGGGGCCGGTGAGATCAAAGATCGCCAGCAATGGCCTTGAGTGGTTCCTTAGGAATATCGACCATGAGAATTCCGTCCATCGCTTCGCCTACGAGGCGCAGCTGGAACGGCTGCGGGCGGGCGGCAGCACATCGCGACTGAAGCCCGGGCCGGAGGTGGTTCATGCGGCCTTGCGCCATGCGCTTCTGTCGCGGCGCCCGCGCCCGCACTATGTGGTAACGGTGCCGGCCAGGATCGGCGTGATCCTCAAACGCATTCTGCCGGCATCGATGCTCTACCGCCTGCTTGCCAAACGCGCCTGAACGCAATCGACTGGAAACACACTATGGCAACCGTCTTCAACATCCTCGCTGTCCTCGTCATGGTCGCCGTGGTGATCGTGCTGATCCGCGGCCTCATCAACATGATGCGCGGCGGCTCCGGCATGACTTCCAACAAGCTGATGCAGACGCGTGTCCTGCTGCAGTTCGTGGCATTGGTGCTGATCATGCTGGCGGTGTATTTCACCCGCAAGTGACGAAGGTGGCGATTTCGGGAGGCAGAGCGTGGTCAAGCTCAACAAGATCTACACCCGCACCGGTGACGACGGCACCACCGGCCTTGGCACCGGCGAACGACGGTTGAAATCCGATCTGCGCATCGACGCCTATGGCACGGTCGACGAAGCCAATGCCTGCATCGGCATGGCTCGCATCCACACCACGGCAACACATCCGGCAATCGACGCGATGCTTAGCCGGATCCAGAACGATCTTTTCGACCTTGGCGCCGATCTGGCCGTGCCGGACGACGGCAAGCCGCTCGGCTATGAGCCGCTTCGCATCGTGGCCTCGCAGACCGACCGCGTCGAAAGGGACATCGACCTGCTCAACAAGGATCTGCAGCCGCTCAAATCCTTCGTGCTCAACGGTGGCGCGCCAGCCGCCGCCGCCCTTCACCTCGCCCGCACGGTGGCACGGCGGGCCGAGCGCATCATGGTGGCTTTGACGCAGGCCCCAGGCGAGCATGTCAACCGCGAGGCGATAAGATACATCAACCGCGTATCGGACTTTCTGTTCGTCGCCGCACGCGCGGTCAATGACAACGGAAACGCCGACGTGCTATGGGTTCCCGGCAAGAACCGCTGAATCTGCCGAGGCGGGAGGGGGTCCGATGTTCATCCCGCTTTATGACACCAACCGGCTGCGCCACATCAAGCTGCAATATGTGACGATCGGCCTGATCGCGCTTAACACGCTCATCTACTTCGCCACCGCGCTTGGCGGCGAGCAGTTCTCCAACGCCGCTGTGCTGGGCCTCGGCTACATCCCGTCGGTCGTCCACGACAGCGTGGAACTGGCTCCGCAGTTCGTCGTGATCCCGGAGAGCCTGAGCTACGTCACCTACTCCTTCCTGCATGCGGATATCTTCCACCTCGGCGGCAACATGCTGTTCCTCTGGGTGTTCGGCGACAATGTCGAGGACGCGCTTGGCCATATCCGCTTTCTCGTCTTCTACTTGCTTTGCGCCATCGCCGGTGCCTTCTTCCAGGGTCTGGTCGCGTGGGATTCGCAGGTTCCGCTGATCGGCGCCTCGGGCGCCATCGCCGGCGTGGTCACGGCCTATCTGATCCTCTACCCTCGCGTGAAAGTATGGGTGTTGGCCTTTGCCCGCATTCCGCTGCGCATCCCGGCCTTCATCCCGCTCATCCTGTGGATCCTGTTCCAGATCGTGATGTTCGCTGCAGGTGGCGAGGATCAGGTTTCCTGGGCCTGCCATTTCGGCGGCATCATCGCCGGGGCCGTGTTGGTGCTCATCTTGCGCAACCGCGGCGTACCGCTGCTTGCCGGCGCTGACGGGGAGCCCGCGGTGGCCGCCGGCCAGACGCCGGTTCCTGCCGGCCCGGTTGCGAGCAATGAATCACCGGCGCAGCCGGCACCACGCTGGGGACGGGGAAGTGCCTCCAGTCCGGACTGAACCGATTTGAGTGCTTTGCGGATATTGACGTGCAAGGCTACCGCAACTACGGAAGCTTTCCACCACATTGGGCGGTCGGAGACTAGAATTCCGTCCGGAATGTCGGCTTTCGACAATTCTGAAGAGGCGCACACTGCTATAGCGCGCCCAATTATCTTGAAAGAGGTGGTTTCGTGAAAGAGGTGACAGGCAAATGAAGATCCTTGTGCCCGTGAAGCGGGTTGTGGATGCGAATGTGAAGGTTCGTGTTAAGGCTGACGGTTCGGCGGTGGAGCTTGCCAACGTCAAGATGGCGATGAACCCGTTCGACGAGATCGCGGTCGAAGAAGCGATCCGGCTGAAGGAGGCCGGCAAGGCTGAGGAGATCATCGTCGTCTCGATCGGGCCGCAGCAGGCGCAGGAGACCTTGCGCACCGCGCTCGCCATGGGCGCCGACCGCGCCATCCTGGTCAAGACCGACGAGCAGACCGAACCGCTCGGCGTCGCCAAGGTGCTGAAGGGCGTGGTCGAGGCGGAACAGCCCGGCCTCGTCATCCTCGGCAAGCAGGCGATCGATGACGATTCCAACCAGACCGGCCAGATGCTGGCCGCACTTCTGGGCTGGGCGCAAGGCACCTTTGCCTCCAAGGTGGTTATCGACGGCGACAAGGCCAAGGTGACGCGCGAGGTCGATGGCGGCCTGCAGACGGTGGAGCTGAAGATGCCGGCGATCGTGACGGCGGATCTTCGCCTCAACCAGCCGCGCTATGCCTCGCTGCCCAACATCATGAAGGCCAAGAAGAAGCCGCTCGACGAGAAGAGCCCTGCCGACTATGGCGCCGACGTCAAGCCGCGGCTGAAGGTGATCAAGACCGAGGAGCCGGGTGGCCGCAAGGCGGGCGTCAAGGTCAAGAGCGTCGCCGAACTGGTCGATAAGCTCAAGAACGAAGCCGGCGTGCTCTAAGGAAATCCGATGAGGCCGGCCTGCAAACGGCCGGTTTCTCCGCTTCCGGTGCTCACGTACTGAAGTACGCTCCGCCCCGGTTCTCGAAACCAACCGTTTTCGACTCGGCCTAACCGGATTTCAGAGAGCCTCGAAAACGAAAGTCAGGGATATCATAATGGCTATTCTTCTGATTGCCGAACACGACAACGCAACTCTTTCCGACCAGACCGCCAAGGCGCTGTCGGCGGCATTGCAGATCGATTCGGACGTGCATGTGCTGGTCGCCGGCAAGGGCGCCAGGGGCGCGGCCGATGCCGCTGCCAAGCTCAAGGGCGTGGGCAAGGTGCTGCTCGCCGAAGCCGACGAACTGACCGAGCGGCTGGCCGAGCCGCTGGCCGCACTCGTTGTCAGCATAGCCGGCGCCTATGACACGATCATCGCGCCGGCGACCTCGTCGGGCAAGAATGTCGCGCCGCGCGTGGCAGCACTGCTCGACGTCGCGCAGGTGTCGGAGATCATCGAAATTGTGTCGCCCGACACCTTCAAGCGGCCGATCTATGCCGGCAACGCCATCCAGACCGTGCAGTCGAGCGACGCCAAGAAGGTGATCACCGTGCGCACCGCCTCCTTCCAGGCGGCGCCCGAAGGCGGTTCCGCCCCGGTCGAGACGGTTCAGGCGGCGGCCAATCCCGGCCTGTCGAGCTTCGTCGAGAACAAGCTTTCCGAGACCGACCGTCCGGAGCTGACTTCGGCCAAGATCATCATCTCGGGCGGCCGCGCGCTGGGCTCTTCGGAGAAATTCCAGGAAGTCATCCTGCCGATCGCCGACAAGCTCGGTGCGGCCGTCGGCGCCTCTCGTGCCGCCGTCGATGCCGGCTACGCGCCGAACGACTGGCAGGTCGGCCAGACCGGCAAGGTGGTGGCTCCCGATCTCTACATCGCCGTCGGCATCTCCGGCGCCATCCAGCATCTTGCCGGCATGAAGGATTCGAAGGTCATCGTCGCCATCAACAAGGACGAGGAAGCGCCGATCTTCCAGGTCGCCGATTACGGCCTCGTCGGCGACCTTTTCGTCATTCTGCCGGAACTGCAAAAGGCGCTTTGACGCTTGCTCCTGAAGCGTATTAAATTGTGAAGGGTGGGGTAGACGAAGTCGCCCCGCCCTTTTAGTTTGCACCGCACAAAAAGCAGGCTGCAAAAGCCTTTTGACGGGATCGGTGTAATGAGCAAGATCGAGACGATCGGCATCATCGGCGCGGGCCAGATGGGCGGCGGTATCGCCCATGTTTCCGCGCTTTCAGGTTACAAGGTGCTGGTCTACGACATCTCGCCCGACCGCATCGAAAAGGGCATCGCCACCATCAGCGGCAACATGGCCCGCCAGGTCGGCTCCGGCAAACTCGAGGAAAAGCTGCGCAACGAGGCGATGGCGCGCATTTCGGCGGCGCCCACCATGGCCGACCTTGCGGGTGCCGACCTGGTGATCGAAGCAGCGACCGAGGACGAAACGGTCAAGCGCAAGATCTACGCCCAGCTGTGCCCGCAGCTCAATCCCGAAGCCATCCTGGCGACGAACACCTCGTCGATCTCGATCACGCGCCTCGCCGCGCAGACCGACAGGCCGGAGCGTTTCATCGGCATCCACTTCATGAATCCGGTTCCTGTGATGAAGCTGGTCGAACTGGTGCGCGGCATCGCCACCGAGGACCAGACCTTCGAAGCGGCAAAGGCCTATGTGAACCATCTCGACAAGACGATCACCGTCTCGGAGGATTTTCCAGCCTTCATCGTCAACCGCATCCTGCTGCCGATGATCAACGAGGCGATCTACACGCTGTATGAAGGTGTCGGCTCGGTCGACGCGATCGACACCGCCATGAGGCTCGGCGCCAACCATCCGATGGGACCGCTGCAGCTTGCCGATTTCATCGGGCTGGACACCTGCCTGTCGATCATGCAGGTGCTGCATGACGGCCTGTCGGATTCGAAATATCGCCCCTGCCCGCTGCTGGTGAAATATGTCGAGGCCGGCTGGCTCGGCCGCAAGACCGGGCGCGGCTTCTACGATTATCGCGGCGAGCATCCCGTTCCGACGCGTTAGAACGTTGCGCGTCCACTTTCACGCGCAAACTCTTTGTATCCAGGTATACTGTTATCCAAGCATCGAGCTTTCCAAAAATCGAATCCAATTGGGCCGATGCCGTTAACCGTGCGTCTGTTGTTCCCGATCGCGGGCCGTCGCTACCAGCGCACGAAAAGCCGCCCGCCGAGCGCGCCGAGCGCGGCGAGGATGGCAATCGCGATCGTGTACCAGGTGGCGACGAAAAGCGGCGAGTCGTCGAAGCAGTGTGCGGCATAGAAGGTTGCCGCCAGCCCGCCAGCGAGCAGGCCCGCCACCGTTCCGGCAAGCACCGGCCGCGTTGGCGCGCCATAGCGCAGCACCGCGAGAAAGACGGCAAGCGGCCCGATGCCGATCAGCGGAATGAACGTCAGGCAGATGACTATGTTGCTGCCGACCAATCGCCTGCCCCAGTCCGCCGCGGGCACGGAAAGGAGCTCCAGAACCACCGCAATGACCACCATCAGGGGTGCGGCGATCATCCAGGCCGCCGCCCTGCTCGTCGATGCACCGGGTGTCGACAGGGCGCGGATCAAGGCGAAGGCGCTGACGGCCAGGGCAGCCGTGAAGACGAATTTGGCGAGGAAACGCATCGTATGCATGGCGGTCGCGATGTCGGCGCGTGGGCCGATCGCCATCCAGAAGACCGCTGCCGCGATCACGGCAGCCGCACCGGCGGCCACCCACCAGGCCGAACCCAGCGGCATCGCCCTGCTGCGGGCATCGGCGTCAAGCGCCTTGATGAGATCGTCGGTCCTCATGTCATTCCCGCCCGAATCGCTTGGCCCCGAACCGCTTGGCAATGGCGGCAAGCCCGCGATGCAGCGACACGCGCACCGCCGTCTCGCTGATGCCGAATTTTGCCGCCGTCTCGCTGATGGAGCGGCCTTCGACCGATATTGCCGACACCACGGAACGCTGCGCCGGCGGCAGGCGATCCAGGGCCCGGTTGATGTCGCGCTCGCTGACGGTCTCCGCTTCCGGTTCGGCGAGGGTCTCGGCGATGTCGTCGATTTCGATCTCGATGCGCCGCCCACGCCGCCGGAAGGCGTCGATCAGCTTGAAGCGCGCTATGGCGTAGACCCAGGGCAGCACAGCCAAATCCTGGCGCCAGGTATGCCGTTTCACATGAATGGCCAGCAAGGTTTCCTGCACGACATCCTCGGGGTCGACTCCGCCCTGCACGATCTTGCGCCTGGCGAAGCCGCGAACGAGAGCAGCCGTCCGGCGCAGAAAGTCAGCGTAAGCCCTTTCATCTCCCGCGATCGCGGCCCGCATCAGCCGGGAAAGCTCGGCCTCGTCATTGCCGGTCACAAGAGTTCACTCCCCGATATTCGCACTCGGCGGTGGTTTGTTACGTGGCCGACGAAATAATGTCCAAGCCAAAATATGGGAATATCACGAAGGTTTCACCTCCAACGCCCGATTTACGCAGCTCTCCAATGTTGACTACACCGATCAGGTATTGATAGGTGCAGCCTTGCTAAATCAAAGCCATCAAGATCGAGAGGGAATGACGTCCATGAAATATGCTCTTTCCGCCCTTGCCGGTGCCACCGCACTTGCAGTCAGCCTGATCGCCGGCCCGGCGATGGCCCAGGACGGCGGCATCGTCGTCTACAATGCCCAGCACGAGAGCCTGACCAATGCTTGGGTGGAAGGTTTCACCAAGGAAACCGGCATCAAGGTCACCGTTCGCCACGGCGGCGACAGCGATTTCTCCAACCAGATCGTCGCCGAAGGCGCCGCCTCGCCGGCCGACGTGTTCCTGACGGAAAATTCACCCGCCATGGTGCTGGTCGAGTCATCAGGCCTGTTCGCGCCGGTCGACGCCGACACGCAGGCGCAGGTTCCGCAGGACTACCAGCCGGCCAGCGGCAAATGGGTGGGCATCGCCGCGCGCAGCACCGTCTTTGTTTACGACAAGACCAAGCTGACCGCCGAGCAATTGCCCAAGTCGCTGCTCGATCTCGCCGATCCGAGCTGGAAGGGACGCTGGGCCGCGTCGCCCTCCGGCGCCGATTTCCAGGCGATCGTCAGCGCGCTTTTGCAGCTCAAGGGTGAGGCCGCAACGGCCGACTGGCTGAAGGCGATGAAGGAGAACTTCACCGCCTACAAGGGAAACAGCACCGTGATGAAGGCAGTCAATGCCGGCGAAGTCGAGGGCGGCGTGATCTATCACTATTACTACTACGGCGATCAGGCCAAGACCGGTGAGAACAGCAAGAACATCGGGCTCCACTATTTCAAGAACCAGGATCCGGGCGCTTTCGTCTCGGTTTCCGGCGGTGGCGTGCTGGCCTCCAGCAAGCACCCGAAGGAAGCCCAGGCCTTCTTGAAATGGGTGACCGGCAAGGGTGGCCAGGACGTGCTGAAGACCGGTGATTCCTTCGAATACGCGGTCGGCAAGGGCGCGGAGTCCAATCCGGCGCTCGTGCCGCTGGCCGATCTACAGGCGCCGAAAGTCGACGCAACGACGCTGAACTCCAAGAAGGTGACCGATCTGATGACGGCAGCCGGCTTGCTTTAGTCCGCGTTCGTCCTAAAAGGGCAACCGACTGCGCTCCTGCGGGAATTCGCTTTCCGCGGGAGCGCTCTGTTTTTTCGAGGTGGCATTCGTCCATGACGACCAGCTGCGTTTTTGGCCACTTTGTGGGCCCTTCGATCGTCTCCGCCACCGAGCCGCAGCGGCGGGGCGTCTGAGCTGATGCAGTCTGCGGCCGATCTTGCGCGTTCAGGCTTGCCGACCGGCATGGCGGCTGGGCGATGGGCACGCCGGCGGCCGATATCCTGGATTTCGCTCGCCGCCATCCTCATCTCGCTTTTTTCCCTGCTGCCGCTTGCCTTCATCATCTGGATTGCCGTGCAGACCGGCTGGGAAACCGTATCGGCACTGGTCTTCCGGCCGCGTGTCGGCGAGCTGCTGACCAACACGCTCCTTCTGGTGGTGCTGGCAGTACCGACCTGCATCGTGCTCTCGGTGGCGCTGGCCTGGCTGACCGAACGCAGCGATCTCCCGGGTGCCCGCCTGTGGGCCTGGCTGTCGGTGGCACCGCTCGCCATCCCCGCCTTCGTGCACAGCTACGCCTGGATCAGCCTGGTGCCGGGACTGCACGGCCTGTGGGCCGGCGTTCTGATTTCCGTCGTCGCCTATTTCCCGTTCCTCTATCTGCCGTTGGCGGCAGCTTTGCGCCGGCTCGATCCCGCTCTCGAAGACGCCGCGGCAGCGCTGGGCCTCGGACCGTGGCGTGTTTTCCGGCGGGTGGTTCTGCCGCAGCTCAGGCTCGCCATCTGCGGCGGTTCGCTGCTGGTCGGCCTGCATCTCCTGGCCGAGTACGGCCTCTACGTGTTCATCCGCTTCGACACCTTCACCACGGCGATCGTCGACCAGTTCCAGTCGACCTTCAATGGACCGGCCGCCAACATGCTGGCTGCCGTGCTGGTGACATGCTGCTTCGTGCTGCTTGGGATCGAAGTGCTCGTGCGCGGCGAGGAGCGCTATGCCCGCGTCGGCTCGGGCGCGGCGCGCCAGCAGCAACGCACAAGGCTCGGCCGCGCCACGATCCCTTGCCTGCTGCTGCCGGCCATCACCGCGCTGCTGGCGCTTGGCGTGCCATTCGTCACCATCAGCCGCTGGCTTGTGGCCGGCGGCGCCGATGTCTGGCGGTTCGCCGAGATCGGCCTGGCGCTCGGCCAGACCCTGTTCCTGGCGCTTGCCGGCGCCCTGCTCGCCACCGTCGCCGCCATGCCGATGGCCTGGATCTCGATCCGCGCTCCGGGACCGCTGCAGCGCGTTTTGGAAGGCTGCAACTACATCGCCGGCTCGCTGCCCGGCGTCGTCGTCGCGCTGGCGCTGGTCACCATCATAGTGCGCGTCGCCTTGCCGCTCTACCAGACCCTGGTCACGATCCTGATCGCCTATGCGCTGATGTTCCTGCCGCGCGCCCTGATCAGCCTGCGGGCGTCGATCGCGCAGGCGCCGGTCGAACTCGAACGCGCCGCCGCCAGCCTCGGCCGATCACCGCTCAAGGCGCTGTGGTCGACGACGATCCGCCTGTCGGCGCCGGGGGGCGCGGCGGGCATGGCGCTGGTGGCGCTCGGCATCATGAACGAATTGACCGCCACGCAGATGCTGGCTCCCAACGGCACCCGCACACTGGCAATGGCGTTCTGGTCCCACAGCGGCGAGATCGACTATGCATCCGCTGCACCTTACGCCCTGATCATGGTGGCGATGTCGCTGCCGCTGATCTGGCTGCTCTACGTCCAGTCGAAGCGGATGGCCGGGCGATGAGCTTCCTCGAACTCACCGATGTGCACAAGCACTACGGCCCGGTGGCCGCACTGGACGGGGTCGACCTCAGCGTGGCCGCCGGCAGCCGCACCGCGATCGTCGGGCCGTCCGGCTGTGGCAAGACCACCTTGCTGCGGCTGATCGCCGGCTTCGAGGCACCGGACCAGGGCCGCATCGTGCTCGACGGCGAGGTGCTGGCCAATGGCGGCAGCGCCGTGCCCGCATATCGGCGCGGCATCGGCGTGGTGGCGCAGGACGGCGCCCTGTTCCCGCATCTGAGCATCGCCGACAATATCGGCTTCGGCATGGCGCGCGGCGAGGACAAGCCCACCGAGCGCATCGTCGAGCTCGCCTATATCGTCGGGCTGGACAAGGCGATCCTGAAACGCCGGCCGCACGAGCTCTCCGGCGGCCAGCAGCAGCGTGTGGCGCTGGCCCGTGCCATGGCCATGAAGCCGCGGCTGATGCTGCTCGACGAGCCGTTCTCGGCGCTCGACACGAGCCTGCGCGCCTCGATGCGCAAGGCAGTGGCCGAACTTCTGGAGACCGCCGGCATCACCACGATCCTGGTCACGCACGACCAGGCCGAGGCGCTGTCCTTTGCCGGCCAGGTCGCGGTGATGCGCGACGGCAAGTTCTCGCAGATCGGCACGCCGCGCGAGCTCTATCTCAAGCCGAAGGACAGGATGGTCGCCGAATTCCTCGGCGATGCCATCATCCTGCCGGCCAAGATCGCGGACGGCTTCGCCAGCTCGCCGCTCGGCCGCATCGCCGTCGACAGCACCGAGCGGCGCGACATCGTCCGCATCATGCTGCGGCCGGAACAGGTGCTGCTGAAACGGACGTCGCGTGAAGGCATGTCGGGCACGCCGGACATGCTGTTCGGCGAGGTGACGGAATCCGAATTCGCCGGATCGATGTGCACCATCGCGGTGCGGCTCTTGAACAGTCCCGATCCGCCTGATGCAGCAGCGATCGGCAATACGCCATTGATCCTGCGCAAGCCGGGCATGGACACACCGGTGGTTGGCGAGATCGTGCGGCTGACTGTATCGGGAAAGGCGCATGTCTTCGCCTGAACGCTCTTGCATCTCTCGCAACTCGCTGGTGAGGACGACAGGTTGGCTTCAATCGACCCGCTTTCCCGCCTGATCGAACCAATGCAGCTTTTCGGACTTGGCCACGACGCGCAACTGGTCGCCGGGCTTGGCGGTGGCGCGGCCAGAGACGCGCACGACGATACGGCTGCCGCCTGCCGCGCAGTGAAGAAAGCTCTCGGCACCGACCGGTTCGACTGCCTCGACCGTCGCCGGCAGCACGAGCGCACCGGACAGCGCCTCCGCGTTGAAGGTGACGTCGGCGTCTTCCGGGCGAAACCCGAGTGTCGTGGCTTTTGTTTCGGGAGGTGCGAAGCCGATCGCCGTGCCATCGGCCAGTGTCTTGCCTGAGGAACTTCCGGTCAGCGCCAGAAGGTTCATCGGCGGCGCACCGATGAAGGAGGCGACGAAGATCGAGGCCGGCTTCTCGTAGATGTCGAGCGGCGCGCCCGTTTGCTCGACCAGTCCGGCGTTCATGACAACGAGGATGTCGGCCAGCGTCATCGCCTCGAGCTGGTCGTGGGTGACATAGACCGAGGTGACACCAAGCGTGCGCTGCAAATTCTTGATCTCGACCCGCATCTGGCCGCGCAGTTTGGCATCGAGATTGCTGAGCGGCTCGTCGAACAGGAAGACTTTCGGATTGCGCACGATGGCGCGGCCCATGGCGACGCGCTGGCGCTGGCCGCCGGAAAGCTCGCGCGGGCGCCGGTCGAGCAGCGCCGAAAGCTCCAGCACCTTGGCGGTCGAGCGCACCCTGCTGTCGATCTCGTCCTTCGGCGTGCCGCGGTTGCGCAGGCCATAGGCCATGTTGTCGTAGACCTTCATATGCGGGTAAAGCGCATAGTTCTGGAACACCATGGCGATGTCGCGCTCGGTCGGGCCGATGGCGTTGACCACCTTGCCGTCGATGGCGACCGTACCGGCAGAAATGGTCTCCAACCCCGCGATCATCCTCAGCAGCGTGGACTTGCCGCAGCCGGAAGGGCCGACCAGAACGCAAAGCTCCTTGTCGGGAATGGCGATGGAAACGCCCTTCACGGCTTCGACGCCGCCGGGATAGACCTTCTTCACGTCCTTCAGATCGACGGTCGCCATCGGCTTCTCACTTTTCGGATTCGACCAGGCCGCGCACGAACCAGCGTTGCATCAGCACGACCACCAGGATCGGCGGCACGATGGCCAGCATCGCGGTGACCATGACCAGGTGCCATTCAGTATCGGCATCGGCGAAGGAAACCATCTTTCTCAACGCGATGACGATGGTGTTCATGTCGTTGCTGTTGGTGACGAGCAGCGGCCAAAGATACTGCGTCCAGCCATAGATGAAGAGGATCACGAACAGCGCCGCGATGTTGGTGCGCGACAGCGGCAAGAGGATATCGAAGAAGAAGCGCCACGGCCCGGCACCGTCGACACGCGCCGCCTCGACCAATTCGCCCGGTATGGTCATGAAGAACTGGCGAAACAGCAGCGTCGCGGTGGCCGACGCGATCAGCGGGATGATCAGACCGGCATAGGTGTCTATCATGCCGAGATCGACCATCACCTTGTAGGTCGGCAGGATGCGCACTTCCACGGGAAGCATCAAGGTGATGAAGATCAGCCAGAAGAAGGTCATGCGCAGGGGGAAGCGGAAGAACACGATCGCGTAGGCCGACAGGATCGAGATGAAGATCTTTCCCACCGCAACGCCGAGCGCCATGATCGAGGTGTTGAGGAGCAATCTGCCGACGCTGACACCGCCGATGCGACCAATGCCGCCGAACAGCGCCTCGCTGTAATTGTTCCAGAGCTGGCCGCCGGGCAGGAGCGGCAGCGGCGGCCTGAGGATCGTTTGCAGCGTGTGTGTCGAGGCAACAAAGGTGTAGTAGATCGGAAAAGTTACGATCAATATGCCAAGGATGAGCACGGCGTGGGCGATGAAGGTGCGGAGCGGGGACTGGCCAATCATCGCTGCCCTCAACCGTAGTGGACTTTGCGTTCCACGTAGCGGAACTGGATGGCCGTGAGCGCAATGACGATGGCCATCAGGATGACCGACTGCGCCGCCGAGTCGCCCAGGATCAAATTGACGAAGCCGTCATTGTAGACCTTGTAGACCAGCGTCTCGGTCGTCTTGCCGGGTCCGCCGCCGGTGACGGCATGAACGATGCCGAATGTGTCGAACAGGGCATAGACGGTGTTGACCACCAGCAGGAAAAAGGTCGTCGGGGCAAGCAGCGGGAAGACGATGGTCCAAAAGCGCTTGGTCTCGCCAGCGCCGTCCATGGCCGCCGCCTCGATCAGCGTTTTCGGCACCGCCTGCAGGCCGGCGACGAAGAACAGGAAATTGTAGCTGATCTGCTTCCAGGCAGCCGCCGACACCAGCAGGATCATGGCGTGGGTGCCGTTGAGCAGCGGATCCCATGCGATGCCGAGGCTTCTCAGCAAATAGGCCAACGAGCCGATCGAAGGATTGAACAGAAACAGCCACAGCATGCCGGCAATCGCCGGCGCCACGGCATAAGGCCATATCAACAGAGTGCGGTAGAGGCCTTTGCCGCGCACTGCCTTCTCGGCCATGACCGCAAGCAAAAGCGCCACGCCCATGGCGACGATCGCGGTAGCAAGCGAGAACACCACGGTGACCTTGATCGAATTGAGGTAGGCCGGATCGGCCAGCACCTTCCGGAAATTGGCGAACCAGACGAACTTGGTCCTCAGCCCGAACGGGTCTTGCCTGAGCATCGACTGGTAAAGCGCCTGACCGGCCGGCCAGTAGAAGAAAACCAGTGTTATGGCGAGTTGTGGCGCCACCAGAAGGTAGGGCAGGATCTTGTTGGGAAAGACGACGCGCGGAGACAGGCTGATTTCCCTCGCTTATCCAGGAGCCGCCCACGCGAGCTCGCGTGGGCGATATTCAAACCGACATTAACCGAGATAGACCTCGTCAGTTCTCTAGCGCTTCCTTGATCGCGGCGTTGCCGCGCGTGACCGCATTATCAAGCGCCTGCTGCGCGGTTTGCTGGCCGGCCAGCATCTTTTCCAATTCCTCGTTCTGGATATCGCGCACCTGCGGCAGATTCGGCAGGCGCACGCCCTTCGAGTTGTCGGTCGGCGCCTTGCCCGTCATCTGCAGGATGGGTGTCTCGCGGCCGGGATTCTTGTCGTAGAAGCCCGATTTCTTGGTCGCCTCGTACGCGGCGAGCGTCACTGGCAGGTATCCCGACTTCTGGTGCAGATATTCCTGCACATCGGTCTTGGACAGATAGGCGAAGAAGGCCGCGACGCCCTTGTATTGCTCGTCCGACTTGTTTCCGAACACCCACAGGCTGGCACCGCCCGGCGTGGTGTTCTGCGGCGCGCCCTTGGCATCGGTGTCGTAAGGAAGCTGGCCGATGCCATAGTTCATGCCGGACTTGACGATGTCGCCGAGGCCACCCGACGATTCGGTGAAAATGCCGCATTCGCCGGCAAGGAAGATCTGCTTGGCTTCGGAGGTGCGCCCGCCATATTTGAAGGTACCGTCCTTGGCGAGGTCTGCGAGCGCCTGGAAGTGGTTGACGAAAATCGGCGCGTTGATCTTGAGTTCGACATCACCGCCGGCCAGGCCGTTCTGCTGGGTGGCCCACGACACATCATTCCATGCCGCGAAGTTCTCCAGATGGATCCAGGTCAGCCAGGTCGAGGTATAGCCGCAAGAGGCGGCACCGCTCGCCTTGATCTTCTTGGCAGCTTCCCACACCTCGTTCCAGGTCTTGGGCGGGTTGTCTACATCGAGCCCTGCCTTCTGGAATATGTCCTTGTTGTAGTAGAGGATCGGCGAGGAAGAGTTGTAGGGGAAGGACAGCATGGTGCCGTCCGGCTTCGAATAATAGCCGACGATGCCGGACAGATACTGGCTCTTGTCGAAGGTCATCCCGGCACTGGTCAGCACGTCGGCCGCCGGCTTGATCGCACCCTCGGCCGCCATCATCACGCCGGTACCGACGTCGAACACCTGCAGGATATCGGGCGCCTGTCCGGCACGGAAGGCAGCGATCCCGGCATTCAGCGTCTCCGGATAGGTGCCCTTGAACACCGGAACGAGCTCATAATCGCTCTGGCTGGCATTGAAATCCTTGGAGATCTTGTCGACAACCTCGGCGTTGGCACCGGTCATGGCGTGCCACCAGCTGATCTGCGTGACTGCAAAGGCGGAGGTTGTGGAAAGCAGGGTCAAGGTGGCGGCAAAACCGGCCGCGAAGCCGAAGAACTTCATGTTTCATCTCCCGTTTGTCATTGGCGAAGGGCACTCTCGCAAAGGCAATATGTGCCGCTCATGACAATTGGACAACGGTTTTGTTGCGGATTGAAGAACTTGATCTCCACTTAAAGTGGTGCACGCCTCCGAATGAGAGCCGATGGAAAGGAATTGCCAAGCCGGCTTACCATTCGAACAGCGGCGACGGAGACCGGCACAATCGCGCGCGCTCAGTCGGCCCCGCCGAGCGCCGTCTCGACCAGCCGCTTGGCGTCCGGTCCCGACCATTCGGCCGGGCCGTTCATATGGGCGATCAGGCAGCCTTCACCGTCGATCAGCATGGTGACCGGCAGGCCGAGCGCCAGGCCGCGCGTTTTGAGATCGTTGAACAGCGCCATCGTCGAATCGCGGTAGTAGCCGAGCGCTTCAACGCCGGTTTCCTCGATGAACTTCTTCGGCTTGGTATCATCACCGGCATCGACGTTGACCGCGACGACCTCGAAGGCGTCGCTGCCCATTTCTTTCTGCAGCGCGTCGAGCGCCGGCATTTCGGCGCGGCAGGGCGCGCACCATGTCGCCCACAGATTGAGCAGCACCGTCTTGCCGGCATGGTCGGCGAGCGTCATCGGCTTGCCGTCAGGGTCGTTGAAGGCAAGGCCTTTCAGCGATTGCGGCGGATCGGCCGGCAAAAGCGCGGCAACCTGGCCGGTGGCAGCCGCTGCGATCGTCTTGGCGCGGTCGGCCTTGGCGACGCAGGCGGCATCGTCCTTGCTGTCGCCAACGGCGACTTGAGCGGGCGCGTTGTTGCCAGAACCGCTCTCGCTGACATATACCGCGACCGCGCCGGCAAGCACGCCCGCCACCAAGGCGGCGAGGATGAGGCGCGGGGCCGGGAAAAATTTATTGCCGTCTGCCATTTTTTAAAAACTGCTCCGGAGCACGGGTTATAGCGATGAGCGACAAGAAGGCCAGCAACCAGATGTGGGGCGGACGTTTTGCCTCGGGTCCGGCCGCGATCATGGAGGCGATCAACGCGTCGATCTCCTTCGACCGCAAACTCTACGCGCAGGATATCAGAGGCTCGATCGCCCACAGCGAGATGCTGGCGCAAACGGGCATTATTTCGGCGGCCGATCAAGAAAAAATCGCTCACGGGCTGAACACGATCCTGGCAGAGATCGAAGCCGGCAGTTTCGAGTTCTCGACAAGGCTGGAAGACATCCACATGAATGTCGAGGCTCGCCTTGCCGAGTTGATCGGTGCGGCCGCCGGCCGCCTGCACACCGCCCGCTCGCGCAACGATCAAGTGGCGGTCGATCTCCGGCTCTGGGTCAAGGACGAGTGCTTTCGCGTCGCCGAAGCGTTGAAGGGCCTGATCGCGGCGTTCCTGGAACGCGCCGAAGAACATGCGGCGACGGTGATGCCGGGCTTCACCCACATGCAGGCGGCGCAGCCGGTGACCTTCGGCCACCACTGCATGGCCTATGTCGAGATGTTTTCGCGCGACCTGTCGCGTGTTCGCGACGCCATCGAACGGATGGACCAAAGTCCGCTCGGTGCTGCCGCCCTCGCCGGCACCAGCTTTCCGATCGACCGGCACCAGACGGCCAAGGCACTCGGCTTCCGCGAGCCGATGCGCAACTCCCTGGACAGCGTTTCGGACCGCGATTTCGCGATGGAGTTTCTGGGGCTGGCGGCGATCTGCGCAACGCACCTGTCGCGGCTGGCCGAAGAGATCATCATCTGGTCGACGCCGCAATTCGGCTTCGTCAGGCTGTCGGATAGCTTTTCCACCGGCTCCTCGATCATGCCGCAGAAGAAGAACCCCGACGCCGCCGAACTGGTGCGCGGCAAGACCGGCCGCGTCACCGGCCATCTGGTTGGCCTGCTGACGGTGATGAAGGGCATGCCGCTGACCTACGGTAAGGACATGCAGGAGGACAAGGAGTCCGTGTTCGACGCCGCCGAGACGCTCGACCTGATGCTGGCGGCGATGACCGGCATGGTGCGCGACATGACGGTGAACGCCGCCGCCATGAAGAAGGCGGCTGGCGCCGGCTATTCGACGGCGACCGATCTCGCCGACTGGTTGGTGCGCACGCTCGGCCTGCCGTTCCGTGAGGCGCACCATGTCACCGGCCGCGCGGTGGCGCTGGCAGAAGAGAAGAAGCTCGGGCTCGACAGGCTGCCGCTGGAAGATCTGCAGTCCATTCACCCCGGCATCACGGCGGACGTGTTTTCGGTGCTTGCCGTGCAGAACTCGGTGAAGAGCCGGACGAGCTTCGGCGGCACAGCGCCGTCGGAAGTGAGGAAGCAGATCCGGTACTGGAAAAAGCACATCGCCAAGGCGTGATGCCAGGGTGCAATGCCGGCAAAACTCGGCTAAAAGCGGCGGGCAAAAGTTTCGGACGGATGGCACGGATGACCGCAAGCAGGATTTTGGTGACACTGACGCTGCTGGCGGCGATTGCGGCCGTTACGGCCTGCGGCAGGAAGTCCGGGCTCGACACGCCCTATGAGGCGGCCGTGCAGGCACGCAAGGACGCCGAGAAGGCCAAGCAGCCCGTGCCGCCGGAGCCGGAAAAACCGGTCGAGGACAAGAAGTTCGTTCTCGACCCGCTGATCTAGAGCCGATGAGATCACCCGATCTCATCGTGCTCCAACTTCCGGAACCACTCTTGTGAACCATTTCGATTACCGCGACGGCGTACTGCATGCCGAGGACGTGGCGATACCGGATATCGCCGCAAGCGTCGGCACGCCGTTCTATTGCTATTCGACGGCGACGCTGACCAGGCATTTCCGCGTGTTTGCGCAGGCCTTTGCCGGGCTCGACGCGTTGGTCTGCTACGCCATGAAGGCGAATTCCAACCAGGCGGTGCTGAAGATCCTGGCCAAGCTCGGTGCCGGCGCCGACGTTGTCTCCGAAGGCGAATTGCGCCGTGCGCTGGCCGCCGGCATTCCGGCCAACAAGATCCTGTTTTCGGGCGTCGGCAAGACCGCGCGCGAAATGGATTTTGCGCTCTCGGCCGGCACTCTCTGTTTCAATGTCGAATCCGAGCCGGAACTGGAAATGCTGTCGGCCCGAGCCACGGCACTAGGCAAGGTGGCGGCGATCTCGCTGCGCATCAACCCGGATGTCGATGCCAGGACCCACAAGAAAATCTCCACCGGCAAGGCCGAGAACAAGTTCGGCATTCCCTGGCAGAAGGCGCGCCAGGTCTATGCCCGCGCAGCACAACTGCCGGGCATCAAGGTCACCGGCATCGACACCCATATCGGCAGCCAGATCACCGAATTGCAGCCCTTCGACGACGCCTTTGCGCTGCTGGTGGAACTGGTCGGCGCGCTGCGCGCCGACGGACACGCCATCGAACATGTCGACCTCGGCGGCGGCCTCGGCATTCCCTATCGCGTCGACAACAGCCCGCCTCCCTTGCCGGACGCTTATGCCCAGATCGTCAAGAAGCACGTAGCCAAGCTTGGATTGAAGGTTATGTTCGAGCCGGGCCGGCTGATCGTCGGCAATGCCGGCATCCTCGTCTCGCAAGTGATCTTCGTGAAGGAGGGCGATGCCAGGAATTTCCTGGTCGTCGACGCCGCAATGAACGATCTGATCCGGCCGACGCTCTACGACGCCTTCCATGACATCAAGCCGGTGGTGCAGCAGCCGGCGGCAACACCGCGCATGACGGTCGACGTGGTTGGACCGGTCTGCGAGACCGGCGACTATCTCGGCCTCGACCGCGACCTGCCGCGGCTGAAGGCCGGCGACCTGATCGCTGTCGCCACCGCCGGCGCCTATGGCGCGGTGCAGGCCGGCACTTACAACACCAGGCCGCTGGTGCCCGAAGTGCTGGTCGACGGCGACCGTTTCCATGTCGTGCGCCCGCGCCAGACCTATGACGAGCTGATCGGGCTGGATTCGCTGCCCGACTGGCTGGAATAGACCATGATCCCGAGCCAAAGGTCCACGTCGGCGAAAAGTGGGAACCGGTTTTCGGAAACGATCATGGTCAAATAGAAATAGACCGCCTGCAGCGCTACAGCCGGTGCTGAATGAGCGCCCTGGTCTCGGCGATCCTGTCTTCGTCGCGGCGATAGAACGTCCACTGCTTGACGCGTTTGCTGCGCAGAAGCCCGGCTTGGGTGAGCACCCGCATATGCTCGCTGAGCGTTGCCTGGGTGATCCCCAGCTTTTCCGCGATCAACAGCGCGCAGACGCCGTCCTCGACCAGATCGCCATCCACTTGGCGTGGGAAATGCGCGCGCGGGTCCTTGAGCCAATCGAGGATTTGCAGCCTGCGCTCGTTGGCGATCGCCTTGAATACATCGACCTCTTGCATTTAGCCATTTTGCTAAGTTACTAAGTAATGTCAACCCTGGGAGCAGGCCATGCTGAACGGCAATATGATCACACGCGAACGCATCGCTTCAATGGAGCCGCGCATCCGGCCGTTCGTGCGCCACACTCCGGTGCTGCGCGTCGACATGGCCGATTTCGGCCGCCCGCCTCTTGGCGTCGACCTGAAACTCGAATGCCTGCAGCATTCCGGCTCGTTCAAGGCGCGCGGCGCCTTCACCAATCTTCTCGAGCGGCCGGTTCCCAAGGCCGGCGTCGTCGCTGCATCGGGCGGCAATCACGGTGCCGCGGTCGCCTATGCCGCCATGCGGCTCGGTCACAAGGCGACCATCTTCGTTCCCGAAGTGAGCCCGCCGGCCAAGCTGGAACGCATCCGCGGCTACGGCGCCGAGCTGGTCGTCGGCGGCGCGCGCTATGCCGAGGCGCTGGCCGCCAGCGAAGACTTTGCCGAAAAGTCCGGCGCGCTGCAGATCCACGCCTTCAACCAGGAAGAAACGCTGGTCGGGCAAGGCACGCTTGGCGTCGAGATCGAGGCCGACCTGCCTGAGCTCGACACGCTGCTGGTCGCAGTCGGTGGCGGTGGCTTGATCGGCGGCATCGCCGCCTGGTTCGCCGGACGCATCAGGATCATCGCCGTCGAGCCCGAGGGCGCGCCGACGCTTTATCGCGCCTTCGAGGCCGGCCGGCCCGTCGATGCGCCGGCTGAGGGCATCGCCGCCGATTCGCTGGCCCCCAAGCGCGTCGGCGAATTGATGTTTCCGATCGCCGAGGCCTTTGTCGAGCGTTCCATACTGGTCGGCGACGACGAGATCATCGCCGCGCAGGCGGCGCTTTGGGACCGGGTGCGAATCATCTCCGAGCCGGGCGGCGCCGCGGCCTTCGCGGCGATCCTTTCCGGCCGCTACGCGCCGGCTGCGGGCGAGCGCGTCGCCGTGCTGGTCTGCGGTGCAAACGCCAATCCGGCTAAATTCTGATGATAACGGGGCAGTCCTGTTCACGTTTTCGGGAACCGCCTCGCCTTCGCCGTGTTTGTTGGTATGTTTGGGGCGACGTGCATCCGCTTGGATGCACAAAGTACGTGTCTCAAGACTTTGAGTCTTCGCATCGTACTTTCCGAAAATCGGAACCGATTTTCGGGTCGATGCGATGAGTCGTGAGGTTCGGGCTATCCCGCCCAGCCAGGAAGGGCCGATGACGCAACGACCCACCTTCACCAGCGATCGCAGCCTGGCCGGGCGCCTTGCCCTGAGTCGGCTGGCGACGCGGGTCTCGATGACGGTCGAGCGTGGCTGGCCGTTGCTGCTTCCGCTGGCGATCGTCGCCAGCCTGTTCCTCAGCGTCTCGTGGCTCGGCCTCTTCCTTCTGCTGCCCGATATGGCGCGCATCGGCCTTCTGGCAGTGTTCGGCATCGCGGCCCTTGCCGCGCTCTATCCCCTGCGTTTCTTCCGGGTGCCGTCCGGCGCCGAGATCGACCGGCGCATCGAGGCGGCCAACCAGTTGCTGCACAGCCCGGTGCTGGTGCAGACCGACCGGCCGAGCGGCCGGGAAAGCATTTTTTCGCAAGCGCTGTGGCGCGAGCACCAGAAACGCATGGCCGAAAAACTCGGCAACCTCGGTGGCGACCTGCCGCGCACGCGGGTTCCGGAGCGCGATAGGTGGGGGCTGCGCGCGGTGGCGGCGCTTTTGTTGGTCACCGCCTTTGCCTTCTCCTTCGGACCGTCGGGCGGCCGCATCGCAGACGGGTTCACTGCCCACGCGGCGCGTGACGCCGTGCCGCCGCGCATCGACGCCTGGGTGACGCCGCCGGCTTACACCGGCAGGCCGCCAGTCTTCCTTACTGCCCCAGCCCTCGCCAACCCAACCCTAGCCAACGTCAATCAGTCGGCGCCCGCCTTTACCGTCCCGGAAGGCAGCGATGTATCGCTGCGCGTCACCGGCGGTTCGGGCGAGGAAACGCTGAGCTACACGGACGCCGGCGGCAACGCCCGCATCATCGAGCCGGCTGGGCAGCAGGCCGACACGACCAAGCCGGCGGCGGCAACGCCCTCCGCGGTGCGCCAGTTCACCGGAAAGCTGACGGCCAACGGCACGCTGACGCTGGAATCGGGCGGTGACGAACTCGGCCAATGGGCCTTCGCGGTGATCCCGGACAAGCCGCCGCAGATCCGCTTCGTCGGCGAGCCGAAACGCGCCGCCAACGGCACATTCGAACTCAACTACCAGATCGACGACGACTATGGCGCGGCCTCCGCGAAGACGGATTTCGCATTGGCCGACCCACCGGCGCCGGATGCGCATCCGCTCTATGGCCCGCCCGAAATGCCGCTGTCGCTGCCGCGCCGCGGCGCCAAAGGGAATGCAGCCAAGACCACGAAGGACCTGACCGAGCATGTCTGGGCCGGTGGCAACATCAAGCTCACGCTTGTCGCCACCGACGATGCCGGACATACGGCAACCAGCGAAACCAAGACGCTGGTGATGCCGGAGCGGCCTTTCTCCAATCCGCTGGCGAGGGCCGTGATCGAGCAGCGCCGCGTGCTGGCGCTCGACGCCAACGCCAAGAGCCGTGTGCTCGACCTGATGGACGCAATCACGCTCAGGCCCGAAGACACGTTCGACAACATGGCGCACTACCTCGCCATCATGAGCGCCCGCAGCCGGTTGAAGATAGCCGACAACGACGACCAGTTGCGCGACGAGGTCGCCTATCTGTGGGAAATCGCGCTCGGCATAGAGGAAGGCAATCTTTCGGCAGCCGAGAGACGGCTGCGCCAGGCCCAGCAGGCGCTGCAGGACGCGATCAAGAACGGCGCCAGCGACGAGGAAATCGACAAGGCGATGAAGGAACTGCGCGAGGCGATGAACCAGTTCCTGCAGGAATTCGCCCAGCGCGCGCAGCAGAATCCGAACGCGCCGCAGATGCAGCAGAACGGCCAGGAACTGCGCCAGAGCGACATCGAACGCATGATGGACCAGATCGAGAATCTGGCGAAGTCCGGTGATCGCGACAGCGCGCAACAATTGCTTTCGCAACTGCAGGACATGATGAACAATCTGCAGGCCGGACGTCAGCAGCAGGGCGGCCAGCAGAACAGCGAGATGCGCCAGCAGATGGACAAGCTCGGCGAGATCATGCGTCGCCAGCAGGAGATGATGAACGAAACCTTCCGCATGGACCAGAGGCAGCGCGGCCAGCGCCAGCGCGGAGAGAATCGCGATGAGCAGCTCGGCGAGAACGGCGAGCCAGGCCCAATGGACGAGCAAGGCAGGCCCGGCCCCGGTGAGGACCGCGATCCGCTCGGCCGGCAGAAGCCGATGACGCCGCAGGAATTCGCCGATGCGCTGAAGCGGCTGCAGGAAGGCCAGGGCAAGCTGCAAGGCGACCTCGACCAGTTGAGGAAAGGTCTCGAAGGCATGGGGCTCGAGCCCAATGAGGGATTTGGCGATGCCGGCAAATCCATGGGCAGTGCCGAACAGGCGCTGGGTGAGAGCGACGGCGACCAGGCCGTCGGTCATCAGGGTCGCGCGCTGGAGGCGTTGCGCAGGGGCGCCAAGGACATGATGAAGCAGTTGCAGGCCATGCAGGGCGACGAGGGCGGCAGCGAGCAGGGCGGTCGCCAGCAGAACGCCGACCGCGATCCGCTTGGCCGGCCGCGCGCCACCGAGGGTCCCGATGATGGAAGTTCGGTGAAGGTCCCGGATGAGATCGACGTGCAGCGCGCGCGCCAGATACTCGATGCGATCCGCAAGCGGCTCGGCAATGCGCTCAGCCCCGAAATCGAGCGCAGCTATCTGGAACGGCTGCTGGAGCTGAAGTAGTTCGTCCTCCAAGGGACGAAACATCGCCCAAGATCAGTCAAACGGCTGCGATATCCTTTGCGGAGAGGGCAGCGTTGTCATGATCGACTTCTGGTTTTCCATCGGCAGCACCTACAGCTATCTTTCTGTGATGCGCCTGGCTGAGGTCGAGGCGCAAACCGGCGTGCACTTCCGATGGCGCCCCTTCAATGTTCGCGCCATCATGATCGAGATGGACAATATCCCGTTTGCCAAAAAACCGGCGAAGGCCGCCTATATGTGGCGCGACATCGAGCGGCGCGCGGCGATGTACAAGATGGTCCCGAAACTGCCGACGCCCTACCCGCTGGCCGAGCTCGAACGCGCCAATCGTGTAGCGGTCATTGCCGCGGCCGAAGGCTGGTGCGAGGCCTATGCCCGGGGAAGCTACAGGCGATGGTTCGAACAGGGCGAGCCGGCGGGCAGCGAACCCAATCTTTCAGCCAGCATCGAAGAGGCCGGTCAGCAGCCAAGACGCGTGCTGCGGAAAGCCGATTCCGACGCAGCGAATGCCGATCTTGCCGCAGCAACCGAACAGGCGAAGGCGCTCGGCATTTTCGGCTCGCCGAGTTTCGTCGTCGACGGCGAACTGTTCTGGGGCGACGACCGCCTGGATGACGCCATACGCTGGCTGAAGCAGATGGAAAGCGGCCCGCCGGACTGATGCATGTCGCCCAAAAGTGCGCGCCGGTTTTGGGATAACAACATGCATAAAAAAAGAACTTAAAGCGCGTCGCGCGAATCCTTTCAGACGCGACGCGCTTTTGGAGCAATTTCAGGAAAGATGTGTAACTGCTTTCCGTCCGGTATTGCGCAAAAACAAATAGTTAGAACGGTCCAGCGATCCATCAAACACTGAACCGCTCATGGCGCACATGCTTGGGCGCAGTCGACAATCACATGTCGGGCGCGGCGTTGGCCTGCCTGGTGACCATGAACGCCTCGCGGATCGCCTCTTCCATGCCGTCGATTGCCTCGCCGGAAGCGTTCGGATTGCGGCGCAGCACCACGTTCGAGGAATCGATGTCGCCGAACCCGTCGGCGGCCGTAAGTTCGCGGCAGCCGGCCGGGATGTTGCTGCGCGAGATCGGCGCGATCGCCAGCCCGGAGGTGACGGCGAGCCGCAGGCCGCCATTGGTATCGCTGGTATAGGCGACGCGATAGGCGAGACCGCGCTGTTCCAGTGATTTGATCGCGAAATCCTTGCACCAGCCGGCACGGTTGTAGAGCGCGATCGGCACCGGCCGCTCCTCATGCATGTGGTGCAGCTCCGACGTCACCCATACGGTCGGATCATGCATCAGCACCTCACCATCGGAGAGATCCTGCCATTCGAACACCACCGCCAGGTCGAGCGCGTCGGCGGCGAGCGCCGCGATCTGCGCACCGGAATGCGCGTAGCGGACGGTGATGTCGACCTGAGGATGGCGTTTGGCGAAGGCGCCGAGTGCGCGCGACAGGATCGCATGGCCATATTCCTCCGGAATGCCGATGCGCACCGGCCCGCCAAGCGGCGCCGCGACCATCGATGCCGCCGTCTCGTCCAGCAGCGAAACGATCCGGCGAGCGTTGACGATGAGTTCGCCGCCGCGACGCGTCAGCGCCACGCCCCGCGAGCCGCGTTCGAACAGGCTGTCGCCGACCACATCTTCGAGCTTCTTCATCTGCATCGAAACCGCCGACTGGGTCCGGCCGGCCTGCATCGCAGCTTTGGTGAAATTGCCGGCGTCGGCAACCGCGACGAAGGTGCGCAGCAGGTCGCTGTCGAGCGTGGGCTTCATGTATCCGCCATAAGAAAATCTGATTGCTGGTATCATTCCAATTCGTTTGCAACATGTCAAACGGCGGACAATAGTTGCTTCACCCATTGGATATGCGGCTGCGAAATCGGCCGCGGACCAATCAAAAGTCCTCACTCGTACCCGCTGCCCGAAACGGTGGCGGGTTCTTTTTAATGCATGTCGCCCAAAAGTGTGCAGCGGTTTGGGACAACGACCTGCACAAAGCAAATTAAAATGCAGACCCGGTTCGGGCCGCATACGCAGGGAGCCGTTGAACGACATGCAGAACCGGATCGTGCTCGGCATGGCAAGCCTTTGCCTCGGCGTTCTGGTGTTCTCGCTCCAGGATCCGCTGATCAAGGCCGTATCGGGCACTTATCCGGTGACCGAGGTGATGGCGATCCGCTCCATCGTCGCCCTGCCTATTCTTCTCGTGCTCGTTCATGCCGATGTCGGGCTCAGGGCGATCTTCTCGAGCCGATTTCGCATGCTGACGATGCGCGCCTTCATCCTGTTCACCTCCTACACGGTCTACTATCTGGCGATCGCCGCCCTGCCGCTTGCCGACGCGGTGGCGCTCTATTTCATGGCGCCGCTGTTCATCATGGCGCTTGCCGGTCCTTATCTCGGCGAACGGGTGGCGTGGCAGACGCTGGTCACCGTCATGGTCGGGATGCTCGGCGTGCTGGTGATGCTGCGGCCCGGTGCCGGGCTGTTCGACTGGGCGGCACTGCTGTCGCTGGCCTCTGCGGTGCTTTACGGTTTTTCGCAATTGATGGCCCGCAAGATTGGTGACACCGAATCGTCCACGGTCATGGCGTTCTATCAAAACGGCGTCTACCTCTTCGGCGCGGCTGTGGTCGCCGGCCTGTTCTGGCTGGCAGGAATAGCTCACGCCACACATCCGAGCCTGGAGTTCCTGGTCAGGCCGTGGATCTGGCCGACGCCGATCGATTTCCTGAAGATGGCAGCCTGCGGCTTCGTCGCTTCGGCCGGGATGGTCCTGTTGTCGCAGGCCTATCGGCTGGCGCCCGCCAACAGCGTCGCCACCTTCGAATACACCGGCATCATCTGGTCGCCGCTATGGGGGTTCCTGTTCTTTGCCGAAGTGCCGCGATCGACCACCGTCATCGGCGCGGCTCTTATCATCGGTGCCGGTCTGTTCGCGCTCAACACCAGCCGGCACCGGAGCAGCGGTCCGGAAATCCAAGCGACCTGCGATCCAGCCTGACCGCGGTCAGGCCTTCTTCACGCGAAACAGGCGAGCGCCCGTTCGACGCGCGCACGGATTTCGGCCAGCGTGAACGGTTTCTGCACGACGTCCAGAATGACGCCATTCAATTCCTCGGCGCGCTCGCGCTGGTCGGCATAGCCGGTCATCAGCAAGATCTTCGTCGCCGGGAAAAGGCGTACCGCCGCCTTGGCCATCTCGATGCCGTCCATTTCCGGCATGCGAATATCGGAGACGACAAGGTCGTAGCCGCCTTGCGCCGCGCGGATCAGGGCAAGCCCTTGCGCGCCGTCGGCGGCGATGTCGATCAGATGCCCGGCGCGTTCGAGCGCGCGGGCGGCGAGGGTGCGGACGGACTCATCGTCCTCGACGATCAGGAGCTTTGCCATAGAGGAATGTTTGGCGGGGAAAAGTTGACTTTTCCTGAACCACCAACGGCATCGAAGATAAATCTAGGCGTCGCCCTTGACGATGCCGACGAAGGGCAGTTCGCGAAAGGCGTGGGCGACATCCATGCCATAGCCGACGACGAAATAGTCGGGGCAGTCGAAGCCGACATAGTCGGCGTTGAGCGCTGTCTGGCGGCGCATGCGCTTGTCGAGCAGCACGGCGACGGCGCAGCTTTTGGCGCCGCGCGACAGCATCAGGTCGCGGGTGAAGGACAGCGTCTTGCCGGATTCGAGAATGTCGTCGATCAACAGCACGTCGCGGCCGGCGACCTCATTGTCGATATCGCGCAGCACCCTCACCTCGCCGCTGGTGGTGCCGGCGCCATAGCTCGAAATGAAGATGAACTCGACCTCGGGCGACAGGCCGACATCGTGCATGGCGCGGATGAGATCGGCGGCGAAGATGAACGATCCTTTTAACACCGAAATCACCAGAAGGTCCTGATAATCGTGCCCGGCTATCTCCTTGGCGAGCTCCAGATTGCGGCGCGCAATCGCCGATGCTGAAAACAGAACTTCTATATACTTGCCGCGCACGACTGGCATTGGCAGCCTTTCCAAAAATGTTCGCCCTAGTTGGCGAAAGTGACCGAAACGGCCCTCACTCCGTTTCTAGGCACCTCGAGCCGGCTGGAAAAGCCGAATCTTTCGCCGGGCGCCAGCGGACGGCTGGATGCCGCCAGCGTGTAGCGGGTGATGCGTCCATCCTTGCCGGTGACCCGGATCTCCAGCGGCGGCAGTGGCGATGGGCCGGTGCCGTCGTTCGCGGCCTCGCCGTCGACGAACAGGGCAGGTGTCGATCCGGACGCATCGACACGCGAGGTGACACCTGAAATGCTGAGTGCATCGCCCGTTTCCGGTGCAGCGAGAAGAAACGGCGCCTGGCGCACCAGCGCATGCCCGCCCGAAACCCAGAAGGCTGCAAAGGCGGCACCGAGGCCGGCGATCCAGAAGGCCGGCCCGCCGCGCGATGCTCGCGGCCGTTCCATCGTGGCTTCGGGTTTGCGCAGCATGTCCATGCCTTCGATCGATGGCGTGGCGATCACGCGCGAAAGCGGCGGTGAAGGGTCGATGCCGGCGGTGAAGCGCGGCAGCACCTGGTAGTCGGCATCGACAATGTCATCGGCTGGAGCACGCATGATGCGTTCCGGTGCGGCAGCCGCATCGGTCATGATTTCGCCGGAAATCGGGCGCGCGGTTCGATCCTCAGCCATACGGCCCAGCACTACAGCACCTGTTCGCTCTTCGTATCTTTTGCGTAAACGGAAATGGTTAACGCTTCCCCACCGGAGCCCTTGTGACGCGCCCAAAAAACCTCGAAATTAACCGCCGGTTAACCATGCGGGCCGATGGTCTTTTCTCAGAGAAGGCTGGCTCGTCGCCACCGCAAGTTTCAGGTCGTCGAACGTGATCCGCTTCGAAAATGTCGGCCTCCGCTATGGCATGGGTCCGGAAATCCTCCGCGACATCTCCTTGCACATACCGGAGCGCTCCTTCCAGTTCCTGAGCGGCCCTTCGGGCGCCGGCAAGACGACGCTTTTGCGGCTTTTGTTCATGTCGCTCAAACCGACGCGCGGACTGATCACCATCTTCGGCAAGGACCGCTCGCGCATCTCGCGCACGGAACTGCCGCATCTGAGGCGTCGCATCGGCGTGGTGTTCCAGGATTTTCGCCTGCTCGACCACATGACGACCTATGAGAATGTGGCCTTGCCGCTCCGCGTGCGCGGGCGCGAGGAGGCAAGCTACCGCACCGATGTGACCGAGTTGCTGAAATGGGTCGGCCTCGGCGAGCGCATGCATGTGCTGCCGCCGGTGCTGTCGGGTGGCGAGAAACAGCGGGCCGCGATCGCCAGGGCGCTGATCGAGCAGCCCGAGATCCTGCTTGCCGACGAGCCGACCGGCAATGTCGATCCACCGCTGGCGCGGCGCCTGTTGCGGCTGTTCATCGAGCTCAACCGGCTGGGCACCGCGGTGGTGATTGCAACGCACGACCTCGGCCTGATGGAACAGGTCGACGCACGACGCATGATCCTGGCTGGCGGAAGGCTGGACATCTATGACTGACCTTTCCGTTGACCACGTCGAAGACCAACACGCCGAGCAGGCTCGGCCGACACAGCGCGTTCAGCGCAAGATGGCGCCGATCGTGCCGGCGCACAACATCGCCGGCCGGGCGCTGGTCCTGGTCATCGCCATTATGACGTTCCTCTCCTGTCTGACCTTCGGCGCGGTGACGCTGGTGCGCGACACCGCCTCGGTCTGGGAGAATCAGATCTCGCGCGAGGCGACGATCCAGATCAAGCCGGTCGACGGCCTCGACATGGAGGCGGCACTTGCCCAAGCCTCGCAGATCGCCAGCGAATTTCCCGGCGTCAAGGCTACCCGGATCGTCGACCGCGACGCCACGGCGCGGCTTTTGGAGCCCTGGCTGGGTTCGGGTCTCAACATCGACGACCTCCCGGTGCCGCGTCTGGTCATCGTCACCATAGACGAGAACAGCCCGCCCGACTTCGCCGCGATGCGCGCCGCGATCACGCCGAAACTGCCAAGCGCAGCACTTGACGACCATCGCACCTGGGTCGACCGGCTGGTGGCCATGGCCCGCACCACGGTGACCATCGGCGTCGCCGTGCTGGCGCTGATGCTGTCGGCAACCGTGCTGACCGTAGTGTTCGCAACGCGCGGCGCCATGGCCGGCAACGGCCACATCATCGAGGTGCTGCATTTCGTCGGCGCCGAAGCGCGCTTCATCGCGCGCGAATTCCGCCAGCATTTTCTGGTCACCGGAATGAAGGGCGCGGCCGCCGGAGGTGCGGCGGCGGTGCTCGTCTTCATCGTCTTCTCATGGTGGTCGTCGCGCAACATGGCGACGCCGCAGGCCGATCAGGCGACCGCCCTGTTCGGCAATTTCGCCATCGGCTCGGCCGGCTATTTCGGCGTCGTCCTGATGGTGCTGGTCATCGGTGCGCTGACTGCGGCAACCTCCCATGTCACCGTCGTCACCTATCTCAGCGACATCGATGTCCGCCAGCCGGACGCGGGGTGATCACGGATAAAGAATTAGCGTAACGTAATTTGTGCTTTTTCACCTACTAAACGCCGTATTTCGGGGTTAACGATAAGATGATGGACGCGCCCGACTCGACCGGAACGGCTGGACAGTTGCCCTTGGTGATTGCGCGTTCCCGCGAGCACACCAGGTCCGGCCGAGTGGTCGGCGCGTTGCGCATCTCCGCTCTCTTTCTGCTCGTGCTGGCGACGTTGTTTGCCGGCGGTTTCGGCTGGTTCGCCAACACCGTCAGTCATCTCACGACGCCCGCCAATCCGGCAAAGGCCGATGCCATCATCGTGCTGACCGGCGGCCACTCGCGTCTCGACGCCGCTATGGGCCTGCTTGCGTCCGGCAAGGGCGAGCGGCTGCTGATCAGCGGTGTCCATCCTTCCGCCAGCCGCCGCCAGCTTCAGGTCGCGACCCGCGGCGACAAGAGATTGTTTTCCTGCTGCGTCGACATCGACCGCGCCGCGCTCGACACGATCGGCAATGCAGAGGAAAGCGCCAAATGGGTGGAAGACCACGCCTATGGCACCGTGATCCTCGTCACCAACAATTACCACATGCCGCGCAGCCTGCTGGAGATGGGCCGGCTGCTACGCAACGCCAAGCTCGAGCCCTACCCGGTGGTCAACAGCAATCTTGGCAATGGCGGCTGGCTGACCAAGCCCAGGGCGCTGCGCGTGCTGTTCACCGAATACAACAAATATCTGCTGGCGCTGGCGCGCGGCATCGTGCCGGTTAAGCCAACGCCAACCGGCATCGCGCTCGCAGAAATTTCGACAGCCGAAGACTGAGCAGTCCGCGCATCGTGCCTCATTCACGCAGGCGCGCGATCTCCTGTTCGAGCCATTCGATGCGCTTGTCTCGCTCGGCCAGCGCCGCCGCCACGTCGACCGCTTCGAAGCGCTGTGGAATGTGCTGCGGGCAATTGGAATCCCAGGCCGAAACCGTGAACAGGATGATTTGCTCCGGGCGCGCCTTGTAGCCTTCCGGCATCAGCTTCGCCATCAGTTCGGCATCGTCCTCGACGACACGCGCGCGGCCCCAGATCTTGATTCGCTGCCGGTGGGCATAGTCGATCAGGAACAGGAAAGCGCGGGGGTTGTCATCGAGATTGCCCTGAGTGATGAACTGCCTGTTGCCGGAGAAATCCGTGAAGCCGATCGTCCGATCGTCGAGCACCTTGAGAAAGCCGGCCGGCCCTCCGCGATGCTGGATGTAGGGCTGGCCGTCACCATTGGCCGTCGACAGGAAGACGCTGGTCTGCGCCTCGATGAAGGCAGCGAGATCGGGGGTGATATCAGCTTGCCAGCCGCCACGCGCCTCGACCCGGGCATAGGCCTCGCGTGAGCCTTTGCGGGCCTGGATCGCCTTGACGGTTGGGGTAAAGGCGACATCGCTGGTGAAGGCGTGGGCGTTCATGAAAGCCTCCCTTGAGGGCAGAGCAGCGGGATACTGTCCATTAGAATATGACCTTCCATCTTCCGGATGTAGATGGCATGCTTGCAATCTCTCCTTCCATTTTCCGGGAGAAGCATGGATCGCCTCGAAGCCATGTCGCTTTTCGTCGCCGCAGTGGAGGCCGGCAGCCTTTCGGCCGCCGGACGCCGTTTCGGCATTCCGCTTGCAACGGTCAGCCGCAAGGTCTCCGACCTGGAGCGGCATCTGAAGACGCGTCTCCTGAACCGCTCGACGCGGCAGCTGACGCTGACCGACGCCGGTCACGCCTACCTCGCTGCCTGTCATCGCATTCTCGACGAGGTCGGCGAGGCCGAGCGGACCGCCGCCGGCGAATACAGCGCCCCGACAGGCGAACTGATCATCACCGCACCGATCGTCTTTGGCCGCCTGCACGTGCTGCCGGTCGTCACCGGCTTCCTCGCGGCTTACCCCGACGTAGCCATCCGCCTGATGCTGGCGGACCGGATAACCCAGTTGACCGAGGAGCACATCGATCTCGCCGTCCGAATAGGCGAGCTTCCCGACTCGAGCCTGGTGGCCACCCGCATCGGTTCGATCCGGCGCGTTGTTTGCGCAAGCCCGGCCTATCTGGCCGAGAACGGTACGCCGGAGACTCCGAAAGACCTCGCAGCACGCAGCTGCATCACCTTCGAGGGGCTCACCGCTCCCGCCGCATGGACTTTTGCCACCGGCAAGACCGACTTCACTGTTCCGATCCGCTCACGGCTTCGGGTCAACACCGCGGAAGCGGCGGTCGATGCCGCGGTTGCCGGTGTCGGGATGACGAGGGTGCTTTCCTACCAGATCACGGCTGCGGTGCGGTCGGGCACACTCCGCACCGTGCTGGAGGCATTCGAGCCGCAGCCATGGCCGGTCAGCCTCGTGCATGCCGGCCAGGGCCTGCTGCCGGTGAAACTGCGTGCGTTCCTCGATTTCGCCGCCCCACGCCTGAAGAAGCGGCTGGTGCAAGCGACGTGGCAGGCCTGACGAACCGGGTAGCGGGTTCATCAAGTCGGATCGATCTCGAGCCGTTTCCTTTTTGCCCGCGCTTGGTGTAACCAACGCACACCTCCTCACCGGGCTCTTCCTGCATGCTTTATGTCCGCTCGCTGGCGTTCAACTTCGTCTTCTACGTCAATCTGATCGTCCAGATGATCCTCTGGACCCCGTACTATTTCATGTCGCCGCGCCACCGGGCCTGGTTCGTGCCGAAATTCTGGTCGCGCACCTGCATGTGGCTCTACGACAAGATCGCCGGCACCAGGAGCGAGATCACCGGCCAGGAAAACCTGCCCGAGGGTTCCTTCATCCTGGCGCCGAAGCACCAGTCCTTCTGGGATGCGATCGCCTTTTTCCCCTTCCTGCAGGATCCGCTCTACATCCTGAAGCGGGAACTGACCTGGATCCCGTTCTTCGGCTGGTACATCCTGAAGATGCGGATGATCCCGGTCGACCGCGGCAGCCGCTCGAAGGCGCTGAAAGCGGTGGTCGTCGCGACCAGGCAGGAGCTGGCGCGCAATCCCCGCCAGCTGATCATCTATCCCGAGGGCACGCGCCGGGCGCCGGGCGACGAGCCGGCCTATAAATACGGCATCGTCGAGATCTATGCGCAGCTTGGCGTCCCGGTGGTGCCGGTCGCCCATGTCGCGGGCCTCTACTGGCCACGCCGGAAATTCCTGCGCTATCCCGGCACGATCAAGGCCCGCTTCCTGCCGGCGATCCCGCCGGGCCTCGGCAAGGAGGAATTCATGGAACGGCTGATCGGCGAGACGGAAGCCGCCTGCGACCAGTTGCTCGTGGAGGCGTCCCGTGCGCCGAACCCGCCGCCCATGCCGCCGACGGCGGTGAGGCGGCTGAGGGAGCTGGCCTCCGATACCCCGGCCTGAACCACTTGCCTGATCGACAGGTCCTACGGGACCACGGCCAGCGCGGTGGCCAAAACAAGTATCGCCGCGAACGTCAGATTGATGATTCGCGAGGCCCGCGGCTTGCGCAGGAGGCGCGCAAACGCTGCCCCAGCGAGAAGCCACAGAGCATGGATGGCGACGATCATCACGGCAAGGACCGCCAGCTTGAGCCCTGCGTCGAGCTCACCGGCGGACGACGTGCCGGCGAATACGGCGGCAATCGCCACATAGGCTTTTGGGTTCGCCACGGCCAAAAGAAACCCGCCCAGGAACGTAGGAAGCACTGTCCCGCTGGTGCGCGCTGCCGGAGGCGGAGCCGTTGCAACCTTGAAGGCAAGATAGAGGATGTAGGCGGCGGATACCACAACCAGGAGCGGTGTGAGCTTCGGCACGGAAGCAAGCATAGCCGTGATGCCCGTGGCCACGACAAGAAGCACGGCGACCGTGCCAAGAACGATGCCCGAGGCGTAGCGGAGCGAATCGCGCAGACCAAAGGCGGCGCCAACGGCGGTGACGCTTATCGTAGCCGGCCCCGGACTGCCCATGACGACCGCCGATGCCAGGATGAGCGCCAGCAATTGCTGCCATAGTTCCGGATGGGAAAAGACCTGTTCGGCCATCTGTATACCAGTATCCCGACGCGATGCGACCGATGGTATGGCAGGCCAGAGCGGGGCGTCTTGAACGATCGTGCGCGGGCATTCGGCGCGGGCCGCGCGCGATCCTTGGCTGCTGTTTGAGCAAGCCGCCGCCGCTTCTACGCACTCGCGCTGTCGAGCTCGGCGATGTCGTCCGCACTGAGCTTCAGCGATGCGGCACGGACGAGGCTGTCGACCTGGTCCAGCGTCGTGGCGCTGGCGATCGGCGCCGTGACGCCGGGCCGCGCGATCACCCAGGCGAGCGCCACTTCCGCCTGCTTGGCCGAGTGACGCGCCGACACGGCGTCGAGTGCTGCCAGGATGCGCATGCCGCGCGCATTGAGGTAGTCCTTCGCGTCGTCGCCACGCGCGCTTTTGCCGAGATCGGCATCGCTGCGGTACTTGCCGCTCAAGAACCCCTTGGCGAGGCTGAAATAAGTGATGACTCCGATATCCTCGGCCATGCACAGATCGCGGAGCGGCCCATCGAAGGAGGCGCGATCGTAGAGATTGTACTCCGGCTGCAGCACCGCGTAGCGCGGCAGGCCGCGCAGGCTTGCCACGTCGAGCGCGGCGCGAAGCTGGCCGGCATCGAGATTGGAGGCGCCGACGTGGCGGATCTTGCCCTTGGCGAGCAGCGTCTGGTAGGCGCCAAGCGTTTCCTCGTAGGGGGTGGTCGGGTCCGGCCAGTGCGACAGATAGAGATCGACGACGTCGGTCTGCAGCCGCCTCAGCGACGCATCGATGGCCTTTTCGATATAGGCGGCGGAGAGGTCTTTCCTGCCCTGCCCCATATCCGACCCGACCTTGGTGATAACCACGACTTCGTCGCGGTTGCCACGGCTCTTCATCCATTTGCCGATGATGGTTTCGGATTCGCCGCCCTTGTTGCCGGGCGCCCAGCGCGAATAGGAGTCGGCGGTGTCGATGGCGTTGAGGCCCGCGCCGACGAACCGGTCGAGCAGGTCGAAAGAGGTTTTCTCGTCGGCGGTCCAGCCGAAGACGTTGCCACCCAGGACCAGCGGCGCGATGGACAGGTCGGTTTGACCGAGACGACGTTTCTGCAAGACTGATCTCCGTGGTGCTGGGAACGATCGGGCGAAAGCCCTCGCCTAACCTAGGTCTCACCGCGCCGAGGTCAAAGGCCTGGCCGTCCTTTCCGACGGACCAGTGCTTCACAAGGCCGCGACTCGCCACGCTCCGCGTTCCAGCCGATGTCTACTGGCTCTGGCGCCGATATTCGCCAGGCGGCAGCCCGACCACGCGGTTAAAAAGCCGGCTGAACGAGGCTGTATCCCGGTAGCCGACCTGGTAACATATTTCCGAAATACCAAGCTTGGTGCTTTCAAGAAGCGTCTTCGCGGCCTCGAGGCGTCGGTCTTGAATCCATCGGCCGGGAGTGGTGTGCAATTCATCGGAAAACCGGCGCGCAAGCGTTCGCGGCGACAGGCCGAGCTGCGCTCCAAGGAAGGCAAGGTCAAGCGCTCCGAGCTGTTTGGACAGGGCTTCGAGCCGGTCGCGGAACGGCTCTTGCGAAGGCAGCAGATCGGTGAGCGGGAACTCGTAGGGGGTCTGGATCTGACGCGACGGCGGCAGCACCAGCAATTTGCGAACCAGGCGCTCCTCCCTGGCGAAGCCCAGGTCCCTGAGAAGCGCCTTGCCGAGCTCCAGGCCTGAAAAACCGCCCCCGCAAGTGTAGATCCGTCCGTCGCCGATCAGCACACGTGAAGCGTCCCAACGCACCTTCGGAAAGCGGCGCTGGGCATCGGCCTTCAGCCACCAGGAGATCGTCGCGCGCTTTTGGTCGAGAAGACCGGCGTCCGCCAGGAAGTAACCGGCCCCACAATGCGCGGCGATGATGGCGCCGTCGCGCTGCGCGCTTGCGATAAGCGGCGCGGCATGGCGGCTCTCTTCCTCCAACGCCGCAACAAGCTCCGGGATTTGCATACCCGGCATGGCCAGCAGGACCAGCAGGTCCATGCGCTGCGAGGGTTCGCGTCTGGTGTGAAAGGAAATTCCAGGCGTCGTCGTGGCGTCGGCCTGCCGTGCCACGAATTCGAAGGAAATCGCCGGCGCGCCGCGAATGGTGTTCACCAGCTCGAACATTTCGACAAGTGTCGCGGCGACGGCCGAATAGAAGGTCGACGGCAGCCAGATCACGGCGTGGACGGGACGATTGTCCAAGATGCCTCCTTTGAACAGCTATGGCAAGTTTAGCATATAGATTGTCAAATCTGCCAATTCCGATTGTTGCTGGCGACCTTAGGTTCCACGGCACCGATGCAAGCACCGGTGCTGCAATCTGGTGACGTCCAGGCTGCTTGCCCGGATCGCCCGTTACTGGAGACCGCCATGAAAGCAATTGTATTCGACGCAATCGGCTCGCCGCGGGACGTGCTTTATCTGCACGACGTACCCATGCCGCGAATTGACGACGGCGAGGTGCTGGTCAGGATGGTCTCCGCCTCGGTCAACCCTGGCGATTTTCTGTTCATCCAGAACCTCTATCCCGAACCGAAGAAGCCGCATTTTCCCCGGCAGATAGCCGGAAACCATGGCGCCGGCATTGTCGAGGCCGTGGGCGCGAACGTCGCTTTGAAACCGGGCACGCTTGTCGCATTCAGCTACTACAACAGCTGGGCCGAATATGCGGCGGTTCCGGCCGAATGGCTGATTCCGCTTCCCGCCGACTATCCGGTCGAACGCGCCGGGCAGATGGTGAACCCCATCACCGCCTGGGACCTGCTGGCGGATTCCCGTGTGCAGCCTGGCCAGTGGCTGGCCGTCACGGCCGGCTATTCATCGGTTTCGACGATGGTAATGCAGTTCGCCCAACGGCGCGACATCAACGTGATCGCGCTAGTGCGACGCTCTTACGACAGGCTGGACCTGAAAGCGCTTGGCGCCACCGCCATCCTTGATCTGTCGGGCTTAAAGGTCGGCATCAGGGAAGCGGTCATGGACATGACCGACGGCGCGGGGCTGAACGGTATCATCGATAATGTCGGCGGACCCGCCAGCGGCGAATTGATCCGCACCCTCGCGATGGGCGGGCAGATGATCATCAATGGCGGCATGAGCACCGAGCGTTTCGAACTGCACAATTTCGACGTGCTGCTGAGCGGCGTCGAGATCAGGGCAAATATCTACCGCTTCTTCTTTTCGCCGCCTGTCGAAGCCGACCGGCCAGTGTTGCGCGAAATTGTCGACATCTTCGGCCAACCGGATTTCCATGTCCCTGTCGGCGGCATCCATCCGCTGGCGGAGTTCGAACTCGCTGTTACAAACAGCCTGGATCGCGCTGATCTCGGAAAGCAGATTTTCAGGATGTAGCCCGGACCATCATCGAGAACCGAAAGCAAAACGTGAGAACCGGTTCTCGCTTGAGATCATGGTCGAAACAACGAAAGAAGATTACGACCCGATCCGTTCCGCCACCTCTTCCAGCCAGTGGTCGCGGATTCCCAGTGCCTCGAGGTGCTCCAGCGTGCTGGAGACGTAATCCTCGTTCTTTCCAGACTGGCCGACGGCGCCGCGAACGACGGTCGCCGCATCGGCCGCATCGAGCGCGCCGGCATATTGCTCGTGGCGACGGTCGACCACATAGGCGACCGCCGAAACCGTCTCGCCCCCGTCCGTCTTGCCCCTGCCGTTCTCACCCCCGCCCTCGTCCAGGCGAATGCTAAGCATGCGCTCGACATAGACATTGGTGACCAGTTCGCGCTCGCGCAGATAGGCGATGACCTCGTCGCGCAGATCGCCGGGAACGCGGAAAGCCAGCCCGATGCAGGAGCCGCCGCGGTCGAGGCCGAGCACCAGGCCGGGCCGCTCGCGCGTGCCGCGATGCACGAAAGAATAGACGCACAGCGACCGGCGGTAGCCGTGCAGGCGGGCGCGGCGCGTCTCGACATGCGCGAATCCCGGCCGCCAGATCAGCGAACCGTAGCCAAAAACCCAAAAATCGCCCATATCGCCAAGCCTGACTGCACACCGCACCGGAATCGGTGTCTTTTCAATCGTCTCCGTCTATCTCTGTTGCCGGAAGCGATTCCTGCAACACGCGTTAGCGAGAGCCGCAGCATGACGTCAAGTGAAGAGCGACCGCCGGATTTTCGCCGCTGCCTCTTCTGGCTTGCCGCCTTCGTTGCGGTGCTGTTTGGCATCTACAGCGCCGGCTGGTTCTACCTGGCCGACAAGGTCAGGAGCGAAACCGACAAGGCCGTCACCGAGCTCAACGGCAATGGCATCGAGGCGGACTGCGCCAACCTCACGGTCAGCGGCTATCCACTGAGCTTCGCCGTTTCCTGCGACAGCCTGGCTTATCAGGATGACATCAGGAACGTCGCCGTCTCGCTCGGCAGCCTCAACGCGGTCACGCACATCACCCAGATCCTGTCGCCTGGCGCCGACCTGCGCGGGCCGCTGAGAACCTCGGTTCCGGCGATGGCGCCGCTGTGGATTGACTGGGACAATCTGCGAGCGGATGTGAAACTGTCCTGGCCGCTGCCCCGGCGCGTTTCGCTTGAGGCCGAGGGCCTGTCCGGCCAGACCGATCCGACGGACGGTACAGACCCGGTCGAGCTGTTCAGCGCAGGGACGGCGGCCGGACAATTGCGGCCGAATGGCCAGGACATCGACTATGCCGGGAGTTTTACCGATCTCGAAATCGATCCGCAGGCGATCGATGGCCGCGTGCTGCCGCCGCTCGACGGCGGCGGCGATGTGACGCTGAAGAACGGCGTGGCGCTGATCAAGACCCAGCCAAGGAGCCTACGCGGCCAGGCGGTCGACATAGGCAAGCTCGATCTGTCGTCGGGAACCGGGCGCATCACCGTTTCCGGCCCGGTGTCGATCGATGCCGACGGGCTTATCGACGCCGACCTGATGATCAAAATCAGCGACCCGAAAGCCGTGGCGGCAATCCTCGGCAAGGCCATTCCCGAGCAGAAGAGCCAGATCAAAACCGGTTTTGCCGGGTTGGCGCTGCTTGGCAACGAACCGTCGATGCCCCTGAAGATCGTCAAGGGCAAGGCCTCGCTCGGTTTCATCCCGCTGGGCAGGATCAAGCCGGTCGATTAGACCATGATCCCGAACCGAAGGTCAGCGAAGCAAAAAGTGGGACCCGGTTATCGGAAAAGATCATGGCCAAACAGGAAAACAGATGAACAGCCCGTGAAGCTCCTGAGTGTTGGCGCGCTGACGCTCGATACGATCCTTGGCGTCGACACGCTTCCGACACGCCAGGGCAAGTTCATCGCGTCCGACGGCGTACAGATCGCCTCGGGCATGGCTTCGAGCGCGGCCTGCGCCGCACGCCGCCTCGGCGCCGACGTATCGCTATGGGCGAGCGCGGGGGACGACCCAGTCGGCGATCAGCTGGTCGCCGGGATCGAGGCCGAGGGCGTCGATTGCAGCCTTGTCCGGCGCGTCACCGGTGCGCGGTCGGCGCTGTCGGCCATCTTGGTCGACACGCATGGCGAGCGCATCATCGTTCCTTTTTATGACAAGCTCGCCCAGGCCGACCCCGAAGCGCTCCCCATCCAAGACCTCACCGCATTCGATGCCGTCCTCGTCGACGTGCGCTGGCCGGGCGCCGCGGCTCTGGCGCTCGAGGCGGCGCGCGCAATCGGCCGTCCGGCCATACTGGACGCCGACACCGCGCCACGGAATGTGCTGGAACGCCTGTTTCCGCTGGCCTCGCACATCGTCGCATCGGAGCCGGCGGCCGTCATCCTCTGCGGCGAGGAGCAAAGCCCGCAAAAGGCCTGCGAAGCGCTGGCCAGACGCACCGATGCGTTCGTCGCCGTGACGGGCGGCGCGGCAGGAAGCTGGTGGTTCGACCGCTCTGTGGGATCCGTGCGCCATGTCGCGGCGCCAAGCATCAAGGCCGTGGATACGCTTGCCGCCGGCGACGTGTTTCACGGCGCCTTCGCCGTCGGGCTGGCGGAGGCCATGCCGGTCGAACAGAGCTTGCGCTTTGCCAGCGCCGCCGCCGCGCTCAAATGCCTGCGCTTCGGCGGCAGGCTGGGCGCGCCGGACAGGGTCGAGACGCTGGCGATGATGGCGGCTCACTGGCCGGCCTGAGAGAGCCTACCCCTTTACAGGATGCTCGACCGCCTGTCGGCCAAAGTCCGGTACGTCGATGTCCTGGCCGGCCTCGATGATCGAGCGGCGGACGGCGCGAGTGCGGGTGAACAGGTCGAACAGCTTTTCGCCGTCACCCCAGCGGATCGCCCGCTGCAGCGAGGCCAGATCTTCCGAGAACCGCGCCAGCATTTCGAGGATGGCATCCTTGTTGTGCAGGCAGACATCCCGCCACATGGTCGGGTCGGAAGCGGCAAGGCGAGTGAAGTCGCGAAAGCCGGAGGCCGAATATTTGATGACCTCGGACTTGGTCACCGACTGCAGATCGTCGGCGGTGCCGACGATGTTGTAGGCGATGATGTGCGGCAGATGCGAGACGATGGCCAGCGTCATATCGTGATGCTGGGGATCCATCGTGTCGATGTTGGAGCCGCAGCGGCGCCAGAATTCCGAGAGCCTCTCCAAGGCTGCCGGATCGGTGCCGGGCAACGGCGTGAAGATGCACCAGCGGTTTTCGAACAGCTCGGCAAAGCCGGCGTCCGGGCCTGATTTTTCAGTGCCGGCCAACGGATGGCCGGGAATGAAATGCACGCCATCAGGCACATGCGGCTCAATCTGCGCGATGACCGACGCCTTGGTCGAGCCGACATCGGTGAGGATGGCGCCCTGCTTCAGCGCCGGCGCGATTTCCTCGGCGACCTCGCCCGAAGAGCCGACCGGTACCGAGACGATGACCAGGTCAGCATCGCGGACCGCCTCTTTCGCGTCCATCGTGTAGGACGAGCCGAGGCCCAGTTCGCTTGCCCGCGCCAGCGTCGTTTCGCTGCGCGTCGAGATGGCAACGTGGCGGGCAAGGCCTTCGCGGCGGATGACGCGGGCCAGCGACGAGCCGATCAGGCCGATGCCGACCAGCGCGATCTTTTCGAACATCGGTGATGTCATTGGTTCAGCTTTTCAAAAATGTCGTGAGGGCGGCGACAACGCCGCGATTGGCCTCTTCGGTGCCGATGCTCATGCGCAGTGCATTCGGGAAGCCGTAGCCGGAAACGCGCCGCAATATGTAGCCGCGCGCGGAGAGATAATCGTCCGCAGCTTCCGCCGAATGCTTTTTGTCCTCGGGAAAGTGGACAAGGACGAAATTGCCGACGCTCGGCGTCACACGCAATCCAAGTTTGGTCAATTCCTCGCTCACCCATGACAGCCAGGTCTCGTTATGCGCCACGCTGCGCTCGACATGGGCACGGTCGCGGATCGCGGCAATGCCGGCCTCGATCGCCGTCGCGTTGACGTTGAAGGGACCGCGCACGCGGTTGATCGCGTCGATGATATGCATTGGCGCGTACATCCAGCCGACCCGTGCGCCTCCCAAGCCGAGCTTGGAGAAGGTGCGGGTCATGACCACGTTATCCGCGCCGGCCACAAGTTCGACGCCGGCTTCATAGTCGTTGCGGCGGACATATTCGGCATAGGCGGCATCCAGCAGCAGAAGCACATTCCGGGGCAGGCCGGCATGCAGGCGGCGCACCTCCTGGAACGGCAGATAGGTGCCGGTCGGGTTGTTGGGATTGGCGAGGAAGATAATCCTGGTGCGCGGCGTCACGGCGGCGAGGATCGCGTCGACGTCGGCCCGCTCATTGGTTTCCTTGACCGACACCGGGACGGCACCTGCCGACTGGATATAGATCTTGTAGACCATGAAACCATGTTCGGTGATGACGGCTTCATCGCCGGGCGCGAGATATGTCTGCGCAAGCAGGCCCAGAATCTCGTCGGAACCATTGGAACAGATGATGTTCGCCGGATTGAGGCCATGCACCTCGGCGATCGCCTCGCGCAGGCGCCTGGCGGTGCCGTCGGGATATATGTCGAGTTTGGCCGCGACGTCGCGCGCGGCCTCTATTGCCTTCGGCGAGGGGCCGAGCGGGTTCTCGTTCGACGACAATTTGTGGACCTTGGCGACACCGGCCGGCGCCGTGCTTTTGCCCGGCACATAGGCTTCGATGTCCATGATCCCCGCGCGGGGCGTTGGACGTGCCTGATCCGATGCCTGGTTCATATTGCAAAAATCCGTCGAGAGAGCGTTTCCGCCCGGAGGCCGCAGCGGAAATACAAGCCGTGGCCTGGAATGTCGAGAGGCGGCAATCATGGGTGAGCGACTGGTCGTGTCGGCTGGCCGTTGACGCCGGGGCGCGCCGGTCCTAGAAGAGAGGCGAAATCCCGTGGTGATTTGGCCGGTCGGCTTGCAGCCACGTTAAACAACTCGCTAAAGGGCCGTTTGCATCCTGTAACCGGCTTTGCGAAGGCAATGCCGGTTTTTTGTTGTCCGTTGCCGGCCGGACAACCGCATCGGCCCGAAAATCGGAATCGATTTTCGGAAAGCGCGATGGGTTAGTGTAAGAGGGACGCGATGGTCGCGCTGCGCGCTAAAAGAACCAACAACGAGGCCGACGAGCCGTCGAGCCCGGTGTTGCGTTTCGGTGCCGACAAGCCGCTCAAGCTCGACGCCGGCACGCTGCTGTCGCCGTTCCAGATCGCCTACAAGACCTACGGCACGCTCAACGAGGCCCGCTCCAACGCCATCCTCGTCTGCCATGCGCTGACTGGCGACCAGCATGTTGCCAGCACCAATCCAGTAACCGGCAAGCCTGGCTGGTGGGAAGTGCTGATCGGGCCCGGCAGGATCATCGACACCAGCCGCTTCTTCGTCATCTGTTCCAACGTCATCGGCGGCTGCCTCGGCTCCACCGGTCCCGCCTCGACCAACCCCGCCACCGGCAAGCCTTACGGGCTCGACCTGCCGATCATCACCATCCGCGACATGGTGCGGGCGCAGTTGATGCTGGTCGACCATTTCGGCATCGAAAAACTGTTCTCGGTGCTCGGCGGCTCGATGGGCGGCATGCAGGTGCTGCAATGGGCGTCGAGCTATCCGGAGCGCGTGTTCTCGGCGCTGCCGATCGCCACCGGCGCGCGCCATTCCTCGCAAAACATCGCCTTCCATGAGGTCGGCCGGCAAGCGGTGATGGCCGATCCGGACTGGCATGGCGGCAAATATTTCGAGCATGGCAAGCGCCCGGAAAAAGGGCTGGCGGTGGCGCGCATGGCCGCTCACATCACCTATCTGTCGGAGGCAGCCCTGCACCGGAAATTCGGCCGCAACCTGCAGGACCGTGAGGCGCTCACCTTCGGTTTCGACGCCGACTTCCAGATCGAGAGCTATCTGCGCCATCAGGGCATGACCTTCGTCGACCGCTTCGACGCCAATTCCTATCTCTACATGACCCGGGCAATGGACTATTTCGACCTCGCCGCCGACCATGGCGGACGGCTGGCCGACGCCTTCGCCGGCAACAAGACCCGTTTTTGCCTGGTCTCCTTCACAAGCGACTGGCTGTTCCCGACCGAGGAGAGCCGCTCGGTCGTTCACGCGCTGAACGCGGCCGGCGCCTCGGTGTCCTTCGTCGAAATCGAGACCGATCGCGGCCACGACGCCTTCCTGCTCGACGAGCCGGAGCTGTTTGCCGCCATCAACGGCTTCATCGCCTCGGCGGCCCGCGCCAGGGGGCTCAGCGAATGACCCCGAAAAGTTGCGGACTTTTCGGATCAGGATCATGCGCCAAGCAAAAGGCGAGACCATGAGTGTCAACCATGCCCAGCGCGTCGACCTCGAAGTCGTCGCCGATCTCATCCCGGCGCAGTCGCGGGTGCTGGACGTCGGCTCCGGCGACGGGCTGCTGCTCGAATTGCTGCAGGCAACGAAGCAGGTCGACGGCCGCGGGATGGAACTGTCGCAGCGCGGCGTCAACGAATGCGTGGCGCGCGGCCTGTCGGTCATCCAGGGCGACGCCGACAAGGACCTCGAATTCTATCCCGACAAGGGTTTTGATTTCGTCGTCCTGTCGCAGACCTTGCAGGCGACCCGCAACCCGAAGCTGGTGCTCGACGAGTTGCTCAGGATCGGCAAGCACGCCATCGTCTCCTTCCCCAATTTCGGCCACTGGCGGGTGCGCCTTTCGCTGTTCCTCGACGGGCGGATGCCGGTGACCAAGGACCTGCCCTATTCCTGGTACGACACGCCCAACATCCATTTTTGCACCATCCGCGACTTCGTCAATCTCTGCGACGAGCTCGGCGCAACGGTGGAAAAGGCAACCGCGCTCGACGCCAATGGCCAGAAAATCGGCCTCTCGATGCCATGGTGGTTCTGGAATTTCTTTGGCCAGCAAGCGGTGTTCCTGCTGAAGCGTTAGGAGCGGCGCGGGGCCGATCCTATTCAAGAACGTCGGTGGCTTTGTGCGGATGCCTGACGCCGTCGACGAAGAACACATCGGACCGGGAATTGTCGGTACGCAGCGGCAATATCTCTTGATAGGCGGGCGAGTGGTACCATCCGCGCGCATGCTGCAAGTCTGGAAACTCGATGATAACGAGGTGCCCCGGCCAGGTGTTTTCAACCACGTCCACCTCGCTGCCGTGCACAATGAAGCGCCCGCCAAACGGCTCCAGTGTGGCATCGATCTTCTGCAGGTATTCGACGATTTGCGGCCCCGGCGTGACCTGGCGCATATGGGCGACGGCATAGGCGGTCATGGCTGTACTCCCTGGTGGTTCGAAGCCGGACTACCGGCTTGATAGAAGCAGTTTGCCGAGACGTTGCGCACTGGTCGATTACCCCGAAGGTAATGATCCGAATACAAGGACCGTCCCATTTCCCGGCAGAATCTTACCGGTCAAGTTCCGGGAAATACGGATCAGAGAAAAACCGCCGGTCGCGCTCGCCTTGCAAACAGTCGACAGGAGCCGCCGCATCGATCCGGGTCGTCCCTGGATCGGTCCAGGGATCGGCCCAAGGGTTGGCAACGCCACTGACCTCGAGGACCAGCTTGCGGCGTATGGCGGTCACGAATTCGGAAGCGGCATAGACCGGCAGCACGAAGGAGCCGGGCCCGCCGGTAACGCACTCGGCATAGTATTGGTCGAGATGGCTGAAGCTGGGCGACGGGCTGATCAGGATCGGCAGGCCGTTGATGACGATGCCCTTTGCCACCGCGGCGTCGCGTGTCGTGGTGACGGGCATCCCGATATTGTTGGGGCCATCGCCTGAAATGTCGATGACGCGGCGTTCGCTCTCAAAAGCGGTTCCATCGAAGAGCCTCGCGCCGAAGGCGAGCGCACCGGAAATCGAGGTGCCGCGAAAGCTCCTGAAAGGGCGGGCCTCGATCTTGTCGGCGAAAACGTCGGCGCTCTCCGCACCGTCGATAACCTGCCAGGCAATGACCGCATCGTCGCGGACGGTGCCCGCCCATTCGAAATAGGCGAGCGCAATGCGGCCGGTCGCACCCGAACGCACCGCCTTGATGAAGTCGGGGTGGCGCAGCGCCTCGACATAACCGGCGCGCTGCAGGGCGAATTCCCTTTCGTCCATCGAGTGCGAAATGTCGACCGCCAGCACCAGTTCGACATCCACGGCAATGGTATCGGCGGGCGCGGCCAGTGGTGCTGCCTGAGCGCAGGCAAGGCAGGCAAGCAGGCTAATGCATGTCGCCCAAAAGTGTGCAGCGGTTTTGGGGTGCCGACATGGATAGAAACAAAGGCCTAAAGCGCGTCGCATGGCTCCCTTCAATGGGACGCGCTTTAAGCGCGTCAAGCACCGGTCTAACGCCGCGGACTTCCGAACGAAGCCGGTGATCTTTCGCTGCGATCACGGCGAAATAAAGCTTGGCTGCGTATGACCGGCTATTCCTCTTGATAGGCTGGGACGATGGCCGGGGATGGCTCGATCGCGCCGGCCTTGACGCGGACTGGCTTGAGAGCCGGTCGATCGATGTCTTTCACGATCGTCAATGAGCGCGGAAAGAATTCAATGTTGTGCTGGCCACGGCCGATATTGAGGATCGCGGCGTCGGCAAGACGCGCCTTCAGCATCGACAGTACCCGCCTCAGCGTCGCGCCGTCGAACGTATCCAGAGCCTCGTCGATGATCACCCATTTTGGCTGCCGCAGGGCGAGCCGGGCAAAGGCAAGCAGGCGTTGCTCGTCTTCGCCCAGTTCACGCTCCCAGCGTGCGGAGCGGTCGAGCGAGGACGACAGGCGCTCGAGACCGACCTCGGCAAGCACCGCCGAGATCTCGGCATCATCCGCCGTGGCCGTGCCGTCGGCATGGTCGAGCACCTCGCGCAGCGTGCCGAGCGGGAAATAGGGGGTGCGCGGAACGAAGGCGAGCACTGCTCCGGCCGGCATGCCGATACGCCCGCTTCCCCACGGCCACAGACCGGCAATGGCGCGAAAGAGCAGCGTCTTGCCGGCGCGCGGCTCTCCCGTGATCATGACGCGTTCGCCGGCGCGGATTTCGACATGTGGCTCGGCAAGTTTCGTGCATCCATCCGGCGACGCAACCTCGGGCGCCTCGAATGTCAGGCTATCGTTTGGGTTCTCGCCGAACGCGATGCGCCTTTCGGTGTGGTGAAGCACGTCGGTTTCGCCAAGCGCAATGCGGAAGTCGGCGACCCGCATCAGCGTGGCCCGCCAATCGGCGATGCCGCCGATATTGTTGATGAACCAGCGCAGCGACGAGTGGACCTGGTTGAAGGCGCCGACCGCCATCATCAGCCCGCCGAAGCTGATATCACCGGCGAAATAGACCGGCGCCGCGACCAGGATCGGCGCAACGACAGTGATCCAGCCATAGGTATCGGTCACCCAGGAGAGATTGATCTGGGCGCTGTAGATGCGCCGCATGGCACCGAGCAGGGTGCCAAGGTCCAGCTCAAGCCGTCGTTTCGCGTCAGCCTCGCCATGCGCAAGCGCGATGGCATCGACATTCTCGTTGACGCGGACCACCGAGGACCGCAGCTCCGCTTCACGCGTATAGCGGTCGTTGTTGAAGCGGATGAGCGGCCGTCCGACCAGCCAGCTCAGCCAGGAGGCGGTGCCGGCATAGAGGATCGCAGCCCACACCATGTAGCCCGGAATGGCCAGCGAATAGCCGCCAATATGGAAAACGAAGCCCGAAGACAGCGACCACAAGACGCCGACGAAGGAAACAAGCAGAATGAGCGATTGCAGCAGGCCGATGCCGAGACCGGTGGAAAGATCGGAGAGATGCCCGGCATCCTGCTGCATGCGTTGGTCGGGGTTGACGCCGATGGCCCCGGCATTGGCGAGCCGGAAGGCGCGGCTCGGCCGCATCCATTCGTCGATCAGATCGAGCGTCAGCGCCTCACGCAGCTTCAGCCGGATCATCTGGTCAAGCCAGGTCTGGCCGATATTGAGCACCACAAGCCCGCCGGCTATTGCCGCAAAGACAACAAGCTGATGCAGGAAGCCCTGCATGTCACGGCGTGCGATCGCGTCGTAGAAAGGCTGATTCCAGCGGTTGAGCAGGATCTGTCCGATCGAGGTTGCCACAATGACGGCCATGATGCCTATCGACATCCACAGCAGCGTCTTGCGAACCGGCGAGGTGGTCAGCGCCAGCCGGATTGTCGCCAGCTGGTCGCGCAGGCTGCTGGCCTCGACCGACGCGGCGCCTGGCCGTGCGTTGGCCTTGTCGTCCGGATGATCAGCCATGAGCGAGATCCTTGCATTCGGAAGCGGCGCTAACCCCGGTCACGGGCATTGACGGGGCATGCCCGAACCCGTCCTCGACAGATAGGTGAGAAAAAGCGCAATTCCTTTCACGAACGCGTCACCCCGGCGGCCAAAGGCGCTCCGTCCTGCTTAAGACGTGCGGCCGAGCCTTGTGGCGCCATGCGGTGAGAAGACCGGCACGAAGACGCGGCGGGAGGCGCGCTGGGCGACCGGCACGCCCTGATAGAGCCGCTTCTGCGCCTCGACCACGATGACGCCGGAAAAGATCGGCCAGAACCTGCGGCCGGCACGCTCCAGCACATTGTGGAACCGCATCATGAAGCGTCGCCGCGATGGCGGGAAGAACAGGGCATCGGACCAGGCCGCGGGCGTGAAGTTTGCTTCGCGCAGCAGTTCGGTGAGCTGGCCGCGCGAGAACGGTCGGCCGCTGCCGAAAGGCGTATGCTCGAAACGGGCCCAGACACCGCGCCGGTTGGGCACGACGATGACGACGCGGCCGGCCGGCGACAGCACCCGCCAGATTTCGTTCAGCGTCTCGCGCGGGTTCTCGGCATGTTCGAGCGAATGGACGAGCAGCATGCGGTCGATGGAGGCATCGACCAGCGGCAATTCCTCATCGAAGACCAGCGCGGTCGCGGTCGGCCCCGTGGCCGGCCAGACCACTGCGCCTTGCGTCGCCGGCATGAAGGCAAAGACGCGCTCCGCGTCTGCGCCGAACCGCTCCAGCCACGGCAAGGTGTAACCGAGGCCGACCAGCCGCTCATTGGGCACGACAGCCCATATCGAGGACAACGCCATGGTGATCGAGCGTTCGGCCAATCGCCCGAGCGTGGTCGAATAGAAGGAACGGAGATCGACGATATCGGAATACATGCGCGCGACGGTATCTTCGATGCTGCTCAAGTTCAACAAAGGCGGATGACATCCGCGGGCAAGCGCCCTATGTCTGCGGCGACAAGGGGCCGACGAAGGAGAGAGAGAGAGACGCGATGCCGGTTGAAATTGAACAGTTCATGTGCCGCAGCGACAATTTCGGTGTGCTGGTGCATGACCCGAAAAGCGGCCAGACCGCGATCATCGACGCGCCCGAGGAGGCGCCGATCCTGGCCGCGATCGAGCGTACCGGCTGGTCGCCGACCATGATCCTGACCACCCATCATCATGTCGACCATGTCGAGGCCAATATGGCGCTGAAGGAGCGCTTCAAGCTGCGCATCGTCGGACCGGAGGCGGAAAGGGCCAAGATCCCGGGCATCGACGAGACCGTCGAGCAAGGTTCGGTCATCCGCCTCGGCGAGGAGAGGATCGACGTGATCGCCACGCCCGGCCACACGGCAGGCCATGTCTCCTATCATCTGCCGGCGTCGAAAGTGGCCTTCACCGCCGATACGCTGTTCGCGCTCGGCTGCGGCCGGCTGTTCGAATGCAAGCCGCCGGTGATGTATGATTCGTTGAAAAAGCTCGCCGCACTTCCGGCCGAGACGGTCGTCTATTGCGGCCATGAATACACCCTCGCCAACGCCCGCTTCGCGCTGACCGTCGAACCGACCAATTCGGCGCTGAAGGAGCGCGCCGCCAAGATCGAGGCGCTGCGCGCCGACGGCAAGCCGACGCTGCCGACCACGATCGGCGAGGAACTGTCGACCAATCCGTTCCTGCGCTGGCACGACCCGGCAATCCGCAAGCATCTCGGCATGGAGAAGGCCACCGACGCCGAAGTGTTCGCCGAGATCCGCAAGCGCAAGGACAATTTCTAGAGCACGATCCCGAACCGAAGGTCAGCGCAGCAGAAAGTTGCAGACTTTTCGGACAAGATCATGTGAAAAAACAAAGGCCTAGAGCATGATCCCGAAAAGTGGATTCCGGTTTTCGGAAAAGATCATGCTCAAACAAAAAAGTTAGAGCCCCATCCCGATTCTATCGGGATGGACCAGGCTCTAGAGCTTCGGACCCAAAATGGAGACCGGTTTTGGGAAAAATCCGATGTCCGAACAAGAAGCCGTGCTAGCCTGAACGCATGACCAGCGCCGCCGAAATCATCGCCACGCTCGGCCTGAAGCCACATCCGGAAGGCGGCTGGTATGCCGAGACCTTTCGCGATGGCGCGGAAGGCGGGCGCGGCCATTCGACCGCGATCTACTTCTTGCTGGAAGAGCAGCAACTGTCGGCCTGGCACCGGGTCAGGGACGCGGCCGAGGTCTGGCATTTCTATACCGGCGCCCCGCTGGCGCTGTCGATGCATCAGGAAGATGGTCCGGTGATCGAACAGGTGCTGGGCGCGGCTCTTGCCGCCGGCGAACGGCCGCAGATCGTCGTTCCGGCCGGCTGGTGGCAGTCGGCGCGCAGCCTCGGCGAATGGACGCTGGTCGGCTGCACCGTGGCGCCAGGCTTCGATTTCGCCGCCTTCGAGATGGCCGAACCGGGGTGGGAGCCGGGCCTGCCCCAGGGTTAAAACCCAATCGCTTCGAACGACGAATTCGACCTGTCATTCACTGCCGCTGCGGGGCTTCCCGAAAGCGGCCGCAGATCGCTCAGGATTCGGACTCCCAAGGCAGGCCCAAGCGGCGATCAATGGAATTGCTTGGATTCATGAGCTGGCAACCGCCGTACACCTCAGGAGTAGACTCAAGGCGCGCCTCTTGACAGGCGAAACTATCTGGTAGATATTCCTTCCGGAAGTAATTAATACCGGATACGATATGGACATCGACAAGACCTTCTCAGCTCTCGCCGACCCAACTCGCCGCGCCATCCTTGCGAGACTTGCCCTTGGCGAGGCGTCGGTCGCCGAACTCGCAGAGCCGTTTGACATGACGCCCCGGGCGGTTTCTCTTCACGTGAGTGTGCTCGAAAAGGCCGGTCTCATTTCTCGAACACGCGACGCCCAGCGTCGGCCCAGCCGCTTGGAACTGGCGCCACTCCAAGAGGTAGATGCTTGGCTGGAGCAATATCGGGCGCTTTGGGAAGGTCGTTTCGATCGAATGGCTGCGCTGCTTAAGGAGGCCCGCCATGAATGACGCTCGACGCCTGACCTTGACCCGCTCCTTCGACGCACCTTGTGCTGAGGTCTACCGGTTGTGGACCGAACCTGCTCTCGTCTCCCAATGGTGGGGCATTCAAGGCTCGACCGTTCAGCTTTGCGAGTTGGATGTGCGGGTAGGCGGAAGGTGGCGCATCTATATGCAAACAGCCAGCGGCAAGCTTTATCCCAATGCGGGTGAATACATCGAAGTGATCCCCAACAGCCGCCTTGTCTACAGTGACGAGCCTGATCCATCGATCGCCGAGTGGCATGGAGATATTCCTGGCAGAATCCAACACACGGTCCGCTTCGATCAACTTGATTTGGCAACACTCGTAACCTTGGACGTGACCTTTGCGTCCGCCGCCGACCGCCGCCGTTTGGTCGGCTTTGGAATGGACAAGGGGCTCGAGCAAGGGCTTGACCGGCTTACTCAGCTTTTGACTCGTCTCTTGCCCGTCGATCCATAAACCTCAAGGACAATCGAGATGCAACGACGCTGCTTCCTCGCCGAAGCCACGGCTCTGCTTTGCCTATCGACAAACAAGACATTCGCTCAGATCAACAAGGAGACGATACCGATGCAGGTTAGCAAGCCGCGATATGCTATGTCTGAGGATGGCACCAAGATCGCCTTCTGGTCTAATGGAAATGGCCCAGTCATCATCATGGTGGTGGGTGCTTTCAATGATCACAATACAGGGGCAGACTTGGCTGCAGAACTCACTCGCTCCTACACCGTCGTGACATATGACAGGCGCGGCCGAGGGGCGAGCGGAGATGCACCCACCTACTCGACGGACCGCGAAGTTGAGGACCTCACCGCGATCCTGGAAGCCGTTGGCGGAGATGCCGATGTTCTCGGTTTTTCGTCTGGCGCGTCGCTCGTACTAATGGCTGCGGCCGAGGGTATTCCTCTCTCGAAGCTCATCCTCGTGGAAGCGCCATGGATGATCTCCGAGGCACGCCCCAGGCCCGACCTTGATCTGGAGGCTAGTCTACGGGAACTAGTCGCCAAGGGCCAACCTGGCGAGGCCGTGGAACTGTTCCAACGCGATTACATCGGCATGCCTGAGGGCGTTATTGCCCAGATGCGCAACGCGCCTTTCCGGCCATTCATGGAGAGCATGGCCCAGACGCTGTCCTACGAAGCGGCGATCATGCGGGATCTAACCCTTCCAGAAGGTTTGGCGGTTAAGGTCGACCAGCCCGTGCTGTTGCTCTATGGCGAGAAGAGTCCCAGTTGGATGGGTGAGACAGCAGCCAAAATAGCGGGCGAGCTCTCCCATGGACGGCACGCGGAGGTCGCTGGTATTGGCCACGATCTGACGGTTGATATCCTGCCGCACATTGAGGGCTTCCTCGAGGCGAATTGACCGGCTGGGAGGCGTTTGGGCGCTGAACCAAGTCCGCACCAGGTGATCTTCAACTTCAGCTATCGCGCTCAGTTGCTAAAAGCCGCCCTTCCGCTTCCCCACCCATCCCGGCCATTGGTGGCAGCCAGCCGAGTGAATTTTGACCTAGACTGAGCCGTGTTTCAGCAGAAAACCCAGGGTGATCGCCAGTTGGGCGGCGTAATACAGCGCCCAGACCGCGTAACGCATCCACACGCGGTGCGGCGAGAGGGCGGGCGCCAGGAATTTTTCCGCGGCCAGCAGCCCGTCGGAGGCCATGAACAGAACCGCGCCGCCGATGATCCAGACATGGCTGAGCGTGAGCGCGGAAATCCCCATGGCAAGGATTGCCGCTATATAGGCGCCTACCGGAAGGCGTAAGGCGGGACCGACACGGCGCCAGAGCGCAAGAAGCATGGCGAGCGCAAAGACGGCCATCGCCACGGCAATCGCTCCGCGCCACGGCTCGGCCGAGAGCAGCCCGAACCCGCCGCCGGAGCGCGCGAACAGCACGACATAGAGCACATGCGCGGCGAGAAAACTGGCGAGCCCGCCGAGAAAGGCCTTTTCGCCGTCGCGCGACAGGAAGGCATCGCCGACGGCACTGAGCGCCAGCGCCGCGACGAGCAGCCAGGGACCGCCCTGCAGCGATGCCAGCACGGCAAGCATTGCCACCGCCAGCGTCTTGGCCGCCGAACGCGCCAGCGTCGGCCGCATGTCCAGGGTGAAAGCGTAGATCACCGCCGCCGCGACGGAAAACACCAGCGTCGCATTGGCGTTGGCGTCGATACCGCCGGGAAACGGCATCATGTCGCCGCCTCGCTCGTCGTCGGCTTGCGCAGGAACAGCGACTTCGCCGCCAGCGCCGCGCCACCGGTGATGAGCACGCAGGCCGCGAGAATGCGCAAGGAAGGCTCGGCGAAGCCCGCCGCAATCAGCACCAGGGTGGACAGCAGCGGCGCGGCATAGCTCGCCGCGCCCAGCACCTGGATGTTGCCGCGTTTGACGCCGATGTCCCAGGCATAGAAGGCAGCACCCACCGGCATCAGCCCGAGACCGAGCACGGCCAGCCATTGGCCGGCGCCGTCAGGCCACACCGTCTCTTCCAGCAGGAGATGGCAGACGAGCGAAAGGACTGCCGTCGCCGCGCAGAACCAGGTGACGATGCTGGTCGGCACCGACGGGAAGCGCCGCGACAGCAGCGAATAGGACGACCACAGCACGGCGCAGACGCCGGCCATCGCATAGCCGAAGGCATAGCGCGCGTCGAAGGCCAGCCCGCCGCCCTTGGTGACGATCAGGAAAGTGCCGGCGAGGCCGAGCACCGCGCCGACGACATGGTTCCAGGCCAGCCGCTCGCCCGGCATCAGCGCCGATCCGAGCACGATCAGCAGTGGCCACAGATAGGCGATGAGGCTCGCCTCCACCGCCGGCGCATTGCGCAGCGCGGTGAAGTAGAAGAAATGGTAGCCGAACAGGCCGGCAATGCCGATCACCCACACTTGCGGCGGTATCTTCTCGCTCCTGTCGGCGGCCGGCATGAACAGCCGCGCGACGAGCCCGACGCCGGTGCCGATCGTGAAGGTGATCGCCGAAAGCAGGAACGGCGGCACCGCACCCGACGCGTCCGTGAGCAACGCCAGCAGCGCCCACATGGCGACCGCCGAGAAGCCTATCAATGTTGCGCGCCCCATGCCCGTCTCCGGCGGCGCGCGAAACGCGCCTATTCTGTTGCTTCGAACCGTTCCGCGCTGACGGTAAGAGTGCCGATTTTCGTGCTGACCGTGGCGTGGATCGGCGCATATACGCCGGTTTGGCCGACCGGTGCAAACGTCACCATGATGCGGCTGCGATTCTTCAAGTAATTCAATGCCTTGCGATTCTTCCGGTAACCCGCCACCGGCTCAAAACCCATCTTGCAAGTGACGGTATCGCCCTTGTAGCCGCGCACCGATGTCGAGCCATTCGAATCGTGGGTCAGTGTCAGATTGGCGCGCATCTCCCCGTCATAGAGTTTCACCGTGCGCCCGCAGACCTTGTCGAGACTATCGGCATGAATGACGGTGGCGGCCATCGGATCGAGCACCGACGCGAGATCGTTGGCGCCTAGCGGTATCCAATTCCTGGGATTGCGCTTCCTCGGCGCAGGCACGACCTTTGTCGCGGTAACAGCGCCATTGGCGAACTGGATATCAATCATCGACGTTTTCTTGCCCGACTTGTAGTCGGCACGGAACGCCTCCGGCTGCAATTGCGCGCCCAAAATGCGCCCTTTTGACGAGATCGTGCCACGCGTGTCGTCGAAAATTGTGGCAAGGCCGGCGCTGGAGACGCTGCCGTCGATCGAATAGGTATCGCCTTCGTAACTGCTGGAAAAGGTTGCCTTCGCCACCGAGAGGCCGAGGAACGACACCGTATACTCGCCCTTGAAGGATCGTGGCGCGGCGGCGGACGTTGACGTCGGCAGCGCAACGGCGAGCAAGGCAGCAAAAGCATGAGACGAACGAAGCATGGTGGCAATCGGTCCTCGATTTTCGGCCGGAGATGGGCAACTCCGGCCTGGCATGGCCCTGTGCGACCGCTTATAGGCTGAATTCCGGCCTTTATGTGAAAGGCGCCGTCAACCCGGCCGCAAGCCGGAGCTTGACGCATCGGCGAAATGCAACTATGGAACGCCAACTTTTTCCATAAGGCCGCCTGACCGAAACCGCGCGCCACCCGGCGCGGGTTGAATGTTTGGTCAGACCGAGAACTGAAGGTTAGAATCATGTCCCGCACCTGCGAACTCACTGCCAAGGCAGTCATGTCCGGCAACAATGTGAGCCACGCCAACAACAAGACCAAGCGTCGCTTCCTGCCGAATCTTGTCAATGTGACGCTGATCTCGGAAGCGCTGAACCAGAACGTGCGCCTGCGCATTTCGGCCAACGCGTTGCGCTCGGTCGAGCATCGCGGCGGCCTTGATGCGTTCCTGGTCAAGGCCGACGCCAAGGAGCTGTCGCAGCGCGCCCGTCTGTTGAAGAAGCAGATCGCCAAGAAGCTGGCCGAACAGCCGGTCGCTTAATTTTTCAGGCGGTCGCCTTCCAAGGAGTGTCGTCCGAACTCGGCATGACACTTCGCTGGTTCCATTACCCAGGATAAAAAAATGATTCTTTTCTCCCGATACCTGCCCTTTGTGGCCGCTATGGCGCTTGTCGTCGTGGCGTCGAACATCCTTGTGCAGTTTCCGATGCAAGGTGCGGTCGGCGGCCTCTCGCTGGCCGACATTTTGACCTGGGGCGCCTTCACCTATCCGTTCTCCTTCCTGGTCACCGACCTTGCCAACCGCCGCTACGGCCCGGCCTTGGCGCGCCGGATCGTCTTTGTCGGCTTCATGACCGCGGTGATCTGCTCGATCCTCGTTCCGCCCTTCCTGTTCCGCCAGGGGCTGATCGAGTTCGAGACGGCCGCCGACCGGCTGGTGCGCATTGCCGCGGCTTCCGGTACCGCGTTCCTGATCGCACAATTGCTCGACGTGGCCGTGTTCAACCGGCTGCGCCGGCAGAGCTGGTGGCGGGCGCCGATCGTCGGCACGCTGGTCGGCTCGGTGTTCGACACCGCCGTGTTCTTCACCGTCGCCTTTTCGGCGGCCTTCGCCTTTGCTGGCCCGAACGATGGCTTCGCGCTCGAGACCGCGCCGCTGATGGGCGTGCTGCCGATTGAGGCCATGCGCTGGGTGTCATGGGCGCTCGGTGATCTAGCGGTGAAGCTGATCATCGCGGTGGTGGCGCTGATCCCCTACCGGCTGCTTGCCGCCCGCTGGAGCCAGCCGGCACTGGCGGTATAGGCAGTGATCCCATGGGTCCAACTCGATACCGCGAAAACACCTGACGGCGACCACGAGCTTCGCCTGAAACGGCGCGGCGCCGAATTCTCGATCATGCTCGGCTCGAACGAGCTGATGAACAGCCGCCTCAGCGGTTCCGAGGAAGCGCTGGCCCGACTGTCCTGCCAAAGGATTGCCGGCCGTAGGCAACCGAAAATCGTGATCGGCGGGCTGGGCATGGGTTTTACGTTGCGCGCGGCCCTTGCCGAGCTTGGCACGGATGCCGGTATCGTTGTCGCCGAGTTGGTGCCCACCGTCGTCGCGTGGGCGCGCGGCCCGATGGCCCCGGTGTTTGGCGGCTGTCTCGACGATCCGCGCGTGAGTGTTCGCGAAGCGGATGTCGGACAACTCATACGGTCGGAAGCCTCTGCCTGGGATGCCATCCTGCTCGACGTCGACAACGGGCCGGAAGGGATCGTCCAAAAGGCCAATGATGCCCTTTACAGCATTGCCGGGCTGAACAGCGCGAGAGCAGCGCTCAAGCCCGGCGGCATTCTGGCGATCTGGTCGCAAGGCCCCGACAGCGGCTTTACACGCAGGCTCGGCCAAGCCGGCTTCGCGGTCGAGGAGGTCAAGGTCCGCGCCAACGGCAAACGCGGTGCCCGCCACGTCATCTGGATCGCGACCAACGGACCCCGGCCTGCAGCAGCCGGCGCGAAATTGTAGACCTGCTTCGGTCGTTCCCGCCGACTGCCTCAATCCTCGTGCAGAACAAATTCCAGGTAAAGATTGCGCTGCAGGATCGAGTGGTTATCGTCCGAGACCAGTGACACCATCAGCGCGCCGTCGTCGCGGGTCCAGACATCCAGCCCTTCCATATTGTCGATCTGGTAGCCCATGTCGGCCTCCATCAATACCGGTCCGTCTGCAACGGCGCCCTTCTCGACGCTTTCGCCATAGATACGCCTCAGCCGCATCTTGACGCCGCCGGCCATCGAAAAACTGCGCTCCAAAAGCAGGAGGTCGCCATCCGGCAGGAAGGCGCCGTCGGTGATATCGAAATCGCCGTTGCGCTTGACGGTGAAGACGCCCTTGTGCGGCCCTTCGATGATGGCGGCATAGATGTTGCCAGATTTGTCGAGGCTCTTCTCCGACACCACGACCAACCCACCCTGATGCTGGCCGTTTGGATTGGCATGGGTGACGGTCTCGAAGCCGCGATTCAGGCGAAGCTCCCGGGCCGGAACCAGGAAATCGAGCTGCTTGAACGGCGCTTTCATATTGTCCGGATCGATGCTGAACTGGGCGACGCGCTGCTGGCGCTCGAAGCCGACTGTGGCGATGCCGCCCTTGACCGCGAGGCCTTCGGCGTCGACCTCCCACTTCTCGTCGATCGGCTGGCCTGATCCATCGACCATCTCTTGCATGCGGAAATTCTGAATGCCCACGGGGCGCTTGTCGGCATCGTGGACAATTGTGCCTAAGAACCAGAAGCCCGTGTCGGCGACGCCAATGAAATCGCTGCCCGGCTTGAGGAAGCGAAACGCCGACAGCCCGCCGAAATCGCGTGACGGCGAGGTCATCTCCAGCCCGCCGACGAATTCGAGCGAACCGAACCGTTCTTCGGTACGGCCGATATGAAACCGGGTTATCGGCCGTACCGAGACTTCGATCGGCTCGACCAAAACCGGGCCGGCGGCGATGGCCGGCGACAAGGCGACACCGGCAACGAACAGCGCTATAGCGGCGAAAAGCGTCTGCCGAAAGCCGCCCCGCGAAAGAATCATCCGGCGCGCCGCATGCTGCCGCGTCGCGTGTCCCGCGCGCTTTCCTCACCGAACAGCGAAGCGAGCTGCTCGGTCATGGCGCCGGCCAGTTCCTCGGCATCGACGATGGTGACGGCGCGGCGATAGTAGCGGGTAACGTCGTGACCGATACCGATGGCCAGGAGCTCGACCGGCGAGCGCGTCTCGATCAGTTCGATGACGGCGCGCAGATGCCGTTCGAGATAGTTGCCCGGATTGACCGACAGCGTCGAATCGTCGACTGGCGCGCCGTCCGAGATCATCATCAGGATCTTGCGCTGCTCAGGCCGGGCGATCAGGCGGTTATGCGCCCACAGCAGCGCCTCGCCGTCGATGTTTTCCTTGAGCAGGCCCTCGCGCATCATCAGGCCGAGATTGCGGCGGGCCCGCCGCCACGGATGGTCGGCTGATTTGTAGATGATGTGGCGCAGATCGTTGAGCCGCCCGGGATTCGGCGGCTTGCCGTCCTTCAGCCATTTCTCGCGCGCCTGCCCGCCCTTCCAGGCGCGGGTGGTGAAGCCGAGGATCTCGACCGAGACGCCGCAGCGCTCCAGCGTGCGCGCCAGAATGTCGGCGCAGGTGGCGGCGACCGTGATCGGCCGGCCGCGCATCGAGCCCGAATTGTCGAGCACCAGCGTCACCACCGTGTCGCGGAATTTGGTGTCGCGTTCCTGCTTGAAGGACAGCGGCTGCATCGGGTCGATGACGACGCGCACCAGCCTCGCCGGATCGAGATAACCCTCTTCGAGATCGAAATCCCAGGAGCGGTTCTGCTGCGCCATCAGGCGGCGCTGCAGACGGTTGGCCAGCCGGCCGACGACGCCGGACAGGTTGGCAAGCTGCTTGTCGAGGAAGGCGCGCAGCCGATCCAGCTCTTCCTCCTCGCACAGTTCCTCCGCACCCACCGTCTCGTCGAAGGCGGTGGTGAAGACCTTGTAGTCGATCTCCTTCGACAGATTGGTGAATGGATTGTCGTTACGGCGCGCCTCGCCGGGCGTCTCGGCATCGGCGTCGTCATCGTCGGACAGGTCGTCGGCGGTGGCATCTGACGCCTCCGTCTCCGCCGATTGCTCGTCGTCGGAAGACGCCTCGGTGTCGTCGGACTGCGACTGCTCGGAGCCGGAATCCTCCTCGCCGCCCTCCTCGCTCTGCTCCTCGCCTTGCGGCTGGTTGTCGTCGTCGTCCTCGGTGTCTTCGGTCTCCTGGTCGTCGCCGAGTTCCTCGGCCATTTCCATGGAAGCCAGCATCTCGCGCACGACACGGGCGAAGGCCTGCTGGTCGTCGAGCTTTGCCGACAGCCCGTCGAGATCGGCGCCGGCTTTCTCCTCGACCCAAGGGCGCCAGAGGTCGACCAGCCGCTCGCCGCTCTTCGGCACGGCACGGCCGGTCAGCTTTTCGCGGACCATCAGGGCCAGCGCTTCCTCGATCGGCGCGTCGGCCTTGTCCTTGACGTCGACGAGGTTCGCCTTGGCGTACTTGTCCTCGAGCATCGAGCCGATGTTGTCGCCCACACCTTGCATGGCGCGAGAACCGATCGCCTCGACGCGGGCCTGCTCGACCGCATCGTAGACGGCGCGGGCCTGCTTGCCCTCCGGGGCCAGCCTGGTGTGGATGCGCGCGTCGTGGCAGGCTCGCTTCAGCGCCATGGAATCGCCGAGGCCGCGGGTGATGGCGATGTCGGCTTTCGACGCTTTCTTCGGCAGTTCGGGGAGCCGGGCGCGGCTGCCGGCGAGCGCCGGCCGATCCTTGGCGAAACCGACTTCGAGATCCTTGTCGCCGGCAATCGCGCGCATGCAGACGGTCACGGCACGCTTGAAGCTGTCGGCTTCAGAACCCGTCTTCGACTTGTTGCGCGTGTTGTCGCCCGGACCCGCCATCGATCATTCCTTGACGCATGATCTTGCCCGAAAAATCGTGCGACTTTTCGGAACCATACTTAGCCCAGCACCACATTGGCGGCCGATTCGGGCAGGTCTTCACCGAAGGCGCGCTGGTAGAACTCGGCCACGAGCGAGCGTTCCAGCTCGTCGCACTTGTTGAGGAAGGTCAGCCGGAACGCCATGCCGATGTCGCCGAAAATCTCGGCATTCTCGGCCCAGGTGATGACCGTGCGCGGGCTCATGACGGTCGAAAGGTCGCCGTTGATGAAGGCCGAACGCGTCATGTCGGCGACGCGCACCATCTTGTTGACGATCTCCTTGCCCTTGCCGTCGCGATAGTGCTTGGCTTTGGCCAGCACGATGTTCACCTCATTGTCGTGCGGCAGATAGTTCAGCGTGGTGACGATCGACCAGCGGTCCATCTGCGCCTGGTTGATCTGCTGGGTGCCGTGATAGAGGCCGGTGGTATCGCCGAGGCCGACCGTGTTGGCGGTCGAAAACAGCCGGAACGCCGGATGCGGGCGGATGACCCGGCTCTGGTCGAGCAGCGTCAGCCGGCCCGACGATTCCAGCACGCGCTGGATGACGAACATCACGTCCGGGCGGCCGGCATCGTACTCGTCGAAGCACAGCGCGACATTGTGCTGGTAGGCCCAGGGCAGGATGCCGTCGCGGAATTCGGTGATCTGCAGCCCTTCCTTGACGACGATCGCGTCCTTGCCGACGAGATCGATGCGGCTGACATGGCTGTCGAGGTTGACGCGCACCATAGGCCAGTTGAGGCGGGCGGCGACCTGCTCGATATGCGTCGACTTGCCGGTACCGTGATAGCCCGAAACCATGACGCGGCGGTTGTAGGCGAAGCCGGCGAGGATCGCCATCGTCGTGTTCTTGTCGAACAGATAGTCCGGATCGACGTCGGGCACATGCTCGCTCGTCACCGAATAGGCCGGCACGACCATCTTGGACTCGAAGCCGAATTTCTCCTTCACCGACACCGTAGTGTCGGGCAGGTTGGCGATGTCGCGATCGACCTTGTTCATCACTATCAACGTCTCCACGGGCGAAACGCCTGATTTCGCCGGCAATCGATTTTGTCCGGGGGCGGTCTTAGAGCCTTTTCCAACCTTATGAAAGTTGGAAAACGACACGGACCGTAAGGTCGCTCAGCACAATCCTGCCTGCTTGAGCACGCGATAGGCATGAAGCACATCGCGGAACCGGTCTTCCGAACCTCTGTCGCCGCCATTCGCATCCGGATGGTGGCGTTTCACCAGTTCCTTATAGCGCGCCTTGATATCCTTGCCAGTCGCCTTTGTATCAAGACCAAGCGTTTCCAGCGCCTTGGCCTCAAGCGGCTTGGCCTTGCGCGCATGCGCCGCGCGCGGATCCTTCGGACCGTTGAACAGGTCGAACGGGTCGCGCATGCGGTTGTAGTAGCCGGCACGGCCGGAGCGCTGCTGGGCGAAATCTGGCGAGGAGCGCGTCGAGGCGCCGTTGATGCCCATCTTCCAGGTTGGCCGGTGGCCGGTCATCGCTTCCTTCTGGAAGCGGGCGATCTCGGTGTCGGGGACACCGGAGAAATAATTGAAGCCCTTGTTGTACTCGCGCACATGATCGAAGCAGAACTGGAAATACTCGCCCTCCTTCATGCGCCCGACCGGCGCGCGATGGGTGCCAGCCTCCTTGCAACCGTCCCATTGGCAGATCGGCGAGCGCGACTTCAGCTCCGCATCCTTCTCCGGGCGGATGCGAATTTTCTCGAAATATTTGGGGTACGGTTTCATCTCACCCATTTATGGGCTGTTCGCTGTTACGAAACAAGAATTGACATTTTCGCGATGATCGCCCTAACCGCTGAATCGCGGCATAAAGCAGGCGATTGGCGAATTTTGTCGCGGCGAGGGCATCGCGCGTCCTCCTGGACGCGCAAAGAGCACCGATTTCCGGGGATCATGCGCCGGCCATATGTGGTGGAGGGAAGTGCGAATGTCCATACAGTCGACGATGGAAGGCAAGTTGAAGACGGCGTTCTCGCCGGAGCGGCTGGTCATCATCAACGAAAGCCATCTCCATGCCGGCCATCACCATCAGGACTCCGACCATCACGGCACCTATGACGGCACCGGCGAGACGCATTTCCGCGTCCGCATCGTCTCCTCGGCCTTTGCCGGCATGAGCCGCATCGACCGCCACCGCGCGGTCAACGAATTGCTGGCCGACGAGTTGAAGGCCGGTGTCCATGCGCTGGCTATCGAGCCGGCAGCACCTGGCGAAAAGACCAGATGGTAGGATCAGCCGAGCGCCGACTTCAGGAAGATCATCACCGCAGAGGTCAAGGCATCGCCCTCGTCGCCGAAAGCGCGATCGATCGACATGTGCGAATAGGCACTGCCGTCGAATAGTGTCACCTCCGTTCCGGTCGCCCGCAGGCGCTCGGCGAAAGTCCGTGAAACGGTCGCGCGACCGGATGCGCGCGAATAGGCGATGAAGGTCGGCGGATGTTTGCGTCCGCCGACATGGGCGGCAGGCGACAGTGCGCGCCACTGCGCGGGGTCGGGAAAGGCCCTGGCATAGGCCCGTGTCATGCCGCCGCTCCTTGCAAGCGCCTCCAGGTCATAGGCCTTGGTATCGCCAAGGATGAGCGCTGCGACATTGGGCAGGCCGCCGCGCAGGCCGGTCAATGCAGCGAGATGGCAGCCGGCCGAATGGCCCATCACCACTATCAGTTCCGGATCGCCGCCGTGTTTGGCGATGTTGGCGCGCACGTAGCGATATGCCCGCTCGACATCGTCGGCCTGGGTGGCGACATCAGCCTTGGGCAGCAACCGATAGTCGATGGAGACGAAGCAGAAGCCGTTGTCGAGCAGGAAGGCCGGCTTGGAATCCACGTTGGTGCGATTGCCGGCTCGCCAGGCACCGCCATGGATGTAAAAGACCACAGGCAGGTTGCGTGCGCCATCGCGCGAGTAGATGTCGAGCCTGGCCGGTCCGTAGTCGAAGGTTTGCGGAGACGGCGAACGCCGGCGCGATGCCGCTGAAGCGCTGGCCGGCAACAAAGCTATTGACATCAAAAGCAGGGTTCGCCGATCGATCACCGTCATCTCCAGACAGCCCAGTTCCAGACAGCCCAGTCGAAAGTGCATGCCGGCGCGGCGAGCGTCCAGTCAAGGATTGGTAAGCCGGACAAGAACCTAAACCTCGCCGGCCGGCCTGATCCTCAGCCTTGCGATCCGGTTCTTGTCGCGCTTCATGACGACGAAGCGCTTGCCGTGAAAGGTGAAAGCCTGCTTCTCGTCCGGGATCAATTGCGTCTCGTGGATGACGAGGCCGGCAATGGTGGTGGCTTCTTCGTCCGGCAGGTCCCAGCCAAGCGCCCGGTTCAGGTCGCGGATCGACACCGTGCCGTCGACGACGACGGAGCCGTCGGCTTCCTGCTTGACGCCCTGCATGTCGATGTCGTGTTCGTCGGCGATCTCGCCGACGATCTCCTCGATGATGTCCTCCAGCGTCACCAGCCCCTCGACCTCTCCATACTCGTCGACGACGACGGCGAAATGCGCCTTGCGACGCAGGAAGGCGTTGAGCTGTTCCTGCAGCGTCGTGGTATCGGGCACGAACCACGGTTTTGAAGCGATCTTCATCACGTCGATCTTGGAAAAGTCGTTGCCGACATCGTTCAGAGCGCGCAGCAGATCCTTGGCGTGCAGCACGCCGACGATGTTGTCGAGCGAGCCCTTCCACAAGGGCATGCGGGTGTGCGGGCTCTGCAGGATCTCGCGCACCACCGCTTCCGGCGGATTGTCGGCATTGACCGAGCGCATGTTGGTGCGATGGACCATGACGTCGGACACTTCGAGCTCATCGAGATCGGAGAGGCGGCCGATGCGGGCGCGATCCTCGCGCACCACCTGGCCATCGCGCCGAAAATCATCGATCGCGCCGCGCGATTCGTCATGGTTCGAATGCTGCGGCTCGATGCGCAGCAGTTTGTAGCCGAAGGCCGCGAGCAGGCGCGCGCGAAAGGCGAAAGCGAGCAGGCCGAGCCCGGCAAGGACAGCAGCGACGATCCAGCCGGTCTCGTTCATCCCGGGCGGCTCTGCTGACCCGGGCTGCTCTGCTGACCCGGGCGGCTTTTCTGCCGACCCGGATGGTTCTCCTTCAGAAACGACAGCACTTCCGACGCTGGCACATCCCTGGCAATGAACGCCTGGCCGATGCCGTGCGTCAGGATGAAGGTCAGCGCGCCGCGCGACACTTTCTTGTCCTGGGTGATGAAGGCGAGCAGCGCCTCGGCATCAGGCAATTCGCCCGGAATATCGGCCATGCGCCAGGGCAGGCCAACGGCGCGAAGATGCGTCTCGACGCGCGCCGCATCATCGGGACTTGCCAGATTGAGGCGTGACGAAAAGCGATAAGCCAACGCCATGCCGATGGCGACCCCCTCGCCATGAACGAGACGGGCGCTGTCATAGCGGGTGGCGGCCTCGAGCGCATGGCCGAACGTGTGGCCGAGATTGAGCAGCGCGCGGTCGCCGGTCTCGAACTCGTCGCGGGCGACGACGTCGGCCTTGGCGCGACAGGCTTCGGCGATGGCCTGTGCCCGCTCCGGGCCGCCGGCAAACACTTGCCCCCAGTTCTCCTCCAGCCAAGCGAAGAAGTCCGGGCGGTCGATGAGCCCGTATTTGGCGAGCTCGGCGTAACCTGCCCTGAACTCCCGGATCGGCAGCGTGTCGAGCACTTCGGTGTCGGCCAGCACCAGTTTCGGCTGATGGAAGACGCCGACGAGGTTCTTGCCGCGCGCACTGTTGATGCCGGTCTTGCCGCCGACCGAGGAATCGACCTGGGCGAGGAGCGAGGTCGGGATCTGCACGAAATTCATGCCGCGGCGTACGATGCCGGCGGCAAAGCCGGCCAGATCGCCGATGACGCCGCCGCCGAGCGCGATGACGACGTCGCCACGCTCGAGCCTTGCGGCGAGCACGCCGTCCACCACCTCCTCGAGATGCGCGAAACTCTTGGTCTTTTCCCCAGCCGGCAGCGTGATGACGGCAGGCTGGATGCCGCCCTGTTCGAGACCGGCCTTTAACGTTTCGAGATGTGCTGTGGCGACATTGTCGTCGGTGACCACCGCGGCGCGTGTGCCGGGCAAGCGGCGCGAAATCTCGGTGCCTGCGCGGGAAAGCAAGCCGGGGCCGATCAATATGTCGTAGGCGCGGTCGCCAAGCCCGACTTCGACGGTGACTGTCGCGTTGGCGCTCACGACCGCACCTCGCCTGTCTCGGTTGCAACGCCAAAATGCCTGCAAAGCGCGCTCACCACCTCGGCCGCAATGACCTCCTTGCGATCGTCGCGGGTCGGCACGGTGACATCTGCGGTTGCGTAGACCGGATAGCGCTCGACCATCAGCCGCTCGATCACGGCGCGAGGATCGGCGCTTTTCAGGAGCGGCCGGTTCTGCTTCTTGGAAACGCGATCCATCAGCAGGTCGATCTCGGCCTTCAGCCATACCGACACGCCATGGCCCGCAATCGCCTCCCGCGTCTGCGCGCTCATGAAGGCGCCGCCGCCGGTCGACAGCACCTGTGGACCGTGTTCCAACACGCGCAGGATGACGCGTTGCTCAAGCGCCCGGAACTCGGTCTCGCCATAGCGTTCGAACAGTTCGGGAACCGTCATGCGCGACACGCTTTCGATCTCCTGGTCGCTGTCGATGAAAGGCAGCCCCAGCATCCCCGCGACCTTGCGGCCGATCGCCGTCTTGCCTGCGCCCATAAGGCCGACGAAGACGACGGAACGGTCACCCAGCCGGCCGAGCAGCGCGGCATGGCTTTCATCAGGAGGATTTGCTGGCAGCGCGTTCATGACACCATGATGTTTCCAAGCAGGTTCCGCAAAAGTGCCCCACGGGTTGGCGATAAGAACCTGCGACAAACCAAAGAATCCAAGCAGGTATTCGTGGGCTGGCCATAAATGCCTGCTTGGAGCCCTCCTTGCCGGCGTATCGACATCAAAAGCCTGTTTGCGTCAAGCGTGACGCGCGCCGCGCGTCGCTCGAGCTTCGTCCTTGAATTGGCCGGTTTGGCATCCCATAAGGGCACAGGGTTTGGAAACGCAGAACAAGAAGACGGGCGTAAATTGATGCCGACACTGTTTCGCTTTGTCGTGACGCTCACGATTCTGGCCGGCATTGTCTATGGCGCGATGTTCGCTCTGGCGATGTTTGTCGAGCCGAGAAAGGTCGAAATGAGCGTACGCATTCCTCCCGAAAAGCTGAATCCCAAGAAAAATTGACCCAAAAGAAATGAACAGCGCGGCCCGCATCGAAGCCTTTTTGGAAATGATGAGCGCCGAGCGGGGCGCTGCCGAAAACACGCTTTCCAGCTATCGCCGCGACCTCGAAGACGCTTCGGCCGAGATCGACGGCGGGCTTGCGGGTGCCGCCGCCGCCGATATCCGCGCCTACCTCGACGATATCGCCGCGCGCGGTTTTGCCGCCGCCTCACAGGCACGCAAACTGTCGGCGATCCGTCAGTTCTTCAAGTTCCTTTATGCCGAGGGCCTGCGCGGCGACGATCCGACCGGAACCCTGGACAGTCCGAAGAAGGGCCGGCCGCTGCCGAAGACGATGAGCGAGGCCGATACCGGCCGGCTGATCGACCGTGCGGCGCTAGAGGCAGGCGACGCCTCGCTGAACAATGGCGACAGCCTGGCGGCGCTGCGCCTGCATGCGCTGGTCGAGGTGCTCTACGCCACTGGTCTGCGCGTTTCCGAGCTGGTAGGCCTGCCGGTGACGGTGGCGTTGCGCGACGATCGTTTCTTCTTGGTGCGCGGCAAGGGCGACAAGGAACGCATGGTGCCGCTGTCGGCAAAGGCGCGCATGGCGATGCGGGCCTGGCTCGTTGCCCGGGCAACGGTGCCGGCTTTCGCAGACAGCCCGTTCTTGTTTCCGGCAGCAAGCGGCAGCGGCTATCTCTCCAGGCAGGTCTTCGCCCGCGACCTGAAGGGCCTTGCCGCGCGAGCCGGCATCGCCTCGGCGAAAATATCGCCGCATGTGCTGCGCCATGCTTTCGCCAGCCATCTCCTGCAGAACGGCGCCGATCTCAGGGCCGTGCAGCAGTTGCTCGGCCATGCCGACATCTCGACCACCCAGATCTACACCCATGTGCTGGAGGAGCGGCTTGTGCGACTGGTCAACGATCATCATCCGCTTGCCGACTAGGCGTCATATCGCTATGTGAGGCGACGTTCCGCCACTCGGAGCCTTTGTTTCCTAGGTTCCGCCAGTCATTGCCTTCCGACTTACCGGTCCGCAGAAGAATGTACAATTACCTCGACTTCGAAAAGCCGATCGCCGATCTCGAAGGCAAGATCCTCGAGCTGAAGAAGCTTGCCGAGAACGGCGAGGCGGTCGATGTCGGCGATGAGATCGGCCGTCTCGAGAAACGCGTCCGCGACGCGCTGCGCGACATTTATAAGGCACTGACGCCATGGCAAAAGGTGCAGGTGGCGCGCCACCCGGACAGACCGCATTGCGTCGACTACATCAAGGGTCTGTTCAGCGATTTCACGCCGCTCGCCGGCGATCGCAATTTCGGCGAGGATCAGGCGATCGTCGGCGGCTTCGCCCGCTTCCGTGGCGAACCGGTGGCGATCATCGGCCAGGAAAAGGGCTCGGATACGGCGAGCCGCTTGAAGCATAATTTCGGCTCGGTGCGACCGGAGGGTTACCGCAAGGCGGTGCGGCTGATGGAACTCGCCGACCGCTTCGAAATCCCGTTGCTGACATTGGTCGACACGGCCGGCGCATATCCCGGCGTCAACGCAGAGGAGCGCGGCCAGGCGGAGGCCATCGCCCGTTCGACCTCTGCCTGTCTCGGCCTGAAAGTGCCGTCGATCTCGGTGGTCATCGGCGAAGGCGGCTCGGGCGGCGCCATTGCGATCGCCACCGCCAACCGCGTCTACATGCTCGAACACGCCATCTATTCGGTGATCTCGCCGGAGGGCGCCGCCTCGATCCTGTGGCGCGACACCACCCGCTCGAAGGATGCGGCGACCAATATGAAGATCACGGCTCAGGACCTGCTCGAGCTGAAGATCATCGACGCCATCGTTCCCGAGCCACTCGGCGGCGCCCATCGTGGCCCGGAAACGGTGATCGCCGCCACCGGCGACCTCATCGCGAAAACGATGAAGGAGTTCGCCGGCGCCAACACCGATTTTCGCGAGCAGCGCCGCGAGAAATACCTGGCTATGGGCCGGAACCTCTAGACCATGATCCCGGACCGAAGGTCAGCGTAGCAAAAAAGTCGGAACCGGTTTTCGCTGGAGATCGTGGTCAAACAAGAAGATTCTGTCCGTCCGATTTTCAATCGGATGGACCGCGAGACGATCTCGGCGCCGCAATGTAGCAAGATTGAGCGCTTCGCCACAAAAATGCCGCTGCATTCGGTTCAATCAGATTGCCGTGAGGGATGCGCCCGGCGCTTGCGGTAAGGAATTTTCAAGGTTAACGGGTTTAGGGTTGGGTCTGACGGTGCTGATGCCTGCAGTCCGAAAGAAAAAAGACATAGCCATACGCATGTTTGCCAAGCTTGCCCGCACCGGATTTCTGATTGCCGCGATAGGGGTCGCCGGCTGCACTGATTCCTCGATGAAGGATTTCAATCCTTCGGCCAACAACCCGCTGCCCGACAAGATCCTGGCCAGCATGAAGGCCAAGGGCATGACCCGCACCTCGCCGGTGATGGCCCGCATCTTCAAGGAAGAGGGCAAGCTCGAAATCTGGAAGGCCAAGACCAACGGCCGCTACGACATCGTCGCCAGCTACGACATCTGCAAATGGTCGGGCAAGCTGGGCCCCAAATTCACCGAAGGCGACCGCCAGGCGCCGGAAGGCTTCTATACGGTCCGTCCGGCGCAGATGAATCCGCGGTCGAGCTACCACCTTGCCTTCAACATCGGCTACCCCAACGCCTACGATCGTGCCAATGGCCGCACCGGTTCCCATCTGATGGTCCATGGCGCCTGCTCGTCGTCGGGCTGCTATTCGATGACCAACGCGCAGATCGAGCAAATCTACGCTTTCGGCCGCGATGCCTTCCAGGGAGGCCAGACCGAATTCCAAATCCAGGCCTTCCCGTTCCGCATGACCGCCGCCAACATGGCGCGTTATCGCCAGGATCCAAACTATGAATTCTGGAAGATGCTGAAGGTCGGCTACGACAATTTCGAGATCACCAAGGTGCCGCCGAAGGTCGACGTCTGCGAGAAGCGCTATGTCTTCAACCAGGTCGCGGCCGACGGCGCGACGTTCGATCCGGCCAGCGCCTGCCCCACGACGACACAGCCGGATTCGCTGAAGAGCGCCTTCAATGCCTACCAGAGCACCTACGAAGCGGCTTTCAACGGCGCGGTCAAGGCCAGCGTGCCGGCACCCAAGCCGACCATCGCCGGCATCAAAGAAGCCAGCATCGTTTCCGACTGGTCCAAGCGCCGCGCCCGCGGCGAACGCGTGCCGATCGAGCCGCCTTCGCTCAACGCCGACGGCTCGTTGACCGAGACGGCGCGCATGGGCCGCATCGATTCGCCGGCGGGCCGCAAGATGGCCGCGCTCGACGCGGAGAAGGCTGCCAAGCAGAAGGCCGAGGAGCAAAGGCTTGCCGCGATAGAAGCAGCCAAGGCCGAGAAAGAGGCGGCCAGGATTCAGTCCTTGGCTGAAGAGGAAGCGGTCAGGGCCGCGGCCGAAGCGCCTGTCGCCACTGCAACCATCGCGCCCGCCGAGGCCGCCCCGGTGACCGAAACGCAGGCGGCGAGCGCTGAGGACAGCACAGCGACAAAGCTGAAGAGGAAGCTGCTCGGCATGTTTGGCGGCTGAAGTTTCTCACCTTGACCAAGCGCGCTGCTATTTACGATCTCAAGGGGCTGAACTGTCCCTTGCCGGTGCTCAAGGCGAAGAAACGGCTGGCGGCGATGCAGCCGGGCAGCCAGCTTTGGTTAGAGACCACCGACCCGCTCGCCGTCATCGACATTCCCTCCTTCTGTGCCGAGAGCGGTCATCATCTGGTCGAAACGACAGCGGTTTCCGGCGGCCATCGCTTTCTGGTCGAGCGCGGCGATATCGCCTGAGTTCGGCGAGCTTCTGCCAGCCTCGCCTCGTGGCTCGAATTGAACCCAGAGGAAAGCTACCGCCCGGCGATGGCCAGCGGGTTGTTCTCCAGCGCCGCGCGGTCGGGCGTGTCGATCGACGGCCGGTTGGTGAAGGCGGCAAACAGCCGGCGGACGTAATCTTCCGGCATGTCGAGCGTGATCAGCACCAGCCTCGTGCCGCGTTGGCCGTCAGGCCAGGACGGCAATCGCGCCGGCGGATGCAGGATCTTCTGCACGCCGTGGACGACCAGCGGCCGCGCCGGGTCTTCCAGCAATTCGATGATGCCCTTCATGCGCAGCAGGCGCTCGCCATGCGCCGATCGCAACAGGTCTAGGAACATCTCGATCGCCGAAAACGGCACCGGCCCATCATGGACGAGCGCGTGGGAGCGCACACGGGAATCGTGCCGATGGTCGCGGTCATGGTCGCCGTGGTCACCATGGTGGTGATGATCATGGGCAGCTTCCTCGCCCAGCCAGCGCCGCACGTCGGCGGACTTGGTGGCTGGGTTGTAGAGGCCGCAATCGAACAGCGCCGCTACATCGGTCCTACTGTCACCGGCATCGAGCAGTTCGGCACCCGGATTGATCTGCCGCAGCCGGGTCCGCAAGGCCTCTATATCAAGCGGATCGGTGGCCAGATCGGCTTTCGTCAGCACGATTCGGTCGGCGACGGCCACCTGCTTCACCGCCTCGACATGGGCGTCGAGCGTCGCACTGCCGTTGACCGCGTCGACCAGCGTGACGACGCCGTCGAGCCGGAAGGCCTGGACCAGCGCCGGATGCCCCATGATCGACTGCAGCACTGGCGCCGGATCGGCGAGGCCGGTGGTTTCGATGACGATGCGGGCAAGCCGGGCGATGCGGCCGGTCTGCAACCGATCGACGAGATCGGCCAGCGTGTCGACCAGTTCGCCGTGCACCGTGCAGCAGAGACAGCCGTCTGAAAGCTGGATGATGCCATCGGAGGCTTGTTCGACCAGGAGATGGTCGATTGCGACCTCGCCGAACTCGTTGATGATGACCGCGGTGTCGGCGAGCGCCGGATCCCTGAGCAGCCGGTTGAGCAGCGTCGTCTTGCCGGCGCCGAGAAAACCGGTCAGCACCGAGACGGGGATGGGAAAGCCGCTGCTCATCAGGCTAGTTCAAGGCCTTGGCGGGCTGGCCGTCCTGGGTCGCAGTGGCGGAACCGATCACTATTGGTTCGGCACCGGGTGGCTGCGGCTGATCGGGCCGCCAGGTCGGCAGCGGCACGTCGGCATATTCCCGGCCCGATGCATCGAGCATCGCCTTCGGCTTCGGCCCGGTGGCGCCGCCAAGGCCGACAGCCACCCATGTCGGCACGTGGTCGAGCTTTTCCTGATAGGGGGATTTTGGCGCCTTATCGCCGACCGGGACGGCGGCTTCCGACTGCTCCTTAGCCGGCTTTTTCTTGCAAAGCTCGTCACGCAGATCGTTGACGGACGTCGTGTCGCCATAAGCAGGCAGCGCCGCGACCGTGGTCCAGCTCGACTCAGGCGCCGCAAAACCCTGGTCGAGCAATCTCGCCGTGGTCTCGGCACGTGTAATGGGCGACCGTTCACCGAGCACCACGGCGACCAGCGTGCGGCCGTCGCGCGTTGCCGAGCCAATCATGTTGAAGCCCGAGGGGCAGACGAAGCCCGTCTTCATGCCGTCGGCGCCTGGATAGCGGCCGATCAGGAGATTGTAGTTCGGGATCTGCTTCTTGCCGACGGCGAGACCCTCGATCGAGAACCAGGGGGCATATTGCGGAAATTCCATGCGGATCGCCATCACCAGCAAGCCGAGGTCGCGCGCCGTCGTATACTGGTCCGGCGAAAAGAGCCCGTTCGGGTTGACGAAATGCGATCCGGTCATGCCGAGCCGGCGTGCCTCGGTGTTCATGCGTTCGGCGAAAGCGGCTTGCGAACCGCCGATGTTCTCGCCGACGGCCATGGCGACGTCGTTGGCCGATTTGACCAGCATCATCTTCAGCGCATTGTCGAGCCGCATGATGGAACCCGGTTTGAAGCCCATCTTGCTCGGCGGCTCGCCAGCGGACCGTTTCGTGACCTTGATCGGCGAATCGAGCTGAACCTCGCCGGCCGCGATTGCGCGGAACGTCACATATGCGGTCATCAGCTTGGTCAGCGAGGCCGGATACCAGCGTTTGAAAGCCTCCTGATGCTGGAGGATCCTGCCATTTTCTAGATCGAACACGATCGCCGGATTGGCGAGAGCCGGTCCGGCCAGCACCGGAAGCGCCACGGCGCCCGCCAGCAATAGTCTAGGGAAATGCCTGTACCGCATTGTTGAATCCGAAATCGCCTCTTGCCGTAGTCGCCCCTGGCTCCGTAAGGTTTCGTTACGCGATCGCCAGCAAAGTGGATCCGACCCTCTGCCCGGACCATAGTTGCGGTGCTATTTAGCCTATGTGACGTCAAGATGGCAAAGTGCCTGACAATCACAATTGCAAAACAGCAGGCACAATCGCAAAACAGCAGGCCAAGACCGTCTGCTCCAACAGCGAGATGGAACCATCATGCCAATCCTGAACCGCGCCGCCGAAATGCAAGACGAGGTCGCCGGCTGGCGCCGTCATCTGCACCAGACTCCAGAGCTGAATTTCGACGTCTTCAAGACCGCCGCCTTCGTCACCGAGAAGCTGAAGGCCTTCGGCTGCGACGACGTGGTGACTGGGCTCGGCAAGACCGGCGTCGTCGGCATCATCCGCGGCCGCCAGGGCGAAGGCACGACCATCGGCCTGCGCGCCGACATGGACGCGCTGCCGCTCAATGAGATCACCGGCAAACCCTACGCCTCGACCGTCCCAGGCAAGATGCACGCCTGCGGCCATGACGGCCACACCGCGATGCTGCTCGGCGCTGCCAAATATCTGGCCGAAACGCGCAATTTCGCCGGCTCTGTCGCAGTGATCTTCCAGCCGGCCGAAGAAGGCGGCGGTGGCGGCAACGAGATGGTCAAGGACGGCATGATGGAGCGCTTCGGCATCTCCAAGGTGTTCGGCATGCACAACATGCCGGGCTTGCCTGTCGGACAGTTCGCCATCAGGCCGGGCCCGATCATGGCGGCGACCGCCGAATTCACCATCACCGTCAAGGGCCGGGGCGGGCATGCGGCGATGCCGCACGGCACGATCGACCCGATCGTCATCACCAGCCAGCTTGTCGGCGCTCTGCAGACGATCGCCTCGCGCAGCACCGATCCGGTCGAGGCCGTCGTGGTGTCGGTGACGAAATTCCACGCCGGCGACGCCTACAACGTCATTCCCGAGAGCGCCGAGATCGCCGGCACAGTACGCACGCTGAAGAAGGAGGTCGCCAAGAGGGCGGAAGAGCGCATTCGCGTCATCTGCTCGGGGTTGGCCGCGGCCTTCGGCGCAACGATCGAGGTCGACTACAATGCCAATTATCCCGTCACCTTCAACCACGCGGAAGAGACGGTCTTTGCCAGCGATATCGCCGCCAACGTTGCTGGCGACGCCCATGTGCACCGTGCCATCCAGCCGGTGATGGGCGGCGAGGATTTCTCCTATATGCTGGAGGCGCGGCCGGGCGCCTTCATCTTCATCGGCAACGGCGACACCGCCGGTCTCCACAACCCTGCCTACGACTTCAACGACGAGGTCATCCCGCATGGCATGAGCTATTGGGTGAAGCTCGCGGAAACGGCGCTGGCAGCCTAGCTGGTGGCCGCGCGGCAACAGGCTGATTGGGTGCAGAGCGCTCCCGATCAACTTGCCGCCCGCCAAGCATCGAGCTGGGCGGCACAGCCCTCGTCGAAACCGATTGATTGGATGAGAGCGCCTCTTGGCGAACCGATCCGAAGCGGTTATGTGTCGGGCCGCGTGGTCCCGTAGCTCAGTAGGATAGAGCGGCAGATTCCTAATCTGTAGGTCACAGGTTCGATTCCTGTCGGGATCACCACGTTTTCAAGCACTTAGCGAATCGCCACGTAACCGGGGCAAAAGCGGCGGCGTTTGGGCGCGTCGATCTGCTGTTGGGGTTCAGCGCGCGGCGAGGAGAACGGGAAGCGGTAGGATCTTGCTGCCAGGGATGCCGAGGCGGTCGCCGAGATAATCCCAGAAGCTGACACCGAGCTTGTTGCAGGTCTTCATCATGCTGAGCATGGTGTCGCGGGCGGCACGGCCCTGGTTGCTGTGGGTTCCGCCGCTGATCTTGCGCCGGGTCACCACGCTGCGGATATCGTTCTCCGAGCCATTGGTGTGGAGCGGAATGTCCGGGCGTTGGAGGATCTTCAGGAAGCTTTGGCGGTCGGTCCGGATG
>NZ_VLKT01000026.1 GCF_007830515.1 Mesorhizobium tianshanense
TGGGCGGCATCGCCGGTGAAGCTCTCGGGGTTGGCAAGACTGATCCTGGCGGTCTGAATTTCCCGTTGCCTGCTACTGCGGACCGAACGTCCGTCAAACATCGTTCCCCTGCCTTCTGCCGCGATGTAACGCGCATCCATCAATGGCAAGTCGATAATCCCGACAATGGGGCTGCCGTCCCGGCAAACACCGATCAGTGATGCAAAATTCAGCAGTCCGGTTCCGAACTGGCGCGTGCCATCAATCGGGTCGAGAACCCACGTGAAAGCGCTGGTCCCGGTATCCGATCCATATTCTTCGCCAAGTATTCCGTGTGCGGGAAACTGTTGCCGTATTCGATCCCGCCATGTGGCTTCAATGGACAGGTCGGCCTCGGTCAACGAAGACCCGTCAGCCTTGTAGGTTACGGCTATGTCTCCCAGCCAGGCATTTTTTGCGCAGGAGGATGAAGCCTCGGCAAGCCTGATTGCCGCCGCAAGGATATTATCGAGTTCAGACATTTCCGGGCTCACGATAAAAGTCCCCAATGCCCGAACTTTGTAACCAGCGAATGACCGTAGCGGTCAAATCGAGCCGTCGATTTCGTCGACCAGGAAGCACTGAGACGGGTCGTGAGCCGTCACGAGTGTCGCTGTGCGTAAGCCTTCGCTTCTGGTGACAAAGCGTGACGAACTGGTTCGTGACGACATCCCGAGCGGGCGGCTCGGCAACGCTATCATCGTGGCCACATTAATTTCAGTGGCGGGATCGCTTCTGACCCTGGGCAGTCGTTCCGAAGGGCGGGCTTCCGCCCGGCAAGACGTTGGCTGAGTTCTTTCAGCCTGTCCCTTTCATTTCTGCGCTGCCCTTCCTCAACCAGTCGCGCATCTGTCGCGCGGGTCGTGACAGGTGCGTCGTGTCAGGGGTCAGCAGATGATACTGTTCCCGTCCCGGCAGCACCGGGCCGGGAAGCTGAACAAGACGCCCCGACCGCAGATGCTGGCCGCAGGAGAGATGGTCGCCGATGGCAATGCCAAGACCGCGCAGCGCCGCGTCGATGCACAGATGCGTGCGGTTGAAGAACAGGTGGTTGTCGACATCGTCCAGCATGACGCCTGCCGCTTCGCAATAGCGCCGCCACCAGTAGAGCCCGCGCTCGTGGATCAGCCTGTGCGCAGCGTAGAAGCCAGGTGAGGCAGGATCGGGGCCTTTCGCGATCAATGCGGGCGAGGCGACCGGGAAGGCGCTGAGGTCAAGGAAGGGTTCGGATCGGAAGCCGATCAGCGCCGCCGGTCCCCAGGTCAGCACCAGATCGACATCGCCGGGCAGGCTGCGCGGTGGGTCGGGGCGGCAGCGGAGATCGACGTTGAGCTGCAGCGCGTCCAGCGTCTCCGCCGTCAGCCGCGGCATGAGCCACACGACCGCCAGATCGGATTCCACATCCAGAACGACTGTTCCCTTGGCCGTGCCGCGCTTCAGATGCCCGACACCAAGCGCCAGATCGGCGAAGGACCGGGCGACGGTGCGGGCGAAGAGGCCGCCTTCGCCGGTCAGAACGACATGGCGAGCGTGGCGCTCGAAGAGTTCGACGCCCAATTCCATCTCCAGATTGCGCACGTGGCGGCTAACGGCGGCATGGCTGACTTTCAGTTCCTCCGCCGCCGCAGCGAAGCTGCCATGCCGGGCGGCCGCCTCGAAGGCGCGGGTGGCGTTGAGGTTCGGCAGTTTGCGCATGAGAGTAGTATAACAAAAACGTACGCTTGGGGCAAAATAATTTCCTTGAGCAAAAGGCAATTGCACGGCATTTCCTGAGACATGCCAACACCGCGAGGATGCCATGACCCGACCGCAGAAACCCCAAACCCGGATGATCGTCGCGCTGATCCTCGGCGTGACGATCTACGGCTTCGCGATGGGCACCACCTATCCGCTTCTGGGTCTCTTGCTATCGGATCAGGTGTCAGGCGCGCTCAATGGCCTGAATACGGCTGCGACCGGCCTCGGCCTCATGGCCGGCGTGGTGCTGGTGCCGGGCCTCGGCCGCCGGTTGGGCGCGGGTCGAACGGCGCTGGCAGGTGTGGGGTTGATGGCGGTGGCGCTCATTGCGCTGGCCTTCCTGCGGGACTTCTGGCCGGTCTTTGCGGCCCGCATGATTCTGGGCTGCGGTGCAGGTCTCATGTTCATCGTCGCCGAAACGGCGCTGAACGCCGCCGCAGCGCCAGAGCGGCGCGGCCGGATCATGGGCGTCTATACCGCCGCCAATGCGCTCGGTTTCGTACTCGGTCCCGCGATGATCGCGCTGATGCCCGACCACCCGGCCGCGCTTCTCCTCGGTTGCGCCGCGATAGCGCTAATGGCGCTGATCCCTTTCGCCGCGGTGGAACGGCCGGTGAGCCGCTTGGTCGTGCCGGGATCGGGGCGCCACGTCCTGTCGGCGATCGCAGCCTTTCCCTTAGCCTTCGGCTTTCTCTTTATCGCCTCGATGATTGATGCCGTCGCCATTAGCCTCATGCCAGTCATCATGCTCGATCGCGGTTTCGACATCTCGCAGGCGGTGCTGCTCGCCACGGTGTTCCATGTCGGCCTGGTGATCGGGCAGCCGCTGATCGGGCTGGCACTGGACAGGGCTGGTCGCCGCCGCACGGTGCTTGGTTGCTGCGGCCTCTCGCTCGCCTGCACCCTGCCGCTGGTCTCCGGATCAGGTATGGGGTTCTGGCCCGTAGCCGGGCTGATGCTGGTCTGGGGTGGCGCGAATTACGGGCTCTACACCGCTGCGCTCGCGCTGATCGGCGACCGCTTCCGGGGTGAGAAGCTGACGGCGGCCACCGCCGCCCTTGCCTCCGTCTATGCTCTGGCTGCCGTCATCGGCCCCGTCGTCGCCGGCGGCATGATGAATGGGCTCGGCGCGCAGGGCCTATTCGGGGCAGCAGCGGTTGTCTATCTGACGGCGCTCTGCGGTGGCCTCTGGCTATTCCGGCCGGTCGAGCCGGAATGGCAGAAGCATCAAATCCGCTGATGGTCCGCAATGGCTCGATCGTGCCATTCGCAATGCATGTCGAAGACAACTACAACCGATCGGCTTCGACTGCGGGCGACTGCTGCGCATGTCCCGCCTCGGACCCTCGAGCATTTCAAGGGAAGAACCTCGCGGTTGCCACGAAATCTGCCAGGTCCAGCTCGTGTTCAATGTGCGAGCCGATCGGGCTGTTGCCTGATCATGTTTTTAGATCGAGGCTAGTCCTGGTGCCAACCCTCGATCCTGCATCCGCTCAGGTGCTCGGCGGTTTCACGGATCACATGAGCGACCGTTTGCGAAAATGTCCAAATATGCCCTTCAGGGTCCCGGGCTCGATAAATACGATTCCCATACAACTGGTCTTCCGGCTCTTGGACAATTTCAGCTCCGGCCAAGCGCGCTGTCTCGCAATGTTGGTCTATTCCATGCGGCAATTTCACATAGACCGACTGCGTGTTTCTGCCGCCGACCGAAAGCGGGCTGGCGATATCCTGCGACCACTCGGAATCAACGATCAAATAGGCGTCGCCAAATCGCATTTCTGAGTGAACTATATTCTCGTCCTTATCGGTAACGACTACACTGCGTCGGAAGCCAAATGCTTTCTCCAGCCAATCCAGCGCCGCAGTTGGCTGCCGATAGAAAACTCCAGAACCGATAGTTGCATGTTTGAACGGGTCGTCCACAGTCTTGGCGCCTCCTAAATCGTGTTCTGGGATGGTTGCGATTGCTGTTGCCGCCCCGGGATCCGATGAACGGTAGGGCGCGACACTGCGTACAATTCAGCCAGACCACTGATGGAATAGTCCCCGGTGTCGTACATTCACCGCAACTCCTCGCGCATCTCCGGATTTCGCCCGCTATGACAGCCGGTCACGTTCCTTGTCGTTTTCAAAGCCTCGTGCCGACGCCGATTGCCCGGAATGTGGATGCGGCAGGGGCGGACGCTTGGGACACGGCCGTTCCGGGCCGGACCTTCCTGTATTTTCCTCCTGACTCCGGCAGGGCTCCTGCACCAGTTCCATCAGCGCTTGCGCGAGGTCGCCGTCGCGCAGGCTCTTTTACGGCAACCCGCGCGAATCGCGTCTAATTCGTCATTGCGCACTTTTGTTGTATCTTTCCCAGAGCAAAGTAGAGTGATACAAATCCTCGGAGAATAGACGCCATACTCCGAGCCTACGTATCTTGCCCGAACCCGCATCCCAGCGCCGAATTGCCCACACCGTGCTGAAAGCGCGCGGCATCGCGCGCCTGGCGGAACTGCGCGCGGAGGGGGTGACCGCGGCCACCATAAGCCGCATGGAGCGAGATGGCGAGGTGCTCCGGCTCGCGCGGGGGCTTTATCAGCTCTCCGATGCGCCGCTCGATGCCCACCACAGTCTCGCAGAGGCAGCGAAACGCGTGCCCAAGGGTGTGGTCTGCCTCGTCTCGGCCCTCGCGTTCCATCAGCTTACCGATCAGCTTCCAAGGCAGGTGTGGATTGCCATCGGCCAAAAAGATTGGGCCCCCAAGGCTGATGGCGCGCCGGTTCGGCTGGTGCGCTTCACGGACCGCCTGCTCACGGAGGGCGTCGAATCCCATACCGTCGAGGGCGTGCCGGTAAAGGTTTTTGGCGTCGCCAAGACGATCGCCGACTGCTTCCGGTATCGGAACAAGATCGGCCTATCCGTGGCGATAGAAGGCCTCCAGGAAGCGCTGCGTCAACGCAAGACGACCCCCGGCGAAATTGCCAGGCAGGCCGAGCGAGGAGCGGTTGCGACGGTCATCCGACCCTATCTCGAGGCGCTGACCGCCAATGGCTAAGGAGCTAAAGAATATCGGTGCTTCAGTGCGCGCCCGCCTGCTGAAACTCGCTAAGGCAAGCGGCCAGAGCTTCGATCTCGTCCTGACGCGCTTTGCCCTCGAACGGCTACTCTTCCGGCTTGGCCAATCACCGCATGCGGACCGCTTCGTTCTGAAAGGCGCAATGCTGATGATGAGCTGGTTCGACGACCCCCATCGTGGCACGCGGGACCTCGATCTGTTGGGCCTCGGGGATCCTGAACCCGAGGCGATGCTGGCGACATTCCGCGAAATCCTGGCGCAGGAAGCTGCTGACGGGGTGGAATTCGACGTCGACGCACTCCAGGTCGATCGTATCCGTGAGGAACTGGAATATGGCGGCCTGCGACTGCGGACCACGGCATCGATCAGCGGCGCTCGGATCAGTCTGACGATCGACATCGGCTTTGGCGATGCGATGGAGCCCGGGGCGGAAATGCTCGACTATCCCTCCATGCTGGAGTTTTCCGCGCCGCGCCTGCGTGCTTATGTGCGCGAGACAGTCATTGCCGAGAAGTTCCAGGCGATGGTGGCGCTCGGACGCGCGAACAGCCGCATGAAGGATTTCTACGACATCTGGATTCTCAGCAAGTCCTTCGATTTCGCCGACGACAGGCTGGCGCGTGCGATTGCCGCAACGTTCGCGCGGCGCGAGACGCCGATCCCTGTCGACCTGCCCGATGCACTAACGCCGGCGTTCGCCAACGATGAACAAAAGCAGCGACAGTGGAGAGCCTTCGTCAGGGATGTGGCTGTAAATCCGGGAACGCTTGAAGACGTCGTGGCCAGTTTAGCGGGATTTCTGATGCCTCACGCCGTACAAGCGCGCAGTTCAAATAATAGTAGTTCAAAATCATAAGCCAGATATCTCCATTTCGGGATAACTGGGGAGGGCGGAGGGCTCAGCTTTGCCTGAGAGCCCGGCGCCAGATGTCGATCTTTCCTTCGAGACGTAGGCCAACGCGCGCAATTCCTTTTCCTCCCCTCTCTCGGCCGAAACGGCTGGCATACCGGCCCATCTCGAACGGCTCGCCAATCGCGCCCGCGACTATGTCGAGGCGGCGAGCTCAGCCAACTGCCTGCATCTGATCTGTTGTCGAGTGGTCCGCGTCGAGCACCACCGTCAGCGGATTGCCGCCGAAACGCGTTCGCGTTACGACATCAAAGGTTTGATAGGTTAGCAACAAGCAACAAGGGCCTCTCCCGCAGCTTCTGTGTGGTAGCGAGACCGTCTCGACCTCGCAAGACAGCATCGCGCGGCTCTACCAACTCAGCCCTTTGTCCACGGGGCCCTAGCTGAACGCGGAAGAACGACCCCATTGCGGACTGTGCCCGATTGCTAAAAAGTATCGGCTGATCAATAAAAAATGTTTGGCCATGAATTACCGAGCGATAAAGGTTCGTTTGACCTGTGATGAAAAGACTGTCCGCGAGTGGACATCCTATATGCGAGATCACGGCGATGAGGTTTCGCTAGCCCTGCGCAACGAGGGCGTCAGGCACGAAATGTGGTTCATGGGCCACGATTCCTCGCTATTTGTAATCGGAGTGATGGATGTGGATGATATCGCCGCCTCGCGCGCGGTAGCAGCAAAATCTGAGCTGTCCGTTGACGAGGTGCATAGGCGATTTAAACGTTCTTGGGACGCAAGAAGCATTGAGGCCCTATGCATTGATCGGGCCAGCGCCCCCCATTTCAAAGAGTGCGAGCTGCTTTTTGAGGCCCGCCCGTAAGTCGCCTATCCACCCCCAACTGCGACCTTCCCGCGCAGAATTGCTAGGGCGCACTGGGCCTCATAGCACTTTGCTTTGCGCGCTACACTGCACTTCTGAATTTGACACTCGATCTGGCACCGCACCGCCCCATAGCATCTACGTCCAGGGACATCACCTGGAGGCGAACGGCTCGCTCCGATCTCTACATACCTCATCTGGTAAACAGTGATCCAAGGAGCGACGGCCGCAACGTATTCTGAGGGACATTTAACGGCCAGTGGGGCGGTTTTGCCCCCTGGCCTTACAGTTCTAACAGTCACGAAAATCCCAACTTTTCGACGTCCATCGTCGCACACTGAAATCCAGCACCATACGCTTGGCGCAAAACTCGGGCGCAAAACAGCGCTGCTCGCGGGGGAGTTTTGCGACAGAATAACATTTGAGTGCACCCGACGTGACGGCTCGAAGTGACAGGCGCGGACCGTCACAAAAGAGTGGAAAAGCTAGAAATGTTACGCTATGGCAAGAAAGCCACCCTAATGTTACGGACTTTGCCAATGGCCCGCGTTGGTTATGCCCGCGTCAGCACGACGGATCAGGACCTCGACATCCAGATCGCCCGGCTCAAGGCTGCTGGTTGCGAGGTCGTTCGCTCGGAAACTGTTTCGGGCGCCTCGCGCGAGGCGCGCGGTGAACTGGAAACCGTCATGCAGTTCCTGCGGGCCGGTGATGAGCTCGTCGTGCTGCGGCTCGACCGGCTCGGCCGCTCGACCCGCGACGTCCTGAACCTGGTCCACGAACTCGACGCCAGGGGAGCATCCCTGCGCGTTCTCGAACCTGAGGTGACGACGGCCGGCGACATGGGCCGCATGGTGATCACGGTGCTCGGTATGGTCGCCGACATGGAATTGAAGTTCATCAAGGACCGGCAGAAGGCCGGCATCGAGGCGGCCAAGATCCAAGGGGTATACACGGGCCGCGCGAAAACTGTCGATGACAATGAAATCCGCCGCCGCGTCGCCTCTGGCGAGAGCAAGGCCGGCATCGCTCGCGACCTGAAAATCTCCAGGATGACCGTCTATCGCGCTCTCGGCACTTTCCCCGCACCGACGGAGCTGCCGGACAAGCCGCCGTCTGTCACGGTCACGCTGCATCTGACGATAGAGAATCTCAGCAAAAGAGGCCGCGGTAGAAAGCCTGCGCGCGAACAGATCGAGGCGATGCTGACACGCGATTACGCCATGATGCCACTCGGCGAATGCGACTATCAGCTCACCATTGCCTACGACACCGATCCTGACGGATCGAGCCTCGACGACGAAATCAACCATCTTCAAACGGAATTGTTCAACATTGCCGAGAGCTACCGGTGTTCCGTCGAAGCCGACATTCGCGAGGTCGGCGATCAGCAACGATCCTGGTGATTGCCCGCATCGGTGCCGAGGTCAGAACGGAAGTTCGCTGATTGTTCGGTCAGTCAATGGGCCGTTTTCGCAGCGACGTATACCGGGCCATGATGTGAGTCTTGTGGTCTTCCAAGCGCTGATTTGGCCGGGTAGGGTTTGCAGGGGGGCGAACAACCGGATGAACGAACGGAATGATGCTGGAAAAACTGCGCGCCTGTTGGGGATTTAGCCCGACCGTCGATAGAAACGTCGCCCTGGTCGAGGGCTTTCTGAAGGGCAAGAGTTTCGCCGACCTGGCGCAGGAACATAGCCTGTCGAAAACGAGGGTGCGCCAAATCATCGAAAAGGCTGATCGGCTCGTGGGCGGCGGCATCCTGACCAAGGCTGAACCGTCCAAGGCCTCGCCTCGATCCGATTTCATGGTCGACTATCCGTATGTGTGGAACCTGGCCGAGATGCACCGGCTCGGTAGCGTCACACCGCATCATTTCTTTGCAGAGTTGGAACGCGCCGGATCGCTGGAGCGGCTGGTTGAAAAGATGAAGCGGTTGCCGAGTCGCGCACCAACAACACGTGAGCTGGCGCGCCTCGTGTGGCAAAAGGAGAGGGGCGAGAGCCCATGGCCTGCAATGAAGCGATCGAAAGTTGCGATCGTGCAACCAAGCTGCCCGGTCGACCATCCGGACCGCGGCCTTCAATGCCAGCTCGCCTTGGAACCAGCCCTCCAGGAATTAGGTGAGCGCGCCGCGGAATCCGGCTGGACCGAGGACGAGATAGCCTACGCGCTCCTAGAGCTCGCCAGCGCCCGCCTGAAGAGCAACTCCGCCAATCGCGAGACTGAGAGGGCGATTGACCGGGCCAGGGCAACAAGATGAGCCGCGTCTTCGAGAAGCTTCGCCTGACCCGATATGAACGTCGCTGGCCTGAGTTTGGCGGTGAAGGCCTCAACGCAGGCATGCGCGTCATCAGCCGCGAACGCCGGCGCCATCGTGATAGGACAACCGGACAACCCGGCTATCTGCCTGCCTCGATGCAGTTTCGGAAGCCGCCGCGCTCGGCTTGAAGGAGCACGACCGCCTGGCCCTGGCGCGGGAACGGATGCTGCGACGCCTGAAGGGGCAGCGCGCTCACTCGAGGCTGCCGCGGCTCATCGATTACGCCTTGTCGCGACCGCTCGTCTCGCGCGCGATGATCTAAAAGGAGCTGAAAGTGACAACCAGAGGCGCGCTCAATCTCGTTGGCGAGCTCGGCCTGCGCGAGATCACGGGCAGGGGGCGCTACCGCGATCGTATATTGGAATCCGTTTAGCAGCGCCTTCATGCGTTCCTACACGGGACGCTCACGCAGATGCTGCTGCATGCTGTAGATACGCGAGCCGATGGTTCTGGCCGCCCGCTCCATCATCTCGTCTGTCAGCCATTCCGGGCGCTCATCTGAGAAGCCTTTTTCTGTCGCCAAGAAATTGACCAGCGCCTCGAACCGCTCTTGGCACTGGCCCTCATCTTCGGGCAGAACGATGTTGAGGCCACATTTCTTGAGACGGACGATAAAGTCACAGGCGTCAGATATTGCCCTCTGAAACTCTTCCTCGGTCGCCACTCTTGGCGCCTGATCGATCCGTTTTGTCGCTATATCTGACGTCTTCTCTCCTTTAATAGGCCTGCCTTTGCTGGACTTCTGGCCGCGTTTCGGGTCCGAACAGATCGAGCGTGGTTACGCCAAGACTCTTTTTCAAGCGATCCAACATGGACAGCTTCACGTCTCGAATGCCACGCATCATCTCGGACATATAAGCTTCCGACACACCAAGATGTTTGGCCAAGTCTTTGTTTTTCCAGCCCCGCAATGCTTTTAACCGCTTGAGGCCCTCGACGAAACGATCGGGCACTGTTGGGAATTCTTCGCCTCGCCTCTTAACTAGAGTGTCACCGATAGAACTTGAGAAAAGAACGCTGCAGCGTGGATAGACAGGCGGACTGTTATCATCGTCGGTGCACAGCAAGCCCTCTTTCCGGAGAAACTCAATAGCGTCCTGAATCTGATTGCCGCTATATTGGCGGCACAACCACACTTCAATAACATCGAGAATTGGCACGGCTTCACTTGTTCGATGACGTGGTAGCTCAGTCAAAATCGCTAATGGCAAAACCTCTATTGTCGTAATGTCTTTGTCATACATAGAGCTGTCTCGGTTTGTCTGAACAGTTTCGGGCGTTTCGCTAAGTGGATTCTCGCCTCGATTATGCTGCTACCCTCATTGGCGTCAGCGCGTTGAAGTAAGCCTGATCTGGCGTCTGCCGGTCAAGGGATGAATGTGGGCGTCGGGTATTGTAAAAGGTCAGATTGCGGCCGATGCCAGCTCTCGCCTCGGACACGGTTTTGTAGGCATGGAGATAGACTTCCTCATATTTAATTGACCGCCAGAGTCGCTCGACGAAGACATTGTCCCGCCATCTGCTGGGTGTTGGCCTGCTGAACGCGTTAGGGCAATTCAATTGTTCCGCTTTTCCGGCGCACCAGGATGCCCCCACGATAACTGCCACACCGATCGTGTATTCGGCGATGATAGCGGCCCACCTTGTGGAGGCCGACGGTCGTGATCGCAGCGTCGGACGCAGCGAGCGCGAGGATGTGAACTGGCTCCTGGATCATTGCGACTGCTGCAAACACGCGGCCTACCGTATGCGAGGGGATTGTAAGTTTGAATGGTTGTGCGGAATAGGTCCGGAACAAAGTCTCGGTGACCCCGAGAATGGCTGGCACTGGCGAAGTGGATGTCGGCCAGTTCAGCCAGCTCCTTCAGAACGTGAGCATAATCCACCGCGGTGTGGCGATCGGTAAACTTGATGTGACGCCAGCCTATGCCCTCCTAGTCTTCGGCTATCGCTCTACAAGCAGCCTCGGGACGCTTCTGCAGACGCTCAGTACGTCGGCGACAGCTTGGGTTATGATGCTACCTACCTCCGTGATTGCTGGCCGGACAGGCCGGAGCCAACTCGCAGCATGATGCGGTTGAAGCCTCCAGGTTTTTCAACGTGGAAGCCGTGGCCGGAGTCCACGTTGAAGAACTCAACGTCCTTGATCAGCGAACGTGCGCGCTCTGCGTCGTTGTCGTCCATCGCAGCGAGCAGGATACTAGTGCAGCGATGCGCGTTTCTGGTCAGAGTTGCGATCTTTTTTGGTCAGATATCGCATGCCATGGCAATATCTGCACTTCGTCGGCAGATATCCCCGACCGTTCTTGACGATCGGCGCATCATCTGGATTAGCGACGGTCTCTAGGCCTTCTGCCTGGCAGGCCGGGCATGGTTCCTTATCCTTTAGCCATTCCTGCTTTCGCTCGAATTCCACCAGAATCGAACGGAGCTGCCGTTGTGTGCGCGCATCAAGACGATTGAGATCCTTCCCTTCAAGCAAGGTTCGGATCAGTCCTTTTGTCCAATCGTCAAATCGATGGGGTTTTAGCTGTTCAAAGTATTTTCGCCAGTTCATTGCAAATAGAGGTAGCAGCAACAGTGCTTCGGGCCAAGTCTGCAAAGTTACACAGAACCGCTTGCCGGGGGCAGTCGATCCCGGTTTCCGCCCGTCGGACGGCGCTATGCTAAACCTCCTGCGGCTGCCCTTCTACGGGTCGATTCCGGCTGGGGGCCAAATGATACCCTCTCATGACCGTCATGGGGGTAAGGAAGCATAGAGTTGCAGCACCGAGTTTACATCGGCGTTATTAAATTTCAACCTGACAGGTGTGCCGCGATCCGATCGGTCGACGATTGATCACGCTCTCACCCGCGGATTGATTACCGCATTTCCCATGTTCGTCGCGGGCCTTCCTCTCTCTAAGCACGGGCATAAGCTGGAAGCTCGCCCCAACGTGTCTCGAGGATTTCCCATCATGCCTGGATTTCGCGGCACGCCGGTCAGGTTGTTATGTGGTTATCAGAACTCCGGTGAGTCAATATCCTCATCGAGCTGGTTGGATATGTCGGCTCACGTCCCACACAAAACCTGCCAGCTCACGGGCAATCGCAGTGATGATCTTCGGTTGCGGCTTGCCGGTCGCCGAGAGCCGACGGTATCGCTAACACAGCCTGGCCTGCGCCTTCCACCCGATGGATCTGCTCTCTTCCGGAAGACCTTCAACCCGCATCCTGTACCGTCGTTCCTCGCGTGCCGGCAGGCGATAGGACCATGCCGCCTCGACCAGCATGGCGCGCGCTTCTCCGTTCCCGGTTTTCGTAATCGCCCCGCGCCGCGTTCGCGATCCGCTCGATGCCTCCGTTGGCGCAAGCCCGAGCCAGCCCATAAGATGCTTTGGTGTTTGGAACCGAGCGAGGTCGCCGATCTCGGTGACGAGCGTAGCCGCGATCACAAGGCCGACGCCGCGTAACGCTTGCAGGGCCTTCACGAGCGGCGCCAGCGACCAGCCTTCCATCACCTCCTGAAGCATAAGGTCCAGGCGTTCGCACCTGGCCTGTGCTTCCTCGATACGGCGAATGCATTCACCGAAGACGAACTGCTGATGAGGCGAACCAAAAGCTTGTTCGCCCAACCATCGCCAATGCATCCGTGTCCAGTTCGTCCGTCCGGGGAATTTGCGTCCGTGTCGGAGCAGAAATCCCAGCAGCATCTGCCGGGCAGCGACAAGATCGCCCTTCGCCTGACGCCGCGCTCTGACCAGATCGCGCATCGCCTCGTGATCTTCATCCGGAACCCAGATCGCCGTCAGTTCACCCGCACGCAGCAACCGCGCGAGCGTAACGGAGAATCCATGCTATGATAAATAAAGTGCGCTCCACGCGGCCAACTTCCCGAAGCGCGGCCGCCAGTTCGTTCTGCCGCGGTTAGGATGCGAGTTTTCGGAGCAACTGGCTCGGTCTGATCTTGCCGGCAGCCATGGTGGCGGCACAACGGAACAGATCAGGCCAGTTCGCAACGATCAGTTCTTCGCGGATTTTGCCGCCGACCAGCTGGCGCAAATTTTTGGGCGTCCCTGCGGGATTGAACACGTAGAGGCGCTTCGAGGGTAAGTCGCGGATGCGCAGGACGAGCCGATAGCCGAGCATCGCACTGGTCCCGAACAGGTGATCGGTAAACCCAGCCGTATCGGCATATCGCTCTCCAACCTGCCGGCCGGCCTCATTCATCAGCAGGCCATCAAGGATGTATGGTGCTTCGCTGACCGTCGCGGGAATGGTCTGTGAGGCGAACGGTGCGAACTGGTCATTGACGTGCGTGTAAGCCTTGAGCCCGGGTTCCGTGCCATATTTGGCGTTGACGATGTCCATGGCCTCGCCCTGCCGAGCTGAAGGGAAAAACTGACCATCGCTTGATGCGGTTGTTCCCATACCCCAGAACCGGGACATCGGCAGTTTTCCCTGTGCTGCAACCACCGTCGGCAGCGCCTGGTTCATTGCCTCGCTTTCGACATGCCAGCGGGCAAGACGCGAGAGCTGCCAGTAATCATGGGTGTTCGAGGCCCCCGCCATTTTCCGAAGCCCAAGGTTCAGCCCTTCGGCAAGCAGGACATTCAGCAAGCCGATCTGGTCGCCGCACGGCACCCCGGTTCTCAGATGGGAAAAGGCGTCGGTGAATCCGACCGCGGCGTCAACTTCCAGCAAAGTGTCTGTGATCCGCACGGATGGCATTCGACGATAAAGATCGAGGACCAACTCCTCTGCGTTTTCGGGAACGTCTGCGGTTAATCGGTCGATCCGCAACGTTCCATCTTCAATGCTGCCATGGGGGATGGTCCCATGGCGAGCGGCCCGCGCCAGCCGCTTCAGTCCATCCGCAAGGCGGCCCTTGCGGTCAGCCAGACAAGCTTGCGGATCGAGAGGAACAGCCAGCCTGGCATTCGCCTGCGCCGAGGTCATCGGTACAAGGACCTGCTTGAGATCACCGTAGCGCGTATCGACGGAAGCGGTGATATCCTTATCCGACGTGAGCCAACGGCTCGTCCGCCAGCGTATTGAAGCGCGCCATCATCGACGGTCGTGATCGGGGGATTGGTCCAACGCTCCGTGCTCATCGCCAGCTTCTGTCCCATTGCCGCCGCGAGCCGGCAACGGCAGCTCGCCGGACAATGTCGCGTGATTGCATGGTGAAATACACGAAAACCTGCACGGCATTGCGCGATTCAGAGTACATGCTGCGAAGTTTATTGACATGATCGAGGTCAATCGATGCAGAGGTCGGCACAGCAGATCGAGCGCATATCCCGCTGGCGTGAAGCATTTCGCGACGACACGACAGGCATCCACAAAACCGTTCAGGATCTCCTCTGGAACTACGCTGCTTTCCGGACGACGGTAAGGATCGTGCGGCTCGCAAACGAAAGGCGCGAGGCGCGTCCGCCACTCAACCAAATGCTGTTCAACCTTATATCCGAAGGTTACTGGTCGAGCCTGCTTCTAGGCACAAGACGGCTTCTGGACAAAGCGCCCCTCAACAGCCCGAAGGGCGTGTATTCGATCCGCTCCGTCGTAAAGGACGTCGAGACAAGCCGCGGATGGATCACCCGGAGGATCTACGTCGAGAAGGTGCTGGATGCTCAATACGATCTCGATCGACTACGCCGGGAAGAGCATGAGAAACTCACCGCGGCGAAGGGAGGGGTCATCTGGGGCGATCCTGAACTGATGAAGAGCGAAGCCGCGCACCGTCATTTCGATACGCTAAGCGGTGTATCCCACCTGGAGCGTAGTCCCGATGATCTCATCGATCCTGCGATCTTCACCCGGATCGAGGCCCGCCTTGCGGCCCTGGATGGAATTGCGGTGCATGTCAGCACACACGTAGCCCATGCCGGCAACAAGGAGAGCCGCCTTAACAAGCTGCTCGACGATTTTGACATACGCGACGCGCGAAAGACCCTTAAGCAGCTGAAGGAAGTTGCCGACCTGACCGGGGTCTGGTTTGCAAATGAAGGCGGCACGGGCCTTGCAACATATATCGGAGACCAGTTCGAGGGTCTCGATCAGCCGGTTGTACAAAAGGCCGACATCGCTGATCTGGCCGAACAGTGGCGTGTGATCGATCGCGAGGTCGCGAACTGGTCAATCGATCCGGCGGGTCTCTGAATGCTTCCTGCCTTCACCCTTCCGCCTGCTTTCAGCTGAACTTCAGCCCGATCTTCTTCCGGTTGGCCGCGGGAGGCGGCGGAGCTTCGACAGCCGCTGGTTTTCCGACCAAGCCCCATCGTCTTCGCCAGCGCCGAGCGCGACGCCGAATAGTTCGGCGCCACCATCGGATTGTCGGCCGGCAGGTTCCACTTCTGTCGATACTGGTCCGGTGTCAGATCGTAATGCGTGGCGAGGTGGCGCTTCAGCGACTTGAATTTCTTGCCGTCCTCGAGGCAGATCAGGAAATCGCGCGTCACGGATTTGCGGATGGTCACTGCCGGGGTCGGCTTTTCTTCCGGTTGTTCGGGTTTGGCGCCAGCGGCAAGAGTGGCGATCGCTGTATGCGTTTCGGCAATCAGGCTGGAGAGCTGGCTCGTGGGTACGGGATTATTGCTCACATAGGCGACAACGACATCGGCGGTCAGCCCGATCAGGCTCGATGTTGCCTGCGTATTCTCTACGGTCATGGTGTTGCCCGGATGGGGTTCTTTGTGCGGACGCCACTATCGTGGCGGCATCGTCGGTACAGGAAGAACGGTTCCTCGCCTAGACCTTGATCAAGCCGGCATAAGTCAGCCGCAAGTGCTGCAGGCATGAATCCGCGAGGTTTCGTGCCGAGTGAAGTGGCTCCTGTGCAGAGCCCATTTCCCGCTCTTTCGGCTTAATTCCCTTGTTCCAGCCCGGACCTTGCCGATCAACCCGCTGCGGGGTCGGACTACGCAAAGCGTGCCGTCGCTCATGGCTTCGCCATCGCGATGATCGCGGTCCCGGCTGGACCCGACGGGCGCCTGTCGAGCGGGGAATGGTCCCCGCGACCACGGGAGCCAAACAAATGTCGCACGAACTCGCTCAGAGCCACGCCTGGAACCTCGCTCGCACCCTGATGACGCCGGTCATCCTGTTCAAGGTCGATGACAACGAATTCGGCGTTCTTCCTGCCGAAGACCTCGACGGCGACGAGGTCGAGGCGATCTTCGAATACTGCCCATACACAGGAGGTCGGCCGGTTCATTGAACCGGCCCCCTCGCCACGGCGTGCCGCTTGCGAGCGGCAGGCCGCAAGGGAGGCTGCGCCGCGGCGGAAGCCGCGCCCTTGCGCCCTTTGCTCTTCGCGGCGGTCGCGGAGTGTTCCGCGAATTATGTGGAAGAGATAGACTTGGAGAAAGGCCGGCCGGAAGGCTGCCGGGAGAGAAGAATGGAAAAGGCGGATATAGAAGAGCTGCGCGGCCGGGTCGGCTGTGCGGCGGTGCTGGAGACCGGCGGCTTCGCGGTCGACCTCAAGGAAAGCACCCGCAAAGCGGTCAAATACCGCCGTGGCGATGATATCATCATCGTCATCCATGACGGCAAGGGATGGTTCGACCCGTTGTCGGATGCAAAGGGCGATGTCTATTCGCTGGTGCAGCATCTGGACGGCGGCGATTTCCTGGAGGCCTTCGTGCAGGTAGCGTCGCTTGTGGGATTCGTGCCGAGCGAGCCCGAATGGAAACGGCAGTCCCGGGAGACCGAACCCGACCAGTCCGTCCCGGAACGATGGGCGGCGCGACGCAAGCCGTGGCGCGGGTCGGCGACCTGGCGCTATCTGCGCGATGAGCGGCACATTCCCGAACAGGTCATCCGGACAGCGATCGCTCAGAACGTTCTGAGGGAAGGCCCGCGCGGCAGCATGTGGGCCGCCCACAGCGACGCGGCCGGTATCGTTACCGGCTGGGAGGAGCGCGGCCCGGAATGGCGTGGTTTTGCGGCCGGAGGCGGCAAGGTGTTGTTCCGGTTCGGGACGGTGGCAGCCACCCGCATCTGCGTCACCGAAGCGGCGATCGACGCCATGAGCCTGGCCGCGATCGAACGGATCCGGCGCGACACGCTGTATGCCAGCACCGGCGGCGGTTGGTCGCCGGCGACGGACACGGCTCTTCGCCTGTTGGGAGGAAGGCCGAACACGCGGCTTGTAGCGGCCACCGACGCCAACCCGCAGGGCGAGGCATTCGTGTCGAGGCTGCGTGAGCTTGCCGGCGCGCTCGCCTGTGACTTTGAGCGGCTGAAGCCGCTCGCCGAAGACTGGAACGCGATACTGCAGGACGCGGCATCCGCCTGACGGCGCCGATCACTCAACTGCCGGCGCAGGATTGAAGATCGCCGGCCCGCGCTTTGCCATGGTCATGTCAACTCGAAAGGGTGCGCCCACACGGGCATGACAGCCGGTTCGCACCGCCAAATTGGGGAGGGCAAGAAGGGAGAAAAGGAAAGGAAACCCGGCTGCCGCATGCCCGCCGGTCGCGTGCAAGGGTGAAGCTTCGCCCGGCTGCGCCGGCCCTTGACCCGCCCGGACGGAGAGGCGGCCGCAGGGGAGGGGTCATGAAGGGCTGAAGATGATGGGCATCCACGAGGGTGCTCCGCGCTCCGGCCCGACGAGGCTGAAGGAGCCCGCCGATGAACCCCTTTTCTCCCATCCGTAAAGTCTACCAGGGCATTGCCGACCGCCGGCAGATGTTCCGTTTGTTCGACCGCCATGCGCAGCGCCCGAACCGGGAGCACGTCGATGCCGGATCTCTTTATAGCGGGGAGTGGTTTGAAGTCGGCCGCGTCGAGCACGACTACATGCTGGAGATCCTGCCACCGCTCTGGATGCGAGGCGAGATGTTCGCGCTGCGCGAGTTCCTTACCGACAGCATCACCAGCGTCTTCTACACGCTGCGCATCGACGCCAGAACGCGTTACTTCCATGCCTATTGCGATCTGAATGTCGCGCGATCGCCTGCCGAAATGCGCGATGCCATCGTCGAGCGCGAGTCCTGGCCGGTGAAGGCGATGACGCGCGAAGAGCGGCTGGAGCATATCTGGAGCGCCACGCACGACGAATACCGTGGCTATGCCGGGGACCGCTGGCTGCCGGAGCATCGCGGCAAGCGCACGGTGCTCTATTATGGCGGCCGGCAGGGCACCATGCTGAAGCTGCTCGACGAGCTCACCGATGATGAGATCGCGGCGAAGCTGCCGGTGCATCTTCGATACCTGCCCGGACGCATTGCGGCCTGAGGTGGAGCTGTGTTCACCTTTCCCGTTGCAAAGGTCCGCGAAATCTTCGCGCGCGGACAATCCGATGCTGCCGCCAATGGCGGCTTCCGTAATCCCTATTACGGTCTCCGGCCTGGCGAGGGCGAGAAACCCGGCCTCTGGCTGGTCGGTGACGAGGGGGTCTATCTGCTCTCGAATGGCAAACTCACCGAGGGCCAGAAGGCCCTCCTTTGCTATGCCGAGGAATGCAACCCTTCGACCAATCCCGACTACTGGCATTACAAGCGCCAGCATTTCGGGGGCGATGACGGCATCGAGTTTCTGGATGCTGTCGAGGTCTTGCGTCTGCTCGACGCCATGCCCGATGCCACCCATCTCCGGGTCGAGATGACCGAGACGAGCCTCTCGCTGATCCCGAACCGCCGCTGACATCGCGGGCAACGTCGCCCGCTTCATTTCCCACATCGCGATCGTCTTCACTCGCCGGACCACTTCCCGCGGGAACGACGTCGCGCGCCCTCATCACAAGGAGACAATTGACATGGCGCATGACGACCCCTTTACCATCGACCTGTTCGGCAGCACGACCATTTCGTCCGGACTTGGCCTTGGCGTCACGGCCTTCGCGGCTGACTTCGGGCCGGACGATGACGATGATCCCGATCCTTCCGCGCCTTCGCCGGTCACGCCGGCGGGTGCAGCCATGCAACCGACGTCGAAGCCTCGACAGGTTCATGGACTGAACTTTCATCTTGCCGGCGATCGTGGGCTGGCCCGTGGCTGGAAACAACGCGCCCGCGACAATCTCGCTGCGATCCGTCTCGCTGCCGATATCGAGGCAGCGGATCGTCCCGCGACAGTGGAAGAACAGGCTCGGCTGATCCGGTTCACCGGCTTCGCTGCATCCGACCTTGCCAATGCCGTGTTCCGCCGCCCGGGCGAGGACGGGTTCCGGAAGGGCTGGGATGAAATAGGATTGGAGCTGCAGGATGCGGTGACGGCCCAGGAATATGCCTCGCTCGCGCGCTGCACGCAGTACGCGCATTTTACGCCGGAGTTCATCATTCGGGCAATCTGGGCGGGATTGCAGCGTCTCGGCTGGCGTGGGGGCCGTGTGCTCGAGCCCGGCATTGGCACGGGCCTGTTCCCGGCGCTGATGCCCGAAGACCGACGGGGCGTGAGCCATGTCACCGGTGTCGAGATCGATCCCGTCACGGCGCGCATTGCCAGGCTAGTGCAGCCTCGTGCCCGTATCGTGAATGGTGATTTCTCGTGCACCGACCTGCCGGCACGTTTCGATCTTGTGATCGGCAATCCGCCGTTTTCGGATCGAACCGTGCGCTCCGATCGGGCGTATCGGTCGATGGGATTGCGGCTGCATGACTACTTCATTGCCCGGTCGGTCGATCTGCTAAAGCCGGGGGCCCTTGCCGCCTTCGTCACCAGCTCTGGCACGATGGACAAGGCAGACAGCACCGCGCGCAAGCACATTGCGAAGTCGGCCGACCTGATCGCTGCGATCCGCTTGCCCGAGGGCAGTTTTCGGGCCGACGCCGGCACGGACGTCGTGGTCGACATCCTCTTCTTCCGCAAGCGCAAGACCGGCGAGCCAGAGGGCGACCTGTCATGGCTCGACACCGAGGAAGTCCGGTCCGCGACGGAGGACGAGGGCGCCATCCGCGTCAACCGATGGTTCGCGAAGCACCCGGATTTCGTGCTCGGCACGCATGCCACTATCTCGGGGCCTTACGGCGAGGCCTATTCCTGCCTACCCCATCCCGGTGTCGATCTGGAGCGGGCGCTCAGTGCAGCGATCTCCCTCCTTCCGGAAGCCATTTATGACGGCGAGCCGGACGAGATTGATCATGACGCCGAGGACAGTGCCGATGTCGTCGATGCCCTGCCGGAAGGCGCCGCCGCCCGCGAGGGCAGTTTCTTCGTCGCGAAAAATACCGCCCTCGTGCAGATGATCGATGGCGCTGCTGTGACCATCACCGTACGCAAGGGCAGGGCGAGCGAAGGCGTGCCGGAAAAGCACGCGCGGATCATCCGCAAATTGATCCCCATCCGTGATGCCGTGCGTGAAGTCCTGAAGGCCCAGGAGTTCGACCGGCCCTGGAAGCCGGCCCAAGTCAAGCTGCGCATCGCCTGGTCGAACTTCGTCCGAGCCTTCGGTCCGATCAACACCACCATCGTCTCCACGACGGAGGACCCGGAAACGGGCGAGGTCCGCGAGACGCACCGCCGGCCCAATCTCCAGCCCTACCTCGACGACCCCGATTGCTGGCTGGTCGCCTCCATCGAGGACTACGATCTCGAAACCAATACCGCCCGGCCGGGTCCGATTTTCACCGAGCGCGTCATCGCCCCGCCCTCCGCGCCGATCATCACATCGGCCTCCGATGCGCTTGCCGTCGTGCTCAACGAACGCGGCCATGTTGACATCGATCACATCGCCGAATTGCTGCATGAGGATGTCGATGACGTCATTGGCGAGCTGGGTGACGCCCTCTTTCGTGATCCCGAGACCGGTTCCTGGCAAACGGCCGACGCCTATCTCTCCGGTCAGGTCCGCGACAAGCTCAAGGCCGCAGAAGCCGCTGCCGCACTCGCCCCCGTCTTCGAGCGCAATGTCCGTGCCCTGGTCGAGGTTCAGCCGGCCGATCTTCGGCCTTCCGATATTACCGCCCGTCTTGGCGCTCCATGGATTCCCGCTGCCGATGTTGCCGCCTTCGTCAAGGAGACGATGGGTGCCGAGATCAGGATCCATCATATGCCGGAGCTAGCATCGTGGACCGTAGAGGCGCGGCAATTGGGATGGATGGCGGCCGGCACGTCCGAATGGGGCACCGATCGCCGTCATGCCGGCGAGCTCATAGCCGACGCGCTGAACAGCCGGGTGCCGCAGATCTTCGATACGATGAAGGAGGGCCATGCTGAAAAGCGCGTGCTCAATGTTGTGGATACGGAAGCCGCCAAGGAAAAGCTGCAGAAGATCAAGACCGCTTTCCAGAACTGGATCTGGTCCGATCCCGACCGGACCGACCGGCTGGCGCGGGTCTATAATGACCGCTTCAACAACATCGCTCCCCGAAGGTTCAACGGGGATCACCTGCAACTTCCAGGCGCCTCCGGCGCCTTTTCTCTTTATGGGCACCAAAAGCGCGGCATCTGGCGCATCGTCTCGGCCGGCTCGACCTACCTCGCCCATGCCGTCGGCGCCGGCAAGACCATGACGATTGCCGCGGGCGTCATGGAGCAGCGCCGGCTTGGCCTGATCGCCAAGGCCATGTTGGTCGTTCCCGGCCATTGCCTTGCACAGGCGGCGCGCGAGTTCCTGGCGCTCTATCCAACCGCGCGCATCCTCGTGGCCGATGAGACGAACTTCAGCAAGGACAAGCGCCATCGTTTCCTGTCGCGCGCGGCAACCGCGACCTGGGATGCGATCATCATCACGCATTCCGCGTTCCGCTTCATCGGCGTGCCGTCGGCCTTCGAGCAACAGATGATCCATGACGAGCTGGAGCTCTATGAGACGTTGCTGACCAAAATCGAAAGCGACGACCGCGTCTCGCGCAAGCGCCTCGAGCGGTTGAAGGAGGGGTTGCAGGAACGTCTGGAAGCGCTCTCAACTCGCAAGGACGATCTGCTCACAATCTCCGAGATCGGCGTCGACCAGATCATCGTGGACGAGGCGCAGGAGTTCCGCAAGCTCAGCTTCGCCACCAACATGTCGACGCTCAAGGGCGTCGATCCGAACGGCTCCCAGCGGGCTTGGGACCTTTATGTCAAATCCAGGTTCGTGGAGACGAAGAATCCGGGCCGGGCGCTCGTGCTGGCCTCCGGCACGCCGATCACCAATACGCTTGGCGAGATGTTCTCGGTGCAGCGCTATTTCGGTTACGAGGCGCTGCTTCAGCGCGGCCTGCACGAGTTCGACGCCTGGGCTTCGACCTTCGGCGACGTCACCACGGAACTCGAGCTCCAGCCTAACGGCAAATACAAGCCGGTGACGCGCTTCGCCACCTTCGTCAACGTGCCCGAGCTGATCGCTATGTTCCGCTCCTTCGCGGATGTGGTGATGCCGGAGGATCTTCGGGAATACGTCAAGGTTCCCACGCTCTCGACCGGCGCACGCCAGATCATCACGGCCAAGCCGTCTGCCGCCTTCAAGCGCTACCAGATGGTACTCGACGCCCGCATCAAGGCCATCGAGGAGCGCGAACGGCCGCCGGAACCAGGTGACGACATCTTGCTCTCGGTTATTACAGACGGCCGCCATGCCGCTATCGATCTTCGCCTGGTCGATCCGGACAATGACGATGAACCGGAGAACAAGCTCAACGACCTCATCTCGAACGGCTTCCGCATCTGGCAGGAGACGGCGGAGAACACCTATGTCCGCGCCGACGGCAAGCCATTCGAGCTTCCGGGCGCCGCGCAGATGATCTTCTCCGATCTCGGCACGATCAGCGTCGAGAAAAGCCGCGGCTTCTCGGCCTATCGTTGGATCAGGGATGAACTGATCCGCAGGGGCGTTCCGGCATCGGAAATTGCCTTCATGCAGGACTTCAAGAAGTCCGAGGCCAAGCAGCGCCTGTTCGGTGATGTGCGGGCCGGCAAGGTCCGGTTCCTGGTCGGCTCCTCCGACACGATGGGCACCGGCGTCAACGCGCAGCTCCGCCTCAAGGCGCTGCATCATCTCGACGTGCCGTGGCTTCCCTCCCAGATCGAGCAGCGCGAAGGTCGTATCCTGCGGCAGGGCAACCAGCACGATGTCATCGATATCTTCGCCTACGCCACGGAAGGCTCGATGGACGCACAGATGTGGCAGAACAACGAGCGCAAGGCCAGGTTCATCACTGCCGCGCTATCTGGCGACACCTCGATCCGCCGGTTGGAGGATATGGGCGAGGGGCAGGCCAACCAGTTCGCAATGGCCAAGGCGATCGCCTCGGGTGATCCGCGCCTGATGCAAAAAGCAGGGCTCGAAGCGGACATCGCCCGGCTGGAACGTCTTCGTGCCGCGCATATCGACGACGAACATGCGGTTCGCCGGCAGATCCGCGATGCCGAGCGTGAGATTGAATACTCGACGCGCCGCATCGAGGAGATCGGACAGGATATCGAGCGCCTCGTGCCCACGACCGGCGATGGGTTCAGCATGGTGGTCGGGGGCGACGCGTTCACGGAGCGCAAACTCGCCGGTCGTGCGCTGATGAAGGAAATCCTGACTCTCGTGCAGCTTCAGCAGGAAGGCGGAACCACTATCGCCTCCATCGGCGGGTTCGATTTCGAATATTCCGGCGAGCGTTTCGGCAAGGACAGCTACCGCTATGCCACCATGCTGATGCGGAGCGGCGCCGACTATGAAATCGAGCTCCCTGTCACGACCGCGCCGCTTGGCGCCATCGCCCGGCTCGAGCATGCCTTGGCCGGATTCGAGGGGGAGCAGGAACGATACCGCCAGCGTCTTGGGGATACCGAGCGCCGGCTCACCTCCTATCGCTCGCGTGAGGGCGGCGAGTTCGCTTTCGCTGGCGAGATCACCGAAAAGCGTCGGCAGCTTGCGGGAATCGAGGCCGGTCTTGCTTCTTCGGTTGATTGTCAGGATCAGCGCGCTGCTGCATAGCAGGAGCGACGAAGGCTGCCGGTCATTGCAGGTCATTGCGTCAGGCATTGACCGGCGGCAAGGTTTCGGTAGGTTGAAGGTGTCTGAGCAAAGGATGGCGCCAGGCATTCAACCAAGCCATCCCGATAACCGGTGAGCGGGAATCCCGTAACGCCGAAGATAAGAAGAAACAGCACCAGCATATGCTGGCCGCGCTGCACAGCGATTTCCATTCAACAAGAACAATCTGGCTGCTGCCCGGAAGGCGGCTGCCTCAACCCATATGGAGAATCCATGCGGTACGCATTGGTGAACAATGAACGGCGCGAAGCCGAATCCGGTCTGACTGGCGCTTGCCCTGGTTGCGGACAGCCCATGACATCGAAGTGCGGCGACCAGCGCATCCACCATTGGGCGAATCGTGGCGTACGGACCTGCGATCCCTGGTGGGAGCCGGAAACGCCCTGGCATCGGAACTGGAAAGGTCAGTTCCCGCCCGTCTGGCAGGAAGTCATCCAGCACGATGCCAGGGGCGAGCGGCATATTGCGGATGTGAGGACGGATCACGGCCTCGCCCTCGAATTCCAGCATTCGCATCTGCGCTCTGAAGAACGTGCCGCACGCGAAAGCTTCTACGGCAACATGATCTGGATCGTGGACGGAACCCGGCTGAAGCGGGATTTGCCGCGCTTTTCGGAAGGCCATCCTTCACTGCGCCGCTCGCCCTTGCAGGGAATATATACGACGCCGTTCCCGGCGGAATGCTTCCCACGCGACTGGCTCGAATGCCGCGCTCCGGTGTTCTTCGATTTTGCAGGTACGGAACCGCCAGGACGGAACACTCCGGTCGAGCGCCGCTATCTGTGGGGATTGCTGCCGGGACGTGCCGATGGCCATGCAGTCGTTGTTGCGTTGCAGCGGCAGAATCTGGTTCACGCCGCGTACCATCGGCCGCAGATCCTCGCTTCCCGGAAAATAGTCTATGCGCTCGCCGAAAGGTTCAGGGTGGCTCGGGTGCAGGCGATGCAGGAGGCGCGCCGATATCCGGTCAAAGCAGTGTGGAAGCCGCGATACAAATCGTGGCGGCGCCGGCCTCGGATGGTCCGGTTCTAGATCAACGTCGGAGAGAGGGGAAGGGAGGAAAGGACGAGGAAGGAGGAAAATGCCCGCTCGCAGATCGGACGAGCCGGCGGCGCTGACGCTCAACCGCGCCGCTCGCGATCCCGACCGTTCGCTCTGCGCAGGGCTGTAAGCCCCGCTTGATCGGCCCGGCAGGGATGCTCGGCCGCAGTTGCTCCGGCCCGTCCGCTCCGCGGGCCGGGGGGTGTCTTCGGGAAGAAGACGAGGAAGGACGCTGCGATAGGCGGTGTCCGGAAACCCCGTGAAGGAGCATTTCCATGGAACTGAAATTTGTCGATCCGCGCGCGCTGAAGGATAACCCCGACAAGGCGCGGCGCTCGAAGTCCAGCCCGCAGGCCGACGCCCTGCTGCTGGCCACGATCAAGGCCGTCGGCATCGTACAGCCGCCCGTGGTTGCCCCGGAATCCGATGGCGGTAATGGCTATGTCATCGACGCCGGCCATCGTCGTGTGAAGCAGGCCATCGCCGCGGGTCTGGAAGAGATCGCCGTGCTGGTGATCGAACGGGCCGAGGACGGCGGCGCCATGCGTTCGCTGGCGGAAACGCTGGCTCATGAACAGCTCAATCCTGTCGATCAGTGGCGGGCGATCGAACGCCTGGTTGCTCTCAGCTGGACCGAGGAAGCGATTGCCGTCGCTTTGGCCTTGCCCGTGCGCCAGATCCGCAAGCTTCGGCTTCTGGCCAAGGTGCTGCCAGCGATGCTGGACCACATGGCCAAGGGCGACATACCCGATGAGCGGCAGCTGCGCACCATCGCGTCGGCTTCGCTCGACGACCAGAAGGAGGTCTGGAAGAAGCACAAGCCGTCCAAGGCCGATCCGCAGGTGTCGTGGTGGGCAGTCGCGCAGGGCCTGCAGAAGACGCGCATGTTCGCCAGGCATGCGAGCTTTGGCGACGATCTCGCGCAGGCCTATGGCATCGCCTGGGTCGAGGACCTGTTCGCACCGGCCGATGAGGACAGCCGCTACACCACCGACGTCGAAGCCTATCTCGGCGCCCAACAGGAGTGGATGGCCAACAGCCTGCCCAAGCGCGGCGTGATCGTCGAGGCTGGTCAGTGGGGCGAACCGAAACTGCCGCCCAAGGCCGAACGCGTCTATGGCAGGGCCGGCAAGTCCGATTGCACGGCCATGTATCTCGACCGTGACGGCAAGGTGCAGTCGGTCGCGTACCGCATGCCGGAGGTGAAGAAGCCCAAGGGCAAGAAGGGCGAGCAGCCCGTGGCCGAGGGCGACGATGCGTCGATCGTGGTCAACACGCGACCGGACGTCACGCGCAAAGGCATGGAGATGATTGGCGACCTGCGTACCGATGCTCTGCACGAGGCGCTGTCGCGCGCACCGATCGAGGACGACACGCTGATGGCGCTGCTTGTTCTCGCATTCGCGGGCCAGAACGTGACCGTGGCGTCCGGCGCCCGCGACATCTCGTATTACGGGGCGGCAAGCCTTGTCGAACACGCCACGCGCCTGTTCGACCAGGACGGCAAGCTCGACTTCGACATGGACACGCTGCGCATTGCGGCGCGGTCCGTGCTGATCGATGTCTTGTCGTGCCGGGAAAACCGCTCGGCGAGCGGCGTTGTCGCCCGTGTCGCAGGCAACGTTATCGCTGCCGACACCTTCTTAGCCAACATGGGAACGGAGGACTTCCTGTCGTGCCTGTCCCGTCCGGCGCTCGAGGCCTCTTGCGCGGATACGTCGGTTCTGCCCCGGCAGAAGGTCAAGGACACTCGCGCGGCCCTGGTCGAGCACTTCAAGGAGGGCCACTTCGTCCATCCGTCGGCGCTGTTCGCCCCAGATCAGGCAAAGCTCACCGCCTGGCTGAAGAAGAACGAGGCCAAAGAGCAGCCCGAGCACGACGGCACGCCGACGGACCAGGACGAACTCGACGGCGATGCGATCGTTGAGCCGGCGCATGACGACGTCGACGACGACTACGCCGACGGCTTCCGCGAGGCCGCCGAGTAACAACGCGTCTCTTCTTCCCTCCGATCGCCTTCCCGCCGCCGGTTACCTCACCGGCGGCGGTTTCGTTTCCATCAACAGCACATGGAGGACAAAATGTCCGCGCATCTCGTTTTTCAGGCATCCATCGGTTCGCTCATCTCCTGGTCGGATGGCACGCAGCGTCCGCCCGAGCGCCATCGCAGAAAGCGCTCTGCATGGGAAACCAATAACAGCAGCGGACGCCTGATCCGCAAGCAGGAAGAACGCGCCGTCGGCAGCGTCACCCTGCCGGCGAACTTCACGCTGCATGAAGCCGATCACGGCGCCGGCGGCGTCATCGCCATCCGTGTCCACCGCACATTCTCGATCGGTTCAAGCCTGCGCTTCACCGTTCTCGAACGTCCTGCCGCCGGCTCGGTGCGCGTGTTCGATCGGTCTGGCGAAGACGCCGAACTGGTCCACCTCGCTGCCAACCACCACGCCGCGGAGGAATGGCTGTCACGACATGGCTATCCCCGTGCCGCGCTGTTGGAGGAAGTCACGGCCGACGAGGTCGCGGCCGATGTTGTCGAGGGGAGGGCGTCGGCATGAGCGCGGCAACAGCCCTGACAACAGACAACGAAGCCCCCGGTTATCCGGGGGTTTCTTTTGGTCGCAGCGTCGACGGCTTTCGAGTCGCGCTTGTCGGTGAAACGGCATTCGCCATGTTGCCTGCCCGAGCCGGCTGGCATCTTCTCGCCACCGGCTGGCGCATCCGCGGGCCCATGGCCGAATGGACGCGCAGCGATTTCTACGGCCATGCCGGCGAGCTTGCCGACGAGGCGGCTTTCCACGCGCATGTCGAGGAGAACGCCCGCCACCAGCAGCAACGCGCTGCTCTCGGACGCCGCGAGATCCACTCCCGCGCCCATACGCCATGGGGGACGTCGCAGGGAGCGACCGTCTATGCCGATGGCGTGACCTGCCATTCGACGGCAGGCCATGGCGGCTTTCATCTTGCGGCAGAACGGAATCGCAAGGTCCATTCCATGCTCCGCGCCAATGGCGGTTGGTACGAAGAGGACTCCCATTGGGCCGCCGTCGCCCAGGCCTTTCCTGAACTCTTCACGAATTTCGAGAATGCCTGTGCGGAAAGGACGATACGCGATTGGTACCCGGATGCCTGGGAAGCGATCCACGGCCAGGTGCTTGAACCCGGTCAGTCCTCAACGAAGGACGAGCGGGATTTCTACAAGCGCCATGCCGATGACTGGATCGTGGTGTCGGCGATCCGTTCAGACCACGAGTCCGGATTCACCGAGGTTGTTGCCACGCTCGGCGGTGATCGAGCCGGAGCGCGGGGTACCCGCCGATATATGGTTCCTTCCGACGAGTACGGCATCAACGGCGGCCGTTTCGGTTTCGTAATCGATGTTACGCGTCATCGTGTCTACGACGGTCCATCGAGCTTCATCGGCTGGCAGGGGAGGGACACATAATGTCGTGCCCCGATCGCCGCGCACAGCTCTTTCGCATGGAGGAGGCTCGGCGCCAGACACAGCGCCAGCTCGATGTGATCGATCGGCAGATCATCCGGCGGATGACCGCGCTTGTTCCGCAGCTCAAGCCGCAGCGTACCGGTTACCGACGCGGAAAGGCGCCGGATCCGAACGCGTTTCTCGAACGGTATCGCTCCAACCTTGCTGCGATCACACTGGAAAGGCAGCACGAGATCGATGCGCTGTCACGCAAGCTGGCAAGGCAGGACGCGGCAATCGCGGCGTTGCGTGCCAGACTGCCGCTGGACCTACTGCGCGCCTGATACAGCTGCCTGTTCAACGCTTGCGGACGAATTCGGTTCGCAACACCAGCCCCTTGATCGCGTCATGCCGGCAGTCGATTTCTTCGGGATTGTCGGTGAGGCGGATCGACTTGATCACCGTGCCCTGCTTCAGTGTCTGCGCCGCGCCCTTGACCTTGAGGTCCTTGACGAGGACGACGGAGTCGCCGTCGGCGAGCACGTTGCCGGCGGCATCGCGGACTTCGACATTCCCGGCGGAAGCTGCAATGGCAGCCATCTCCGACGCTGGTCGCCATTCCCCTGTCGCGTCGTCATAGACGTAGTCGTCGTTCTGATCTGTCATTGCTGCCCTCGCCTCGGGATTGAATACAGTGCGCTGTCAGTCCGACGTGGGAGCAGGCCAAAGATCTGATCCGCAGCGGCGGACCGGCGCACACCACCTATACCGGCAGGAGCCGAAGTTCAAACCGCCGGCGCCCTCACGCAGCTTCGTGGCCAAGGAGATCGTGGGGTGCCCGAATTGAACCGGCGCTTATCCTCCCGCATGCAGGAAGCCGTGACCATTCCCTTGCCGGTCTTCCCGGCGGGTTTGCTGCGGTCTGAACCGGCGGCTTGCCACTTCAAGGCCGCTGACGCGCCGCGGAGCGGCCGGAACTCAGCCGATCTCGGCAAGGCAGGCCCGCGTCCCGCGCAGGGAACAGTGAAGGACTGGCCCCCGCTTGTCCGCAAGCCAACCTCGCTCGCCTGGCAGGATCCGGACCCTGAAGCGTCCCAGCTTCCGCCGGTTCCTTTCGACCGCACCCGCAGGGAAGACCGGCAAGGGCCGGATCACCTGAAGGGCATCGCTAGGAAGGTAAGCTCAATGTCCAGTTCAACCCGCTCCACCAAAACCAAGGCTCGCGTCGTCCAGCTCCGCAAGGGCACCACCCTCGAAATGGTCCGGCTCTGCTGCCCGGATGGCAACCAGGCCTCCCTCATCTCCGAAAGCTTCGGCCTCCCCGTGCTCGACAGCGACGGCATCCGCGAATTCCACGAGCGCAGCCTGATCGAAGGTGCCGATACGCTCTCCGAAGGGCTGTCCGACAAGGCGATGCAGATCCACCTGCAGAGGATCGTCGGCTCCTATGTCGGTTCCGCCTACGGAGCAGGCCAGTTCTACTCGAAGGCCGTCACCGAGGCCAAGGATGCCACGGCCAAACTCGCCAATGACACCCGCGACGAGGACCTCGATGGTCCTGTCGGTTTCGACAGCAATGCACAGCGCAAGCGCGAATTCGCGGCCGACATGGGCCTTCAGTCGCACGCCTTGCGCATGGCGGCCGAGGGCGCCGTCGCCGCCTACGAGCACATCGTCGGCGAGAGCTGGAAGCCTTACGAGCGTCAGGTCGAGAACCCCGGCCAGGGCGTCAGCCGGCAGGCCGCCGATCTCCAGTTGGCGGCTCTGGGCTAGTGCCCTTCGGGCGGAACTTCGGTTCCGCCCTTTTTACCATTTCACAGGCCGGCTCCCTCCGGGGCGCCGGCCTGTCTGCATGTCGCAATTAATACGACTTCAGACCTTTGAAGGAGAAGGAAATCCCTTTGGTCTGGCCGCGCCCGATCGCGGCCGTCACGAATGTTGGTCCTGCTGTGGTCCTCGCCCCGCGAAACGGCTTTGCCGTCCTCCACTCACGTTGCGGCCCGGCTGCGACATCTCTGCTTGCTCCGATTCATCCCCGACCGGGTTCGCGGACCTGCGGTCCTGCGCTCTCGGACCTCGTGACGGCCGCGACTGGCGCGGCCTCGAATGGAGGTTCGGAAAAATGGATAGGAAGAGCAGCAAGCCCCGCGTCGACATCTACGCGAAGATCACCGACCGCATCGTCGCGGACCTGGAAAAAGGCGTGCGCCCGTGGGTGAGGCCATGGAGCGTGGGCAATGCGACGGGCCGCATCACGCGCCCACTGCGCCATAACGGCCTTCCGTACCAAGGCATCAATACGCTGCTGTTGTGGTCGGAAACCGTGGCCCATGGCTTTGCGTCGCCGATCTGGATGACGTTCAAACAGTCGGCCGAGCTAGGAGCCCATGTCCGCAAGGGCGAGACGGGCACCACCGTCGTCTATGCCAGCCGCTTCACTCGGACCGAGACCGATGCCCATGGCGATGAGGTCGAGCGCGGCATCCCGTTCCTGAAGGCGTATACGGTCTTTTGCGCCGACCAGATCGAAGGTCTGCCGGCGCACTATTATGCGGCGCCAGAACCTGCCGCCGATCCTGTCCAGCGCATCGAGCACGCCGACCGCTTTTTCGACAATACCGGAGCGGTCGTACGATATGGCGGAGACAAGGCCTATTACTCTCCCTCTTCCGACCATATCCAGTTGCCGTCCCCGGAATTTTTCCGGGACATGGCTTCGTTCGTCGCCACGCGAGCGCATGAAACCCTGCATTGGACGGCGGCTCCCCACCGGCTGAACAGGGATCTCAGCCGCTACCACAAGGACCGCACGGACCGCGCGCGCGAAGAATTGCTTGTGGAACTCGGCGCCGCCATGCTCTGTGCGGACCTCGATATCGTCCCCGAGCTCGAGCCAAGGCCCGATCATGCCGCCTATATCCAGGGCTGGGCCAGCCTGCTGGGCAGCGACAAGCGGGCCATCTTCCAGGCGGCCGCCCATGCGCAACGCGCGGTCAATTATCTCCACGAACTCCAGCCGCAGGCGGAAGAACTGGGGAGGGCGGCCTGATGCTGCACCTTCCGCTTTTGCAGGGGAGGGCGCCGAGCCCTCCTCGATCCGCCATCGCGTCCTCAGTCTGGGCGCGGGCGTCCAGTCGACCACCCTCGCGCTGATGGCGGCACATGGTCATTTCGGGCCGCTGGATTGCGCCATATTCGCCGACACCTGCGCCGTTTCCGGTCCATGTCGTCTCGGCAGGAAACCTGCGCGAAAACCTGCTCAACGCAGCCGATGGCAAGCGTTGGGCCTCGATTCCCGCCTTTACCCGCACGGTCGACCGGCGCGGCAATGTCTCGATCGACATGATCCGACGGCAGTGCACCACCACCGCCAAGATCGAACTGATCCGGCGCAAGGTGCGCGAGCTCGCCGGCGCTCGCCGAAGCATCCCGTCGTCACTCAATGGCTCGGGATCTCCATGGACGAGGTCGTGCGGATGATGCCGGGCCGCGAGGCCTGGCAGGTCAACCGATTTCCTCTCATCGAGAAACGCATGACCAGGCAGGATTGCCTCAATTGGCTCAGGAGTCACGGCTATCCTGATCCTCCCAAAAGCGCTTGCATCGGTTGCCCCTTCCACGCCGACAGCCTTCGGCGATCCATGCGGGACAAAGATGCCGAGGCCTGGTCCGATGCCGTCGAGGTTGACCGGGCGATCCGCTCGGCCTGCGCGGTATCTGCGGCGAGGGCTTTCTGCATCGCGCCGGCGTTCCCCTCGACGAAGTCGACTTGTCGACGGCCGTCGACCACGGCCAGCTCGACCTCTGGCCAAACGAATGCGAAGGGATGTGCGGCGTGTGATTGTCCGGCCTGGCAAGCATCATTGGCTTCAGCACTCCGGCGCTGCGCAGCAGCGGAAGGCCCGCCTTCCGGTCAGCCCCTGTTCGGGGGGCAATCCCGGGGCCGAAGCCTGATCAGCCGGCCCATGCCGGCGACCCAGCCCGAGAATGGCATGGCCTGAGCGTGAAGTCGCCGTTCCTGCTTTGGGTGGCAGCCGCCCGGCTCCTGGAATTTCGCCAGTCGGCTCGTCGTCGTTCGACCGATATGAGGAGGCGGGGCGTCTCTTTCCCGCTGAGGCTGTCTGTTGAAGTGCAAGATTCGTGACGGGACGGCAGGGCTTGATGTTGCCTGACCGTTGCCATGGTTGCGGTCATCATGCCGAGGGGAAGTCGCCTGTCGTCTGGCCGGTGGTTTCATGGAAGGGCGCAACCAACTGCGTCCTCGATGTGGCTGGTCTGACCGAAGGCCGTCTTCGCTGCGCTCCGCCTCGTTCTCAAACCCGCAACAGCCGGTCGTGACTTTCTTCCCCTGCTGGCTTCGCCATCATTCCTCGCGAGGCAAGAAAATCCCGCCCTGGCTGCCCTTCACTGCGTTGCGGCCCCTACGGGGTGCGGGCCGATCGCCTCCGGTCTGTCGACCGCCATCGAGGTCGCGATGGTCGCGGTCCGAGAAACTCACGGAGACGACATCATGGCTACTATCGGCACCTTCACTTCCTCGGGCAACGGTTTTACGGGCACGATCAAGACGCTCAACCTCAACGTCAAGGCCAAGCTGGTCCGCATCGACAACCCCTCCGACAAGGGTCCCCACTTCCGCATCTTCTCGGGTGCAGTCGAGCTAGGTGCGGCCTGGCAGAAGGTTTCCAGGGAAACCGAGCGCGACTACCTCTCGGTCAAGCTGGACGACCCGAGCTTCCCCGCTCCGATCTACGCCACTCTGATCGAGGTGGAAGGCGAGGAAGGCCTGCAGCTGATCTGGTCTCGCCCCAACCGGGACTGATCGCCCCGAAGAGGACCCCGCCGCAAGGCGGGGTTCCTCGTGGGTATCGGAAAGCCGGAACCAGGCATCGAGCCTGGTTCCGGCTTTTCTGGCGCCAACCGGGGTGGAGCGGGGGTCTGCTCAGAACGCCCAAGCCTGCCATGTCGGCCCGAAGGCCTCAAGGACGAGCGGTTCCCCCAAAATGCTAGCGCATTTCGGCTCCCCCACTCGCCGGCTCTGCCGGTCGCGTTCCGCGATCCCTGACCCCTCCGATCCGCCATGACAGCCGATGTCGTCTTTCACCAACATCAAGGAGACGACCAATGTCGATCGATCAGCATATCGAGGAATTGCGCGCCGAGCTGCGGAACGCCGTCTATCGCGACGAGCGCCGCGAGATCCAGGCGGAGCTGGAACTGGCCCTTGCCGAGCGCGAGGTGATGCTTGCGGAAGCCTGTGGCGAGATTTGCGCCGAACCTCCCTTCTAGGGAGGCGTCTCTTCAGTGCCGCATCGGCTGCATGCGGTGCTTTTCGGTCTGCCGGATGCGGCCGAACATGATCGGTCCCTCGCTGCTTAGCTGTTGAGCGCATCCTTGATCGCCTTGGCCGGCGTGAAACTCACCTTCTTCGAAGCCGCGATCGTGATGGTCTTGCCCGTCGAGGGATTACGGCCCTCACGTTCCGGTGTTGCCTTGACCTTGAATTTTCCAAATCCCGGGATGGACGTCTCCGCGCCAATCTTGGCGGCGTCGGCAATCTGCTTGAATACGCTCTCGACGATCGTCTTGGCCTGAGCCTTGGTCAGGCTCTGCTCGGATGCGATCTTGTCGGCAATTTCGTTGGTCGTTGTCATTAAAAATACCTTCTGTTGGAAAGCCCCAATCACCTATGACAACGAAACCCTGCCTCTGAAAGGGGTTGGCTGCTCTGACATCTGCGTGAATCCACTGAAAACCCCTGAATTCGCGGATTCCAGGACTGTATCGCCTCCAACGGGCCTGCGCCGGCTCATTCCCTGTACCCGCGTCGCCGCTTTGTCCATTGCAGCCTCGCCATGGCGATCATCGCCTCTTCAGCCTGGTCGAAGGTTTCCATCATAGACTGGCCGTTAGTGCCGATCCGCCCCCAGTTGCGGACGACCGATGCTCCGCCGAACAATGTCGGCTGGATCGCGAGCGAGTAGAACCGGCGCATGTTCTGCGTCGGATCGATGCGGTGAAGATGAACCGGGCCTGCTTCCTCATTCGACATGGCCGGATTTTCGCTTCCTTCGGAAGCGGCGTCCAACGACTTTCATGAATCGGTCTGTCGCCCTCGATTCATCATCTTGATGGATCAGCCGCACCAGCTTCGGCGCTTGCCGTCCCAACGGCGGGCCAAGCCCTCCTCGATCATCGTGTCGCCGATCGAGCGGCCGTCACGTGTCACCGTGCGCAGCTTGCGTCCATGCTGATCTTCGTCGCGCCAGCCGGCCGTGAGCGAGAACGGGCCGGCGTTCAGTAGCTCCCGCAACCGGCGCTTGGCGGCCTCGCCCTTGAGCCGCTCCGCCTCGCAGCGTGGCGGGCTCAGTTCCGGCGTGTCGATGTCGGCGATACGGATCCTCTCGCCCGAAAGCCAGAACGTGTCCCCATCCACGACGCAGGTCACGCGGCGGCCTTCCGTGCAATAGGGGAATGTCGCGCCTAGCGTATCCGTCCGTGGTGCGGTCACAGCCAGCGTCAGCCGATCGGCGAGCTGATAATGATCGGCGGCATATAGACTCGCCGCGATCAGGGCGACGATCGCCCACGCCCAGGTCGTGCCGGATCGGTTCCGATGGTTGCGGCGGCGGCGGAACGAACCGCCGATAGGCGCGGGAGAATTCTTCCCATGTGCCGGATTCTTCTTCTTCTTCTTCGGGCTGTTCCCGAAACGAATGATGTTGTTCAAACGGTCGTGTGCCTCCCTATGGGATGAGCATGATTATAGCCAGGTCAGGGTTATGATTTGCTTCCAGGCATCGCGAAGGATCTTGCTTGCGGAAGGAAGGGTTGGGCGAGCCGCCTACGGCGGACAGCTCTACTCGCGCCGAAAAAGCGGCGCTCACCGAACCCATTAAAACGGTTTCGGCGCATTCGCGTGACGATCCTCTTCGCAGCAGGCATGACGGTCCGGGACGAGGGAAGCCCGATCGGCGTTGGGCAAATCAGCCACTGTCACCGCCTTCGCTCCGATGGAACCGGTTGGTTCCGACGCAGGCCTTCATGTCGTCGCGGCGAAACCAGATCGCGCGCCCGCAGCGCAGCGGCGGATTGCCCGCGGTGAACACGATCTGCTCGTCGGCCCGCATGCGCATGACCTCATGCGGCAGGATCAGCGGACGACGCGTGAGCTGCTTCGACCGGGACCGCGACGAACCCTTCATTCCGGAGGAGCGGCTTGTCTGGTCGACCTCGACCGTCGTGTCGCCGCAACGCTTCGAAAGATACTCCGCCGTTTCCGGATCGTTGATCGCTGAAAACGATATCCAGGATGCGGACTCGAACCATTTCGAGCTGGCGTCGCGGCCGCCATAGGCCTCGCGCATCTGGCCGATCGACTGGAAGATCAGCGTCAGGCTGATGCCGTATTTCCGCCCGGCGTCACGGGCGGTTTCGAGGATGCGCAGATACCCTAGACGGGCCACCTCATCGAGCAGGAACAGGGTCTTTGCCGCGACCTCGCCATTGCGGTTATAGATCGCATTGAGGAAGGAGCCGATCACCACCCGCGCCAGCCCCGGATGCGCCTCCAGCACCTTCAGATCCAGGGCGATGAAGATGTCCGTGCCGCCGCCCGAAAGCTCGTCGGTCGAGAAGCTGTCGCCCGAGACGAGCGCGGCATAGTTCGGATAGGAGAGCCAGTGCGTCTCCTTCACCGCATTGGCGTAGACGCCGCTGAACGTCTCCGGCGTCATGTTGACGAAGACCGCGACATTCTCGCGCACGAAGGTGGATTCCGATTGCTCGTAGATCCGCGTCAGCCGCTCGCGCAGCTTCGGCTCAGGCTCGGAGAGATTGGCGCGGACACGGCGCAGGGTCTGGTCCTTTTCGTCCGTATGTCCTGACAGGCAGACGTCGGCGATCAGCGCGGTGAGGAGCTGCATGGCCGAGGCGCGGAAGAAGTCGTCGCGCGGGGACGCAGCCCGCGCATTGTCGGTCATGATCCATGTCGCGACCGCGACGATGTCTTCTTCCCGCGTAGCCCCGAAACGGCCGATCCAGTCGAGCGCGTTGAAGCCGGTCGCGGGGCTGGAAGGATCGAGCACGATCACCTTCCGGCCGGCCCTGCGCCGGTGATCGACGACCATCGGCGCGACCTCGCTCGACGGATCGAGCACGATGAGCCCGCCGCCCCATTTGAGCGCGGTCGGGATTGTCACCGACGTCGTCTTGAAACCGCCGGATCCGGCGAAGACGATGCCGTGCGACGAGCCGAACGAGCCGTCGAAGCAAAGCAGCGGAGCCTTGCCGCCAGCACCCCATGTCTCCTGCGCATCGGCCTGGAACGACACAGCCATCACGCTGTCCCGGTCGACACGATAGCGCTCGCCGATGACGATGCCGCCCGCATCCGGAAACATCCTTGCGGCCTCGGTCATCCCCATCCAGTCGGCCTCCCCATGGACCGCGCGCTTGCCATGGACGCGACGCGGAGCAGGCCTCGCGAAGGCGGCATTGCCCTTCACGGCAACGCGCAGCGCAAACGCGCCGGCGAGGAACGCGGCGGAGGCGCCGAGCGTCGTCGCCGGGTCCGCATATGCGAAGACGGATTGGCCCGCTGGGACATAGCCGGCAATTTCCGCAAGGCGGACTGTCTCGCGCGCCACGGCGATCAGGATCGTCGCGGCGCTGCCGGCAACAACGCCCCATCCCGCCGCCTTGATGTTCGCGGCGCCGTTGGCCGCGAACAGGAAGATCACGCCGATCGCGCCCGCCGTCACATAGGGCAATGCGAGGCCGGTGCGCCCGAGCATCAGCTTTGCTTGCGCGGTCTTCCCGAAGGCAGCGAGCCAGTGCTCGATGCCCGGCATGAGGATGGTCACCCCGACCATCATCGTCGCCGGGATCAGGGCAAGGAGAACTCTATTCGCCGTCACGGCCGAAGGCCTCCGCGCCGATTGCAATCAGGCGCGCGCGCTCCGCATCGTCGCCTTTGATGCGGTGGCTCGCGTCGATCAGCAGGCCGAGCAGCAGGGCTCGTTTCTCGTAACGCAAGCCGGCTTTCGCGATCAGGCCGCCGAGCTCGATCTTCTCGCGCGTGTCCTTCTTTCGGGCATCGGTCGATAGGGTCCGGACCATCCTCTCAAGCCTCGCTACCGCTGCCCGCAGCCGCGCCAGTTGCGACCGTCGCGGTCGTTTCGCCGGCGGTCCTGCCGTCTCCGGCGTTCTTTCTTCCGGTCGCCTGGCCCTTGCCTCCGCGAAAGCGCCTGGCGATTTCCTCGAACGCCGCCTGAAGCGCGGTTTCTTCGATCTCGATCTCGCCAAGCCCGGCTTTCAGCGCGATCCGGCCAATGCGTTCGGCCTCGCGCGTCTCGGCTTGCTTGAGCTGGTCCTGCAGGCGGGCGATTTCTTCACGTATCTTCGATGACGGCTTCTTCATTCCGGTTGATCCTTTCCTGTCCAATCGCGTGTTCAATCGGACGAGAATCGCCCGGGGTTGCGCGCAGCGCGACCCGTCAAATATGACGGGTCGGCGAAGCCGACGCTTTGAGGGATGATCCCGCCGTTCCGAAGGAGCGGCTCCAAGGGCGCAGTAATACGTCGCTGGCGCGACGTGCTGCTCCCGGCCCCGGTTGGGCCGGCCGAGCTGACGAACATGCTGTTTCTCATTCGTTGGGACCGCCTGAACCTTGGCCATCACGCATTTCACGCCCCAGCTCATCTCACGCGGTGATGGCCGCAGCGCCGTGCTGGCGGCCGCCTACCGCCATTGCGCCCGCATGGAGCATGAGGCCGAGGCCCGCGTGGTCGACTATTCGAACAAGCGCGGCATGATCCATGAGGAATTCCTGCTACCTCCGGATGCGCCGCAATGGGTCCGGAATCTCATTGCCGATCGGTCAGTGGCGGGGGCTGTGGAAGCCTTTTGGAACAAGGTCGAGGGTTTCGAGAAGCGCGCGGACGCCCAGCTTGCCAAAGAGTTCATCATCGCCCTGCCGGTCGAGCTCTCGGCCGAGCAGAACATCGCGCTGATGCAGCAGTTCGTGTCGGAACAAATACTGACGCGTGGGCAGGTTGCGGATTGGGTGTATCACGACGAACCGGGCAATCCGCATGTCCATCTGATGACGACGCTGCGGCCGCTGACCGAGGACGGGTTCGGGGCCAAGAAGGTCGCGGTCAGCGGCAACGACGGCGAGGGATTGCGCAACAAGGCCGGCAAGATCGTCTACCGGCTGTGGTCAGGCGAGAAGGCGGAGTTCCTCGAACAGCGGCAGGGCTGGCTCGATCTGCAGAATCAGCATCTGACGCTCGCAGGTCTCGATATCCGTGTTGATGGACGCTCTTATGCCGAGCGCGGCATCGACATCGTTCCCGCCGCCCATATTGGCGTCGCAACCAAAGCCATCGAACGAAAGTCCGTCCGGGAGGGAAGGGCGCCGGAGCTGGAACGGCTGGAGCTGTTCGAGGAGCGGCGGCTTGAGAACGCGCGGCGCATCCAGCGCCGGCCGGACACCGTGCTCGATATAATTTCGTCGGAGAAGAGCGTCTTCGACGAGCGCGATATCGCAAAGATCCTGCATCGCTATATCGACGATGCAGGCACCTTCCGGCATCTCATGGCGCGGATCCTGCAGAGCCCGGAATGCCTGCGCCTCGAACACGAGAGCGTCGACTTCGCAACCGGCGAACTTCTGCGGGCGAAGTTCACGACGCGCGAGTTGATCCGGATCGAAGCGGAGATGGCCAATCGTGCCATCCGTATGGACAGGGCATCCGGGTTCGTGGTGGGGACGAAAATCCGGGACACGGTGTTCGCACGTCATGAACGTCTGTCTCCAGAGCAGAAAACCGCCATCGAGCATGTGACGTCTGGAGAGAGGTGTGCTGCGATCGTCGGGCGCGCCGGCGCCGGCAAGACCACCATGATGAAGGCGGCGCGGGAAGTGTGGGAAAGTGCCGGCTATCGTGTTCTCGGCGCAGCACTTGCCGGAAAGGCTGCAGAGGGTCTTGAAAAGGAAGCCGGCATCGTCTCGCGCACTTTGGCGTCGTGGGAGCTCGCATGGAAGAACGGCCGAGAGCGGCTCGACGCCAGGACGGTCCTCGTTATCGACGAAGCGGGCATGGTCGCCTCAAAACAGATGGCGCATTTCGTTGAGGCGGCGTCGCGCGCCGGCGCCAAGTTGGTGCTTGTCGGCGATCCCGATCAGCTGCAGCCGATCGAGGCGGGTGCGGCGTTCCGCGCGATTGTCGAGCGCATAGGCTATGCCGAGCTCGAGACCATCTATCGCCAGCGCGAGCAATGGATGCGGGACGCATCGCTCGATCTTGCCCGCGGACGCATCGCCGAGGCAATCAACACATATCGCAGTCAGGGCAGGGTGCTCGGCGCGGAGCTGAAATCGCAGGCAATCGCCAATCTGATCGATGATTGGAACCGCGACTACGATCCGGGAAAGTCGACACTGATCCTTGCGCATCTGCGTCGCGACGTCCGTTCTCTCAATGATCTTGCGCGCGGAAAACTGATCGAACGCGGCATTCTGGAAACGGGACATGCCTTCCTGACGGAAGACGGCGCCCGGCGCTTTGCCGTCGGCGATCAGATCGTCTTCCTCCGTAATGAAAACTCTCTCGGTGTGAAGAACGGCATGATCGGCAAGGTGATCGAAGCGCGGTCCGGCCACTTCGTTGCCACGTTAGGGGAGGGCGATCAGCTTCATCGTGTCGCGGTCGATCAGCGCTTCTACCGCAATGTCGACCACGGCTATGCGACGACCGTCCATAAGGCGCAGGGCGCGACCGTTGACCGCGTGAAAGTGCTGGCCACGCTGTCGCTCGACCGGCATCTCACCTATGTCGCGATGACCCGGCATCGGGAGGACGTCGCGCTCTACTACGGCCGGCGCTCCTTCGGCATCAATGGCGGCCTGATCAAGATCCTGTCGCGCAAGAACGCCAAGGAGACCACGCTCGACTATGCGCGTGGTGGCCTCTACCGCGATGCGCTGCGCTTCGCCAACAGCCGCGGCCTGCACATTGTCCGTGTTGCCCGGACGCTCGTCCGCGACCGGCTGGACTGGACACTGGGGCAGAAGCAGCGCCTTGCGGATATTGCCGAGAGGCTGCGCAAGGTCGGGGCACGCCTCGGCCTTTTCGATACCCGCCAAAGCCAGACCCTGAAGGAGGCCGCACCCATGGTCGCCGGCGTTACCCTGTTCCCGAAATCGATCCAGGACGCGGTTGAGGAGAAGCTGCGCGCCGATCCGGCCGTGACAAAGCGGTGGGACGAGGTCTCGATCCGCTTCCGCTATGTGTTCGCAGATCCCGAGACCGCCTTCCGCGCCATGAATTTCGACGCGGTGCTGTCCGATCCGGCCAGGGCGAAGGAAGCGTTCCAGCGCCTCGTTTCGGAGCCGGCGACGCTCGGACCGCTCAAGGGCAAGAGGGGCCTTCTTGCCGGCAAGGCCGATCGGGAGGACAGGCGCATCGCCGAGCTCAATGTGCCGGCGCTGAAGCGCGACATCGAGCGCTATCTGCGCCTGCGTGAGACCGCCGTGCAGAAGTTCGAAGCCGAGGAGCAGGCGATGCGCCTTCGGGTCTCGATCGATATCCCGGCGCTGTCGCCCAGCTCTACCCAAGTGCTTGAGCGCGTTCGCGATGCGATTGACCGCAACGATCTTCCGGCAGCACTCGGCTATGCCCTCGCCGACAGGATGGCGAAGGCCGAGATCGACGGCTTCAACAAGGCGATCGCGGAACGGTTCGGCGAGCGCATGCTACTCACCAATGCCGCACGTGAACCGTCGGGAAGGCTGTTCGACAAGGCCGCCGAGGGTCTGGCAGCAGGCGAGCGCCAGAAGCTCGCCGACGCCTGGCCGGTGATGCGGACCGCGCAGCAGCTCGCTGCTCATGAACGCACCGCCGAGACCCTGAAGCAGACCGAGAGCCTGCGTCAGACGCAACGGCAGACGCCGGTGCTCAAGCAATGAGGCGGCCTCGCGCCATAGTTATCATCCCGATCGCAGCCGCAGGCCTTGTCATGCTCGCAGGCGTCGCCTGGCTCGGGGGTCTTCGTGTCAATCTGACGCGCAGCTATCCGCTCGGCCTTTGGCGCATCGAGCCGCTCGAACGGCCCGCGGCGGCCGGCGACCTTGTCTTCATCTGCCCGCCGGATACGCCGGCGTTCCGGATGGCGCGGGAACGCGGCTATCTCGGCCGCGGTCTGTGCGCGGGATGGTTCAGTCCGCTGATCAAGACGGTGGTTGCGACCGAAGGGCAGGCGATCGCGATCGGCTCCAATGTCTCGATCGATGGCCGGCCGCTCGCCCATTCCGATGTTCAGCCAAGGGACGCCGCGGGCAGAGCGCTCACGCGCTTCGCAGGCGGGCCGGTCCCGGCTGGCTTCCTCTTTCTTCACTCTGATTTCGCAGGTTCCTATGACTCGAGATATTTCGGGCCGATCCCCACCTCCGGCGTCGTTGGCCGCGCCCGCCCGCTCGTCACATTCGAGCCATGAGATGGCGCGCGGAGCGGTGCTGATCGTGGTCGCCGCGCTCGTCGGCGCCGCTGCCTGGAGCGGCGATCCGCTGACCCTGCCGCTGGCGATGACGTTCCCGGCCCTTTTGGGCCATGGCGCGGAGCCGCATCCTCCTGACGCTCGTCTCGGCGGCCAATTTCCTGGCCGCTTCACGCGGCCTGCCGCAGGGCGTGGCAAATTTCTACAGTTCGGATCTCTGGCCCGACCTGCTTTTATGGCTCGCAGCATCGCTCTGCTTCCTCATCGTCCACACGCTGGCTTTGGACGAGCCGTCCTAGAGATGGGGCAGAGCCTAGGCCGCGACGGCACCTTGGAGCGGCAGCGTGACCTGATCGCCACGGTCATGCGAACCGCGGGGCGGGACGGGATCGTCGTGCTTCCCGAAAGCTCGCTCGGGTTCTGGACGCCCAGCGTCGGGCACCTTTGGCGCGATCCCCTGATCGGCACTGACATCACCGTGATCGCGGGCGCAGCCGTCGTAGGCCCGCAGGGCTACGACAATGTGCTGATCGAAATATCCGCACATGAGGCCGACGTCCTCTATCGCGAGCGCATGCCGGTCCCTGTCTCGATGTGGCAGCCTGGCGCCACAGGCTGGGGCAGGGCGGCGGCGCGCGGGCGTATCTCTTCGCCAATCCCGTTGTCGAACTCGCCGGCCGGCGGATTGCGCCGCTCATCTGCTACGAGTAACTCGTGGTCTGGCCCGTCCTGCAGTCTATGCTGCACACGCCCGACGCGATTGTCGCCCCCGGAAATGGCTGGTGGACCGCCGGAACTTCCATCGTCGCCATCCAGAACGCCTGGGCTCGGCTCTTTGGGCTGCCGCTCGTCACCGCCTTCAACCGATGAACATGGAGCTGCCCATGATCGACACCGCCCTCATCCAGCAATGCGCCGTCCCGGCCTGAAGCCGGCGATCGTCGAGAGATTCATAGCGGAAGCGGGTTCGCCTGATCCGCTGGCGGTCACGGTGCGATCCGGCGACCGGGTCGTGCTGGTTCCACGGCCTAGCACTTCCGCTGAAGCCATGGCCCTCATCCGACGGCATGTCGGCAGAGCGGTCGTCCGCGTCGGCGTCACCCCGGTACCCGTCGGGACTCGGAATTTCCGACGTGTCCGAGCTGCGTCCGGACCTCGTTAATGCCTGCGCCAACATCCGCATCGGAACGAAGCTCTTCGGTAAGGTCTACCGCATCGTCACGAATGGTACGGCAACGCGGTCGACGAGGCTTTCGACGACGCGATCATAGCGGTTACTTCGAGGGCAGGGCGGTGTTCGGCGAGCCGGATCCCGGCGACGTGAACGTAGCCGTGCCCGCGGCAGAGGGGGATGATCCCAAGCGTGATGCGACCGATACCGAACCGCAGGGCGAGGCTCAGGCCGACCCAGAGGATCCCAACAAAGCGGGAATTCGCGTCGACCTATCCGAGATCCTCGGCAGCGGTCACAAGAACGAAAGGTGAATTTAGCGGAGCTGTGACATGATCGGCATTTCGATGACCATTCTTCCGCGCGTGCAAACGCTATCGTCAACGCGCCAGCATTTTCGCCTCCTTCGTCTCCGGGATGGGAAACGGCTAGGAGACCATATCCATCGACCAATTCGGAGGCCTGACCTTCGTGGATGATCGCCTTGTTCCAGACGCAGGAAGGCAAGTCGCCCCATGCTCTGACCTCGACGATCTAGGTCGAGCTGCGACCTGATCTTAGATTTGCCTCGAACTGCGAATTCACACCGCGCTCGACATTCGGCCAACGCGTTCTATTGTGCTATCCCGTCTTTGATATATACGCGCCCTCCTTCTTCCCATATTCGAACGCTTTGTTCGAAACTCTTAGTTCCAACGACAAAGTCCCGCGTTCGATTGCCATCAGATGCTTCGCGATCGAATTCGCCAAGCAAGCTGCTGCCTAGCATCGACGGCGCAGCAGAAATTCCAAGACAATCGAGAACGGTCGGCGCCACGTCTATAAGGCCTGCTGGCGTCGAAATGTCCCGGCCGTCCCTGCGTCGTCCCTCACGCACGGCTAGTACGATGTTCAACTCGTTTGGATGCAGCCCACCATGAGTCCCTCCGTAAACAGGAACCTCACCGGCTGAATAACCCCATCCATTCCTATTGGAAGAGTCTGGTTCCAAAAAGGACTTGAGTACGAAGGCAATGTCCGGCGACCGATAGTGATCCAATCCCACGAGTTTGAGGGAAAATGTCCCAGGAACCTCTCCCTCCACACCGTTTCTATCCGCAGTAAAGAGGTGATCGACAAATGGCTGGTTCTGTAGCCACCGCACGACCTCTGATCGCACCCTATTGTCTCTATGAACGAGCCGCAAACCACCATAGCGCCCGCGAATTCCGAGAAGACACGACTCATCGTTGGCTTCGAGTGCGGTGGGAAAATTCGCCTTAGCCAGAACATCAAACAGATCTATCTGCTTGGGAACCGAAATGTGGCCGTGGTCAGACAGCAAAATCACAGTTGTTTCATCCGCAATCTTCAGCCTGTCGAGAGTGTCCAGAATTCGACCAAAGTGCGCGTCGCAACGCTTGAGGACCGACAGCGTCTCGGGCGCCGAAATGCCGATGTAGTGGCTTGAAGTGTCTGGTTCCGGAAACCAGAACAGTGCAACATCGGGCCTGACCTCGGGGAGCACATGCTCCGTAGCCACTCCGGCAACCCGGTCGATGACTGCGAAAAGAGGCAGCGAGCGATCGGGGGCGGGTCCAAATTTCCTCTCCATCTCGGCGACGACTTCGGGTGTAAGGGAGCCGTTCCGGCCATGAGCGGAATAGACCCAGTGGCCGTTGTCGCGGGCCTTCGGTGCGAGTGTGACCGTGGACCCGATGCCGCCGCCGTGCACGATGGCCATCCGCTTTCCGGCCATGGCCACGAGTTCTGAGAAGGTGGGAACCGAGACGAGGCGCTCTCCCTCATTTTCCATTCGAACCACGTCTTCCAGAATGCCGGAATCGAAGGGACGATGCGGCTCGAACGTCGGATGGTGAAATGTGTTGCCCACAATCCCGTGCTGACGCGGATATGCTCCAGTCGCGATCGAAGCTGATGCGACCCGTGTCAGGCTTGGAAAGACAGAGCGAGCGTTCCTGAACCAGCGGCCTTCACCAAGAAATCTATAAATATTTGGCGTATCACCCTCGTTTATTGCGTCTGGCCTTAAGCCGTCGAATACGACAAGAACAACCTTTGGGTTCGATTTTAACATATGGCACTCTCGTAACTTGCTATGGAAGCTTGGTTAAAATTTGCGGACGCCGGCTCGCCACACGGCTTTGACAAGCGGCGAATTGGCTACGAGCCCAACACGAATCAAGTCGGCGCGAAGTCCGGAAGCGATCCGGCCACGGTCATCAAACCCGAAAACCGTGGCTGGGCGACTAGTGACGAGCGACACTGCTGTGGCGAGCGGCAACCCTACCTGCTTGTGCAAGATGAATGCTGCTGACAGGAGACTTGAAGGAACGTAGTCGGAGCAGAGAATCTGCACGTGTCCTGACAGGCAACGCTCCCGCATTGAGATATAGCCCGCGTGCGAACGCCCGTTCACCACGTTGGGGGCTCCCGCAATCACCAGCATGCCCTCCTCGCGGGCTGCCTCCATTGCCTCTTCCGTGATGGGGAATTCGCTCAGCGTCATGCCGAGCGCGACAGCCTCGGCAATATGGGCCCTGGTCGTGTCGTCGTGACTCGAGAAAGGAATTTTCCGTGCCTTGCACTCGCGAGCAAGCCATTCGCGATTGTGGCCGACAACCTCCAGCGATGACCCTTTGATGACCAGCGCTTCGACCTCATCTTCTTTTCTGCCGCGCCTTAGCATCATGCTTCGGAATCGCTGGGGATCCCGTTCAACGCTCTCGTCCAAGAAGGAGATGAAACGTAACCTGTCGCCTTCCAGGTGGGGTGTCACAAGTCCTATGAGATCCCCATCTTCGAGATCACATCGAAGATGAAGAAAATGATCGACTGCCAGAGCGCCATTTGCCTCTGCGGTCCGAATGCCGCCGAGCATGTGCTCAAGCAGAGCGCGCCGATAGTCGGTGTGGACGTTTCCAGCACAGATTGAATCGAAGACTGTCGTGATCCCTGAGGCGATAAGGCCGCGGTCATAGTTTACCACGGCCTCTATCGCGTTCCACACGACGCCTGGTCGAGGAACCGTGTGTTTTTCGAGATTGTCCGTATGGACGTCAATAAGACCCGGAAGCAAAAAGTCGCCGTTGAGGTCAACAGCATTGTCCGATCGTGATACGGACGGCTCTACACCTATGATCAGACCATCCTCGACGTGAACAGTTCCGAGAAATACATCATCCTCGCCAACAATCATTGCGTTTGTCAGGATGAGATTGGTGCCTCTGCCTGGGCGGCCCGAAATGCGCTCCAGCGCTGCATGTGCAAGTTCATTCATTTTCTTTGAGCTCGGTCTTGGGGTCCAAACGGCCTGGCTGCCGCCGCGAGCTGGCGCCGCGAGCCGGCGCCTGGTCCAGGCGCCAATGTCCAGTGAGACGTCGCGCAGGACCGACAGGGCCGAAGGATTTGACGATGCCACTCAATGCCACACCACTGATTGCGGAGCGACCTTCCAAATGCGCTGACCCAACTGGATGCGGGCTCTGTGCGCCAAAGGCTTGAGAACTCAATCTATAGGGTCTCATCAGCGCATTGACCTTCTCGCCGCCGCCTTCCTGAGGCACCGACGAAATGCACTATGCGAGTGACAGCAGAGCGAAGAACCTTAGATGACCTGCGAACTCATCCGTTCGAGGAGCGTTTTCGCTGCACTCTGTTAAGGGTGAGACTCACACAAACTGCATGCCAACGCTTTGGCATTGAATCTGTCGTGCCAATTGCCCTAGTGTTGCCTTCCGACTACGAGGTCCGCGCGGACTCTAAAGCTCGGTCTATGCGAGCCGGGACCGCGATTTAGGGACGGCAAACTCGCGCGAGACGTGCAACTTCCGGCGAATGAAGAACTCTGTGCGCCAATACACGATCCGACGGGCCACCCCGCGGTCGCGATTTTGTCGGAACGAAGCCGCTGACCTCCGATGGGCCGAAAAGCCGGTTCGCAACTTTTCTCGGGAGCACTCAGAATGACAGTCCGTTGGAATTCGCTCAAATGAGCCGGGTGAGGACGAGCCAAGCCGTGGCGACTGACGCCGCATTGCCTGCCAGAATGGAAGTTGAACTGGGTCGAGAAATGAGCAAGAACGCCCCACCGATGTTGAGCCAAACTGGACAGCGACGCGCCGCAGCAACTCTATGGAGGTCCGTGTATCTAGGACTGGAAAGGGATATATTGAAGGGCGAGTTTGCGCCCGGCACGCAGCTCCCTACAGAAAGCGAGTTCGCCAACCGATTTCGGGTCCACCGGCACACGGTGCGAAGGGCTCTGCAGGCGCTTCAAGAGCGGGATCTGATCCGCATTGAGCACGGTCGTGGCAGCTTCGTCCGAGAACGAGTCATACCACTGCCCTATGGTCGCAGAACGCGATTCACTGCCGCTCTCAGCGATGTGCAGGATGGCGGCTCTCGACACTTTCTTGGTGCCTCAAAGCGCAAAGCGACACGCCCGATCGCGGCCAGACTTCAAATCGTTCCGGGTCAGACGGTACAGCACATCGAGACCCTCACGCGCGTTGCTGGCAGACCCGTGTCGATTGCGTCGAAGTATTTTCCTCTACCCCGTTTTAGTGGGATTGACGCCCTGTATGAGAGGCTAGGGTCGGCGACCCAGTCATTGCGAGAATTGGGCGTTTCCGACTTTACGCGTGCCGAAAGTCGGATCTCGGCAATCATGCCGACACGGCGGGAGGCTGAACTGCTTGAGCAGCCGCGCGGACGACCGGTCGTCTTCGTTACGAACCTTACGGTCGACGAGCACAGCGTTCCGATTCAACTTTCATACACGCGTGTTTCAACGCTTTGGGTCGAACTCCAGCTAAAATTTTGATGTGGGACCAATTTTACGAGCATGCCAGCGCGATCGCGTCAACAAAGCGATCCGCGTGGCTGGGGTCGACGGCAAAGGGAAAGCGGCAACTCTGACGCGACAAATGAGCGGTAGCACCAAAGGTCCATCGGGCGCGACCGGTATCATCACACGAGAGCGGCGCGGTGCCACAACTTTGTGGAAGTCAGTCTATCTGGAACTGGAACAAGATATATTGAAAGGTAGGTTTCCGCTCGGATCGCAACTCCCAACTGAAAGCGAGCTGGCGGAACAGTATCGGGTTCATCGCCATACTGTGCGAAGAGCCCTTCACACGCTTCGGGAGCGGGATCTAATTCGAATCGAGCACGGACGCGGCAGTTTCGTTCGCGAACGCGTCGTGCCGTTGCCCATTGGCCGAAGGACGCGCTTCACTGCCGCCCTGAGCGATGTACAGGATGGCGGCACTCGACACACTATCTGGGTGCCTCAAAGCGCAAAGCGACGCGCGCGATCGCCCACAAGCTACAGATCGTTCCGGGTCAGACTGTCCAGCACATTGAGACGCTCACGCGAATCGCGGGTAAGCCTGCATCAGTCGCGCGTCCAATTATTTCCCGCTTCTGCAGTGAACCCCTCGGGCTGGACCACCAAGCCATCGAACTAAGCCGCCTTCTGGGCGAGTTGGATTTCAAATTCCTCTGGTGTTCGATAGCCAAGGGCTGAGTGCAGCCTCTTCGAATTGTAGATCTCTTCGATGAACCTCGGCAATCGTTCGGCCACATCGGCAAAGCTGTCGTAGCCAGCCACATAGACGTCCTCGACCTTCAAGGTCTTCATGAAGCTCTCGGCCTGCGCATTGTGGTAGGGATTGCCGATCGCGCTCATGGAGCCGCGCAGGCCGGCCGCTTCGAGTGCTCTTCGGTAGGTCTCGGACGCATATTGGCACCCGCGGTCGGTGTGGTGGATGCAGCCTGATGACGGTCTCCTGCTTGTCAGAGCGGAGCGCAAGGCTGCGAGCGCCAATGGCGTGTCGAGCCGTCGCGACAAGGCGTAGCCGACGACCTTGCGACTGCAGGCATCGAGAATGACAGCAAGATAGCAGAAGCCGGTGGGCAATTCGGATGTATGTGAAATCGGCAACCCAGACCGTGTTGGGCCGATCCGGGATCACATTGCGGTAGAGGTTCGGGTAGATCGGCGAATCGTGGCTGCTGTCGGTCGTGCGCACGTAGCGCCTCCGCGGCTTGATTCCCAAGCCTGCCGCCCTCATCACCCGAGCTACGCGCTTGTGGTTGACGAGATGACCGCGCCTGCGCAACTCGTGGGTCACCCGCCGATAGCCATAGCAGGGCAGTTCGTCCTGGATATCCTCGATGAGGGTGACGAGGTCCACGTCCGAGAGTTTGGGTGTTTTGGTCGACGCGCGGTAGTAGAAGGTGCTTCTCGGCAGATCGATCACTTGACACCCCCGTCTGATGGAACAGGCCGCGGGCCGGTGACGATGAAGGATCTCTCGCTGTCGCCGGCGATCGGTTGGCGCGGCGTTTTTTTGGCAAGGTCCAGTTCCATCGTGAGTTGGCCGACCTTGCGCTCGAGAGCGGCGATCCGAGCCTCGTATTCAGCGATACCGCTGGCCTCAGCCTCCTCGTCATTCAGTTCGCCCCGATCGAACTGTGTCAGCCAAAGCTGGATGAGGTTGGCAGAGACGCTATACGTGCGCTGGGCATCGCGGCGCCCGATGACGCCGCCGCGGATGTCTTGGCAAAGCTGTAATTTGAATTGCGTCGAGTGCCGACGGTATGGACCTCGTGACTTCATGAGCCTTCTCCGTTCAAGGCCCATCGAACGTATCAGTTTTCAGATCCTGGTGGTCCAGCCCGAGGGGTTCACTGCATTCCACGATTCAATGGAATTGAGTTTTATACGAGAAGCTCTCGTCGACTATCCAGGCACTGTGTGAGGGTGTCCCAGACTTTACGCGATCTGAAAGTCGATTTTCAGCGATTATGCCAACGCGGCGTGACGCCGAGCTACTTGAGCAGCCCGGGGGGCGTCCGGTCGTTTTCGTCACGAACATCAACGTCGATGAGCACAACGTGCCGATTCAACTTTCGCATACACGCGTTTCAACCCTTTGGGTCGAGCTCCAGCTGAAATTCTGATGCCTGCCCGCTGCTCCGCCCTGAAAGCGATTGGCTGGCTACATTTCCGTTCGGCATGCGGAAAAACCGACGTAAAGCGCAGACATCTCGTCCATTCGTCTAGATCGAGTCATTCCCGGGTCACAGCGACCACGCAAAGAGTGCGGCGTGTGTTCTCAAACTGACCCCATTGGTGACTGCGTGAATTCCATTTCTATTCAACGGTGCCGTATTCGTTGGCGGATTTCCCGAAAAAGGTCCGCACGATCCGGCAATCCAGGTGACCTGCACCGTGTCGGGCTCCGTATCGATGCGTCTCACGCGGCAACGCCGTCGCCGCGAAATGCCAAATAGAGCCGCCCCGAAGCAATGGACGCCGATACACCCCACGATTCCAACCGCCAGCGCTCAGATTGGATGAGCGTGCTGGCGCGAGCCGAGCCGCAAGACATAGACAACCTTTGGGAGCCTCGAGACAAGCCGCTCTCCTTCGAATGGTTGCACAAGCCCGAGACTGGCCTGGTCATGGTGCAGGGTCGAGCAGGCGGCACCGGCGATGCCTTCAACCTTGGCGAAATGACGGTGACGCGTTGTACACTGCGTCTCGCCGGCGGCTGGATTGGGTATGCCTACGTCAAGGGAAGAGATCACAATCATGCCGAACGGGCCGCGCTTTTGGATGCCCTCTTGCAGCAGGCGGAACGACGAGGGCGCCTATTCAGCAGCGTGATTGAGCCCCTGCGGTCAATCCAGAAGGCCCGACAGGAGCAGCGCAGCCGCAAGGCGGCCTCGACCAAAGTCGAGTTCTTCACGGTCGCGCGAGGAAGCCAGAAATGACGGCAGAACTCTCAGACCTTAAAACGCGTCTCAGACCCTGTTTCGACGATCCCGTTTGCGATAGTCAGGCGGCGTTTCGAGCGCTGATGAACGCAATCGCCTATCCCGGCCGCATCGAGTTGGTGAATCGACTCCGGGATGCACCGCCGCCCCTGCATGCCGCGACGGCTACCCTATGCCTCACGCTTGCTGATTTCGAGACGCCGCTCTGGATCGATCCTCACCTTGCTTCGACTGATGTCCTTGCCTGGCTGCAATTTCATTGCCGAGCCCCCATCGTGACCTCGCCAAAGGACGCCCGGTTCGTCCTAGCAGATTGTAGGAGCCAGGTTCCTCATCTCGACGAACTTCATCCAGGTGAGGTTGAGTATCCCGAACGATCATCGACGCTGATCCTGCAAGTCGCTTCTCTATCTGGCAGGGAGGGGGTTCGTTGGACAGGACCTGGAATTAACGGGACGACCACCGCGCGAATTAGCACTCTTCCTCGTTGGTTCTGGGCGGAATGGGCGATGAACTCCGAGCTCTACCCGCTGGGGGCCGACGTCATCTTCGCCTCCGGCGAAGCAATAGTCGGACTGCCACGATCAGTTCGTGTGGAGGCATAGATGGCCTATGTTGCAGTCAAGGGTGGCGAGCAGGCCATCATCAATTCTCACCGATTGATCGCGGAGACACGGCGCGGCAATCGGGCCGTGCCCGAACTCGACATTGATCAGATCAGCGAGCAGTTCGGGCTCGCGGTCGACCGCGTGATGACCGAAGGCTCCATATACGACAGGGAGCTTGCCGCGCTTGCCCTGAAACAAGCTCAGGGCGATTCAGTTGAAGCGATTTTCCTGTTGCGCGCCTTTCGCACCACACTGCCGCGCATCGCGATATCCAGACCGATAGACACTGGAACCATGGCCGTCCGACGGCGCATCTCGGCAACCTTTAAAGACATACCAGGCGGTCAAGTTCTGGGGCCAACCTACGACTATACCCATCGCCTGCTTGACTTTTCCCTCGCAGAGAAAAGCGACCCCGATTTTGTTGCGCCGGTCGCTGAAGAGCCGCTGGACGACAATGCACCAGGCGTCATCGAAATGCTTGGCGGCGAGGGTTTGATCGAACAGGAGACGCGGTCAAGAGAGGACACGGCTGCTTTCGATCTCACGCGCTCGCCCATGCGGCTACCTGCCGGGCGCGATCAGCGCCTGCAAAACCTTGCACGCGGAGATGAAGGCTTCCTATTGGGAATAGCCTATTCGACCATACGTGGATATGGGGCCACTCATCCCTTCGTCGGGGAACTTCGGCTCGGTGAGGTGTCGGTCACCATTGTTCCAGAAGACCTCGGTTTCGCGATCGAAATTGGTGAGATCACCGTTACCGAGTGCCAGATGATCAATCAGTTTCGCGGCACGACGGAAGCTGGGCCAAAGTTCACAAGAGGCTACGGGTTGACGTTCGGCCATTGCGAACGAAAGGCACTGGCGATGGCTCTTGTCGACCGAGCAATGCGGGCGCGTGAACTTGGCGAGGATGTTCGGTACGTCGCTCAGGACGACGAATTCGTGTTGTCACATTCTGACAGCGTCGAAGCGACCGGCATGGTCACCCACTACAAGCTTCCACACTACGTTGACTTCCACGCGGAAGTGCAGCTCGTAAGACGGCTCCGCGCCGCATACGAGGCTGCTTGTTCGCGGGCGGCGGCAGAATGAAACGCGCCTCCACTCGACCTGCACAGGGCTACAACTTTGCGTACCTGGACGAGCAGACCAAGCGGATCATCCGCCGGACGCTGCTGAAGGCGCTATCCATTCCCGGCCATCAGGTCCCCTTCGGCGGTCGCGAAATGCCGCTCGCCTATGGTTGGGGAACCGGCGGCATACAGGTGACCGCAAGCATCATCGGCCCCGAGGATACGTTGAAGGTCATCGACCAAGGCGCGGACGATACGACCAACGCGGTCTCAATCAGGCGCTTCTTCGAGATCGTTACTGGCGTCGCCACCACTGAGCGCGCGGAAGAAGCTAACATCATTCAGACGCGCCACCGCATTCCCGAAACGCCTCTCCAGGAGGGTCAGATCATAGTGTATCAGGTTCCCCAACCGGAACCGCTGCGCAAGATCGAACCGCGCGAAACCGAAACGCGCAAGATGCACAGCTATGCCGAGTACGGTGCCATGCAAGTGGCGCTCTACGAGGACATTGCTCGCTTCGGGTATATCGCGAAGACATACGATTACCCTACGCTGGTTAACGCCCGCCACCTGATGTCACCGTCGCCGATTCCGAAGTTCGACAATCCGAAGATGGAGAGCAGCCCGGCGATCCAGTTGTTCGGTGCGGGCCGCGAGAAGCGGATCTACGCCGTGCCGCCCTATACGAGCGTGAGGAGCCTCGACTTCGACGATCATCCCTTCGAAGTGCAGAAATGGGAGCAGTGCTGCGCACTCTGCGGTTCGACGACGTCCTACCTCGACGAGGTGATCACTGACGATAACGGCGGACACATGTTCGTCTGCTCCGACACGGATTTCTGCAACACGCGGCAGCGCGAGCAGGCGCAAGCCGGCGAGGCGGACGACTCCGCGCCTCCCACGGCACTCGCCGCGACGGAGATCCCGTCATGACCGCGCTTCGCAAGCTTGCGCCTCGGCAGGCGCTTCTGGAGGTTTCGGGCGTCTCGAAGTCGTATGGCGGCCAGGTCGGTTGTGTGGATGTGTCGTTCGCGATCTATCCCGGCGAAGTGCTTGGCGTTGTCGGCGAGAGTGGGTCAGGCAAGTCGACGCTGCTGGCCTGCCTTTCGGGCCGGCTTGCGCCTGACGCCGGCGCGATCGTCTACGATATGAACGACCGCGGTCCGGTCGACATCCTGTCGCTGTCGGAACCGGAGCGCCGGCGGCTGGCGCGCACCGACTGGGGCATCGTCCACCAGAACCCGCGCGATGGGCTGCGCATGGATGTCAGCGCCGGCGGCAACATCGGCGAGCGGCCGATGGCGATTGGCGCCCGTCACTACGGCAACCTCCGGACTGAGGCGCAGGACTGGCTGGAAAAGGTCGAGATCGATCTCGCCCGCACCGACGACAAGCCGAGAACCTTCTCGGGCGGCATGCAGCAGCGTCTGCAGATTGCACGTAACCTTGTGACCAAGCCCCGTCTCGTCTTCATGGACGAGCCCACCGGCGGACTGGATGTCTCCGTGCAGGCCAGGCTGCTCGACCTGCTGCGAGGGCTTGTCCGCGAACTCGGCATCGCCGCCATCATCGTCACGCATGACCTTGCGGTGGTACGTCTGCTTGCCGACCGGCTGATGGTGATGCAGCGCGGCCGCGTCATCGAGCAGGGCTTGACCGATCAGGTGCTCGACGATCCGCACCATCCCTACACCCAGTTGCTCGCCTCGTCGGTCTTGCAGGTCTGAGGCGGAAAAGGAATGCCAGCCAGAATGAACACCAGCGATATTCGGCTTCACGCCAGAGGGCTTTCTAAGACCTTTGTCCTTCACACGCAGGGCGGCGTTCATATCCCGGTCTTCGACGGCATCGAGCTCAAGGTTGCCTCGGGCGAGTGCGTGTGCCTGCACGGACCGTCCGGTGCTGGCAAGTCGACGCTGCTGCGCTCGCTCTATGCGAACTACAAGCCCGACGCCGGCGAGATCCGTGTTCGGCACGACGGCACCATGATCGACCTGCTTATGGTCGAACCATGGGAGGTGGTGGAAATTCGGCGCCGCACCATCGGCTATGTCAGCCAGTTCCTGCGTGTCATTCCAAGGGTGCCGACGCTGGATATCGTGGCCGAACCGGCGATCGTGAACGGCGTTGCCTCAGGGGAAGCGCATGCCGCCGCCCGCACCCTGCTTTCCCGACTGCGTATCCCAGAACGGCTATGGTCACTGGCGCCCGCCACCTTCTCGGGCGGCGAACAGCAGCGCGTCAACATCGCCCGCGGTTTCATCGTTGATTATCCGGTGCTGCTGCTCGACGAGCCAACAGCCTCCCTCGACGCCGCCAACCGACAGACAGTCATCGAACTGATAAACGAGGCAAAGGCGCGAGGGACTGCCATCTTCGGCATCTTCCACGACGAGGAAGTGCGCGAGGCTGTCGCCGACCGGCTGTTCGAGGTCGGCAAGCAACCGCTCCGTAAGACCCGGCTCAGTGCCACAGCGGCAGAGGCCGCCGCCCGATGTCAGCCCCTTCTTCTTCGCCCCGTTACGACATCTATTACACGCCGGCAGCGGAACACCCGCTGACTGTAGCGGCAAGCGCATGGCTGGGCCGGGATGCCTTCGCGCCTGGTAGTGGCGCCGTTGCGGAGGGGAAAGCTGATCCTACCCTCACGTCAGAACCTCGCCGCTATGGCTTCCATGCCACGCTGAAGGCGCCGTTTCGGCTGAGAGACGGCACTTCCGTCGAAGAACTGGAACGGGTCCTGCGCAAGTTCGTGGCGGCCTGGCCTCCATGTCCGATCGGTCCCCTGAAGATCGATCTGCTGGGTGGCTTCATGACTCGCGATATTTCGGGCCGGTGCCGGCCACAGGCGTGCTTCGGACTAGCGCGGCCGGTTTTCACGTTCGAGCCATCACATTCAGAAAAAAGGCCGGACCCAAAGGCCCGGCGAGATGTGAAGGTCGAAAACCTCCAGAGGGGAACGCGTCGAACGCAATGGGAGGAGAACGCTCGACGCACGCCGCAGGTAAGTTCCAGGGATCAACTTTTCAATCGGATCGCTGCCACATAGATCGAGCCAGCCGTGCCAACCCTTTCACCAGACATTTATCCGCCGAGGTGGGTCAGCGCCGGCGAACTGTCCGACGAGAAAGAGTGGTGTCCACTCTCATGGCCGACAATCCGTCCATCAATCCCGGTAGAGCGCATCCGGCGATTGTGGACCGGTTTGCAAGCGCGGACGTTCAGTGGCCCGGCTCGCCGAGCCCCTTGATCGATTGACGTTCGGTTATCGGTAGAAACCAGTCCGCTCGCTTTTCGATAGGCCGCAGCAGAAGGCAAATTACCGTGGAACCCCGCCGAGTAAGACAGGGCACCGTCGCAGCGTGGAGCCGGACTGGGCTTGCGTGCATCGCGAGCTGAAGCGCAAGCATGTGACGCTGCAGATCCTGTGGGACGAATACATCGCTCGCCACCCGATGGTTACCGCTATAGCCGCTTTTGTGATCTATACAGGGGCTGGGCATCCAACCTGCCAGTAAGCGGCAGAACCATGCCGCCGGCGACAAGCTCTTCGTCGACTATGCCGGCGATACGGTGACGGTGATCGTCGACCGGCTGAGGGCAAGACGCGCCAGGCGCATCTGTTCGTGGCCGTGTTGGGCGCTTCGAGCCTATCCTATGCGGAAGCGCGCTGGAGTGAGACACTTCCGGACTGGCTGGGGTGTCACGTCAATGCACTGGAAGCGTTCGGCGGCGCGCCGGCTCTGTTGGTTCCCGACAATGCCAAGGTCGCCATCATCAAGGCCTGCCGCTACGACCCGCAGGTAAACCGCACCTATGCCGGCATGGCCGAGCATTATGGCAGTTCGGTGCTGCCGACCCGGCCACAGGTCGAATATCAGAAAGGAGCGCTTGCTGGCGACGTCGCATCCCTAACCGGGTTTGATATCGCAAGAGCCGCCAGCCGAGCGCTTAGTCGGGACATATCGCTGCGCTTCACGACGGACGGCGGCTGGGCCTGCAGGAAGTCCCTGCCCGTCAAATATGACGGGTCGCTCCAAAGACCCACCTCACCGAAACTGACGAGCCGAAAGCCAACTCTTTCCGCTGGCTTCACGCCTGTGTCGGTTGGCACGCGCAACGGCAGCAGCCAGAGGATTCTTGCGTAAACCATGGTAGCAACCGTCCTCTCCCGTCCGTCGCGCGCCGCACACTCCGCCGTGGGCGCCATTCTCGTTCTCGCTGCCACCGCTAGCGGCCTAGTTGGATGGAACGGCAACCCAGTTCACTTGCCCGCGGCGATGTTCTTCCCAGCCCTGTGGGCAATGGCGCCCAACAGGATGTTGGCGGCCCTAGCCGCGGCGGGATATTTCCTCGGAGCATCGCATGGGCTGCCGCAAGGCGTGACAAATTTCTACGGTGCCGACCTAGTTCTCGGAATTGGGTTTTGGGTTGCTGCCTCTCTCGTCTTCGTCATCGTTCATGCTGCGGCCTGGACACGACGGCCGGGCGTGAGCAAGACAGCCCGCTATGGCGTCGCGGCGATCGTCATGAGTGTTCCGCCATTTGGTATTGTCGGCTGGGCACATCCGATCGCGGCCGCCGGCGTTCTGTTTCCCGGTTTTGGATGGGCCGGATTGGTCGCGACCGCGATCATCGTGCTCGTCATGACGACAAGTAGGTGGCCGATCGCGGTCGCAGTCTTGGGAGGACTTTGCGCCTGGTCCGCCACTACCTGGACGCCCCCTTCCCTACCGTCAGGATGGACGGGAGTCGACACGCAATTCCGAGGCGTTGCCGGCCAGTATGCGGGCTACGAACAGCAGCTTAAAACGATTGGCCTGGTCAAGTCCGATGCTGCTGGCGTTAAGAAAACTGTCGTGCTGCCGGAGAGCGCCCTCGGGATCTGGACCCCGACGGTCGAACGACTCTGGACGCGTGAGCTTGAGGGGACCGATATCACTGTCGTCGCCGGCGCGGCTATCGTCGACCGGGACGCCTACGACAACGTGATGATGGAGATCAGCGGCCGGGGGACAAGAATCCTCTACCGGGAGAGGATGCCGGTCCCGGTGTCGATGTGGCAGCCTTGGCTGGCCTGGACGGGAGAAGGTGGCGGGGCACGGGCACACCTCTTCGTCAATCCTGTCGTCGAACTCCGTGGCGACCGTGTCGCACCGCTGATCTGCTATGAACAGCTGATCGTCTGGCCGATCATCCAGTCGTTGCTCTATTCGCCCGATCTCATCGTCGCTACCGGCAATGGCTGGTGGACCGAGAACACCAACATTGTCGCCATCCAGAAGGCGAGTTCGCAAGCGTGGGCGCGGCTGTTCGGCTTGCCTCTTGTCATCGCGTTCAACATCTGAGGAAGCCATTTGTGATCGATGCCGCCCTCATCCAGCAATGCGCTGACCCGCGCCTGAGACCCGCGATTGTCGAGAAGTTCATCGCGACAGTGGGATCGGACAATCCGCTCGGGGTCTCCATCACATCGGGCAATCGCATGATCCTCGCGCCGCCGGCGACCACGCCCGAGGAGGCTATGGCCCTGGTACGCCGCTATGTCGGACAAGCTGTTGTCCGCGTTGGCGTCACGCAATATCCGGCAGGACTTGGCATTAAGGACGTGTCGGAGCTGAAACCAGATCTGGTCGATGCGTGCGCCAACATCGGCCTGGGAACGGCGCTCTTCGGCAAGGTCTATCGGATCGTCGCGAAATGGTATGGAGCACCGGCCGACGAGGCGTTCGAGGACGCGATTGTTGCCTGGCGAAGCGGCACTTTCGAAGGCAGGTCGGTCTTCACCGAGCCGGACCCCGGCGATGTCCATATAGCCACACCGAAGCCCGATGAACCCTCGACGCAAAAAGAAGATGGACGCGCGGCCGAACTCGAAGACGCTCCCGAGGAGGGCCTGCCCGATCCGCCGTTGAGCGACGAGGATCCCAACAAGGCTGGCATCCGGATCGATCTTTCCGGGATCGGCGCCGCAACAGAGGATTAGAAGACTATCCCGCGGCACGTTCGCCGCCTGTTGCCAAGCCGCAAGCGACGGCTGTGTGGCGGGCGCCGGCTCTGTTGCCGGGACGACCGGTTCCGGCGAATAATCCTCGCCCATCAGCACGCCGACCTGCAGTAGGCGGTGCGAATAGTCGAGCGTGGGACCAAGGATCTGACCGCCGGGAATGTCCTTGAACGCTGCCGATATGCGGCGGACGGTGAAGAGGTCTGGCTGAGCGACCGGGTCGGCGACGGCGATGCGCGGCTGGGTCGTGCGATAGGCGCGCAGCAGGAGCACGGCTTCCATAAAGGTCACCGCCCGCCTGGGCCAGCGCCAAAGCCGCAAGATCGGGTTCGTAGAGCGAGGCCTCGCCCATCAAGCGATCGATCAAATAGGGAAGGTTGTTGCGGATGGCGTCGACGCGATCTTTTCCGATCGTGCCGAGATCGTCACGATAAAGCCGTTCCGCCTGTTGATGGCGTGCTCGCCGCCACGGGTTGCTACATAGGCCATCAGAGCACCTCGATTTTGGTGGAGCGCGGGATGCCAACGACGCGGTCGCCGTCGACGAGATAAAGATCCCAGCCGAGTCGATAACGGATTGCCCGCGCACGCATTGCCCAAAAGTTCGGGTCAATGCCGTCGATCGCGATCCGTCAAGCTGTCCTTGATGCCGGGACCGGTCAGTCGTAACTCCTGACCAAATCCGAAACGGACAGGCGCAAACAAGGTGGCCGCCTCGTCCGGATAGGCGAGGGTGCCGATCCGCAAGACCGCTTGCCTTGCCACCTCTTCCGCAGTTGCAAGCGGTGCGAAGACATAGTTGGCCTCGGCAAGCGGTACCCGACGGGCGCCGGTGATGGCGAAAGCGCGATCCAGATCCTGATCGCTCTCGACACAGAAAGTGCATTCGCGGTCGAGCAAGCTCTCGGCGATCACGGAGAGCCCGCCGGCAGGCAAGTTCGAATGAGGCCGGGGCGGCTCAGTGCCCACATCAGCTCTTCGAAGCTGGCGTTGGTGCGGCTGTCGTCAGCCGTCGGAAGAAGGGAGAGGGTCATCAGAAAGTCTCCATCTGGACGCGGGTGGCCTCGACCTTCTAGAGACGCTCGCGATCGGTTTCCTCCTGATGCCTTTGTTCGGCATCGAGAAACTCGGAGATCACATTGCAACGGTGGCCGCCCGCAATCGCAGCGTCGGTTACAGCCATGGCCATCGCATGCTCGAGGTCGCGACCGACGACGGCGCCGTAGCCTTCCATGTCGTGATCGCACAGCCGGACATGCGCCGCGGCGACAAGTACTTCGCCCAAGTGGAATGCGGTCCCCTTAACGGTGTCCTGATAAGGCAGCGTGGCAAGTCCGGTCCGGTTGCTTATGACGGTGACCTCGCCAATGTCGTCGAGCAACCGCTCCGCCAGCGCTTTGATTGCGTCGGGACGGCAGGCGGCAAGGATCTCGAGCGCCTGCTTGTGGGTGTAGTGTGTGATGACCGGATCGCCGGTCGCCTCCTGTGCCATAATTGTCTCTTTTTTCAATTGCGCTTCGAGCGAGTGTCCGGCTGGATGGCCGCTATTGATGTTCGAGCGGTGCAGGCTCAGGCCTTCGGGAACCCTGGTGCCGGAACGAACAAGGGAGATGCGGGAAATGCGTCCAGCGAGAGGCCAAGGAGCGCACCGACCGTAGGCGCAAAGCTCTCTGCCTCCGCCGTCTCGGCGAGACCGTTCGGCACGTCGGGTCCGAAGAACAGGCAGAACCGATCGTCAGCTGGGTTACCAGGCTGTAGACCGTGCATAGACTTGTAGTCAGAGTCGCCGGTGAGCGCTTTTGGTGCCGCGCCACCCGGCGCCGGCGCGAAGTCGTAACCGGATGGGGCCGCAAACGAGGCCACGCGATCCCGCAGTTCTGCTGGCAGATAGGAGCGGCTTAAGCTTACCGCGCCGATAGACGCGAACCTCTCTTCCGCATAGCTGCGTTCGGATACGTTATCGACAAAGACATGGACAGTCGATCCCTCGGTATCGCAAACGAGATTTGGAACCAGGCGATCGACGTAGATCGTCTTTGAGATCGCTTCATGTCCATGATCGCTGACGATGGCAATATTGTATTGGTCACCTGTCGCGTTCTGGCGCAGGCTATCAAGGCAGAGGCCCACGAGGCCATCAGCAAACTCCGCTGCAGCATGTGCTTCATCGCTCTCGTAGCCATGAAAATGTTGAGCTGAGTCAGTCACGTTGATCTCAGTGATGATCACCTCGGGTGCGGTACTCGAACGCAGAAGTGCCGCAGCGGCAGAAACGATCTGGCGGTCGGCGACGGAATATTCGGAAGGCCCCATCGACGCGTCGGTGATCGAAGCATAATCGCCGAATGGCAGTGAAACGCCGGCGAGGCGTTGAAGCGGATCCTTGACCTTTAGCAGCGACACATCTCGGCCCGTCGCCGTCACCTTGGTGAAGCCGCTATCCCTCATCCAGCATGGCGGGACGTACAAAGATACATCCTCCGGCTTTATCAGCGCATGTCCGACGCATGCAACGTCGAGGCCCGCCGCGCTCGCCAGGGTCGCGATCGTAGGTACGCGAACATCTTTGGCGTCTGCCGGATTGAATTGTCCATCCTGACGCAACCGGTTTCCGTAGATACCGTGCCTGTCTGCGGCAACGCCCGTCAGCAAAGATGCTCTTCCTGGCATCGAAACTGCTGGTACCGGCGATTTCATGCGTTTGACCCGATAGCCGCGATCCGCAAGCTGGGAGAGATGCGGCAGGCGATTTCGATGCGTGTCGAAGTAGTCCGCGCTAACGCCGTCAATCATGATCAAGATGAGCTTTTTGCTTGGCATTGATTTAACCTTTTCAGAGAGGGGAATCTTTCTCGCTGTCGGTACGGTCGACATAACCAACAAGCTTGAGGATGAGAGTTCTTGCGCCTTGGCTTGGTGCGCCGGAATTGTCGATTTCCTAGACATCAAAAGCGCTTAAGTCGAGGGCGTTGCTTCGGTTCAAGCGCGCTACAAGAGCATCGCCGTCCTCGCGCCCCCTCTTTTGCAGCCGATTAATCAGCAAGTCTGGCGGCACAAAGATGTTGATTATCTTCAAGCGATGATATTTCTCGCCGGCTTGGCTCAAAGCGAAGCGTGAACCATTTGCGATCACAACCCGTCCAGCCGCCAGCCACTCGTCGATAGCCACGGGCAACCCGTACGAGAGGCCATGCGCGCGCCAATGCAGAGAGAAATCTCCACGTTCGAGGCTTGTTGAAAGGCATGATCCGAAAGAGGTTCGCTGTCCTCGTCCTTACGGGCTGAACGAGTAACGGTTCTACGCACGAAAACGAAACGTTCGTCGTTGGCCAGCTCGATCTTCGCCAGTTTCAGCAGCGTGTCCTTGCCGGCTCGGCTCGGGCCTACGAGACGAACCAAAATTCCCTTGTGGTTGCAGTCAGTCATTACCCCGTCCTCCCTTGTCGAAACTGGAATCTCGACAGGGCGCCGAAGTCGGCAGCCGGTCGCTCCTGCTCAAAAAGGGTTGGTGATAGGACAAACGGATAACCCCATTGGGCAAGGTTCGTAATTTCCCTCTCGTCGAGCGCCGGGTGAAACTGCCTTGGAGGTCGTGGCTGGTCAAAGGGGCGCGGAAAGGGTTGAATTCGGAAACGATGCGAGAGGCAAAGCCCCGCTGGATAAGGGTTTCCTCACGCGGCAAAAGAGTGAAGACGCCCCTTAGTAATCCGACACGCATCGGACCGATCGGGCATGGTCGCTCGCAACTCGCATATTCCCCGATAGCGTGCTCCAAGTGTTTGCGATCCACACCTTTGCGAGGTAAAACGGCGCCATGAGCGTGGCGTGAAAACCATATCGCTTGGGTTTTGCCGTCAGTTCCACCTCATCCGCTGAGCGGCAAAAACGCTGAGCAGACGCACCTTCGACAGTGGCAGAGCCGAACCACTGTGCTGCTGCGTGGCTTAGCGGGTGAGCTACGAGAGAAACACATAGCGTAGCGGCGGGCGCTGCTCAGGATGTTCATGGTGATCATGCGGCGAATGAGAACCTTGCGTCTGTGCCGGCGAAGGCCTCGAGAAGACGTTTGGTGTAGGGATGAGACGGGTTATGAAGAATGCGGTTGGTCAGCCCTGCCTCGCAGATCACCCCGTCTTTGAGAACGACGATTTCGTCAGCGATCGAAGCTACAGCCGCCAAGTCGTGAGATACGAATACGAAAGAACATCCCGTTTGACTCCGGATGCCCTTGATGACATCGAGTACGGCGGCTTGGACCGAAACGTCGAGCGCGGACGTGATTTCATCACACAGCATGATTTCGGGTTCGGCCGCGCACGCGCGCGCGATTGCCACACGCTGGGCTTGTCCTCCCGACAGCTCGGCCGGAAAACGGTCCAGATACTCTGCAGTGAGTTTGACTTGTGCCAGAAGTTCAGCTGCACGTGCCCGCCGTCTCGTGCCGGACATTTTGAAGTAGAGACGCAATGGGGCATCAATGGCGTCGAACACCGTCTGCTTTGGGTTCAATGCTGCCAGAGGGTTTTGCCATATGAGCTGGATGCTGCGACGAAGGCTCGTCGATCTCGTCTTTAGCTTAGCAAGATCCTCACCTCCCATGAAAACCATTTCGCCGGCAGACGGCGTCGATACGCCGGCAATGGACTTCAAAAGAGTGGACTTGCCGGACCCGGACTCTCCGATGACGCCAACGATCCTTCCCTTTTCGACAGAGAAACTTACGTCCTGCAGAGCCGCCGCCGCCGATCCTCGTCGGTCAGAAGGCCAGAGGCCCAACAAAGGCGAGCGAGGTTTATAGCGTACGGTAACGTCCCTGATATCCAAGACGTTGAGACAAGCGTGGCCGTCACTGTGAGGCAGGTCTTCTTCCCTCCGTGCGCGAAACCCAAGCTGCGCGCTAAGCAACATCTGGGTGTAAGAATGTTGCGGTGTGTTCAAGATCGCTTGGCAACGCCCCTGCTCGACAAGCCTGCCTTTCCGCATAACAGCGACTTGAGTGCATAGTCGTGCGACAACGCGCATATCATGTGTTACGCAAATTATTGTAAGGCCGCGTTCGACGATAAGCTTTCGGAGGAGGCTCAACAGCTCGTTGACCGTTGTCGCGTCGAGCGCGGAGGTCGGTTCATCGAGTATGAGAAGCTCCGTGTTTGCAGCAAGCGCCATCGCAATCGCGCATCTTTGCTGCTGACCGCCCGACAATTCATGCGGGTAACGGGCGGCTAGCTCTTCAGCGTTTGGAAGCCTTACGGCCTCGAGAAGCTCAACCACACGCGACCGGTTTTTCTTCGCCGACCTTTCCCCCTGAAGATGCGAGATTTCCTCGATGGCGGCTCCGATACGCTTGGTGGGTGTGAGGCAAAGGCCGGCATTTTGGGGCACATAGCTCACCAGGTGCCGTCGAAGGCTCACAATATCGGCCTTCGGAGCCGAGACGACATCGCGTCCATCGATTAGAACACTGCCAGACACCGGGCGGAGGCCCGTCTTGAAATGCCCTAACAATGCGAGTGCGAGCGTGCTCTTTCCACTCCCGGATTCACCAACGATGCCGACGACGTCACCTCTCTGAACCGTTAGGCCGACATCTTCCAAAATGAGGCCGACACTCTTTGTGGTCGCAACACTCAGCCCAGCGACGTCGATTAGAGATCCTGCGCGGTTGTTGCGAAAAGGGGTCATGGATTGAGTCCTTCCGGTGCCCGTTGGAGTCCGACGGCCTTGCTTGCCGCATCTGCAAGAAAGATCGCCCCCAAAATCAGCGTTGACAGCGCGACGCACGGCCAAAACACCGCCCAGGGGGCGATAGCCATGACGTTTCGAGCGTCAGAGATCATTAGGCCCCAATCGGGAGTCGGTGGCGCCACGCCGAAGCCGAGAAACGAAAGCGAACTAAAGCCAAGCAGCATGCTTGCCCAGCGCAAAGCTCCATCGACCAAAACGACGTCTAGCACATTGGGGAGCACCTCCCGGAGAAGGACGGTAATAGCCTTCTCTCCCCTGACGCGAGCGGCAGTAACGAAGTCCGCTGACGCCACGCTCAAGGCCGCCGCCCTGGATACGCGCACGATGCTGGTGCTGTAGAAGATTGCCAGCGCAGGGACGAGCGCGAACGCGCTTCCCGGGAAGGCATTCGCCAGAACCAGTAGGAACAGAAGATAGGGTAGCGCACCGATGGACTCGACGAGCCGCATCGTCAAACTGTCGAACCAGCCACCACGCATTGCGGCGGTGATCCCAATGGCAGCGCCGCCGATGAGGGCGAGCAGCGCGCTCAAGGCGGTGACGGCGATAGCCACTCTTCCGCCTTCAAGTGTGCGAGACAATACGTCTCTGCCAAGCAGGTCGGTTCCAAAGGGATGGGTCCAGCTTGGGGCCGCCATGATCTGGTTGGGATCCTGGGCGAGTGGATCATGCAGAACAATGGCCGGAGCGATCAACGCGACCACAACATGCGCGGCGACGACCCCAAACCCTACTACTCCCGAAGGTGTGGAGAGGATGATCCTCAGGAGTTTTTGAAACGACCTTTTGGGTGAAGAGTTGACGTTGAGGCCCTTTTGATCCGCCGAGCCGACAGCGCCGTCCGTGATGCTGGCTGGTTCAAGCATGGTTGTTTGCTCCCGCTCGCGGGTCCAGCAAAGTCGAAATCGTGTCCGCTAGGAGGCTGAGGCCTGTGTAAGTTAGCGTGAAGACCACAACCACGCCCTGAACCAGCGGCATGTCCCGATCATGGATAGCTTGCAGCGTCAGGGTGCCCAGGCCGGGATAGTTAAACACGCGCTCGATCACGACGACGCCCCCCAAAAGCGACGCTAGGCTGAGAGCAATGACGTTCAGCGCTGGCGGAAGCGCGCTTGGCAAGGCGTGGCCAAAAAGGATTCGCCAATATGAAAAGCCGCGGAGCCAACAAGCCTCGATGAAATCGCTTTCCAAGATCCCGATGACACGTGAACGCACGACTTGCATGGTATGGGCGACCATAACAAGCGAGAGTGTGACGACTGGAAGTACGATGTTGGGCAGCATGTCGAGAACAGGCGCGCCTGTTGGAACGATCGTAACTGCCGGGAACCATTGTAGCGAGATGGCGAAAAGAAAGATCATGCATGTCGCGATAATGAACTCCGGCAATGTCATTGCGATGAGAAAAACCGCCGACAAGGTCATGTCGAGGCGCGAGCCAGGCCTTGTGGCTGCAATGATGCCAAGAATGATTGAAAGCGGCACCGATGCGATTGCGGAGACCAATGCCAACAGGAAGGTATTCCGCAGCTCGGGAGCAATTACCTCCGATACTGGACGATCGCGCGTCAGGGAAGTGCCGAGGTCTCCGCGCATGAGGGCTTCAGCCCATTCGCCGAAACGAACGAGAATGGGCTGATCGATTCCTAGATTCGCCCGGCAAATTTGCAGCAGTTCCGGATCGCGGGCGTCCTGATCGAGAAAAGCCGTGCAAGCATCGCCGGGCAAAGTCTCAAGTGCAAAGAAACATACACACAAGACCAAGAACAGAGAAAGCACGCGTGAAAAAAGCGCATGCAACATGGTCATTGAACTGATGCCTATTTCTTGGTGATCTTGTGCCAGGGCAGCATGTTGTCTGGAACATGGCTAACGTTATCGACGGACGAGGAGTAAACCCGCGTCTCGTTCCGGAAAAACGGGATAAACTGGCCACCTTCCTCAGCGAGCACCGCTTGCGCCTTGCCGTAGATCGACTTGCGTTCCTCAAAGCTTGCGCTGCTGCGTGCCTGATCGAGCAGGGCTTCGAAGTCTGGCCGGTTCCAAGCCGTCTCGTTCCATTTCGCACCAGCGCGAAACACCTCGTTCAAGACCTGGTCTGCGGCTCTTTGACCCCAGTTTCCGACGACGAACGGCCGGTTCGGCTTCATCCATACATTGGTCCAGTAGCCGTCGGCGGGAACGACCTTGACATTGACCTTCACCCCAGCCTTGGCGGCTTGCGCTTGGTAAGCCTCCGCTAGAGGGATCATGATAGGTTCGACGGAGGCTGTATAGAGGTCGAGCGATAAACCGTTAGGATATCCGGCTTCACTGAGCAACCTTTTCGCGCCTTCCACGTCAGTAGGGCAGGTAATGCTCGAATTAAAGTAGGGATCGCCGGGCCAGACCGGCTCATCGCAAGCGAGGCTACCATTTGCGTCTCCGATGACAAGCTTTCTTAGGCTTTCGCGATCGGCGAGCATCTTCAGGGCCTTACGGACCCTGATGTCGTTGAATGGGGCGACATCCGTGCGCATAACGATAGGGTTGAATTTGCCGGCGGGAACTTGCTGGACGACAAACTGCTTGTTGGTCTTGAACAGCCCCACTTCGTTTGGCGCTACACTTGCTAGATCGATCTGACCCGCAAGCAGCGCCTGATTGCGGGCGTCCTGATCGGCAATAGCAATGATATCTACCTCTTCAACGCCGGGCTTCCCCTCCCAGTGTTCGGGATTGGCGGCCAAGACCGTGGTATTGCGCGCGTCGAGCTTCGACAGCTTGAACGGGCCGGTGCCAATGCCGCTGTCTAAGACCGCATCCAGATCGCCATGTGCCGCCTTCGAGGAGACCATTCGAACGCGATAGTCCGTAAGGAGCATCAGAAAATCGGCGTGCGCTTGCTTGAGCTGCACGCGAAGCGTTGTTGCGTCGACGGCGTCAACGCTGTCGATAATGCCGAGGAAGGAACGAACAGGGCTGGCGAGCTTTGGATTCAATATGCGTTTTAGCGAGAACGCGGCGTCTTCCGCAGAGAACGGCTCACCATTGTGAAAGCGGACCCCTTCTCGAAGCTTCAACGTCCACTCAGTGAAATCAGCCGAGCTATTCCACGATAGGGCCAGGGAAGGCTCTGGCAATCCGTTCTTGCCAGGATTGACCAGCCGATCGTAGATCATCGCAATCGCTGGAAGGAAGCGATTCGGAGAAACCGGGTCGAGCGATTCCCGCCCGCCAAGGCCAAGGTTATGAGATATCCGGAGCGTCTCGCTCAAAGCGGGCGACGAGAAGAGGGCGAAGGCGCCAAGAGCAAGCACCATCACTCCCGCACTGCGAGATCGATACATTGAAACAGTTCCTTTTTTTTACGGCACGAGTAAGTAAGGGACCATAGACAGCTGCCTGGAGGCACCGGCAGCAAGAGTACGAGGGCTTTAAACATCCGGATGATTACGATATTATGACACGACAGACAGTTGGAGGCACCCTTGGACAAATTCCCGAGGTGAGCTATGCCCCTTAAGTATCGTAACACCGATGAGCGACGCCTACTCGGCCGAAAGCCTGGGCCGGCTGTGTGGAAGCAAATTGAAGACGTTCTCTCGAACGAACTTATCGCCGGCGTTTACCCACCCGGATCAAAACTGCCGACAGAACCTGAGCTAATGGCGCGCTTCTCGGTTGGCCGGCACACGCTTCGCCAAACCATGGCCGGACTTGAAGCCAGAGGTTTAGTGCGTATAGAACAGGGCCGGGGTACGTTTGTGCATGATGAGATCGTGCATTATCGAATTTCTTCGCGCACGCGTTTCTCGCAGAACCTGATGGATCAAAACCGGGATCCCGCTTATCAGGTTGTAGGAAGTCAGGAGCTCTTGCCGCTCGATCCTGTGAGAACAGCACTCAACCTCTCAGATGGGGCTTTGGTGACCCACATAGAGGTGAACTCGTTCGCTGGGAAGGTAATTATTGCCACGGGTGACGTGTATTTCCCCGCGAAGCGATTTCCTGATATTACACGCGTCTACACCGAACTGAGCAGCACTACTAAAACGTATCAGTACTACGGAATTGAGGACTATCGAAGGAGGACGACCCGCATCAGTTCTCGTCCGCCGACCGAAGATGAGGCTCGAAAGCTCTTCCAGCCGATGTCTCGTCCGATTTTAATTACTCGCAAGATTGATGTCGATCCAGATGGCGTGCCAATAAGCTATTCCGAGACTCGCTGGTGCGCAGATCGCGTCGAACTGACCGTGGAGTATTGAGGAGCGCATGAGGGTGCGGTCGAACGCGCGAGAGGATCGCCGCCCGTAGCGACGGTTGATCACACTCTTATGCGCGGGTTCAGCTCTATGCCTGCCGCAGGACCCTGGTTCGTCGCGGAGCTGCCTTTGTCTAAAAACGGGCGTCGATACGTGAACGTTCTACCCAACACCGAGGCACAAGGATTCTCCTGCCGTTGGAAGCACGCCACCACCAAAAGCCGTCTCGACCACCTCGTTCAGGCGTGGGAGGGTTGAACGTAGCAGCCGCTTGCCCAGACAAAGCCCAGCATCTCCCGGGCGATGGCGGTTGCTACGACCGTCGACTTTTTTCCGCGAGCCATCATGGCGCGATAGCGCTGGTGAAGGCGCACCTGTCCCTTCCACGGGATTTCTCTTACCTCTGCGGGCAAACGCTTTTGCTGTTCCATCATGTTCTTGCTGATCCGGGCTGGCATTCGATAGTTCCAGGCACCTTCGACGAGCACACGTCGAACGGCGTCATTGCCTGCCTTGGTAATTCCGCCACGGCGCGTTCGACTGCCACTGAGTCTTCCCAGGGACGAGGCCAACGTAAGCCATGAGCTGGCTTGGCCGCTCGAAACGGGAGAACGGCATCATGCCGTGTCCGCACAAGGTCGCGCATCGCTTCGTGCGCCTCGTCGGGGACCCAAACGGGGGTCAGCTCGCCTGCACGCAATAATCGTGCGATCATCAAGGCATCGCGACGATCATTCTTTACTCGCTCGCTTCGGCGAACTGGGATCAGGCCAGGAGCTACCACATCGCAGCGGTGCCCGAGGTTCGATATATGGCGATAGACGCCGTAACCGCAGCAGCCGGCCTCATAGGCAAAATGGAGCTGGGCATTGTCCTTGCTGAAATTCGCTGCCAGCTTTGTGACGGCCTCCGGCGTGTTGGCAATCTGCCCGAAGAATCACGCCTCCTCCCGGCCGGCGTAAGCTACCGCGGCGGAAATTGTGTCCTTGTGGACATCCAGTCCGATATAGTAGGTAGTTGTCATCATTTCCCTCCTATTGTCGTGCCAGTGAATATCGTACTGCGGTCGCATTCTGGCGGCGGCAGGTGACGCGCACCTGGGCGGAGGGAGCATGGGGTCTAAAAGTCATAGGGCCGCCGTAGGCGCGGTTTCTAACTCCTGGCTTGGGTGCACAGGATTATCGTCGGCGGGGGGCGCACCGCGGACCAATCTGCTTGGAGTATCATGACCGCCGATCGAGCCGACATGAAATCACCAAATGACGAGCTATCGGCCGCACTTGCCGAATTAATACGGCCGCTCGACCAACCTCAGCTTGAGAAGCTCACTCACGAGTCGATCGGTGAACACCGGCGTCTTCTGGAAATAGCAGAAACCGCGTATTCGGCGTGGATGGCGGCAAAACAGTCCGGGGGCGACAACGCTGCCGACTTCCATCAAGCCTACGTTCGCGCCATGCTGAACAATCGCGCTCAGATGGCCGTTGTTGCCGCGCTAGTCGATGGCCTTGGTCACGTTCCCAATGTGCCAGGTGCGGGTGTGTCCGAACCGTTCCCGGACGTCAGATGAGATCGCGTTCTACCGCGAGACGGACGGCGTGGGCGACATTGTTGGCGCCGAGTTTGTCGCGTGCCTGCTCGAGATAGAAACGTACCGAGCGCTCGGAGATCGTCAGCAATTTCGCGGTCTCGTTCATCGTCTTGCCGATCGATGCCCAGGCCAGGCAGGTCGCTTCCCGGGGCGACAGGTCGGTCTGCCCTGTTCTTGGGAGTTTCGCGGACAACCTGATCAGGCTGATGTGGACAAACGCCACCGCTGTCGCGGCAAGAGCGACGTCTCGGACCACAACGGGTCCAGGTTCGTCCCGATTTGTCGCAAGCGTGAGCATGACGGTGCGGCCAAAACCGGCTTTCACCGGGATTGAGATGCCGGACCGGATTCCGAATTCCGCGGCCTCGTCGAAGAACTTCCGCTCTGCTCGGCCGAGCGACTGCATTTGTTTCATGGACCAGGTGAAGGGCCGCATCAGACGCTTCGCCTGCGCGATGACCGGATCCAATGTCACATAGTTATTCGACACGTAGCGTTCCTGCCATTTCAGGGGGTAGTTCGACAGCCCTCGCGCATCCGATACCCGGACGCTGAAATAGGCAAAGTGCTCGAAGCCGGAATCCGTGGCGAATTCCTGCAGCGCGGTCTTGATCGAGGGCTCATCCCGCGCGAGCTCCATTGCGTCGATCAATCCATCCAGATGATCGTCCAGGACGCGTTCTAGTTTTGCTGGCAACATCAACCTCCTCGTTTTGTTGCGTGCCTATGCGTGTACCTCGCTCGGGCTAGCAGTGGGTGATGGTCGTGAACCTCTCCGGCGCGAAGTGTGCCGCACCGATCGCCGAAAAGCGCTCACCATGTCATAGTGGGATCGATGAACGCTCCCTTGTTGTTATTTCGTCAATTGATTGTGGCAGTGTTTCTGTACCGAGCGAGCACTCGATCTCGGCTGTCGCCCTGCTTGACAGGATTCCAGGGCCCTGGTCGGAATGCGCGGCGCTCAACTTGCGCGTCCCCCCGGGTTGGTAGTCTCGAGCAGACGAGATTCACGCAAAACGCCAGCTTTCTTCAGAATAGGATAGGCGATCGCCGCTATATGAGCGTTAATGCGCTTTAGGTCGCGCAGGATGTCGAGATGAAGCGAACTGGTCTGGAGAGTTTCGATGTGCCCGTCGCGAAGCCGGTTGAGATGATTCTCGGCCGACCGCTCCTCAAGATGCCGGATATCGACCTTCGCCTCGACCAGCCGGCGGGCGAGCTTTGCGTCGCCTGACACGAGAATGCTCTGGGCAAGGCGCAAATTCTCGATGGTGACGGCGTAAAATTCTTCGATTTCGGAAGCGCCCTCCGCCGAGAAGGTCAGCTGGTTCCTGATCTTTTTCTCGATGAGCTCTCGCAAGTTCTTGTCGACGATATCCCCGATATGCTCGAGATTGATGGAGTAGGAAACGATCTCCGCGGAGCGCTGCGTGTCTTTATCATCGAGGACGGTGCGGTCGAGACTTGCAAGATAGAGTTTTACTGAATCGTTCAGCCGATCGACTTCATCGTCCATCATGGCAATGTCCGCGCAAAGTTTTGTGTTGTTGCGGCGCAGAGCCTCAAGGTTGTTTTGCAGCATCGCTTTTACCTTGTCGCCGATCCGCAGCGTCTCGCGCGCCGCGCAGGCGAGCGCCACAGTTGGGTCATCGAGGCTCCCCTTGTCTAAATGCTCTGGACCGCTGCCGGGAATGCCAGCTTCGGGAAGGGCCCGTCGCATCGCACCGGCGAACGGACCAAGCAGCAGCAGCAGTACCGCAGCCAGCAGGAGGTTGAAGGCGATGTGGGCGTCGACAACGAATTGACTTGGACCCGCGGCAACGCTGGACAAGCCCAAAGCCGCCTGATCGACAAAAGGCACGACGATCATACAGCCGATTGCTCGAGCCAGAAAGTTGCCGACGGTGACGCGGCGCGCCAGCGGCCCGTCGACCAGCGTCGCGAGTATCGGAGGAACGGCGCCGCCGAGATTGGCGCCGAGCACAAGTGCAAGGCTGAGGCCCGGACTGAGCGTTCCGCTGGCCGCCAGCGACGTGATGAGAAGGACAACGGCCATGCTGGAGGATGAGGCAATCGCTAGCGCGGCCGCGACAACAACAGCCAGCACCGGCACGGCTTCAAGTGAAGCCATCAGGGCGCGCAGAACCGCCGACTGCCGCAATGGCTCGGTAGACTGTCCCAATAGGTGGAGCGACAGGAGCATCAGGCCGAGGCCTAGCACCGCGCGGGCGATCCCCTTTGGCTGCTTTGCCTCGCTGCAAGTGAACGTGACGACCCCGGCTGCAATCAGTAGCGGTGCCAGCCAGTGGATGTCGAAGGCGAGGATGCGGGTGACGAGGCTGGTCCCTACATTGGCGCCGAGCATGACGGCCTGCGCCATCGCCGAACTCATGAAGCCGCTGCCGGCAAACGAAGCCGTCATCAGAGCGGTAGCCGTGCTGCTCTGCAGGGCCATCGTCGCGGCAAAGCCGGCGCCGAAGGCCATCAGCCGATTGCGTGTGCCAGCCGCGATCCACCGACGTAACCTCGCGCCGAAGGCGCGGGTCACACCAGTTTTGACCATACGTAGGCCCCAAAGCAATAGAGCGACCGCGCCGATAAAGTCCAACATTCTTACCTATCCGATCGCCTTTGCGTTTCACCCCGCCTCCTATTTACAGGGCTGCTCTCAAAGCGCTTTAAGTACCTGAGGCGAGAGTTCCAAAGTCGCTTCCGAGGACTGCCGGGATAGGTTCGCCTCGATAGGATTCGTCAATTGTGATCCCGGCCCTGCACACGAGCGAGCACTGCCTCGATGTGTAGCAGCGCCCGATCGACATCATCGGATTTGCCCGACATATAGACGCGGCCTGCCGCCCCGATCATCTGGACATCAACGAGGGTCAGTCCAGGACTGACTTTTTCTGCCTCGTTCGCGGCAAGTGTCGCGAAGAGCGCGGGAACCATTTCGAAGACAAGCAACGTTTCGCCGGGCAGCGCCATTGAAGCCTGTCGATTTCGATTGATAATGATCGCGTGCTGGTCCGCTATTCTTTCAATTTTGTCCGTGTACAGGATACGTGGCCGCAGCTGTTGCTCCGCCGAAAGTCCTAGTCCGCTGAGAATCGCCTGTCCCGCCCGTTCCAACCTCGCACCATCATCTCCATGGATCTCCAGCACACCGAACTGGCGTTCGACGAAGAGAATCCCAGGCTCGAGCTCCGGGTCCTGCTTGAGCGCGAGATCGATCACGCGCTCAATCATGAGGCCTGGCGCGACCTCGAGGATCAGGGAATGCTGCCCGGCAAGAGCTGGATAGCCACGGGCACGTGTTGGAGTACCCAGATAAGCTGCAAACTGTGGCTGCAGGTTTTCCAGCATGAGGTAGACGCGGAGGTCGCCACCTCGCACGGGAGCAAGCGGCTTCGAAACTTCATTTCGAGGTCGGGTAGTCTCAGCGGTCGTGCGCGGCGTTTTCAAGGTCTACCCCGGTCTACTTCGTAGGTGTGGCGAAGAATTTCGTGACGTCCGCATGAGGGCGTGGAATCACATGAACGGAAACCACCGTCCCGACTTGACCCGCAACCTCAGCCCCAGCTTCGGTCGCGGCCTTCACGGCGCCTACGTCGCCATTGATGATAACAGCGACAAGCCCGTCGCCTACTTCCTCGCGACCCACGATAGAAACGTTGGCTGCCTTCACCATCGCGTCGGCGGCCGCGAGCGCAGCGACGTATCCCTTCGTTTCGATCATTCCTATTGCATTCGACATGATGTTCTCCAGTTTAGTTGCTTGGTTTAAATTGCGGCGAAGACTCCGCCCCGTTGGCCTGGCGGCCGATCGAGTTGCGCTAGATTCTCGATCATGTTTCCTCATCTATGGACCCAATGATGAGCGCATCGATCGGCGGGTTCGCCCCTTTGAACCACGCAGCTGCGACCGAACCGGTCGCAATGATAACGCGCTCCCCCGTTCCGCAACCAAGCGGGTCGAAGGCCAGCAGGCGAGCCCCGGCCTCGACCTCAACCTCCAATATTGAGCCGACGGGTATTTCATCGACACGCTTTGTAGACCAGACACTTCCAACGACAGTGGCCTTCAACATGTCTGCCTCCGGATCAGCGATATGCCGCGTTCGCGAGCTCGGTCACGAGCGATCGGCGTAACGACGGCGTCGGGGCCAAGCACCAGCTCTTTCCCTTCGGCGCCATTGATGATCTTCTCACCGACAATTCCCGAGAGTGGTGCTATCTTATTTGCGGGGGCCGACCCCGAACGGACAGCCGGGCTGTCGCTGCGATCCGGATCCAGTTGAAAAGCGATGGTGCCGTCGCGCAATTGTACTGCCGTGGCAGGGTCGTCCATCAACGTGACAATCCGGTCGACGAAACGCCGCAGGTCGGAGTCGGTCGCGATCGATACCACTTCCGGACGCGTGGAAGGTTGGCTTGCGAGTGCCTCGCGGACAGCTTCGCTGACAAGTTGCCGAAGGACATTGGGATCGAGCGCGCCCATCACGCGATCTCCAGGGCCGACTGCGCGGCCGATGCTGCTGCCTGCACACTTGCTTCCGTGCCAGACAGATATACCCGACCAGTGGCGCCGATCATGCGGAAATCAATTACCTTGATGTCTGCTGCTTTCTCGGCCTCGTTCGTGGCCAGAATTGCGTACGCTGCCGGTTCCATTTCCAGGACGAACAGCGTCTCGCCAGCAAGAGCCATGGAACCGCCCTTGTTTCGATTGATCAGGAATGCGTGCAGCGGATCGAGGCGTGTTACGATGCGCGACGCCAGAACCTTCGGTTTCAGGGCTTGATCACTCGACACCTGAATGTCTCTTAGCACCGCCGCGCCGGCGGCCCGCACTGCAGCTGTCGACCGCGAATGGATCTCCAAATAGCCGAACTGGCGTTCCACGACGAGAATGCCGGCCTGCACCTCGGCCTCCTTCAGCGCCACGTCCGTCAACGCCTCAATGTCGAGGCCGGGAGCTACCTCGATGATTTGAGCAGCCATATTGGTTCGCGGCAGGGAACCGCGAATCCATGAACCCATGAAGCACATGGTCTGCGGCTGCAACTGATCGATGAATATGAAGGAGCGCAGTTTTGCCATGATTTATGTCCGACCTAGGGCTGATTTGAGCTCTTCGCGGACGAGAGAGCGGATCTGCTCACGCAGCAGCGCCAGTTCGTGAGGTGCGGGCGCAGATCGTGCGGGTTGCGCGGGGACCGAGACTGTTGAACTTGGCGTCTTCCATGGAGTCAGGCCCTCGAAATTGCCGAAGGGCAAACGCTCATCGGTGGGGTAAGCAATGCTGCTCCAGTTCATGAGCGAAGCCGGCGTGAGATTTTCGCCGAGCGCGCTGCCGCCCATGAAACCTGTCCCGATCGTCATCGTCGGACCAAGATTAGTGCCGAAACCGGCGGCCCCCTGAGAGCAGGGTGCGTTCACAACCGTGCGAAGGGCAGGCACGGCAGCGGCATAAGCCATGATCGTCGTTTCATTCTGGGAGTGGATAGCCGCCGAATGGCCACCCCCAGATTTGCGGGTCATCGAGCGAGCAGCACGAATTGCTTCGTCGACTCCGCCCACAGGTGCGAATCCGAGAACCGGACAGAGTTTCTCGCGTGTGAAATGCTCTTCAGGCAGCAGGCGATCAATGGGGACAAGCAGGACCTTGGCATTGCTCGCGATGGTAAAGCCACAGGCTCGGGCGATGATCGAAGCGTCCTTACCGATAGCGTCGACATTGAACCCCTTGTCATTCCAAAGGAACGCCCGCAGCTTCTCGCGTTCGCTGGGAGAGCAAAGATGTGCTCCAGCTGTCCGCAGTGTATCGAGGAGTTGATTGGCGATGCCTTTCTCCGCAAGCACGACCGATTCATTGGTACACAAGATTGAATTGTCGAACGACTTGCTTTCGACTATCCGTGCTGCCGCGGCCGTAAGGTCCGCGCTGGAGTCGACGTAGACCGGTCCGTTGCCTGGTCCCACACCCAAGGCGGGCGTGCCTGAGCGATATGCCGCACGGACGACCGCCGGCCCACCCGTCGCGACGACGAGATCGACGCGTTCATCGCCCATCAGACCTTCGATAACTGGAATTGACGGTTCCCGCACCACTTGGATTACCCCGTCGGGGGCACCCGCCTTCACTGCCTCTGCTGCGAGCAAATCGGCTGCATCGGCACAGCATGCTTTTGCAGCGGGATGCGGACAGATGACGATCGCATTGCGCGTGAGAAGGGCAAGGATGGTCTTGAAAAACACAGTTGCGACCGGGTTTGTCGATGGCGTCAGTGCGAGGATGACACCAGCAGGTCGACCGATACGAACAAGTCTGCGATCGCCATCAATCGCTGGGCCGGTCCAATCTGTGTCCTTGTAGGTGTCGAATATTCCAAGAGAACACAACTCGTTCTTCAGGCGCTTGTGTTCAACAACACCGAAACCGGTTTCCTTCACTGCCCATTCGGCATAGCGCGCTGCTTGGCTGTGTGCCGCTTGAGCGACGGCTTTGGCGATCTTCAATGTCGCTACGGGGTCGTATCGGGCGAACGTCGTCGCAGCCCATCGGGCGCGATCAAGCATCGCGCCGTGGGTGTCGCTATGCGATGAGAAATTCAGTTTTGCTGTCTCGGTAGCCATTGATCACCTAAGCGGCGGCACGCACGGAGGGGGCCTGCGAGATAAGCTCGCGCATGCGCGGGAGGGCGACACGAAACCGATCCACGACCTCCTCCGCCAGGGTGGATGACATCAACACTCCGGGCTTAAATTGCAGAACGCGCTTGTCGAGAGACGAGAAGATCGCCCAGACACCATTTTCATAGAGCGCGCGTGAAGCGTGAACAGCCCCTTCGGGGTGAGCAAACTCGACTCCCATGACCACGCCTTTTTGACGCAGACCCACGACGACATCGCCATCATTTTGGATCATGTCTCTGAAAGCATCACCGAAATATCGAGTGAGATAATGGACGTTCGCGCGGACTTCAGGCCGCTGCAGGATTTCAAGCACCTTCAAAGCGACGAAGCAGCCGGGCTCAGCGCCACCAGAGGTCGAAATATGTGCTGCACCGTCCTCTTCCATCCACGCACCAGTCCTTTTGGTAAGCATGGTGACCGCGAATGGATAGATGCCGCCGCTGATCCCCTTCGCGTTGACAAAGATGTCAGGCTGTACGCCGTAGGATTGCCACCCCCACATCTCACCGGTGCGCAGTAGGCCTGTCTGAACTTCATCGGCGATATAGAGTGCCCCGTATCGTTCACACAGCGCCTTGACCGACTGATTGTACCCGTCGTGCGGCATGGGAAAGCCGTAGGTGGCAGGAATCGTCTCCAAAATCACGGCTGCAATGTCTCGCGACGAAAGGGCGCGTTCCATTGCGGTGAGGTCGTTGAACGGCACATGGATAAACTCTTCGGGCCTATCCGACAGAAATATCTTTGAAAAGCGCGCATCCCCAGTGGCCACCGAAAGGCCGGAATGACCGTGATAGCCTTTTATGATCGATACGATCTTGCGTCGTTGGGTAGCATAACGGGCCGACTTGATCGCCACATCGACAGCCTCGGCGCCGCCTGGCGCAAAGAAGGCGTAATCAAAACCCGGGCAGACCTTCACTAGGGCCTCAGCCAACGCCGTACGAGCGACAGACGGGAACCAATGATTGCCGATGTCGAAATGGTCGAGCGCGGTCTTCAGCGTGTCGATTAGTTCGGCATTGCGATGGCCAAAATTGAACGTGCCGCCGTTGATGTGGAGATCGATCAGGCGCTTCCCGTCCATATCATGAATGACGTAGCCCTCCCGCTTGTCGATAACGAGGTCTATGCCGGCATCTCTCCAGAACTTCGTCTTCCCAGGATTCCAGTAAGCAATCGACTTCTCGATCACCTCCTCCTTCGATGAAAACTTAAACATGCCGTAGTCGAACATTGGGTTCCCGATTGGTGTGAGGGATCACGCCGGGGCGGTCAGCGGTACTAGAAAAACAACATTTCCAACATTTCCAACATTTCAGTCAGTGTGTCAATTGCCATTTACGACAGCCTGCTATTCTCTTTGGGGGAAACGGCTGGCTAGGATCTAGAAGGCGGACAGAGCGTGACTGGCCTCGCAGATAGCCGCGAAATGCCGTTGTGTGATCTCGTGGCATAAACTAAAGGAATGCCACAATGTCCACCAACTACCGCCAAGATGAGATACGGCGACAGCTCGCTGCGAATGGCCGGGTTCGCGTCGAAGCGATCGCGCAATCGTTAGATGTTAGTACCGAGACGATACGGAGGGATCTGACTGATCTTGAGGCAAAAGGTCTCGTTCGTCGTATCCACGGAGGGGCAGTGCCGTTCCATGTCGATCAGGAACCGACTGTCGCAGAGAGAGCCCGCGTCCGTACTCGCGAGAAATCCTTACTCGGTGCAGTTGCCGCCGATCTCGCTGAAAATGGAATGTCGATTTTCATCGATGCGGGTTCGACACAATCCGCTTGCGCTCGCCATCTGATCGGTCGGGCCAATTTGACCGTCACCACGAATTCACTTGATATCGCCGCGAGCCTTTCTCAATCGCCGGGAATTCGTGTTCGGGTCGCGCCGGGCATCGTCCGTAAGGGTGACAACGCGATGAGCGGCCAAGATGCTATCAGCTACATCGAACGTTTTGCGTTCGACCTCGCTCTTGTTGGAATCGGAGCATGCGATTCAGAACTCGGCTGGATGGATTTCGAGGAGGAAGAAGCCAATTTGCGGCGCCTGGTGTTACGCCGAGCGAGCAGGCTTGTGATTTTGGCCGACAGCAGCAAGTTCGGTAGGCGTGCCGCCGTGCGGACGTATCCGATCACCCAGGCGTTGACGGTGGCAACGGATCGCCTCCCGCCGGCACCATTCTCGGGGGTATTAGGTAACTCAGGCGTGAGTGTGCTTGTGCCGAAAAATCTCCGCGAGGTTCGTGGATAGAGACACATGAGGGCTCACCAAGTCCGTCGGCCCGAGACCGCCAAGCATGGACCTGGGCCAGTTACAGACAGCGTCAATTCGCTGACAATGGGGCCATTGGTGGTGCGAAACTAGGCCGGCGGTAGCCCGCTCAATTTTTCTTGGGCGGCAGACTAGGCTGCAAGCCCGATCAGATGACGATCTTTGGCCGGGCCAGACAGCAGTGGCAATGGTTCCGCACAAGGGTAGCGGTCCGGCCCATGCATGGTTCGTTTCGGTTATTCCAATCCAAGTGCCCGCTTTTGACGGTTGGCATATGTTTGGATTAGCCTGTCGACAATTATTGACAGCGATGCCACGCAGATGCCCGCTACTAGCCCGCGACCGGTATCGGCGCGGCTAAGACCGATATAGACCTCTTGACCGAGATCTTGCGTGCCAACCAAAGCCGTGACAACAAGCATTGAAATCGCTAGCATTATTGTCTGGTTGAGACCCAGCAGAATCTCCGGCATTGCCATCGGTAAGCGAATCTTCAAAAGCGTCTGTATACGGCTAGCGCCCATCGCCTTTGCCCCTTCGAGCAAACCGGGATCGACACGCCGAATTCCCATGTCCGTGTACCGGATCACAGGCGTGACCGCATACAAAACGACAGCAATGATCGCGGGGACATCACCGACATGGAATAACATGACGACGGGTACCAGATAGACAAAAGAAGGTAACGTTTGCAAAGTGTTGCAGATAGTCCCCAGAACTGCGGACATCCGATCATTTAGGGCGCCTGCTATTCCAAGGGGCAATCCCAGCAGCAGCGAGATCGTTACGGAGATGCCAATGAGGTATACCGTGGTCATTGATGCTCGCCAAAAGCCAGTGAGCAAAATAAATGCAAGAAGAGCCACGATGGTTATCAAGAGCCTTGGGCCACCCAACTTCCATGCTACGACCGACAGACCAAAGACAACAAATAACCAAGGCAATCCAACAACAATGTCTCGAATAGGATTCAATAAATAAATGTACATGAATCCAGTGAATGTATCGATCGCATCACCATAGGTTATAGTTACATAATCCAGCCCCTTTGCAACGTAAGGTGCGATAGAAAGCTGCATCTCGGCTGGGACCGAACGGGCAAACGGCCATATATATGATGCACCCATCGCAAGAATGGCGATCGCAATTCCAGTAACCAAATAACCAATCCAGCCTCTATTTCGCACAGGGCTATCCGCTACGCGCTGAGTATAGGCTATTGAGAGGCGGTCAAGGCTGATGGCCATCAAAACGATGGCAAAACCTGCCTCGAGACCCCGGCCTGTATTGAGCGTGCGCAGGGCCTTGAGAACGTCAAATCCAAGACCTCCGGCGCCGATAATCGATGCGATGATGACGGCGTTGAGAGAAAGAACGACGACTTGGTTCATGCCTACTGTTAGCAGTGGCCGCGACGATGGTACGAGTATCTTGCGAATCATCTGGCGCTTGGTTGCACCTACAACACGCCCGAGCTCAATGAGTTCATCCGACGTAGTCTTAAAGGCAAGGAGCGTTGTCCTTACCATTGCCGGCATTGAGTAGATCATCGTTCCGAGCATCGCCGAGACGGGGCTGAAGCCGAAGAGAAAGAGAATAGGGAGCAAGTAGGCAAATATCGGGACGGTTTGCATGAAATCGAGGATGACAAGCGTTGCCGCCTCCACCTTGCGATTACCGAAAACGACCACTGCAACGGAAAATCCAGCTGCGCAGCTCAGCGGCACTGCCACGAGGATTGAAGCAAAGGTCATCATGGAGCTTTCCCACAACCCAAAAAGCACCATATACAAGAAGCAGCAAAGATTAAGGACCGCGAGCCGCCAACCCCCGATCGCGTGCCCGACTAAGGTCATAAGACAAACAACACCGATCCAGGAGACCGGCATAATTCTAAATTCCTTCGTGATCGGGACGCCTTTCCACAGAAAGGCATTTGCGGCGGAGAGCGGCCAATTCATGATCCGCGCTGCAGCGCGAGTAACCTCTTGGAAGGTTACCGGCCCGAAGTGGGCATCCTTGATTAGCCAATCCATTGCGGCGCCAATCCACAAAGAGATAGGCAGAAGAGGCCCCTCTGGGGGAATATTTGCCCAGGCAATTCGGCTAGTCGTGAACCAAACGCCAACGATAACCAAAGCGAGTAGCCAGACTGAACTGTTTTTCTGGTTCGTTGTGGTTGCCGTTTGCCACATCATCACGACTCAGGAAACAACACTGAAAGAACGGCGTCGCGACTAACGGCGCCCACCACTCTTCCGGCATCATCGACCACACGTGTTGCCCCTTCACTATCGAGGACTTGACGCGCAACGGTCTCGATTCGACAGTTTGATTTGACAGGATTTGCGGCTGAAGCACCTTGCCAATCGCGCTGCATGATTGCCGCAACTGTTACGACTTTGGCGCGTGAAACATGTCGGGTAAACTCGGCGATGTAGTCCGTAGCTGGTGACAGAACGAGTTGTTCGGGAGAGCCGATCTGTTCGACAATCCCATCTTTCAGAATTGCAACGCGATCGGCAATTCGAACGGCCTCGTCGAAATCATGGGTTATAAAGATCACGGTCTTCCGCAAAATACGTTGTAGTCGAAGCAATTCATTCTGCAGTTCGCGGCGGATCAATGGATCGAGCGCCGAAAAAGGCTCATCAAGGAACCAAACCTCTGGTTCCGTCGTCAACGATCGGGCAATTCCAACTCGCTGTCTCTGCCCTCCAGATAGCTCGCGCGGATAGTTTCCTTCACGACCCTTCAGGCCGACCAATTCGATCATCTCGGCCGCCCGGGATTCGCGTGTGGGCTGCCCTATGCCCTGAATTTCAAGCGGAAAGGCAACGTTCTGAAGCACGGTTAGATGGGGGAGCAGTGCGAAATGCTGGAAAACCATGCTCATCTTGTGCCGCCGCAACCAGATGAGCTCTTTTTCGGGAACCGTCACAAGGTCGCGGTTTTCGAACAGGACCTGGCCGGCTGTTGGCTCGATTAGTAGGGAAAGGCACCGAACCAGCGTTGACTTGCCGGAGCCCGACAATCCCATAATGACAAATATCTCACCTTCGCGAATATCTACTGAAACGTCACGCAAGGCTGCAACCAAGCCATGACTCTGCAATAGCTCGGACGTCGGAGTGAAATTCCTTTGCTGTAGGATTCGAGCAGCGTTGGAGCCGTAGACCTTCCAGAGTCCTCTGCATGCGAGCTTTGTCGACTGGGGTCGATCCCCGGTGTTTTCCGGGCCTGCGGATGCTCTCATCTACATAATCTCCCTGCCGGAACGTCGTACGGCCCTTCAATAGTAACGGACGCTTCGGTGTGGAGGGATGGCATTGCCAAATAGCGAGATAAAATCTGTTTGAATAGAATAACATGTCCTAAGAAGTTCTGATGAAAAAGAACTTGAAGGATAGGCCGCGTTTGCCTGCAGGAATCCGGGAAGACATTGATAATCATTATAATACTCAGAACGGTGTACCCAGGGCCGAATATACTATTCCAATTGGGAGCTTAATTCGGGCAGGACGACAAAGAGATCCCCGACAAGGCCGTAGTCGGCGACCTGGAAGATGGGGGCTTCCTCGTCCTTGTTGATGGCAACTATGACCTTGGAATCCTTCATGCCGGCAAGATGCTGGATCGCCCCGGATATGCCGACCGCAATGTAGAGGTCGGGGGCCACTACCTTGCCGGTCTGGCCAACCTGCCAGTCGTTCGGGGCGTAGCCCGCATCAACCGCGGCACGAGAGGCACCGACGGCGGCGCCAAGCTTGTCCGCGACTGGCAGGATGACCTCTTGGAATTTTTCCGAAGAGCCGAGCGCGCGACCGCCCGAGATAATGATCCTGGCCGAAGTCAATTCCGGACGGTCGTTGTCCGACAATTGGTTGTCGATAAAGGTCGAGAGACCAGGATTGGCGGCACCGTTCACAGTCTCTACCGGAGCGGAACCGCCTGACGCCGCCGCCTGGAAGGACGCAGTGCGGACTGTGACCACCTTCTTGGCGTCGGTCGACTGCACGGTCTGGATTGCGTTGCCGGCATAGATCGGCCGCTTGAACGTGTCCGGGCTGACGACTTCGATGATCTCGGAAATCTGCGCCACGTCGAGCAGGGCGGCGATACGTGGCGAGACGTTCTTACCCGAAGACGTAGCCGGCGCGATGATCGTGTCATAGCTGCCGGCCAGCGCTACGACGGTTGCCGCCAGCGGCTCGGCTAGGCTCTGTTCCAGCTCGTCGGCCTCGACGAGCAGGACCTTTTTGGCGCCTTCGAGCTTCGCTGCAGCGGCGGCGGCCCTTTTCGCGCCTTTGCCGGCGACGAGGATATGCACCTCTGGGCCGATTTTCAGCGCAGCCGATAGCGCCTTGGCGGTCTGGTCGGAGACGGTCTCGTTGTCATGCTCGGCGATGAGGAGAATGGCCACGGTCATTTTTCCTTTCTGAACTTCAGAGCACGCCGGCTTCGTTCTTGAGCTTGTCGATCAGCTCGGCGACGCTTTTGACCTTCACGCCGGCCTTGCGGCCGCTTGGTTCCTCGGTCTTGACTATCTTCAGCCGCGGCTTGACGTCGGCGCCGTAGTCGGCCGGGGTTTTTTCGTCCAGCGGCTTCTTCTTGGCCTTCATGATGTTGGGCAGCGAGGCATAGCGCGGCTGGTTGAGGCGAAGGTCGGCGGTGACGATCGCTGGCATCGACAGTTTCAATGTCTGCAAGCCGCCGTCCACTTCGCGCGTCACATTCAGCTTCTTGCCTTCGACGGCGATCTTCGAGGCGAAGGTGCCCTGGCTCCAGCCGAGCAACGCCGAAAGCATCTGGCCGGTCTGGTTGGCGTCGTCGTCGATCGCCTGTTTGCCGAGAATGACCAGCCCTGGCTGCTCGGCCTCGACCACCCCCTTCAGCACCTTGGCCACCCCCAGCGGTTCCACCTGCTCGTCGACCTTGACCAGGATGCCACGGTCGGCGCCCATGGCGAGCGCGGTGCGCAGCGTTTCCTGGGCCTGCTGAGGTCCGATTGAAACGACGATGATCTCGTCCACCTTCCCGGCTTCCTTCAACCGGATGGCTTCCTCGACGGCGATTTCGTCGAACGGGTTCATCGCCATCTTCACATTGGTGAGTTCGACCGCCGACCCATCCGGCTTCACGCGGACCTTAACATTCGCATCCACAACCCGCTTTATGGGCACAAGGATTTTCATTTTTTCCATCCAATGCAAAAGGTTCAGGAACCAGCGACAGAAACCATCCGCCAACCTGGGGCGATTGATTGATCATTCCGAAAATACTGACGCGACTTTCCAGCGTCATGGAACAACGTCGAGTAATCGCAGAACAAACCAAGGCGGCAACAGCATGTTGCTAAGCGCTCGTGGGAGGTGGACGAAAGCGGTCAAGCGCGCGCCTTGGAAGAAGAGGTCTCGCGTGCTGCTGTATACTAGCCTCGCACGCGATCGATATGCGTTCCGAAGTCTGGGCGCTCCATAATTTCCCTGCAACGCGTGAAGCGATCTATTGTATATTCCCAGAAGTCGTCAAACGGGTAGTGAATATCCGACGGCTTGAGCGGGTTCTTATTTGCCACTTGAAGCGCTCCCCAGAGTGTCCACAACAGAAAAACCATCGCCTTTTGCAAAATCATACGGCTGTAAAGCCGTTCCGAGAATTCACCGCCATTATACGCGGTCAGCATAGCTCTATCTTGCCGTTCGTCGAAATAGCCTTCAACGGAGAGATCACCGAGATCCCACATCGGATCATTGTTGCCTGCGAACTCCCAATCGAGCAGATACATTCTGTCAACGGTATTGATAAAATTTTCTGGAACCGGATCATTGTGGCTCGGGACAAGCGGCGGCGCTCCTTTGAGCAGCGCTCCTCGAACAACGAGTGCTTCTTTCTGTAAATCATCATAGCCTTCGGGGAAGCGCCCACCCATCTGCTTCAGAACATCCAGGTATTCCTGCGCCTTTCGCACATCGTTGAATTCCTGGTAAAATGTAGCCCCCGAACGATGCAACTTGGCGAATACCATTCCAGCCCTGGAACATGAATCTAGGTCTTTGAAGAGGTCTGGAGTCATCATAGTCGCGCCATCGATGTAGCGAGTCAGCTGAACGCCAGTGCCCGGCTCATAATGAATGAGCTCCGCGTTTACCCCGAGGTTGGACGTCAAACGGCCCGCTTGCTCATCGGCACGCCTGTCGACGTATTGCTCGGTCCCCTCCCCGGGTACCCGTAAAACATACGAATCCGCGCCGACGGTAATCTTGTAGTTTCGATTTGTAAGACCTCCCACTTTCACGATGGCGATTTGATCCAGCGGAAAATCTCGCAACTGCGGCACTCGAGCTAGGGTGTCTTGAAGACGGGTATTATCTGTGTGTTCCATATCGATCTCCGAAACTTATACTGATTTGAGAAGATCGCGCTGGGTCGCGCGCATCAGTTGGCTGCGCTCGCCGAAGCACTCAATTTCGAATTCACCATTTTTCACTAACGACGACGGCACATATGCGTTCACAACGACCTTTCCGATCGAATGAGCAAAGGCCGCACTCGTGGTCGCGCCTGCAATTTCACCATCCACGTACAGAGCTTCGCCACCGAAAGCGTTTCTAAGCTTATCACTCACGAACGTGCAAAGTCGTCTGGACGGACCTCGCAATTTGGCGTCGCGCAGCGCTACCTGGGATAAGAACGGATCTCGATCTAGGTCGACGCAGAAGCCGAGCCCCGCCTCGTAGGGGTTGTAGTCAGGTGTGATGTCGCTTCCCCAGTACCGATAGCCCTTCTCAATCCTCAAAGAGTCGAGCGCTCGATAGCCCACGTTTCGAAGACCACGAGGGCCGCCAGCTTCCAGCAGGCGCTCATATACATCGCAGGCAAATTCGGATGGAACATGTAGTTCCCAGCCTACTTCTCCGGCGAAGCTTATCGGTAAGGCGCGGACGTGTGCGGCGCCAATGGTAAGAGTACTGAGTTCGCTACCACTTCGGATACCGCCTTCGCCTTCCTCGATAGCGTCGGCGATTATTCCACGTGCCTTGGGTCCCGTTACCAACAAAACAGACCAAGCAGAAGTTACGTCCTCGATCGCAAATTGTGCGTTTGCCGGCGCGTTGGCCCTGATCCATTCGACATCGCGAACGCCGTTGCCGGTTCCTGTTACATAGTAGAAGCGATTGTGTGACAGTCGTGTGATAGAAACGTCTGCTTCAATCCCCCCTCGTTTGTTGCAAAGTTGAGTGTAACTGACGGCGCCGATGGATTTGTCAAGGTTGCGAACAGATAAGAATTGCAAGACGTTGAACGCATCAGGGCCATGTATTTCATACTTTGCAAACGAAGTGAGATCAAATATGCCAGCAGCATTGCGAACCGCATTGTGTTCATCGGCTACTGGTGAAAACCAATTGGGGCGATCGAAGCTTGGGCGCTCTACCGCCTCGCCCACACCGGATGCAAACCAATTCGGTCGTTCCCAGCCAAACTTGGCGCCATATACGGCCTGCTTCTGCTTGAGGAGAGAATAAAGAGGGCTTCGTCTGAAGCCTCGGCTTGATGAGGTCTCGTGGCCGGGCGGTTGAAGTCGATAGTGATCGCCGTAGACCTCAATTGCTCTTGGAAAGAGATAAGACTTTGCACCGTGATGATCTCCGAAACGGCGCGCATCGACCGGCCAAAGGTCCATTGACGGCTGCCCTTCTAGGATCCATTCGGCCATCACCTTGCCAATTCCTCCGCCGGCCGCGATTCCGACGACGCAACCCGATGCGACGAATGTGTTTTCCAATCCCGGTATCGGACCCATCACAAAGTCGCCATCCGCGGAGAACGGTATCGGTCCCGTAATCACATCGCGGATTCCAAGCTCCGCGAGTAGCGGGGTACGTTTGATAGCGGCTTCGATAAAGGGCTCGAACCGATCCATTGCGGGAGGAAGAAGTTCCCGGCCGAACGCACCCGGGATAGGATTGGCATCAAATGCAGCGGTGTTGGGCTCCCAGCATCCGACCACCAATCCATTAGATTCTGGCTTGTAGTAAACGGATAAATCCGGATCGCGCATGGACGGCATATTCGAGTCCATACCGTCGATCGGTTGAGTAATCAGATACTGATGAACGAGACCGCAGCACGCAAGATTAACTTGCATCAATTTGCCAATCTCACGCGCCCATACGCCCGCGGCATTCACCACAATGCGACATCTGACGTCACCTTCAGTAGTTCGGACTGCGTTGATGCGTCGTCCGCTACGTTCAAAGCCGTTAACAGCCACGTGTTGGAAGATCTTGACCCCGTGTTTGCGCGCGCCAGCTGCAAAGGAGAGCGTGAGGCTTGTGGGGTCGGCTACGCCGTCGCCTGGCACGAAGAGTGCCCCGAGGACGTCTTTTGTTTCTGCAATCGGAAACAGGTCCGCAATTTCCTTTGGGGTGATGATGGCCGCCTCCAGGCCAACGCTCTTTGCAATGGTGTTGGAGCGCTTTGCCTCAAGAAGGCGCTCTGGAGTGGAGGCAAGCCTTAAGCTGCCGGTCCGCCGCCAACCGGACGCAAGCCCGGTCTCTGCCTCAAGCCCTTCGTAGATATTGACGCTGGTTTGCAGCAGGCGGCTCAAGTTGCGGGAAGAACGCAATTGACCGACCATACCCGCCGCATGCCACGTCGAGCCGTGGGTCAGCTCGTTTTTTTCGAGTAGGATGACGTCTTTTGCGCCTGCCTTTGCCAGATGGAAAGCGATGGACGTCCCCAATACGCCGCCGCCGATCACTACAATTTCCGCTTGTGAGGGGAACACCGTCATTGCACGCTCCAAAACGTCTGGTCTACAGCAGAAATCTGGTCTATACCAGCACAAACGAAAGCAGTTTGCAACCCGTCTTCCTCGGGTCTGCAATATGAAAACGAGCATGGTAGCTGCGATTCATGCCGGCGTTCATTCTGACAGGCCGGATTCCGCCAAAGAGGCAGTTAGGCTCAGTGAGAAACTGTGATTGATAGAGTTCCGGATGCTATACTGAGCGCGAGGGATCAGGCCGGCGATGCGGCCCGTTTGTCCGCATCCCGAAAGTCGCTGAATATAGCGTTCATCCATTCCTTATTGCTGCGCGTTGGTGCCGACGGTCCGGCCACTGCGCGAGGCGCGCGCTGGTCCAAGGCACCGCCTCTGCCGGGTCGGCAGATTTGGATGGGCTTCCGCCGCCATGCCGTTCGAGATCCAGGCAGCCGCGCTGGTGCAATTAATGTGTCTTGCTCGCGCGCCGACGCGCAACGCAGGCAGAAGACAAAACCACATTCCTCACCTCGAGCCGATCCGCACCTTCGTGCGGGTCGGCTGGCCAAGATGAGTCCGTTGAGTAACAAAGTTTAGGTGCAAGGATATTCCGAGACATCAATAGACATCAAGGTGGTCATTTCACCCATTCGTTCCAAACGGTGGTATTATCCATTATCCATTGATCAGCGACATCTTTCGCCTGTTTGCCGTCCAAGTCAGCTGATTTGATTAAATCGGCATAGGTTGTGACATCGAAAGCCACTTTCCGCAGAATTGAGTAGGCATGAGGCCAAGTCGCCTCCCCGCCCGCCCATGCAGCCTTATGAATATCGCCGTAAGGCTTTCCGCAGTCATATCTCTTGGCTTCGTAGCATTCGGCGGTATAAGGAGGAAATTCGACCCACTCTCCTTGGAATTTGGTCGGCCACCAGTGCGGCGAATAGACCCAAAGCATGATAGGGGACTTGCGTTTGTAAGCTGAATCGAGCTCAGCCCAGAGATTTGCATCTGTACCCGCATGGATGACTGTCCAGGGTAACTTGAGAGCATGAATTCGCTCTTCGTCAAAACCCTCCCACGTCACTGGACCCCCGAGATATCGGCCCTTAGATGCTGTCTGGGGGGTAGAAAAGGCTTTTGCACAGTCCTCATTCAACAGCGCATGCCAATCGGGAAGACCCGGACATTTTTCCTTCATATAGAGCGGATACCACCATTCTTCGCGGGCCTTAAGACCAAGCGGCCCCATGTCGATCAAATTGCCTGTTGCCATTGACGCTGCAAACCGATCGCCTTGTGTGGTTGGCCAGATCTCTGTCTGCATAGTGATGTCGCCGGTCTCCAAACCAGCGAATTGGGCCATAGCGTCGGCCTGAACGTACTCGACAACGTAGCCCTGTTTCTCCAGCACCCCGCCCAGGATATAAGACGATATGTTCTGGCTCGACCAGTCATTGAGAGAGATCTTGATTGGCTCGGTAGACTCCGGCTCGATCGCGTCCGATGGGCTCGACAACAGCAGAAGGGCAACTGATACTGCTGTAGTCGACTCCGTCAGAAAACGAAATATTGTTCTCATATTCGTCATTGTTTCCCTCTTGTGTTTATGGTTTGGCCAGCTTTTATTCTTTGGTCGCACACCTCAGTAGTCATGTGGCTGAATTGTAGATCAACCGATCGCGCGTCTCCGTCACACGTTTCGTCTCACCAAAACCTCTGACCTTGGGTGAGGTTATCCAACGGCGACGGTCGCCAAGTGAGCATGTCGCGTAGTACATTCGCGGTGTTGATCAGTGAGGAAATGAAACCCAAGCCGTGAACATGTTCGGCCGTGCATGTCCAAGGGTATACCAACAGGAGTGGTATATACCAGATCGTGGATCCACTCAAGGGGGGTCTTTGACCGCGCCTGGCCGCGGGACTGCTGCGCTGTGACAGGACATCCCAACGACTCCGACGATAGCTATCCGCGAATTGCGAATGGCCGCGACATGGAGCGCATCATTTGTGTTTTGGCGACCTCCCGAAAGACAGCCTCAACGGCCGCTAGCTATAGCTAGCACGTTCCTCGATAGCGCGCGGCATATTTGCCATACGCTTTATTGAAACGTCCAAGGTGATCATTGGTATAGGCGACATAGTCGACGCCTTCGACGCTCATGTGGAGTTCCGAGACCATGCTCCACATAGCTTCTCGCCACTGAGCTATACATCGCATTGCGTCGAACCTCCGGCGATCCGCTTCGGTGGGTTCTCGGTTCAAGTAAGACGTCAACAGTCGGGTTTCCTCCACACGCGTGAAGTCCGACAAGGCCGCGATATTGCCTAGATCAAAGAATGGATCGCCATATGCGCCGTATTCCCAGTCAATGAGCCAGATACGATTTCCGTCGTCGATAAAATTGCCCGCAAGCAGATCATTGTGGCAGACGCAAAGATCTGTAGGATGCACGTCGTTCTCGAGCCGATCAACTGCCGTCAACAGTGTTGACAATTGCGGCATCATTCGACTTGCGCCTTCTCTCAGGGTTTGAGCGTAGTCGCGAAAGATATGGAAAGGCCAAAAAAGGAATGCTGGGCCGCGGACGTGCTTATAAAGCTCTTGGTGAGCGTTTCGCACGATGTCGGCTATTCTCGAGATATTTTCCTTGACGTTTTCCTCGCGAAAAGTGTGGCCTTCGACGAAATCAAACACCATCACGCCTGGTTGGGAGTAAGCAATCTTCGGCGACAGGCCAACTGCAGCCGCTGCTTTGCTGACTTCAAGCTCACGGTTACGGATCACATGATGAGCAGGCACATCGCACCCAAGGCGCGCGACGAAGCTTGCGGAACCGTGGACGACCTTGAAGCAGACATTGCTTAGCCCGCCAGAAAGTGGGATCAGGTCTATCGGCTCCGACCAGCACGGCAGGCCTCGAACGAATAGTGCATGCCTACTCTCCGCGACGCTGCCAGCCTTTTCAAGTGATCGCGTTGGGCAAGGTGTCATCCTTATCATCCTACCGCTAATCCAGTGCAGTCTTTACCATCAGCTTGCAATCTGGTCTATACCAAAAGGCGTGACACAACGTCAGCGGGAGTGCTAGGATTCCAGGAGGGTCTTAAGAAATGCAGTTGCATGAGACAGTCGTCGATCGCTTGGGCGAGGTTCATGCATTTCGTCGAAATCGGAGCTAAAGATTGACAACCAAAGGCAATGCCATTCCGATCATCAAAATCATCTGCGACGACATTGCAGAACAAATCAGATCAGGCGCTACCGCGCCTGGAACGAAGCTTCCTTCTGAGCGAGAATTGGGCGACAATCGCCGCATAAGCCGCATGACGGCCCGCCGTATATATGAGCGTCTCGAAAGCGAGGGCCTTGTATCTCGCTCGCATCGGCGCGGCTGGTTCGTTGCCGAAGCCCGCCTACAATTCGCATTAATGAAATCTGTGAGTTTCATCAACAGTGCGGCCGTTCGGGGTAGGGACGCACGTGCGTTGCTCCTTGGTGCCGAGAAGATTATCCCGCCGGAATTTGCTCGTGAGCAGCTGAAGCTGAGGAGAAATGAAGAGGCCCTATTTGTAAGGCGGGTCTTGCAGTTGGGTGATAGACCCGCCGCTATCGAGACCATGTATCTAACGCACGTGCGCTTTCCTAATTTTCTCGATCATCCATTAACTGGCTCTATCCTGTCGCTATGGCAAGACGTCTACGGCATCACCGTGGGACATGCGGACGCAACGCTACGGGGCACGTTCCTCTCCGATGAGGACGCGGATTTGTTAAGCGTGTCGAAAGGATCGCCGACAATTGTCCTCACCCAGACGATGGTTGACCACACGGGAGAACCGTTCGCGTATGATCGACAGGACTGGCGATTTGAGCTAGCTGAGTTCCTCATTTCGGCGGATTTTGAACAAGCCAATAATTAGATGTCCGCAGACTATATTCGAGACTTGGTGTTCTTCGGATCATAGGCTGCTCCAAGCACAATCGTGGCCGAGACGCGCTCGCCGGCAACCTCCAATTCATATTGTGCGGAGAGAAGATAGTCGTCCGTGACACCCGCTGGATTGCGAATATAGCCCAAGCCGAGCGGTTTTCCGATGGAATGGCCGTAGCCTCCACTTGTAAGCCAACCCACCGGTTCGCCGTTTCGGTAAATCGTTTCGCGTCCAAGCAAGATGACTTCCGGAGAATCCGAGACGAGGGTAGCCAACCGCCTCTTTAGCGGCCGTTGGCGTTGGTGCACGAGCGCCTCACGCCCGGTGAATGGTGTGGGTTTGTTGAACGCAACTGCGAATCGAAGTCCTGCCTCCAGAGGCGTGTCATCCGGGCTCACCTCGGCGCCCCAAACGCAAAATCCCTTCTCGATCCTCAAAGAGTCGATCGCGCGATACCCGGCATCTTTCAAACCAAATTGCTGGCCGGCATTCTTGAGCGCGTCATAGACTGTAACCATGTACTCGGTTGGAATATGAAGCTCCCAACCAAGTTCGCCAACGAAGGTCACTCGGAGCGCGCGAACCGGAGCGCCCGCGATGATTATTTCCCGGTATTGTCCAAAGGGAAAAGATTTGGAGTCGAGATCCGCTTCCGCCACTTGCGCTAAAATTGCGCGCGACAGAGGACCCATCAATCCTAACACTCCAAAAGCTGATGTTACGTCGATGCAGTGGACGTCTTCATCTTGTTTTATTTGGCTGGTGATGTAGCAGCGATCATGGTCGCCAACTGCCGTGCCGGTAACAATGTAATAGCTGTCTTGCGACAGCCGCGTTATCGTCAAGTCGCATTCTACCCCTCCACGTTCGTTTAGCATCTGCGTATAGGTAACCCGACCAGGCTGGCGGCCGAGGTCCGCGGAACATATGCGTTGTAGCGCCTCCTCCGCGTTCCGCCCGACTAGCATGAACTTGGAGAATGATGACTGGTCAAAGATAGCCGCGGACTCGCGGCATGCCCGGTGTTCAGCTGCAACTTGCTCAAACCAGTTGGGCCGTTCAAACGTGTAGGTATCCTTGGCTTCCACCCCAACCGGTGCAAACCAATTGGGGCGCTCCCAACCAGATTTGCCACCAAAGCAAGCACCTGCTTCCGTAAGGCGGTCATATAGCGCGCTACGCCGCAATGGGCGCCCTGCTTGAAACTCGAAGTGCGGCCAATGCATTGCGTAGTGATGCCCTTGCCCCTCGAGCGACCGAATCAACACGTTTCGATCGGAGGCGTGAAAAGCTGAGAATCGACGAATGTCCACCGGCCAGAGATCGAATGGCGGTTCGCCATGGGCAACCCAGTGAGCAAGCGCCATTCCAGCGCCCCCGCCTGCCGCAATGCCCATTGCATTGAAGCCGCACCCGACAAAGAAGCCCTTTACCTCAGGCGCCTCGCCGATAATAAAATTTGTGTCCTCGGTGAATGATTCGAGGCCATTGTACCATTTCTTTATGCCGACACCCGACAACGCTGGGAAACGCCTCATCATTGCTGGCATAAACTGCTCGAAGTGGTCCATGAATTCCGGAAAGAGTTTGAACTCCTCGTCGTTCAACGATGGCTTTGCAGAGTAGCTGATTGGATTTGCCTCATAACCTCCAGCAACCAGTCCACCAACCTCTTCCTTGAAGTAGGTCAGGTTGTCCGGGTCTCGCAGTGATGGCATTTCTCGGCGCAACCCATTGATCGGCTCAGTGACAAAATACTGGTGGTGCGCAGCTTGTATCGGCAGGCGCACACCTACACTCTTGGCTAGTTCCCTCGACCAGATCCCGCCGCAGACAACGACAGCATCGCATTCGATCCGCCCGCCGGTGGTGGTGACGGCTCGAACGCGACCGTCTCGAACATCCACGTCCAAAACCGGCGTATCTTCGAATATGCGCACCCCCTTCAGTCGGGCGCCTTTCGCTAGTGACATCACCAGATCCGATGGATTTGCAACGCCATCCGAGGCAACGTAGAGTCCACTGTCCAAATCAGATGTCACGATTCCTGGGCAGAGCGTCTCAATTTCGCGCGGCGACAGCAGTTCCATCTCCAGCCCGAACGATCGCGCAGTCGTTAGCTGCCGGAGAAACTCAATGCGGCGTTCCTTTGTGCAACACAGTCTAAGCGACCCATTGGCTTTCCAGCCCGTTGCAAGCCCCGTCTCCTTTTCAAGGCGTGCATATAGATCGACTGAGTAACTCAACAACTTCGTTATATTGGAGGTGGACCGGAGCTGCCCAACCATCCCCGCGGCATGCCACGTTGAGCCAGACGTCAGTTTCCCACGTTCCAGCAGAATGATGTCCGTCCAGCCCAACTGGGCGAGATGGTAGGCGGTAGAGCACCCGGCGATCCCTCCTCCTATAATGACAACCTGAGACTTTGCCGGAACTGCGTTCATGATGCTCACCTAGTGATTGAAGCTTGTACTGGTATATACCAGATATCACACTGGGTAAAGGATGTTCCTGCGTTCTTCCCAAATCGAGGCGATCTCAGAGGCTCCACCCCAATGCGGGGGCATGTTCGCGAGTGCGGTGCCGGGCATCCGCCTGCTTGCAGTGGCAAAGGTAGAACTCCGGACACGGAGATATTGGCCTCATGATCAATCTTCGCGGACCGTAGGTGCAGATAAACCTCAGCACACCGCGTGCGTTGTTTACCGGCGAATTAAAGCTTCAGGAAAATGTATATCTCTAAACAACATCGAATCGATTGTCGTCCATATGGGATCGTTTCGCCTCATCGAAACGTGGAGCGACCATTCCAACCGCGCGGTACGCTGAGACCAGGGTATTAGCCATTAGCATGGCAATCGTCATTGGACCGACGCCACCGGGTACAGGAGTAATCGCTCCTGCAGATCTCTTAACTGCTCCAAAATCGACGTCGCCAACTAGCGTTGTTCTTCGAGTACCGTCCGCCAGCGCCGGTACGCGATTGATGCCGACGTCGATTACAGTGGCGCCGGGCTTCACCCAATCGCCTTTCACCAATTCAGGCTTACCGACCGCGACGACGAGAATGTCAGCAGTGCGCGTAATAGTGGCAAGATCGCGGGTATGTCTGTGTGCGATCGTTACGGTGCAATTCGCAGCAAGTAAGAGACTTGCCATTGGCTTGCCGACAATATTAGAGCGACCGACCACAACTGCGTTTAGCCCGGTAAGGTCTTTCCCGCGGACCCGTTCGATCAGCAACATCGCACCGGCTGGTGTGCACGGTATGAAGGCGGTTCCCAGCTCACCCGTCCCAACCTTACCGACATTAATGAAGTTGAAGCCGTCGACATCCTTTTCAGGTGCAATTGCCTGGATAATGCGCCCAGTGTCGATCTGGCTCGGCAGGGGCAACTGAACCAGGATGCCATGAATTTGTGGATCGAAGTTGAGCTTGCAAACTAGGTCAACCAACTCGTTCTCGGAAGTATCGGAGGACAAGCTATACTGGACAGAATGAAATCCACATTCGCTGGCCATCCTGCTCTTTGAGGCCACATACACCTGGCTTGCCGGATCTTCACCGACAATCACCACAGCGAGGCCCGGTGTTCCGCCAGATACAGCCAATTCGGCTGAAAGCCGCTTCACCTCCGCGACCACATCCTGGCTGGCCACTTTCCCATCGATAATTTCAGTCACTGTGCATGCCCCCAGTACCTTCACACCGTGCGGAATTCTCAGAAAATGACCGTCTTGTGACCATTGATTAGAACGCGGAGCTCGAGGTGACTTTTCACCGCCCGCGCGAGCACTCGGCTCTCAATGTCCCGACCAACGGCGACGAAATCCTCGGCGCTCATCGCGTGCGAGACCCGCTCGGTTTCTTGTTCGATGATAGGTCCTTCGTCGAGGTCGGATGTGACATAGTGGGCGGTCGCGCCGATAATTTTGACGCCCCGTTCGAAAGCCTGGTGATAGGGTTTCGCGCCCTTGAAGCTGGGGAGGAAGGAATGGTGGATGTTGATTGCTTTTCCATAGAGTCGCTTTGATAGGTCCGCGGACAAGACCTGCATATAACGCGCCAATACCACTAGGTCGGCGCCAACATCCTTCACCAATTCGAGCAATCTCTGTTCCTGCTCTGCCTTGGTATCCTCTGTTACCGGCCAATAGCAGTAAGGAACGCTCTCAAGTTCGGCAGTACGCCGGCTGTCTTCATGATTGGAAACAATGGCTGCCACCTCAGCGTTTAGGCGACCGACGCGAATCTGGTAGAGGAGATGCAGCAGAGCATGGTCGAATTTTGAGACCATAATGATGAGTTTTGGTTTGCGAGCCTCGCTGGCCAAAGAAGTTTTAATGTCGAAGCGTTCAATTGGCGATTTCAGCAACCGCTCAATATCTTCTCGAGATACGTTTGTGGGTATCGTGAAGGCGATGCGCATGAAGAAACGATTGGTCTGGCGATCCCAAAATTGATTGCTTTCGGCAATATTGGCACCGAGCGTCACGAGCTCGGCCGTAACCGCGGCGACAATGCCCACTCTGTCTTCGCAGGCCAGGGTTAAAACGAACGCGTTGTCGATCATAGTCATGCTCGCGATGGGGCCGGGCAAATTGGCCCAGGAAGGATTAAGGGAAAAGATCCCAACCGTGGTCAGCCTCAATGCTGGGCCATGCTCGATCACATTGTTCGTAAATCGCGCATGAAACCGACCAAGGCCCCAATTTCTAATGCCTGGTATATACCACGAAAAAAGGAGGAGTAAAGCACGGATTCGGCCCGTATGAAGTTGGACACCTCGATTTACCATGCCTTTGGCCTGAACGAGCAGCGATGACCGGGGCCGCTTGATGAGTGCGGCTGCGTATTCCAATGATTCCGGACAGTGATTCCGAGACGAAACCGGACACCTATTCCGATAGAATACCGGACGCGACCGAAAACGAGTTCGTCGACAAATATCGAAAAAGACCCAGAGGCGCTCATACCAGTGATCCACGGGAATTTGACTTGTGAGGATGGTGGAACGCTTCTCGTAGCGATCCTCTACGATTTCCAGGAGATCGCGGCGTTGTTCGTCGTTGAGCTTCTCCGGCCCCAATCGTCTAAAATAAGCAAGTCCGTTTTGACCAGGCTCTTGAGCAGCTTCGCGTAACGGCCGTCTCCGCGGGCAAGGGCGAGCGAGGCGAAGAGGCGCGGCACACACGGTGGTACGCGACCGAGAGATCCTCGCGGCATGCCTTGTGGCCGAGCGCGCAGGCCAGCCAGCTCTTCCCGACGCCGGCTGGTCCGATCAGGAGCAGGCTATGGCGCTGTCTGATCCAGTCGCATGTCGCCAGCCTCATGAAGAGATTGCGATCAAGACCGCGGGTTGCCCGGAAATCGGCGTTCTCGATCTGGGCGTCATGACGTAATCTGGCGGCACGGGCTCTGGCCTCGAAGCGCTTCTGACGGCGCGTTGTCGCCTCCCGTTCGAGCCGGAGGGCAAGCCATTCGCCGTGCTGGAGGGCTCTTGCCTCCGGCTGCGTCTCCAGTTCCTGGAACGCGTTTGCCATGCCGGAAAGGCCGAGTTCGCGCAGCATGTCGATGGTGGGATTGGTCAGCATTTGTTGATTATCCGAGCCGATTGACAGTCCAGTTAGGTCCGCGGACCTAAGATCCAGGTAATCGTAGCGCGTCGGCGGACCTGCAAGACCTCAAATCCGCAAGGAGCACTGTACCCCTCCGGTGAGGCTTCACCGGATGGATACAGAGCACTCACAGAGGGCGGATTTGCGAGTGGCGACTGGAGTGCAGGGATAGGGTCGATCGCGGCTACCCGGATCGCTCCCACGGGCTGATTGCAGATCCGGCAAAAAAATGCGTGAGTGTTTCTAGCGAAACGTTGCAGCGCGCACGTGAAAACGCTGGCAGCCGGAACACTATTAAACAGCTCGACCTGTTGTCGATTTAGTGAATGTTCCCTGCGTCTTCTAACACCATCCGTGCTCCTTTCTCAGAAATCATGATTGTTGGAGTATTTGTATTCCCTGACGTGATAGTGGGCATCACTGAAGCATCAATCACGCGCAACGCGCTGAGACCAATCACCCGGAGGCGCTCGTCAACGACCGCGGTGGGGTCACTTGCAAGGCCCATTTTTGCGGTGCCGACCGGATGAAAAATCGTGGTTCCAATATCGCCTGCAGCTTTTGCGAGCGCTTTATCACTGTCATCAACAAGAGGTCCGGGTAAATGTTCTTCGGGTGCGAAGCGCTGCAATGCTGGCTGCCTCATGAGTCGCCGCGTCGTGCGGATGGCGTCCGCCGCGACGCGGCAGTCTTCAGCGGTCGACAAATAGTTTGGCGAAATAGCTGGTTTGTCGAGAGGATCGGCGGATACCAACCGGATTGTTCCGCGGGATCCAGGCCTAAGATTACACGCTGCAACTGTGATGGCGGAGAAGCGATGCAATGGATCGCCAAATTTGTCGAGCGAAAGAGGTTGCACATGGAACTGAATGTTCGCCCGCGCATAATCCGGCGACGAGGTCGTGAAGATTCCGAGCTGTGATGGCGCCATCGTCAGGGGGCCACGTCGAAACAACGCGAACTCGAGCCCCATCATGCCACGGCCGATGAGGGAATGGTAAGCTTCGTTGAGCGTCTTGACGCCGCGCACTTTGTAGATCGCCCGCTGCTGAAGATGGTCCTGAAGATTGCGGCCCACGCCGGGCTTGTGCAAAATCGTCTCAATACCATGGGGGGAAAGCCACTCGGATGGTCCGATGCCGGAGAGTTGAAGAATTTGGGCGGAACCTATCGAGCCGGCGGCCAGAATCACTTCGCCCTTTGCTCTGGCCTCGATGACGTGGCCGTTTAGACGAAAGCGCACGCCGACAGCGCGTCGGTCTTTAAATATTACCCTCTCGACCAGAGCGCCCGTCTTTAACCGTAGATTTGACCGCTTCAGAGCGGGTTTGAGGAATGCCCGTGCCGCCGACCAGCGAAGGCCGCTTCTCTGATTGACGTGGAAATATCCTACTCCAGTGTTATCGCCGGTATTGAAGTCCTGTGTACACGGAACTCCCATTTCTGTGGCCGCCTTCGCGATGGTGTCGAGTATTTCCCAACGCAACCGCGGCTGCTCCACGCGCCATTCGCCCCCTGAGCCATGATGCTCGGTGTCACCCAAGAAATGGTTGTCGAGCCGTTTGAATATAGGGAGCACATCATCCCAACTCCAGCCGGCAAGTCCTAGCTGACGCCAGTGGTCGTAGTCCGCTGCTTGACCGCGCATGGAGATCATCGCATTTATCGCTGATGATCCACCTATGACTTTTCCGCGCGGGTACTTCAGCGATCGTCCATTTAAGCCAGGCTCTTTCCCGGTTTCAAACATCCAATCAGAGCGGGGATTTCCGATCGCGAACAAGTAACCAACGGGGATGTGGAACCAGATCCAATTATCGTTGCCCCCCGCCTCAAGCACCAGAACTCGGTTGTTGGGGAGAGCGGACAAACGGTTCGCCATCACGCAACCAGCAGAGCCTGCGCCAACAACGATATAGTCGTACTCACCGTCGAGTATGCGGCCCCCTGTCAAAGTCACCTCCTCAAACTCCCTTGTGCGGGTTATTTATCGGTTCGCTACCAGCAGTGAACCGGCGCGAGTTGTCTTTGCTTCGGGCGTGCTAACGTCAACGATGCCGGAAGACAGGAGCCCGCTTGTTGACGAAAGCGTTCATTCCTTCTTTCTGGCCTTCAGTTGCAAAGGCTGATTGGAACAGAAGTCGTTCGTGACGAAGTCCATCTGCGAGAGACCCCTCGAAGGCCCGATTGACAGCTTCCTTCGCCATTTTGACTGCCGGCGCGTTGTATGCAGCAATTGTGTGAGCGACCTCCAAAGCTGTCTGCAGAAGGTCTGCCGCAGGAACGACGCGCGCGACGAGCCCCGCCGCCTTCGCCTCGGCCGCACCGATCGTGCGACCGGTCAATACCAAGTCCATAGCGAGTGATTTTCCTACCGCGCGGGTTAGTCGCTGCGAACCACCGATGCCGGGCAGGATGCCGAGTTTGATTTCAGGCTGCCCGAACTGCGCATCCTCCGAGGCGATGATGATGTCGCACAAAAGCGCGAGCTCACAGCCTCCTCCAAGCGCGAAGCCGCTTACTGCCGCGATTATCGGTTTCGAAATGGCGGCGATTTTGTCCCAAGGCGCTAGAAAATCATCCATGTAAAAGTTGAAAAATGATTTCTCAGCCATCTCGGCAATGTCAGCGCCCGCAGCGAACGCTCTTGGGCTTCCCGTGATTACAATGGCACCGATCTGAGCGTCGGCATCAAAGCCATTTAGTGCAGCGAGTACTTCAACTGCGAGGCGGCTATTTAGAGCGTTCAAACTTTTCGGACGGTTTAGTGTTATGAGACCAACGCGTTCACGTCGTTCCACAATAATTGTTTCCGGACTTTCTGTCGTTGTGACAATAGCGACTTCGCGGGGAGCAGTAGGTTCAGCAGTTTTACGAGCAGTCGCTGAATTGGCGGTGGTCATGACACAGTCTCCTTAGGATGATAATAGACACTAGGCGACTTAGCGCTCGCGGCGGAGAATAGATCTAGGTCAACACGTCGCCTTGATCATCGCCGCGAGAAATGTAGCTACCGAGTGATGCCATCAGTTCACTTAGTATTTGCTCGCGATGCTCATTTAAACCAGGTGCGACGACTGGCGTTACTGGATCGTTCTGGGGGTAACCACCCAACCTAATCGGATTCCCAGCGGTACGGATGGCGCGACTACCATTGCCTTTAACGTGGATGATCATGCTGCGAGCGATGAGCTGTGGGTTCTCGAAAAGCTTGTCGATTGTGTTAATCGGTGAACATGGCACGCCAGCAGCGTTTAATCTGTCTATCCAATGCTGAATAGGTTCGATAGAAGTAATCGCCTCGATTGCCTTGATCAGGTCTGATCGATTCCGGCATCTGAGGTTATTGCTAGTAAATAATGGATCAAGTGCAAGCTGGGGCGCTTCAAGAGCATCGGCCATCAACATGAATAGAGTGTCGTTTCCCGCCGCTATGACGAAGCGACCATCTTTCGCCGCGAAGCTTTCGAAGGGTGCGAGCGACGGGTGGCTGTCGCCTGTTCGGCCTGGTACCGTCCCTTCAACATCGTAGCGAGCGAGCGCGGTCTCCATGAGCGCGGCCTGGCAATCGAGCATTCCGATGTCCACCCGCGTACCCTGGGCGTTTTGCGACCGCTTGTAGAGTGCCGAGACTATTCCGATCGTGGCAAACAGTGCGGCGCCAAGATCGCCGAAGCTTGTGCCTACGCGCGCCGGCGGACCGTCCGGCCATCCAGTGAGGCTCATCACCCCGCCCATCGCTTGAACGACCATATCATAGCCGGGCAGATCGCTAAACGGTCCCGTATGGCCGAAGCCGGAGATCGAAGCATACACGATGTGCGGATGAGTCTTTGCGAGCCGGTCCGCACCGTACCCCAGCCGATCCATCACCCCAGGTCGAAAGTTTTCTACCAAGACATCCGCTTTGTCTAAAAGTTGTTCTAGAATTTCCCGATCGCGCGGCGATTTAATATCTAGAACGATGCTTTCCTTTCCTCTGTTAAAGCAAATAAAATAAGCCGACTCGTCTTCGACAAATGGGCCGAAGGCTCGAGTGTCGTCACCTGTGCCGAACTTTTCTATCTTTATCACGCGAGCGCCCAGATCCGCTAAGACCATGGTGCAATACGGTCCAGCCAGGACGCGTGAGAAATCCAGGACGGTGATACCTGAAAGGGGGCCCTTGTTGGGGTTTTGGTCAACTCCGATATACATGCGTTCCTCCAGCTGGTTGCTTACATGCGATCAGAGCGAAGCGGGCATGGGATGGGCGCGCATTGTCGGTGGCATCGCCAATTCACGGCAAGCTTGCCGCGCCCAGGATATGTCACGCTAAGAATTCTCAAGGTGCGCCCCTCCGCCATCGGCGCCGAATGTGAGGAGCCTCAAGAACTCTTCTCCAGCTACAGCCGGAGGTCCCGAATTGTCGATATTGTGAACATCTGACCCAACAACCTCGATCGTTTCGCTCCGGGCTAGACGGTCCCGAATCGACTTTCCCGTCTCTCTGCCTCGCTCGGCTAGACGCCGCTGAAGTAATTCGGACGGTGCAGTGATGTTGACGATTTGCAGGCGAGGGAACCGCAATCTTGCTTGAGGCAGCACCTCGCGCGAGCCATTCGCAATCACGACCGTCCCGTCTGCTAGCCATTGATCAACGGCGGCTGGCAGGCCGTAAGAAAGACCGTGCGCAGTCCAATTCAAGGAGAATGCGTTATGTGAGACTAGGCGTTGAAACTCATGCTCGGAAACGGATTCGTGGTCTTCGCCCGGAGAGGCGGGCCGGGTGATGATCCGTCGGACAAACCTGAAGCCAGGATGAAGTCGCAGCCGCTCCCGAGCATAGTCAAGCAATGTATCCTTGCCAGAACCGCTCGGGCCAACGATTAGCACCATCCTACCGGTGATTCCTACCCCGACGATCATGCCATTACCTTCCTCGCCTTGGCCTGGAGCAAGAAACGGGATCGAACAACGAAGTCGGCCTTAGGACTTTCCTGTGAAAACAACGAGAGTGCATCGAGCCGGAAGTCCTCATCGAGCAGAGGAGCGAACGTATCAGTAAGACGCTTCCAAACGGCTTCTTGAAATTCAGGCCGCACTGGACCAGTCAGAGTCATATGGAAGCGAAAGCGTTCCAAGACGTAGGGGTATCCCCATTGTGCCATGTTCGCAGCCTCCACCTCATCGAGAGAAGTCCTCAGCCGGCGTTGTCGCTCCTCTTCTTCCATCGGTGCCCGAAATCGATCCATCTCCACCACAACTCGTGCTGCCAACTCGCCAAGCGCAGGGGTGGGGCTTGATGGAACAAGTGCGAAGAAATCGCCCAGTGTACTGATGCGAAGCGGGCCGATCGGGCATGGAGCCGAAGTGCAGACCAGTCTCTCAATTGCCTGGTCGAGGTCAGTAACTTCATACGCTGCTTTCAGACGGAAGGGAGCCTTGATGGTAGCATGAAATCCGTACCGACGCGGCTCTGCTGTCAGGGCAAAGTCACTTGTGCCGACGGTGGTCTGGGCCACACTCGCCTCGGAGAAAGCGTTCCGCCCCAGCCATGCGGCGGCCGCACGCGTCAACGCGTGGTTTTCCGGCGGCGTATAGTAGATGGCATACCTTATGCCTGACGATAGGTCGGAATTCACGCAACCGCCTCAATCGTGGGTAAGTCCGGCACCGGCTTGCAAGGGATTTCGGTGGGTTCCCTGTGCGTAGACCGGATCTCGAACAAGCGATCGGCAACTGCGTCGCGAACCTCGGCATCATGGAAAATACCTACAACTGCGGCGCCACGTACCTTCGCCTCGCAAATCAATTCAATCACCGTCTTCCGATTTTCGGCGTCGAGTGAGGCTGTCGGCTCATCAAGAAGAAGAATTGGATAGGCGACAATAAAGCTACGCGCGATGTTGACGCGCTGTTGTTCGCCCCCTGAAAATGTTGCTGGTGCGAGAGACCAGAGGCGTTCGGGAATGCGTAGGCGAGTAAGCAGCGTGCGCGCCGCGGCATGGGCCTCTTCAACCGATCGTCCGTTGGTTATCGCTGGCTCTGCGACGACATCGAGGACTGGCACGCGGGGAATGACGCGCAGGAACTGACTGACATAGCCAATAGTGAAGCGTCGGATCTCGACGACCTTCCATGGTTCGGCTGCAGTGATATCAACTATTTCTCCGTCATGTTGCACCATGACAGAGCCAGACTGCGGCTTGTAATTCGCATAAAGTGAGCGCAGCAACGTCGACTTTCCGGCACCAGACGGACCGTGCAGGCAAACGCACTCTCCGGATCGAACTTGCAGATCGATGTCCTCGAAAACTGGCAGCGTTGTTCCACCTTGCGTATGCAGCGTGAATGTCTTGGAGAGGCCTCTGGCGTGAAGACGGATGATGGTCATGATGAAAGTCTCCTTCCCGCCGCTCAGACCTGAAGGATCGACGAGACTAGCAGTTGCGTATAGGGGTGATGGGGATCGTCGAGCACCTGATCAGTCAGGCCTTCCTCGATGACGCGGCCGCGCTGCATGACCATCAGGCGATCGGCGAGCAAGCGCACCACGGCAAGATCGTGGGTGACGATAATGGCAGCGATGCCCAGTTCGCGTACAAGGCCGCGTAGCAGGTCGAGAAGCCGCGCCTGTACCGAGACGTCGAGCCCACCGGTCGGCTCGTCCATAAAGACGAGTCTGGGTTTGGTCACAAGATTGCGGGCTATCTGAAGTCGCTGCTGCATTCCGCCTGAGAAGGTTCTGGGCTTGTCGTCAGTGCGTGTGAGGTCGATCTCAACCTTCTGCAACCAGTCCTGTGCCTCTGCACGGATGTTGCCGTAGTGGCGTGCGCCGATGGCCATTGGACGTTCCCCGACATTGCCACCGGCGCTCACATCCATACGCAACCCATCACGCGGGTTTTGGTGGACGATCCCCCAATCAGTGCGCGCAAGGCGCCGCCGCTCGGGTTCGGACAGCAACAGCATGTCGACAGGACCGCGATCCTTCATGTCGTAGATGATGGAGCCGGTGTCGGGCTGAAGACGTCCTGAAAGGCATGCGAGTAGCGTTGACTTCCCTGAACCGCTTTCACCCACGATGCCCAGCACTTCGCCCGGGCGAATGGAAAAGGAAACGTCGAGGCAGCCGACCTGGCCACCATAGGATTTAGACACTCCAGAAACTTCCAGAAGCACCGGCCTTTGTTGGAGTTTGCGAACGGCGCTCATAGCTTGGCTCCCTCATCGGGAGCCACAATCCCACCGGTTTCAGTCGTCAGCGCCCGGTCCGCTTGGCGCTTGTTGCAATAGTCAGTGTCTGAACAAACAAACATGCGTCCTCCGCGATCGTCGGTGACCACCTCGTCGAGGTAGGAAACGGTCGAGCTACAAAGGGCACAGCAACCTTTCCAGGTCTGGACCTCGAAGGGATGGTCATCGAAATCAAGACTGCGCACGGATGTGTAGGGCGGCACCGCATAGATGCGCTTTTCGCGCCCGGCTCCAAACAGCTGGATCGCCGGATTGTTTTCCATCTTAGGATTATCGAACTTCGGAATCGGGCTTGGTGACATCAGATGCCTGGCATTGACCATGGCGGGGTAGTCGTACGTCCGGGCGATACGTCCGAAGCGGGCGATGTCCTCATAAAGGGTCACCTGCATGGCGCCGTACTCTGCATAGGCGTGCATCTTACGAGTTTCATTCTCGCGCGGATCGATCTTGTGCAGGGGATCGGGCTGGGGAACCTGATAGACGAGAATCTGACCTTCTTGGAGAGGCGCTTCAGGGATTCGGTGCCGTGTCTGAATGATGGTCGCTTCTGCGGTTTGTTCGGTCGTAGCGACGTTCGATACGATCTCAAAGAAGCGGCGGATCGAAACGGCATTGGTGGTATCGTCGGCGCCTTGGTCTATGACCTTCAGCCTATCGTCGGGCCCGATGATGCTGGCCGTGACCTGAATCCCGCCGGTTCCCCAACCGTAAGCGAGCGGCATCTCGCGTCCGCCAAAGGGCACCTGATAGCCGGGGATCGACAAAGCCTTTAGGAGAGTGCGCCGTATCATCCGTTTGGTTTGTTCGTCGAGATAGGCGAAGCTGTAACCATCGCCGGTGTCGCACTGTTTGTTTCCAGGACCGGACATTACTCCGCGGCCTCCTTTGCCTGATCTGCTTCACGCTGCTCGCGCAACTGACGCACGAGCTGGAGCTCGGCTTGGAAATCGACATAGTGCGGCAGCTTGAAATGGGTGACGAAGCCATTCGCCTCGACACTATCGGTATGGGGAAGGACGAATCCCTCGTCCTGAGCTGGATATCGGACATCCTCGCCCAGCTCACGCGCCCTCAATGCGCGATCGACCAGCGCCATCGACATAGCTTTGCGCTCGCAATGGCCGAAAGTCAGTCCATAGCCCCGCGTGAACTGTGGAGGCTGTTCAGCGGTGCCTCGGAACTGGTTTATCATCTGGCATTCGGTGATGGTAACTTCAGCGATTTCGATCGGAAACCCAAGGTCTTCCGGCACGATCTCGATGATAACCTCACCGAGGCGCAACTCGCCAACAAAGGGATGGGCGCCGCCGTATCCGCGAGCGGTCGAATATGCGAGCCCAAGCACGAAGCCTTCATCGCCCCGTGCAAGGTTTTGGAGACGCTGGTCGCGCCCGGCAGGGAGGCTCATCGGCTCGCGCGTCAGATCGAAAACCTCCTCGTCATTTTCGGAGATATCCGCTTCGATCAGACCCTCGCCATCGAACAGATCGATGACGCGGGGAATGACGGAATCGAGCGGCTCATCAGCGAGCTCTGCTTCGGGCTTTCCGATTCCGCATTCCGCTGCGAGCGCGAAATCCAGCAGTCGATGGGTGTAGTCGTAGGTCGGTCCAAGCACCTGTCCGCCGGGGATGTCTTTGAATGTCGCCGAGATACGGCGGCGAACGGTCATCCTCGTTGTGTCGATTGGTTTAGAGACTGCGATACGCGGAAGAGTCGTGCGATAGGCGCGCAAGAGGAAGATTGCTTCGACCGCATCGCCCTGCGCTTGTTTGAGTGCCAGCGCAGCTAGGTCGCGATCATAAATCGAGCCCTCGTTCATCACGCGATCAACGGACAGACCAAGCTGTTCGCTGATTTGGCTTATGGTCAATTCCGCTAGGTCGGGATTGCCACGGCGCTCTTCAGCAATGAGCCTGTGGGAATTGATGATGGCCCGTTCGCCACCCTTTACAGCGACATAGGCCATCTACACTTCCACCCTAACTGCACGCGGCAGGCCGACGAGCATGTCGCCCGAGATGAAAAACACGTCCACGCCCATTGGATAGATCTCACTACAGAGGTTCCATTCCGGCCAGAACCAGTCCGGCAAGCCTGCGATACCTGGCTTAATCACCTGATTGATTCCTGGTCCAAACCATGAGGCCGTAGGGCCTTCAGTCAGCGATGGCACCTGTACGATCAGTGTCGTGGAGCGGTCGGGAAATTCCACATCACCTGGGTGAAAGTCCATCAGATGAGGCATAGATGACGGATCGGCGATCAGGGCAAAACGTGCAGACTTCTTGTCTGTCGTCTGCGGCGCTTCGCAATGAAACCGCAGGTAGGAACGCGCCTCATCCGACGAGGCTCGTCCATCCAGCCATATCGGTGTCTCGAAATCCGCGAGGGTCAGACACAGCGCTGTTGCTGCCACGTCCAGCGGGTGGGGTGCAGACACCGACCGATCAAGCGGAAAAATCCGCCCCGGATAGGCTACTGCCGACATTAACGTCCGGAATACGGCCTGAGTGTCGAATACCGGATCGGCGAAGGCGGGCCGAAGCTCCGGTGCTGCAAGGTCGCGTTTCATACCGCGTTCTCCCCCCGAACCAGGGTGAAGAATTCGACCTTGGTCGACGCCGCCTTACGGCTTCCCTCAACACGTAGTTCTGCTTGCCTTGCTCGCAAGGGTTCTATCACCCGGACCAATAAATCCTTGCGGCAATCACTCTGCTGTAAGAGTGCGTCCAGAATGGCAGCAAATTCCGCATGCCGACGATCGCGACCCTGAACATAGCCATGGCCTACTATCCCGTTTGCGAGCCGCACAGCGCAACGGGTCACAGTCATTTCGCCGAGATTGAACGGATTGCCGGTACCCCCGGCACGGCCGCGTACCATCACGAGACCGGTGTGCGGCTTGCGGAGCCACTCGACCGCGAAGTAATCGCCATGCTCGGTCCAGAAATCTTCAATGTCCTGTCGCCTTGACCGCGCGAGAACGCCCATCCAACTGGACCGCTCTTGTTGTGTCGCCTCCCCGGAGATATTCTGCATAGTGAGTCCGAAATCCTCGCTCTTTTCGCGTGAATCACGCTGCCCTGATTAAAGGTATTGCTGTCCAGCAACCCAAATGCCCCGGATGACCGGGACACCGTCAACAAGTTTCACTCGCAGTAGATCGGCACGAAGACCTGGCGAAATTCGACCGCGATCGGTGAACCGAAGCGCATCGGCGGGCCGTGCTGTGACCATAGCGATAGCGTCGTGAAGAAGGACGCCCCGCTCAGCAAGAACAAATGGCGCTTGAAGCAGACTCGAGGGAACATAATCCGAAGTTAAAATGTCCAATAGTCCTTCGTCAGCAAGATGTGCAGCGCTGACGTTGCCGGAATGTGAGCCGCCCAGAACAATATTAGGCGAACCCATCACGATGCGCATGCCTAGTTCGCGTGCCCTGCGCGCCGCCTCCATCGTGGTCGGAAACTCACTGATTGATACTCCATCGCCGAGTGACTGTTCTACGTCGGCGAGCGTTGTATCGTCATGACTTGCAATCGGGAGACTTCGCGCGACTGCGGCCTCGTGAATTGCCTTGCGAAATCCTGGTACACACTCCCTCTGCGTTTGGCGGCAACGTTCGAGATAGATTTCGAATTCCTTATCTGTCCAGACAATACCCTTTTTCTCACGTCTGTAGTTCCGGAATATGGACAGATCCCGCCATTGTCGTTGCCCGGGTGTGTGGTCCATAACGCTGAAAAGCCGCAGGATCGGATGATGCAAGTAAGGCTGGATAATTTCGATCAGATGCGGGTCCGAGAGCTCACAACGGAAATGAAAAAAGTGGTCTACCCGAAGCAAGCCCGAAGAGCGCGCATAGGTTATCGTATCAATCGCCGACCTCAGGACAGTCGCGCGATTCCCAGAGCTGCTGTAGTCACCCAGCGATAAGGCATCTAATACCGTGGTAACTCCGGCTCCAAGTGTCTGCCAGTCATGTGCAAGGACTGCGGACAGTGCTGATGGCCAGTATACGTTCGGGCGTGGGAAAAAGTGATGCTCGACATTGTCTGTGTGTAAATCGATCAGACCGGGGATTAGAAGGTCCCCTTGGAAATCAATTGATCTCTCATCGCGCGAAGTTGCACTCCCGATCTCGCCGATTGTCCCACCTTCAATTACAATATCTCCGCATAGAACATCGTGTTCACGAACGATATTAGCATTGCGAAAGGCTACCCTTTTCGAATTGAGGGCGATTTCGCCAAGCCTTTCAGGCAGGTCCATGAAGCAGTCCCTATCATCGCTGCCGTGGTCCGTTGAGGGTTCCCAGAATGAAACCCAGAGCGACCACAATGGTAGGAACGTTTATACCTTTACGAAGCGGAATGCAAGTGTCGTCGCCGATCGTGGGCATAAGAATCGTTTTGCAGGGGTTCTCCGGACAATCTGTAAGTGCCCAATCCGTCGCCCTGCAAAGCCGCCACCACCGTCCGGGAAGCAGTTGCGTCCATCGGCGGCTCCGTTTGCTCAGGTCGATCGTCCGCGCCAAGCTTAGATTAGACTAGCTATAGCTAGGGCATCGGCCGAGCTAAGCGAGCTAG